>NZ_JBVHJJ010000012.1:0-277213 GCF_055560115.1 Streptomyces sp. NPDC023527
CCCGGCGGCGGGCAGACACAGCCGCCACCCAGACAAGGGGGGCCACACCCACCCCTCCACACCAACAAGCACACGGCCAACACCCACCACGACAAAGAGAAAAAAGAAGGGTGGCCCGACAATGAGCAGGCGATGCATGCTGAAAAGGTGAACGGCCCCGCAATCGACCTCCTCCTCGCCCCCGAGCTACGCCCCCTCGCCCCCACCCACCAGCGCGGAGAGAAGACCACACTCACCACCGACGGGCGCTCCACCCTCGGTCACACCCTGGAATCCTTCGGAATACCACGCACCGAGATCGGCGCCCTGCTCGTCGACGGCCGAACAGCGGATCCCTCACACATACCCCGCGAAGGCGAGCAGGTCGAAGTACGCGCCGTCACACGGCCACAGGCCGTACCCGGGGCGCCGCTACGGTTCCTCCTCGACATACACCTGGGAACCCTCGCCCGACGCCTGCGCCTCCTCGGCATAGACACCGCCTACCACAACACCGACATCGGCGACCAAGCCCTCGCCACCCAATCAGCAACCGAACACCGCACCCTGCTCACCCGCGACCGAGGACTACTGCGCCGCCGAGAACTATGGGCCGGCGCCTATATCTACAGCCACCACCCCGAACAACAACTCCACGACGCACTGAGCAGGTTCGCGCCCCCACTCGCACCCTGGACACGCTGCACACACTGCAACGGACTCCTACACCAAACCGACAAAAACGCGGTCGCCGGGAGGCTGGAACACGGCACACGGACGACGTATGACGTGTTCGCACAATGCACCGTGTGTAAACAGGTCTACTGGCACGGAACCCACCACACCCACCTCCAGGCAATCGTGGCGCGGGCAGTAGACGAATACGGCAACACCACAGCCCCCACCACCTGAAGGTTCCCACTCAGCCTTACATCGAGACGTGCTACTTCTCCTCATAAACTGAAGCAAGTCGATCAATAACGCCAGCACATACCCACCACAGCGGAATAGCCGAGACCCACAGGAACCGACCAGCGCGATCCGTACATCACCGGGGCGAACAGGCTTGGAACGGTACGCTGCGGCGGGCGATACGGACGCAGCGGAGGTAGGAGAGCCGGTCAGCGTCCAAAACCGGTCCGCTCGCCGCGGCGGCGTGCACGAACCGGCGTACGGCCTGGTGGACCGCGAGCAGGGCCCACAGCTCCTGTCGCACGGCCTCCGGGGTCCGCGACCGGAGCGGTCCGCCGGGCCCGAGGTGGTTCTTGATCTCGTCGAAGGTCGGCTCGATCTCCCAGCGTTGCCGGTAGAGGGCAACCAGCTCATCCGCCGGGTACTGCTCGTGGTTCAGCAGGGAGGTGCCCAGGTGCATGTCGCCCCTGGCGAAGGTGATGACGCGGTAGGTGATCTCCTTCGGCAGCACCCGCCCCTCGCGGGCGGCCCGGAGGCGGACCTCCTTGCCGGGTCGCATCAGCGTCAGGCGGGAGCCGTCCGGGAGGTCGGCCTGCGTGGTGCCGAGGTGGTTGGACTGGAGCCTGACCAGCAGGTGGGCGCCGGACGTGGTGAAGGCGTGGGCGAACTCGACCGACCGGAAGCCGCGGTCGGCGATGACGAGATCACCGGCGCTCGTCGAGCTGGCCAGCGGTAGGCCAGGCGACGCTCGCCGTCCCGGTAGCCGCCCAGGCCGGCGTCAAGGACGGCGTGGGTGCCGATCTCCGCGAGCACAACGGCGCGCACCTACGGGAAGCCGAACGGCGTGCCGCTGGTCGAGGGACCGTCGAGGTGTTGCCGTTATTGGCCGGCGAAGGCCCCCAGCACCCACCGGCCCCAACCACCCGCCCACTCACCTGCGGGTTAGCCAGCTAGCTGACTTGCTGGCTCGTCAACGACCCCCGCCCTACTCCCCCGAGGCCCGGTCGTACGTGAGGAACGCCGCCCCCGACTTCAGGACCGTGTGGTCGGTGAGCTGCCACGCACCCGGCGAGAAGGCCGTGCCGCGCCCGAAGAGCGGTATGCCCGTGCCGATGGTCAGCGGGCTGAGCTTGACGATCAAGCGGTCGATCTCGCCGTAGAGCACTCCGGCCAGCTCGCCGCCGCCGACGAGCCAGATCCCCTTGCCGTCGCCGGAGCCGGCGCGCTTCAGTTCGCGCACCGTCGCGACCGGGTCGGCGGCGACCAGTTCGACGGCGGGGTCCGGGCTCTCGGTCAGGGTGCGCGAGAAGACCAGGTGCCGGAGGTGGGGGTACGCGTCGCTCACGCCGGCCGCGAGGCCGATCTCGTAGCTCTTGCGGCCCTCGACGACCGTGTCGAAGTGGGTGCCTTCGGCGGTGATGCCGAACGCGGCGCGGGCCGGGCCGGGGAGGGTCTCGGGGTACTCGCCGATGAGGTGGTGCAGGTAGTCCTCGGCGGGGGTCCAGAAGCCGCCGGGGCCCGTGGGGTCGGCGCCGTCGGGGCCGGCGATGAAACCGTCGAGCGTGGAGGCGATGAAGTAGGTCAGCTTGCGCATGCGGTGCTCTCTCCTGTGGTCCGGCGGGGTCACGGCGAAGCGGTGAGGCGGCGGGGCGATGAAGCGGTGGGACGGCGGGGCGGCCGCCGGGGTCAGGCGGCGGGGGTGACCCATTCCACGAGCTGGACGACCACGCCGTTGGGGTCGGTGACCTGGAGGAGCCGCTCGCCCCAGGGCTCGTCGCGCAGCGGCATCGTGAGGGTGACGCCCTCGACGCGCAGCCGCCGCTCCTGGTCCTCGATGCCGGTGACGGTGAAGGCGAGGATCAGGCCCGAGGCGCGCCGGTCGCGCTGGTCCGCGGGCAGGACCGGCGTGCCGCGCTGGAGCAGGACCAGGTCGACGGCGGCGTCCTCGCGGGACAGGGCGGCGAACCCGTCGGCCGCCGCGGTCTGCGCGTAGCCGAAGTGCGCGCTGAAGAAGTCGCGGGAGGCCGCGACGTCGTCGACGGTCAGGGACAGGGTGCTGGCGGTGACGTTCAAGTGGCTCCTCGGAAGGGCGGTGACCACCGGGGTGATCTTGCAACAGGCGTAAAAGTAGTACGGGGGTAGTGAAAGGTCAAGTGGAAATTTATCCCGAGGGTAAGATTCCCTCCATGACCACCGCACCCATGGGACTCAGGGAGTCCAAGAAGCACGAGACCCGGCAACTGATCTCCGCTCACGCGACCAGGCTCTTCATGGCCCAGGGCTTCGAGGCGACGACCGTCGCCGAGATCGCCACGGCGGCCCGGGTGGCGAAGAAGACGGTCACCAACTACTTCCCGCGCAAGGAGGACCTGGCCCTCGACCACCACGAGGAGTTCGTGGCGAGCCTGGCGCGGGCCCTGGACGCCCGTGCGCCCGGCGAATCCGCGCTGGCCGCGCTGCGCCGGGAATTCGAGGCCGCCGCCCGCGACCACAACCCGGTGGCCGGCTTCGCGGGGCCGGAGTTCAGCCGCATGATCGCGGACAGCCCCACCCTCACGGCGCGCCTCCGCGACCTCCACGACCTGCGCGAGGACGCCCTCGCCCGTGCGCTGGCGGCGGCGACGGACGCCGACCCCGCCGACATCGCCCCGCGATGCGCGGCGGCCCAGCTCGGGGCCGCGCACCGGCTGCTGTTCCGGCGGATCCAGGAACTCACGCTCGCGGGGCACGACAACGCCTTGATCGCGGCCGCCGTCACCGATGACGCCGCCCATGTCTTCGGTGCCCTCGAACCCTCCCTCGCCGACTACGCCAGGCGCGTCGCCGGCCCCTCACCGGCGTAGCGGCGCCCGGCGTCACCCGTTGGCGGGGCCCGTCGCCCATCGGCCCCGCCCCGGGCGGCGACCCGGGCACACTCGCCTGCATGAATCAGCACATTTCCCCCATGAGCCGACGCCGCCTGCTCCGTGGTGTGGCGGCCGCCGGCGCAGGGCTCGTCCTGCCCGGCGCCGCCGTCGCGGCCCCGAAGGACCGCACCGGACAGTTGCCGACCGTGGGGAAGGTCTACCGGCTCGGCCTGCACGCCACCGGCGCCACGCTCGCGGGCGACGCCCCGTCACCGCACCCGGGCCTGCGCTTCACCGGCTTCAGGACGCTGGCCGTCCCACCCGGCGGCATCGACTTCGCCCGCTACGAGATCCTCGACTTCGCCATGGACGCCTCGCACCCGCTGCTCGGCAAGGTCACGCTGCGTCCGCCGCTGGTCACCACCCGAACAGCAGGATCAGCAAGGCCTCCGGCGGACTCGTGGAGGACTGGCGCCAGCCGATCGTCATGACCGTCGAGCGCCTGAGGAACCGCACCGGCCCGTTCGCCTTCACCACCGCCGCCGCGCCTCACCTCGTCGCCCACCTCACCCGGTACCCGCCGCCGCGCCATGAGCTGTCCGGCGTCGAGCTGGCCCGGGTCGCGCTGCACCAGGCCCGCGAAGCCGCCAAGAAGCGCGGCGCCAGCGAGGCCTGCGCCCCGCGCCGCCGCCGTACCCGCGTGGTGCAGCGCGACGGGCGGGTTCGCTGCCGCGCTCCAAGGCTTGATGGCCGACCGGCCTGGGAGCTCCCGGCCGCCGGCGGCAGCGTGCTGGACCGCTGGCCGGATATCGCGGCCGCCGTCGCGCCGTACCTGCCCGACCACTCGTCCCATCACCACGGCGAGACCGTCAGCCAGACGCCCAGAACTTCGCAAACCGCACTCAGAGGCAGCTCGCCGCGTCGATGTACGTCTTGGTGACGTCGGTGATGAAGCCGCGACTGCTGTCGGGACTGAGGGCCAGGGCCTGGAGGTGGCCAAACATCACGCCGTAGTGCTGCACGTCGGATGGCTTCTCCAGGTAGAGATCACTGGTGTCGATGCAGCAGTACATCGTCACCAGCAGCAGTACCGGGTCCTTGGACAGGGTCCGTGAAGGCTACGAGGAGATCTCCAGCTCGTGGTGGTCGGTGCGTGCCGGTCACAGACTGCGCAGGAAGGAGAGCGAGGGCATGAAGAAGTACTCGCCGCCCTTCATGGTCACGGCCTGCGCCATGGCAGGGACTTCCTGGCCCTCCACCTCGCCCCACACCCGCGGCCAGGTCGCCGGGGGGCGATCGCCTTGCCCGATGACCTGGTCGAGGCCGGGGGCCGCCTCACCTTCACCGGGCTCCGGGAAGCCGGGGTTGTTGGCCCAGGTGTTCTGCGTGAACTCGAACTGCCTGTTCAGATCCGAGTTGAATGCCATGAACAGCAGGCCGACGCCGGTCTCGGGAAGGTCGCCCTCGGACCGCTCGCCATAGGTCTGCCCGCGCCGCGCCATCAGGTGGCGGCGTTCGGCCTCCGGTGGCTGCCCGAAGCCGCCGGACCCGCGCGGGTTGGTCTTGCGGATGTGTGCCTGGTACGGACACTTGTCGGCGGCGTCGTCGCTGGCGTAGTTGAAGTTGTTCATCACCGGGCTGTGTGCTCCGGGCGTGGCCTGCAACGTGAGCGGAGTCCCGTCCTTGAAGCGGCCGACGAGCATCGCACCGGCCCGCTCGCGGTCGTTGTTCTCGAGCTTCAACACATCGGCGAGGGCTTCCTCCGCCTGCCTGAACGCCCGGACGTTCTGCTCCAGCTTGCGCAGCACGAAGTAGCTGCCGAAGTCCGTCGCAGGGTCGGGAGCAGCGGGATCCGCGACCAGTACGCGTTCCAGTGGCTGGGCCGGGTCCCATACGGAGACTCCGTCGGTCCGGCGGCGCTCTTCCTCCAGATCCTCGGTGAGGAACAGCGGCTGGCTGCGGCCGTCGACATAGCCGAAGTGCTCGATCCCGTCACCGTTCGCATTGTGCATGCCGCGGCCCGTCTCCCTGCCGAGCACACGGATCGAGCCCGTCAGCAGACCCTCGATCTCTTGGAGCTTGGAGTCCACCGGGCCTGCTTCGGCGCCGCCGACCAGGACGACGGCGTGGATCTCCTCCTGAAAGCCGGATTCCCACTGCGCGACCTCCGGGTCTCCGAGCTTTTCCCGGGTCCCGGCGTCCCGCATCCCCCTCCTGAAAGCGTCATCGATGGGGGCCCGGTCCTTCAGATCCAGCCGGCCATAGCCTGCGAACGTGAGCCCCACACCGACATAGGGCACGTCCGACACGTCGTTCGGCCCGTTCTCCTTGAAGGCCTTCACTTCCTGAAGTTGCGTCTTGGCCGACTTCACCAGCTGGGCCAGCCCGGTCAGGAAAGCCCGCGCCTCCGCAGTGCCTTCCGCGCCCTGGCCGAACTGCAGCAGCAGGATGTGAAGGTGCTCGCGTACGTGACCCTTCAGGATATTGGCCTGCAGATTCTGCAGCATCGTGTCGGCATCACCGGTGGCGTTCTTCCACGACAGGGGATTGCTGAGATCGACGGGCATGCCGGCCCCTTTCATCGAGCCTGGAACATGACGTTTCCGGGCCGGCTTGCAG
Organism: Streptomyces sp. NPDC023527; assembly: GCF_055560115.1. NCBI lineage: Bacteria > Bacillati > Actinomycetota > Actinomycetes > Kitasatosporales > Streptomycetaceae > Streptomyces > Streptomyces sp. NPDC023527. The sequence goes on from NZ_JBVHJJ010000012.1 coordinate 6,357, forward strand.
GGCGGCCGGTGCCGGAACAGAGGCCCTCACCGTGGATGGGTCCGGCTGACCTGGATCAGTCGGAGGCAGCAGAAGGCTGTCGTGGGGCGGTGCAGGACCTGATGTCCAGCCTGGTGGATTCTTTGGTGATGCGCGACTTGGCCGTCACGTCCTCGGTTACTCCCGACTCCCGACTTGCGTCCACCTGAGCACGAGGCCCGACGGCGTCGCGAGTGAAGGCGGCGGGCTCCAGAAGCACCGTTGCTCTTCTACGGTCACCTCCGCGAAGGCCCGCCTTCTTCGAGATGTGCGGTGCCCACGACGCTCGTACGTCCATCCGTGCCGGTTCGCACTCCGACGAGCCGCGGCCAAACAGGTGAAAGTGGTAGTGACCAACACGGGAACCCCTACCGGGCTGCAGGAATTCCTCCCCGAGCACTGCTCCGGCGTATCGCAACCCACTCCGACCGTACGGATGAACTCTGCCAGCGCGGTCTCGCGCGTCCAATGACGCACACGCACTGCGTTTCACAATAAATTCAGAATCCCCACAAGCGAGAAGGAGAGCACTGTGTCCACGGTTCTCAACTATCGAAGCAATATGATCGTCGAACTGATGCGGATGCCCGCCGAGGAACACGACGAGCTGTGGCTCAAAAACGCATTGCAGCAGGCGGTCCTGCTGGAGCTGGCGACGCTTCCCCCTTACTTGTGCGGTCTCTGGTCGATCGAGGATCCGGACCGTGACGGCGAGGTCTCCGAAACAATCAAGGAAATCGTCTTCGACGAGATGTCCCACATGGGCCTGGTCTGCAACATGCTCACCACCATCGGCGGCGCCCCCCGGATCGCCGACGCGGCACTGGTGCCGAAGTATCCCGGACCACTGCCCGGCGGCGTACGGCCCGAGCTGTCCGTTTCCCTCACCGGCCTGACCAGGGAGGCGGTCGACATGTACTCCCAGATCGAGAGGCCCGACCACCCTGTCGTCGAGGCCGAGGAAGTCCACACATCCATCGGGGCCTTCTACACGCAAATCCTTGAAGCGTTCCGGAACCAGCCGCAGCTCATCAAGGGAACCAAGCAGGTCATCAGGAACATGTCGTCCCACGGCAAGGGGAACGATGTCGTCGCACTCACATCACTGGAAGATGTAGAGGCTGCCATCACCATCATCAAGGAACAGGGTGAAGGAACTGCCGCGTCGCCGGACAACCCGTTCCCTGGGCCGCCGGGGGAGCTGGCCCACTTCTACTCTTTCCGGGAGATTTTCCACGGCCGAAAACTGGTCCTGGTGTCGAGCGACCCGCAGCGGTTCGACTTCCAGGGCGACGAGATTCCCATGCCACGGACCTCCCGCATGGGAACGGTCCCCAGCGGCGGCTGGGAGCAGGGTGGGGTTCCGGTCTCCAGTGAGGTGCGCGGGGCCCTGGGCACCTTCAATCAGCACTACAGCTCGATGCTTCGATTCCTCGAACAAACCTGGCAGGCTGATCCGTCAAGTACGCCAACACCGGCACAATTGCTGAGCAAAGCCGTCGGGGAGATGCGCAAACTGGAGGAACCAGCTCGGCAGTTGATGCAGATGCCGCTGCCGGGTGGCAGCGAGATGACCTTTGGTCCGGAATTCCGGTACGTCGAGGCCGGAGGGTGAGAGAGAAGAACGGAACGGCACGCAATACGCACCCCTTTCACGGCATCATGACCTATGCCGCAGTACATCGCCGGCTCCATGCCAGGAGACGGGTGGCCTGCCGGGCGGACCGCTGAGCTCTGCCGATCCGCCACCCAAGCCGCCACGCCCAGCACGATCGCCCCCCAGCTCACCACACCTCGCGCAGCAGGATCGCGGCGGCGTCCAGGACCTTGAGGGGCCGCAGCCGCTTCCTGGTCATCTTGGCGGCGGAGCTGCGGATGACGTCCCCCTATCACCAGGTCGAAGACCTCGATCGCCTCGTCCGCAGCGATCTGCGGCTCACCGAGGTGAACGCGACCAGGGTGGCCAGGCGTCGGTCTCCGGCCAGGTCGGCGACCGCCTGGGGCGGGCGGCGCGCGCGAAGCGGACCATGCTCTGGAGGCGGCCCGGCGGTATCGCGGACAGGTCCCACGCGAACAGGACAGATCCCGTGGGAAGGGTCTCACCACCCACATCGATCGGGCCCGTGGTGATGCGCTGGGAGATACCGAACAGCGGGTACATACGCAATGACTCGTTGATGGCACGGTCGTAGAAGGCCGCGTCGCCGGGCTCTGCTGCCATGCGCTGCTGGACCTCGGGATGATGCGCAAGAGCCAGAAGAAGATGAGCCACCCCCTCAGCGAGCTGCGCCACACCAGTCGTGAAGAAATTGCTCTGCAGATACAGGGCACGGTGTTCGTCATCGAACGATGGCGGCACGTCGCAGGCAACCACACCCATGCGGACCTGATCGAGAAGGTAGGAGGTCAGTGCGCCCGGCGATCCAACCGGCGGAGTTTGCTGAACGCCGCAGCGTGGATACTATCCGACCACTCGAGCTTGCCCCGAATTGCCCCAGCTGGCTCCCATGGCAGTGACGAACTGGGCGCCTTCGCCAGCGGACCCCGGCGCCGGGTGGGTTCAGGGGGCGCCACGACCGGCCTCGCCTGGATGTCACTACCCCATCGCGGTACATGTCCCGCCGGTCATCCGGCTGCCCGCCACTTGTGCGCTGCCCGCGCTCCGATGTGAGCGTGGCGGTACGGCGTGCAGCCCAGTGGGGCGGAGCAAGGAGCTGGAGAGCGCGGTGCAGCTGATCGAGGCACTGGCCACGGACTGGAAACCCGAGGAGTACCACGATACGTACCACGAGCAGGTGGAGGAGCTGGTCCGGGCGAAGGCCGAAGGCCAAGAGATGGAGCCCTCCCCTGCGCCGCCGGAGGCGACCAACGTGGTCGACCTGATGGCGGCTTTGCAGAGCAGCATCGATCAGGCCCAGCAGCGGACCGGTGGCGCCGGCCCGGCCCGGCGGAAGCGGGCGCCGTCGCGGAAGGCGGCCACCGGCAAGCCGGCCGCGGGCAAGAAGCCCGCCAAGACCCGGCCCGCTCCTAGCAACGCCAGCCGGGGCCGCCGGGCCAGCGCCGCGAAGAGCCGGGGTGACCTGGCCGGGTTCAGCAAGGCCGAGCTCTACCAGCGGGCGGCCAAGGCGGGCACCAGGGGGCGTTCCTCCATGAGCCGCGACCAGCCGATCAAGGCCCTCACCAAGAAGCCTGGCAAGAGCGCCGTCTGACCTGGGCCGTCAGCCTTCAGCGACCACCTCAAGCAGACCTCGGAGACTTGCGGGCGGCCTCGACGATTTCCCAGCAGGTATCGCATAGCGTTCGAGCCCCGGGCCCGTTCCCTGTCAAGTCCATGTGTTCAGCTTGAGTGCCGGACGCTCATGCCCCTGCCTGGGTCATGTGGCCGGCTCGCCCAAGGAAACTGAGGCGGCCGGTCCTGCCTAGGGCCTGTCTGATGGGTCGGTGACGAACCGAGGCGAGACTCGTTGGCCACCGTCAACAGGACTCGTATGCCCATGAGTTGACCTCTTCCCATGAGTTGAGCTCGCTGCTGTCATCGGAGTGAAGCGCGAATCACCTTGGCAGGGGTTCGCCGCATGCAGCAGGAGACGTTCGGCCGCGGGCACCGGTCCCTGAGGCTGGGCTCGGGGTAGAGGTGCGGAGGGCCCCGCACGGAACCGGGAGGCCGGGGGTTCACGTGCGGGGCCGCGCTCACGGGGTGGGGGTCGTCAGACTCCGGTCAGGGTGTATGTACCCGTGCCGTCCTGCCTGCCGCTGGAGTACTGGCGGATGAGTTCCCCGTCCGCGTACCGGTTGTGGCCCAGCATGGAGCCGGTGTACTTGTTCTGCAGTCCGATCTTCGTGCTGCCGGGTACGTCGCGGTAGATGTAGAACCGCTGGAGGTCGTCTTCCCCGCAGGTGGCCGTTGTCAGGTATGCCTGCTCCTGGTTGGCGATGTTCGCGGGGATGGTCGCGCATCCGCCGTTTCCCCAGTTCCACAGGGACGCCTCGATGACGCCGTTGTGCTCGGTCACGTTGCACAGTCGCCAGTTGTCCAGGTGGGCGCTGGTGAAGTTGGATTCGCGCAGGCGGATGCCGTCGTTGGCGAAGAGCGGTGCGCTCCAGTTCAGAGGCTTGCCGGGGACGTCGATCTTGTAGGCGCCGGGTTGGCAGTTCAGGGCGGCGCGCGGGGTGGCCTTCATGTTCTGGGTGGCCTTGGCGGCTGTTGCGGCGTTGTCGGCGTCGTGCTTGGCCTGGTCGGCCTTGATCGAGGGGACGGGACCTGCCGGGTGCTTCGCGGTGGCGGCGGGGGAGCCGCAGTCCAACAGGCCCTGGGCCTTGGCCATGATGCTGTTGGCGGGGACCTTGTCCTCGCAGCGCACCGCGCCTTCTTCGAGGGCGGTGTAGGTGGTGTAGCTGCCGCTGTCGGGGCCCTCGGTCCACTTCAGTGCCCAGCTGCCGTCGCCCTGTTGGACGCGGTTGCAGTTGAGGCTGCCGTAGGTGCCGGTGACCTTCTTGGTGCCCTTGTAGAGGCCGTAGTAGCCGGGCTCGAAGAAGTTCCAGGAGACGGAGTTCGACTCGCTGCTGGTGGAGGAGTAGTTGACCTGCACGTTCAGGCCAAGGCTCGCGCCGACGCTGCCGAGGGCCTCGACGGCGAAGCTTCCCTGAACGGTGCCGTTGAGGCCGACAGACACCGAGATGGTGGTCTGGGTGCTGGTGGTGACGGTATGGCTGCCGGTGGAGCCCTGGGTGACGTACCAGCCCTTGAAGTGGGTGATCGTCGGGGTGACTTCGGTCGTCTTGATGACCGGGTGGCGTGTGCCGAGATCGGCTGCGGCACAGGTCTGGCCGGGCTGGACCGTCTGCCCGGAGGCGGCCGGGGTGGCGGCGGCCGGGGTGGCGGCCAGGCCCACGGCGGCCGTCGCGGTGGCTATGAGCGCTCCGAGCCCTCTGCCCAGGCGGGTTCTTGTGCGGCGCATCGTTGCTTTCCCCCTGTGTGTGATCTGTGAGGTGAGTGTGAGTGAAACTAGCGCCGTCGGGGGCGGCAGGTCTGTACCACAACTGGCCAAATACGATCACGAACTGTCGCGTTCTCGGTTGGCATGAAGGGAGTTGACCGGTTCCATGCCTTCGGTGTGCCCGCAACGGGGCCACCCGAGGAAGGGACCACCTTTTGAAACACGTCAGACGCGGCCTGGCAGCGATAGCCTCGCTCGCCCTCACCGCAGCCCTGTGCACCGTGGGCGCCCAACCGGCCGCCGCCCAACCGCCCACGAGCCGTACAGTCCCCCAGGGCCACGGCGACTGTACGGAAGCCGGGCCCGACCTCCGGCGCGAGGGCATGACCTGGACCTGCATCAAGACGGGACCGGCCACCGCCTCCGCCCTCGCCGCCGTGCCCGCCGCAGCCCCCCGGGTCGCCCGTGCCAACCCGGGGGCGGACCTCTGCCTCGAAAAAGACCCCGACCCGAATAAGCCCATCGAGCCCATCCCCTCGAACCGCAAGGCGTATTGCATGCGGTACCTGGCCGAGTACGTGACCCTTGGCGAGGACAACAAGGTGAACGGCCAGGCCCATGTCCTGGTCTTCGCCGCAGCGGCCATGAACTCCCTGCCCAATGCACAGTGGAAGGAGGACATCGTGATCCAAGTCACCGACATGACGCCCAATATCGCCGCTGTGACGATGGCTCTGAGCGCCACGTGCAGCGGCCAGTGCACGGCGGGGGCACCGGCCTGGGGCGGCGCGCCCGTGCTCCTGAAGAACGGCCAGGGCAGGGAGGACGGAACCCTCTCCTACAGCTCGTCGGTCGGCAAGGGCTTTGACACGATCGTCCAGCCCTCCTACCACGTGAACGGGACCATTATCACCGTCAAGGGCGGCGGGAGGCCCGTGAACAGGTTCCTGGACTGGCCCGGCCCCAAGGTGCGCTGTGACGACAAGGTCTCACCGAAGGACGGATCGCCGCCCGGATGCATTGTCGACGGGCACACGGCCAACGTGACACTCCACCGGTCGCTCTACAAGGGGGCGGCCGTCGCCTACGAGTGGGCGCAGAAGAACCTCACGGGCAAGTTCGGCACCCCCGGGCACCTGCTGAACCGGTGGTATGTTGACCCGCTTGACCCGGAGGCCGAGGGCAGGCGTGCCCTGACCTGTGACCGTGGGAAGTACAAGTTCCCCCGGGGCGCCACGGGCATCCCCAACGACTCGTGTGACGAGTACCCGTTCGCCAAGTCGGTGCAGGGCGGCAACGAGGGTGAACTGTGTATCGACATCACCCCGCGCGAGGTCGGCGGGGTGTGGGACGTGGCGAACGTGACTGTCGACCGGGGCACCCCGCCCAACGCGCCCTGCATCCGGGCCCATGTCGACGAAAAGGACAACTCCGCTGCGGGTTCCGAGTTCGGGAGGGCGGTGACGTCCGACCGCATCATGCAGGGCGAGGCGTTCGAGGTCATCATCGACGCGTAGGCGGCGGATCTGCCTCCCCGGGCACCCGGGGAGGCAGACCAGGGGCCAGCCAGGTTCCGTCTGACGGGTCATGCACGAAGCCACAGGCGTATGGCCGCGACGGTCACAGTGCCGCAGAAGACATAGACCCGCTTGTCGAACCTCGTGGCAACCGCTCGATTCATCTTCAACTTTCCGATCAACCGCTCCACTTCGTTCCTGCGAACGTAGCGGGCCTTCTCGAAGCTGGTGGGCCGGCCACCTCGGCTTCCACGGCGCAAGCTATTGGCCTGCTGATTCCTCGGCTCAGGGATGGTGTGCTTGATCTGTCGGCGCCGCAGGTAACGGCGATTGCGCCGAGAGCTGCAGGCACGATCGCCGCTCAGGTGGTCCGGGCGGGTGCGCGGGTGCCCGCCCATCGGCCGCGGGACGCGGATGCGCTCCAGGACCGGAATCATCTGAGGCGCGTCGCCCCATTGTCCGGGTGTGATCAGTAGGGCCAGGGGCCGCAGGCCGCCCTCACCCACCACGTGGATCTTTGTGGTGAGGCCGCCGCAGGAGCGGCCAAGGCCTTCATCGTCCCGGTGGTGGTCTGGCCGGGCTCGTCTGCCCGGTACCGTCGGGGGGTGACGGGCACCCGCAGCGTGTTGGTGGGCCCTGCAGATCGTCGCTCAACGACGTCGGGCGCCGTTTCCAACTGGCCGGAGAGCTGATCCGCCAGCTGCCATGGATGGGCCGCGCCTCGGTGCCCCGGATCGCCTGGATCCTGCGGGAGGTCGCCGATGCCGGGTGGAGTGCCGACGATGTGATCGCCCTCCTGGACTGCGGTGACGCCCCGGACCAGGTGCACCGTCCGTCCGGGTTCCTCGCCCGGCGGCTGGCGGGGGCGGTGACCCTGTGGCCGACGCCGGAGAGCCGGGCGCGCCTACCGGGACTCCCGCCGCGCGGAAAAGGCCCGTCACCAGGAGTGGGAGGGCAACTGGCAGGGACCGAAGTCCCACGCCGTCCAGCGCCTGGTCGACGAAGCATTCGCCCCCCCAAGGCCCCGCCCCGGCCGTCCATGAGGACGAGACCCTGCCGGAGCTCACGGGCCTTGAGGACCTGCCCCCCGAGCTCCGGCAAGAAATGAAGACCCAGGCACAACTGGAGTGCATGGCGGGCGAGACCACCCTTGTCACCCACACCGTCGACTCGTTCGGGCGGACCGCCCTTGAGTGGATCTACGGCCCCGACCTGGTCCAGCGCGCACTGCGCCTCACCGGCGGCACCACCCTCATGACCATTGGACGCCGTTAGAGCGTGTTCGTAGTTGCGATCAGGGATTGGTGGATTCGGCTGCGCCCTGTCCCGCAGCCTGGTAGGCCGGGGGCATGGCGCGTGGCGATCTGACGGACGATGAGTGGGCCCTGGTCGAGCCGCACCTCCCGCCGCTGGGCGAGCGGGGCCCGGTCCCCGACCTACGGCGGCAGTTCAACGCCGTGATGTGGTGGTTCCGCACCGGCAGTCCGTGGCGGGATAGACCCGTGGGTTCGGGGTCAACTCACGGGACCGGTCCTGCTTCAGCCCGGCCGCCAAAGGCGCTGTCCCGGGCGCGCACCGTTTTCCACGCGCCCGGGGCAGGTTCTATCGGAAGGCCGGCAGGCTGCGCGCGACCCACGCGCCGAAGGGCCTGGCCGGACGGCGGAGGACGTTCTCCACGTCGGGGCTGATCTCCTGCTCGGCCGGCAGCGGGACACCGAGGACGTCCAGGGTGCCGCCGATGACCTCCTGCGGCATGAACTGCGCCATGTGGGCGTGGGCTTCCTCGCGGGAAAGTTCCACGAAGGCCACCTCCTCGCCCAGGGCCTCGGAGATCACCGCGACCTGCCTCCTCGGGCTGATGGCCTCGGGGCCGGTCAGCTCGTACGTACGGCCCGCGTGGCCGTCCTCGCGCAGCGCGGCAGCGGCGACCTCGGCGATGTCTGCCGGGTCGATAACGGGCAGTGCCACATCTGGGAACGGGGCGAAGACCGTGCGCTTGGTACGGACCGACTCGGCCCAGGCGAAGCCGTTGGAGGCGAAGCCACCCGGGCGCAGGATGGTGAAGTCCACTCCGGACGCGTGCACGGCGGCCTCGAACTCGCGCAGGCGGGCGTGCGAAAGGGCCTTGGGCCGGGTGGAGTTGAGCTGGGAGGAGAGCAGGACGACCCGCTTGACCCCGGCGGCCGCGGCCGCGTCCAGAAGGGCCTGCGGGCTTTCGCCGTGGCCATTGAGCTCGCCGCCCAGCAGGATGAAGAAGGCGTCGGCGCCCTTGAGAACCGGCCGCATGCTCGCGGCGTCCCCGACGTCGGCTTGGGCGTGCCGGACACCGGCCGGAAGCCCGGCGGGCTGCGGCTGCCGCGAGACGGCCAGGACCTCCTCGCCCGCCTCGGCCAGCAGCGGCACCAGCGTCCGCCCGATGTTGCCGGTCGCACCAGTCACCACGATCATTGCGATCCCCCAAGTTAGTTAGTTGGCTGACTTGGAAGGAATCTAGCATGACCCCAAGGGGCGCTGTCTATAGTTGGTTGGGTGACTGACTCAGTGAAGCCCCGGGCGGCGCGGGCGGCCGACAAGCGCCGACGGCTCACGGCCGCGGCGGCCCAGGTCCTGCACGAGCAGGGCGTCGAGCGGACCACCCTCGCCGACATCGCGCGCGTGGCCGATGTCCCCGTCGGGAACGTCTACTACTACTTCAAGACCAAGGACGAACTGGTCCGGGCCGCACTGTCCGAGCACAGCGCCCACCTGGACCAACTCACAGGCCGACTGGACCAGTTGCCCGACCCGCTCGACCGCCTCAAGGCCCTGATCGAAGCCTGGGTCGGCCAGCGCGACACCGCCGCCCGCTATGGCTGCCCCACCGGCACTCTGGCCGTCGAGGTCGACAAGCGCGCGGACGGGACCCTGGACGCGGAGGCCGGTGCGGTGATCCGGCGGCTGCTCGACTGGGCCGGACACCAGTTCCGCGCCCTGGGCCTGCCCGACCCGGACGACCTCGCCGTCACCCTCATCTCCGGCTACCAGGGCATGTCGCTCCTGGCCAACGCCCTGCGCGACCCGGACATCATGACCCGCCAGGGCGCCCGCCTCCTGCACTGGCTCGACTCCCTGCAGGCTCCCGGCCAGACCCCCTGACCCGGCGAGCGATCATTGGCCAGGCTCACGTGTTCGTATGCTCCCTGGCCGGCTCCCGGTCGTCCGGCTCCCCGCGACCAACCCGAGCCCTCATCTTCGCCTCGATCGAAGGATGGTCGGAGACAGCGAGAACGCTTCAGGAATCCTGAAGTTACGTCACTCGACGAAGAACATCTGACTGAGGGAGAACCTCCTGGCCGCACCTCGCTGAGTCCCTACCTCGGCCGGCTGTTCTTCGCGTTCTCCCGTTCCGCGCGCCGCGCGGTGAGCCGTTCCAACAGCTCGGGACCTATGCGCCGGATCGCCCACGATCAGCGTGAGCACCCCGGGAACGGTCACACCCGCCAGGCCAGGGTCTTGTTGGTCGGCCGTCGGCTGAGGATCCGGGCGGGTGGCACTCGGTCGGAGGCGGCGCCGGCGCTGCCGCGCTTGTTCCGGTGTGTGGTCAGGTGCGGGGGTCCGGATCGGGGGCGTTGTCCAGGAGGTGGGGGCCGTTGTTGCGGACGTTGTTGACCGCGGTGGTCACCGCGCGGGCGTCGAGGTGGCCTTGGGCGGGCGTGGCCAGCAGCGCGCGGAGCTCGTCGGCGTCCTGGTGCGCGGGGTCGAGCCAGGCCTCGTAGTCGGCCGGGGCGATGGCCAGCGGCATGCGGGGGTGGATCCGGCCGGCGGTGTCGGTGGCTTCGGTGGTGATGATGGTGCAGGTGGTCCACCACGCCGCCGGATCGTCGTCCTGGGCCACCGCGGGGTCGCGCCAGAACTCGTACAGCCCCGCCATCGCCATCACCTGGCCGTCCGCGGGGCTGATGAAATACGGCTGCTTGCGGGCCTTCGCCGTCGCGGTCGCCGGGACAGCGACCCACTCGTAGAACCCGTCGGCGGGGAGCAGGCAGCGGCGTGTGGCGAAAGCGCGGCGAAAGGCCGGCTTCTCATGCACCGTCTCCACCCTGGCATTGATCATCTTCGCGCCGGCGTCCAGGCTCTTCGCCCAGGACGGCACCAGGCCCCACCGCAACGCACGCAGCTGCCGCTCCAGTGCACCGCTCCCCCGGTCGGTGCGTTCCAGCACCGCCCACACCTCGTCGGTCGGAGCGATGTTCCAGCTCGGTTCCAGGAGATGCTCCGGATTCCAGCGCGTGACCTGGAACAGCCCGGCCAGGTCCTGGGGGCTGCGGGTCGAGGCGTAGCGGCCGCACATGGCACCCACCCTGCCACGCCGGGCCGCCGACGGGCCGGAAGACAGACCCCCCCCCCGGACGGGGCGGTGCTCGGATCTACCTGGCGCGGCGGAGCGGATCCCGGTGTTGGCAGACCTTCCAAGATTCGGGAGTTGCCCCATGAGTTCACGTGTGACACGTATCGCCATCACGGCCGGGGCCGGCCTGCTGGTCCTGGCCGCCGGGAGCGCCACCGCGCAGGCCCGGACGGAGCCTGTGTCCGGCGCCGGGACCTGCCTGGTCAACGTCGACACGAACACCACCCGGTGCTTCGGTACGTTCCGTGAGGCCGTCGCCGCCTCCACGGAGGGACGGATCACCGATGCGCCTCTGTCCGGCAAGGACGCCGCACGGGATCGGGGGCTGGTCGACAGACTCCGGGTGTCCTCCGCCGCGAGCGGGAAGCCGAGCACCGAGCTCGCCATCCTCTACCAGGACTGGAACTTCGGCGGCAAGTCGATCATTCTCAACGGCAACGCATGCCAGAGCGGCAACGGCCGGGATTACGTGGGTGAGTTCACCGATTGGGCGGACACGTTCAGCTCGGTCATCCCCGTCGCCTGCTGGGTCGAGCTCTGGGCCGACCCCCACCAGACCGGCACGCACCAGGAGTACCGCGACTCCACGCCCTATGTGGGCGATGCCATGAACGACCAGGCGAGTTCGTACGCCCTCCTGTAGGCCGTAAGTCCCGCTCGGTACGGCGGCGGTGCCGCCGATGGAACCGCTCGCGGCTCCATCGGCGGCACCGTCTCGTACCTACCCCCAGTCGCACCTATGGTCGCTTTCGTGAGCCCCTACCCTGATCCCCATCGTGTCCGCGTCGTAGCCCAGCCCGACGAGCCGGTCATCATCGAGGTCGACCGCCTTGATGTCGCCTCGGGCGTCGAGGCGTATCGCACCGCGCAGACCGTGGACGGCGAACCCGAGGTCACCCTTTACGTCCAGCCCGGCTGGAAAGCGTGGAGTTCCAGGGCCTGGCCGAGGTCATGGCCGAGCCATCGGACCTCCGGCACGTCGTGGTCGGCCTCCTCGGCTCCGCGGACTGGCACCTGCTCCATGAAACAGTTCTCGCTCGTGACGACCTGAACAGGGAGCCGGGCGAGCCGACGCGGGGCTCCTGGCGGAGCTGCAGGAAAAGGCCGTCCGTGCCTTCCTCGATGACGACGACCGTGACCTGATCGCGCTGCGGCGTACGGACGCGCACCGGCTGGGCATGGCGGTGCGGATCTGCACCGTTCGCTACATCGGCCGGTTCCTGGGCGACGATCCGCTGGCGGTGGCCGTTGGGGGCGTGGAGTACCTGACCGGGCAGCTCGGCATCGAGGACGCGTCGTGCGTGAAGCGGTATCCCGAGCGGCGCAGGACGCCGTACGAGCACGCGGAGGAGATCCAGGAGCGGTGCCGGTACCGCGACTTCACCGACCGCCGGTGAGGGCGGGAGTTCCGCGGGTTCCTGTACGGGCGGGCGTTGACGCAGCGGAGGGGCCGGTGGCGCTGTTCAACCACGCGGTGACGTGGCTGCGGAAGAACCGGGTGCTGCTGCCGGGGGTGTCGGAGTGAGGGCCTACGACCTGTTGCGGATGTTCGGTCGCGAAGGGCACCCGACCCCGCTGGGGCGGCGTTCGCCGAGTACGGGCATCGATGAGACCATGCACCTGCTCGCCCTGGTCGACCCGGTCGATGACACCTACCGGCGCCTGATGAACCGGCAGCTCACCGTCCAGGAATCCCGCCACCGGCTCGCCCGCGCGCTCTGCCACGGCGGCCGGGGCCAGATCCGCCAGGCGTACCGCGAGGGCCAGGAGGACCAGCTCGCCGCCCTGGGCCTGGTCCTCAACGCGGTCGTGCTGTGGAACACCCGCTACCTGGACGCGGCCATCGCCGCCCTTCCCGCGGAGGGCCACGACATCAAGGACGAGGACGTCGCCCGCCTCTCCCCGCTCAGGGACCGGCACATCAACTCTCTCGGCCGCTACCTGTTCAACATCACCGCCAGCGGACCGGGCCGGGGCCTGCGCCCTTTCCGGGACCCCGATGCCGCCGAGGACGGCGAGGTCGAGGAAGGCTGAGGGCCCAGGCCCCGGCCGACGTCGTGGCCGGAGCCCGGGAGTGGCTCAGTCGGCCCGGCTGTTGGCCTGCTTGGGGAGGCAGAACATCAGGACCCACATCAGGGCGAGGAGGCTACCGACCCACCACAGCACGGTGATGAACGCGTCGCGATTGAGTCCGGCGTCGGGTGAGCCGTCGGTGGTGGCGAAGAACACCAGGGCGGTCAGCGCGGTGCCGAGGGCGATGCCCAGGTGCATGGCGGTGTTGAACAGGCCCGATGCGGACCCGGCGTCCTGGTGTGGGACCTTGGCGAGCGACATGTCGGCGAGCGGGCCGCCGACCATGCCGAGGCCGAATCCGATCAGTACCACCGGAGCGGTCATCGCCAGCAGGGTCAGGTCCGCCTGACCTCGGTGGGCCTGGAGTCCGTAGGCGGCCATCGCAGCGAGCGTGATGAGGGCTCCGGCCTGGGGCAACCGACGGGCGAAGCGCCCGCTGCTCTTCGCCGCAATCGTCGCGCCGGCCAGCTCTCCGAGGGAGAGCAATACGAAGGCCAGGGCCGCGTGGAAGGGGCTCATGCCCAGGCCGCGCTGGAGGTAGAGGGTCCAGGTCATGAAGAACAGGCCGCACAGCAGGCCGTGCGTCAGCTGCGCGGCCATGCCGCCGGAGAACTGCCGCCCCTGCAAGAGGGACACGGGCACGAGCGGGGCGTTGTCCTGCTTGCGCTGCTGGTGGCGCAGGAAGACGCCCAGCGTGAGGAGACCTGCGGCGAGCAGGGCGTAGCACCACAGCGGCCAGTGATGGAGGTGTCCCTCGGTGAGGGGGAAGACGATCAGGACGATGGCCAGTGCGGACAAAGCCATGCCGGTCAGGTCGGGCCGGTCGGCCCTCTTCACGGTCGACTCGGGGATGAACTTGCGGCCCAGGAGGAGCACGGTGAGGCCGACGGGCACGTTGACCAGGAAGATCGGTCGCCAGGACAGCCCGAACAGGTCGGCCTCGGTGAGCAGACCGCCCATCACCGGGCCCAGGACGTTGGCGAGGGAGAGGACGGCGCCGTACAGACCGAACGCTTTGCTGCGGTTCTGCCCCTCGAAGGTGACATGGAGGGTGGCCAGGACCTGCGGGATCATCAGGGCCACTCCCACGCCCTGGAGCCCGCGGGCGCCGATCAGCACGCCCGGCCCGGCAGCAAGGCCGCACAGCAGCGAGGCCGTGGTGAACACGACGGTGCCGATGAGGAGGATCCTGCGCCGGCCGTAGAGGTCGCCGAGGCGCCCGCCGGTGATCAGTCCGACGGCGACGGGCAGTGAATAGCCGGTGGTCAGCCACTGCACCGCGGCCGGTCCGGCGCCGGTCGACTCCTGGATCGCGGGCAGGGCGGTCAGGACGACCGACTGGTCGAGGATGTCCATGAGCTCGGCGACCAGCAGCACCAAGAGGGCGATCCGGGCCGCCAAGGCCATTTTCGGGTGGTGAGGTGCTGGGTGCTCCGGGGGCTGGGTGGTGTGCTGCGGCTCGTTACCGAGCGCGGAGGAAGACACGACGGGAACTCCTGATCCAAAGGAATCGGGGAGCCCTGCCGACAGCCGCGCCGGGGCCGGAAAACACGAAACCCGGGGCAGACGGCAGAGCTGCACCCGGGAAAGACGGAAAACTGCGGGGGAGGGTGACGCAACTCAGGCCAGCGCGACGTCCGCCCCCGGACACGTGCGACAAAACAGCACGTGGGGAACGCGGACGACTACATGGCCTGGTTAATAGGTCGTCACCTCAAGATCGACACAGATGGAACAGGAAATCCGGTCACTGCCACCGACACCTCGGCACAGGAACCCGCTCATGGTACGACCCCCCGGGCCCCCGCCGCACACCAGATAGTGGACCCGCCCCTGTCGGTCCGACCGGCGCTCCAGTCGCAGCTCGACGCGCTCGCCAAGCACGGCATCCCGCGCGACAAGGTGTTCTCCGAGAAGATCAGCACCCGCGTCCGGGCACGGCCCCAGCGGGCCGGGCGGTCTGTCGCCGCGCGAACGGCGGGCAAACGCAAGGGACAGGCCCCCAGCGTCGCGAGCATCTACCGCACGCTCGCCGAGCATGAGAAGAGGGAGGCGTACCCCGAAGCCGTCGCGGCGGCCCGCGGCGGCTTCGCCGACCTCCAGGACGCCGACGAGACCTGCTCCCGCCGAGTCCGCATCCGGCGGCCGGATGCCCCGCTCACCTCGACGCCAGCCGGACCATGATCAACCTCGGCGGCACTTTTTGTACCGCGACTACTCACACCCGTGGCCCACCCCCTGCGACTCCCGGTTCCAGGTACGCGGCTGATCCGCACCCGTGGGCGGCGTCCACAGGTGCGGACACGTGGCGGGGGCGGATATCGGCCTGCCCTGCGCCGCCATGCCCGACTGTCAGTGGTGCGGGCTAGACGACGTCTAAGGCCGGCCCGCGGGAATGCTCTCCTCGCCGGCCCGGAAACTCCGTACGAGCTCGGCCACGACCGCCCGTGCCGCGGGAGAGGTCCAGCGCCTGCGGTGGCGCGCCAGTTGTACGGGCACGTCCGGGATCGGCGGTCCCGTCACCTCGGCCAGACGGCCTTCCCGCAGGGCGTGCTCGACGGTGGAGCGCGGCAGGAGGGTGAGGCCGAGGCCGGCTGCCACGCAGGAGCGGGCGGCTTCGATGCTGCCGAAGCGGGTCAGGCGGGGTCGTACGCCCGGGGTCGACAGGAGACGGCGGGCGAGCCGGTCGCTGTAGGAGCAGCCCTGCTCGTGGAGGAAGAACGCTTCCTGTGCGAGTTCCTCCCAGGTGACCGGATCCGTCCGGTGGGCGAGGGGATGTCCGGGGGCGCACAGGAGCACCAGCGGCTCGTGCGCGAGGTGTTCGGTGTCGATGTCGGGGAAGAAGACGTCCTCCTCCAGCATCAGTGCCATGTCGAGGCGGCCGGTGCGCAGGCCCTCCGCCGCCTCGGCGGTTCCTACGGGCGACAAGTCGACCTCGAGGTCGGGGTGGATCCCGCGCAGGGCGGCGATGACGCCGGGCAGCCGCGCCGAACACAGCGTCTCGCCCGCGCCGATGACGACCCGGCCGACGGGAGGGCCGTCGGCCGCGGCCGCCGCGCGCAGCCGTGACTCGGCGTCCAGTACGCCTTCGGCCTCCGCGAGCAGCCGCCTGCCGACCTCGGTGATCGCCACACCCCGGGGCAGCCGGTCGAAGAGCCGGGTGCCCAGCTCCTTCTCCAGCGTCTGGACCTGCGCGGTGACCGTCGACTGGGCGAGGTGCAGCTCGGCGGCCGCCGTGGTGAAGCTGCCGGTGCCGGCCACGGTGGTGAAGGTGCGCAGCAGTCGGGTGTCCATACGGGCGAGCCTAGCGGCATCCATCGGATACATCGATGGGTTTCATCATGATCAATCGCTTGTCATGATGCCTTTTCGGCGGGAGAGTAAGCCTCATGACGACTGAGACCGAGACCGTTGCCGACCGTTCCGTCGAGATCCTGCGCTATGCCGCCTTCACCTCCGACCCGGCGGGTGGGAACCCCGCGGGCGTCGTCCTCGACGCCGCCCGGCTCGACGAGGCGGGGATGCTGGCCGTAGCCGCGGGCGTGGGGTACTCCGAGACCGCCTTCATCACCGCCGGCGACGAGTCCTCGCGCCGTTTCCGGCTGCGTTTCTTCAGCCCTCTGGCCGAGGTGGCGTTCTGCGGTCACGCCACCGTCGCGACCGCGGTGGCGCTCGCCGAGCGCCTCGGCCCCGGCGAGATGGTCTTCGACACGCCCGTCGGTGACATCCGGGTGGAGACGGTCGTCGACGGGCGGGGCGCGGTGCGGGCGACCCTCACCAGTGCGCCCACCCGCTCCCGGCCGACCGAGGACGCCGAACTGGACGCGGCGCTCGCCGCCTTGCGCTGGACGCGCGAGGACCTGGACCCGGCGCTGCCGCCGCACGTGGCCTTCGGCGGTAACGAACACCTCGTGCTGGCCGCCGGTTCCCGCGCGCGACTGGCCGACCTGGCCTACGACTTCGACGCCCTGGCCGACGTCATGCGAGCGCGCGGCTGGACCACCGTGCAGTTGGTGTGGCGGGAGAGCGAACTTCTCTTCCACGCGCGCGACCCGTTCCCGGTGGGCGGCGTGGTGGAGGATCCGGCCACGGGCGCGGCGGCCGCCGCACTGGGCGGCTATCTGCGGGCGACCGGACAGATCCGCCAGGAAACGGCGATCAGCATTCGCCAGGGCGAGGACATGGGCCGCCCCAGCGATCTGCTGGTGACCGTGGACCCCGCCGACGCGCGCGTACGCGTCACCGGGCAGGCGGTGCGCATCGGCGGGTGAGCCTCGCGCCGGGACGGCTCCGGCCGCCGCCATACCGGCGGCGGCACCACCCACGCCGCACCGCGGCCGGGCGGGACGGACGGGGACCACCGCGCTGCTCGCGGCGGCACCCGCCCAACACGTCGGCACGCCACGCGCCGGCCGGCCCACGACGCAGCAGGTGCGTCTTGACGTTCACCTCGACCCGGACGCGGTGCCTTGCGGAGCGCACTGGCGCGGCCACGCACCGCTCTGCGGACAGTCGGCCCATGCGCTCGTGAGGTCATCGAGACTTCACAACGACTGGGCCGGCACCGCTGGACCATCGAACGCACGATGTCCTGGCTCGCCGGCCGCCGCCGTCTCCACCGTCGCTACGAGCGCAAAGCCGAGCGCTTCCTGGCCTTCACCAGCATCGCCGGCATCGCGCCTGCACCCTCATCTGCGATGACCTGTAAGTCGGCTCCGCGTGTCACAGGCGATGATGGTGCCCGATACGTCGATCACGAGGTCAGGAGCTCCGATGCCAAGACGGGTGCATCAACCACTGGAGGACGCGGAGGTCGACTTTGTCCTCAGGATGGGCGAAGGCCCGGTTCTCGCCTACTTCTCGGGGACGTGGCCGAAGGCGATCGAGGCATGCCGGGCAATGGACCTCGTCGTGGGTCGGATCGCCGAGGAGTACGCGAACCTCCTGACGGCCGTCAAGATCGACATCACCCGCTGTCCGGTGGCGACCAAGCGGTACGGCGTCACCGGGGCTCCGTCCGTCGTCCTACTCAAGGAAGGTGAGGTGGCGGCACGCAGCGCGGGGCCGATGACCCACACCGAGCTCCGGGATTTCCTGATCGCGCACTTCTGACCGGCCGCCCGCTCTTCCCCGGCCGGGGGCCGGGAAGGCTGACGTCCAACCCGCGGCGCACGCGGCGTGGGTGAGTGCGTGGCATTACCGCTGGTGGCATTGCCCCCCTGTTACCGCCGGCGCCGGACCCGCCTGTGCCGTCGCCGCGCACGCCGACCCCCAGGAGGCCGCCGAGATCCGCGAAGCCCGGTGCACCGGCCCCGACGGCAGCATGCGGGCGGTGATCGCGGAGGAACTCCTGCCGGACCCTGAGGACAACGACGCCGACGGCAACACACACTCCTACGGTCGGGACTGCTCCCCCCGTTTCCCCAAGGGCGGCGCCGCCAACTGAGTCGCTGGACGGAGCCAGACGAGCTACCGGACATCGAGCGCCCCGACCACACCCCAGCCCCCGGGGGGCCTCACCCGCTTGCCTGCTCCGACCCGCCCGCAGCGTTGGGAATGGTGATGTCGCAAAGGAAACCTTCGTACGCAGTGCAAGATTTGTCTGGTTCAGGTGGTCCATTCACCAGGACATGAAAGTTACGGTCCTCGCCTGAAAACAACCAGAGGAGGATTTCATGATCAAGCGCATAGCGGCGACGGTAATACCTGCCCTCGCGGCGACCATACTCCTGACCGCCGGCCCCGCCAGCGCCTCGACCCGCTGGTCGAGCTGCGACGGCAACTCCTGTGACTGGGGCTACGTCGACGGAAACTACGCAACGATCTGGGACCAGAGCTGGGACAGCATCGGAGCAGCACTCGACATCAGAACGTATGACGGCGGTTCCCCCCGAATCGTGACCCAAAGCCACGACATCGTGGAGGCGCGGTACAGCTCCAACATCAAACGGGCCCGGGTCTGCGAATGGAACGGCTCCTCCCTGTCGAGGTGCGGCGGTTGGAAGAACTTCTAAGTCCGTCCGGAGATTAGGGCCGCTCTTTGGATCAGCGTGCGGATCCCAGGAGGATGCCTGGTGAGCCCAGGTCTACCCCTACCCCTCCGGCGCCACATCGCGCCGACCCACGTTGTTGTCGAACCGGACCAGTAGGTCGGTGTCGAGCTCGCCTGTGTAGACATCGGGAACGGAGTGGTCGGAGGGGGCCGACGCGATCGCCAGCAGGCGTTCGTGGTCGTCCACGCTGCCAGGTGTCCATTCGAAGGGACCGACGCGCACCGAGCCGCCGGCCGGAATCGCCTGGTCGATCACCAGCGTGCCGATCGGCTGGAAGCGTGTCGGCCACGTCGCCCCGGCGCCCGGGTCACCCTGATACGTGCGGACCTGAGCCACGCCACCTCCCAGAGCGGCCGTGCCCCGGTTGCGCACGCGCACGTACAGGAAGTTGGGGACGCCGTTGACGGGTGTCTGGTGGCCGAGTTCGGGGTCGTCGCCGACCGTGATGTCGCTGTTGCGGACCCAGAGGTCGGGAGAGGCCCCGTTCGGGGCACCGCTCGGTTGGGATCCGGTGTCGGCCTGGCTGTCCCGGATGTAGAGGTCCACGGCCGAACTCGCTTCGTCTGCGACGTCCAGCGCTTCGGCGAGCAAGGTCGCCAGTACCGTCTTGGTGACGGCGGCGAGATAGCCGTAGTCGAGCGTTGCGGGCTTGTCGGAGGTCCGGTGGTAGTGCGGGTTGCCCTCTCCTTCGTAGGCGCCGACCGTGACGTCGCTGTGCGCTTCGAAGGGCATGTAGTCGCTGGCGTAGATGGGGCCGAGTTTGACCGGCAGCGCCGTGTAGGACGCGGCGGCCTGCGCCATCACCGTACCGAGCGCCTGCGAGGCGGCGTCATTGCCCGGGACGGCGTTGCCCTCGTCGCGCTCCACCGTCACGGAACCGTCCTCCGGCGGCCTTCCGACCATGTCCAGGTTGATGACCCGGTAGACGTCGGAGCCCGTGGCGTGGAGCTGCGCGGCGTACTCCGTGGACCCCCACAGTCCCTGTTCCTCTCCGGAGAAGGCCACGAAGCGAATCGTGGCGGTCAGAGCGACCGGCGCGAGCAGGCGCGCGATTTCCAGGATCGCCGCCACACCACTGCCGTTGTCGTCGGCTCCTGGAGCGCGTGCGGTCGCGTTCTCCAGATCTTCCATTCGGCAGTCGTAATGGGCGCACACGATGACGACGGGATTGCCGCTTCCCGTCCCCGGCTTGGTGCAGACGACGTTGTCCCCGCTGTGACCGGCATGGGACCAGGGGCGTCTGACCACGTCTGTGTATCCCGCCGCCGTGAACCGGTCCGATATCCGTGCGGCGGCCTCCCCGAGGTGCGGCGAGAACGTGTGTCGCGTGTGAAAGGCCGCGAGTGCCTCCACTGTGTCGCGGAGAGCCTCCGCCGAGACCAATTCGACAAGTGTCGCGATGAACTTGTCCGGCAGCGTGCCGGTCCACTTGCGTGTGGCCGGCGCGATCCGTACGGGCGGGCTCGGCGGTCGACGCTTGTCCGGGACGGGGAACGGCTGGCCCTCATACGGGGTGTCAGGAGGCGACATCGCGCATCCCCACATTGTTGTCGAACCGGACGATCCGATCGGCGGGCACCGGTCCGTTGAGAGTGGCGGTGAGGGCCGGATCCGGGGCGCCGTGCACGACCGCCGCCAGGAATTCGTGATCCGCGAGGTGGGGCGTCCACGTCAGGGGGCCGACGCGCGCCGAACCGTTGGCCGGAATCGCCTGGTCGATCACCAGCGTGCCGATCGACTGGAAGTGCGTCGGCCAGATCATCCCGGAGCCCCGGTCGCACCGGAAAACTTCGAGCTGGAATGCTCCACTTGCGGCCGCCTGGGTTCCCCGGTTGTGGACGCGCACGTACACGTGGTTCGGCTGGTCGTTGACGGGCGCCTGGTGCCCGAGGTCGGGATTGTCGCCCGTACTGATGTCGTTGTTGCGGACCCAGATGTCGGGAGAGGCCAGCTGCGGGCGGGGGCTCGGCAGGGCCCCGGTGTCGGCCGGGTTGTCCGCGACATAGACGTCCACGGGGCGCCGCTTCCACAGTCCCTGGCCGATGAAGGCCTCGTCCATCACCTTGCTGAACAGGCCACCGGTGAGCGTCGTGTCCGCCGCGACGCAGCCCTGGGCCATGCTGCGGGCATGCGCCGCGCTGTTGTCTTGGGCGTCCGGCACGATGAGCAGCATCTCCATCATCGTTTTGATCATGGCATCGGCCGCCTCGATCCGTTCGGCGGGATCGGATGAGTCGCCTCCCATGCCCAGGTAGCACCGCCACAGTGCTGTGCCGAGCATCGAGTTGCGGAGGTCGGGGTCATCGAAAGCAGTGTCGAACTCCGCGTCGTCGAACCGCTCGGCGCGGTCCAGCCGGCGCACCGTGCTCCACTGGTTGGTGGCGTTGTTGTCGAAGGGGAACGTCTCGACGCGTCGGTGCCCGGAGGGATTGAACCTGTCCCGGTAGATGGCGGGCAGGGCGTCGCAGACGCTGTGCTCGTACGACCCCGACCCGCCGTGGTCCGAACCGAGCCATTGGAATACACCGTGGGTGTACTCATGGACGATGACACCGAAGTCGGCGGCATCGGGTGTGCCGCCTTCGCCGAAGCGGATCCGCGGGGGCGTCGTCGTCCCGAACCACTGGCTGTTGTCTTGACCGTTGAACGCCTGGGCGTCGACCTCGACCTTCTCCATGTTGGCGTTCAGCGTCGTGTTCCCCAGGCCGCGGAGATAGCGCGCGGCGGAGTCGAGCCAGAAGTAGGCGTTGGCACTCAGGAAGGCGCGATTGATCGGAAACGTCCGGTAGACGAAGCTGGGCGCTGTCTCCTGCGGTTGCGCGAAGACGGGGGTGTCCCAGTCCTTGCACTGGAACCACTGTCCGTCGAGTCGGAATTTGCCGCCGTCGGCGGGAGCGATCTCGGCTTGGACGTCATGACGGAAAGCGTCGAGCGTCGCCGCGCTGGACGCTCCGTGCAGCGTGCTGTCGTCCGACTCGGTCACCGGGTCCGGTGAGAAGACCTTGAGGGTCGCCGTCACGTACTTGCCCGCGAGCGCGATCCACAGCAGTTCGCCGGATACGGCGTCCACGACGACGCGGAAGTGCTCGAAGGGCCCGGTGGTCTCCACGAGGAAATCCCGCACGAGATGCAGCGCGTCGTCGGGCTTCTCGCCCTTCTGCAGCAGCGCGGTCGAGGCGCTGGGATAGTCAGTGTGCGGCACGGTGGGCCTGGACGTGTCCCGGATGTAGGCGAGTTCGTCCTTGATCACCTCTGCGGCCTCGAATTCCCCGTCGAAAGGTGCGAGGGCAACCTCTTTGAGAGCATCGAGGGCCTGGGCGGCGCCCGGATCGGGCGCATCCGTCATATCGAGCTCTCCCCCGTGATCGACCTGAATGACGCCGGCCTGCTTGACGTCGGCCACGGCCTGCACGGTGGCACCTGACACGGGGATGTCGTGGTGGAACTGCTGGTAGCGAATCCTCAGCGTTGCCGCGCCTTCACTCGCTTCCACCTCGCGCAGATCGATGGTCCCGGACTTCAGGTCGCCCGTGCGCGCCTTCAGGAACTGCTCAATGGCTTTCCGGGCGGTCGGCGCCCGCGTCAGCGTCGCTCCCGGATCGACGTATTTCCGCAGCACGCCCGCATCGTCGGTGTGCTCCCCCACATCAGGAACCATCCTCAGAGGCTTCCCGGCTTCGGGGCCGGGCTGGTTCCGTTGCTGGTCGCCGTATTCCTGGGCCATGATGATGCCCTCCTCAACAGGTGTGGAGGGGAGATTCGTCTTGGATTCGCCTTGGAGATTCGCCTTATGGGCACGGCTGGGGGCGGCCAGTTCTGGCACGAGCACGACTGGAGCCGCCGCCCCTGGCGCCGGCCGGGACGAATGACTCTCCCCCGGAAACCGCCCATGGGATCGCGATACACTCGGAAATATCGTAACTCCGCACGGCCATTGGGGCGACACGAAGCCACTTCGGCCTCCCCTGTGATGTGGGGAATCCGCACACCGCACTCGGCAGGGCCATGCTGGCCACCGTCATCGCACACGGCCACCGCGAGGGGGCCGCGGCTCCCGGAGAAGGATCGTGACCGCGACAGCGGCGCACCCGAGGGCCGCCGCGGTGCAGCACAACGCCAGCCGCAGGCCCTCGACGAAGGACTCCTCCACCCAGCCTGCCACCCGCGCCGCTACCGGGGCCGCGCCCGGCGAGTCGAGGTTCGCGGCGGAGCCCAGGGAGACGACCGACCGGACGAGTTCATGAGCCGAGGGGTCCGACAGGCCGGCCTCTGCGGCCCGTTCGAACAGCGACTGGCGCATCCGGGCGGTGAGGACCGCGCCCAGTGCGGCCACACCCACGACCCCGCCGAGCTCCCTCAGAGTGTCCATGACCGCCGATGCCACGGCCGTCCGATCGACCGGCGACCGCTGGACGACGGCGACCACGGCGGGGACGAAGGCCAGCCCGGTCCCGGCGCCGAGGAGCGGGAGCAGCCACCAGAACTCGGCGTACGCGGCGTCCCGGCCGTACCGGCTGATGCCCGCCAGGGCCAGGGCACACAGCGCCAGCCCCGCGACAAGGGGCGTCCGCGCCCCGTACCGCACGGTCAGCACCCCGGCGGCGGGGGCCGTGAGAATGATGAACGCCGAGGCGGAAAGGAACAACAGGCCCGCCCCCGTGGCCGACCAGCCGAGGATGCCCTGGAGATACAGGGTCAGAAAGAACAGGCCGCCGAACAGGCCCGCGCTGGCGGTGAAGCACGCCAGGGCCGCTCCCGCCCACAGCCGGTCGTACAGCAGCCGCACATCCAGCAGGGGATCGGCGCCTCGTGACTCGACGAGGACGAAGACGGGCAGTGCCAGCGCCGCCATCATGAGAGTGACGATGACGGGAGGGGCCCGCCAGCCGTCGACAGGGCCCTGGACCAGGGCGTAGACCAGGCTCCCCAGGCCGAGGACGGCGAGCGACTGCCCGGCAGGGTCCCAGCGGGCCGGGGCCGGGGCCGGACGGGGCAGCACCCACAGCGCGAGGACCAGTGCGGCAGCGCCGATGGGGATGTTGATCCACAGCACACTGCGCCAGCCGAGCCAGTCGACCAGTGGTCCTCCCACCGAAGGACCCAGCGCCACGCCGAGGCCTCCGGCCGCGCCTCTGATCCCCAAGGCCCGGGCGCGCCGCCGGTCCTCGGCGAAGGCATGCCGGAGCAGGGCGGTACTCGCCGGCAGAACCATGGCGGCCCCCAGGCCCTGCACCGCGCGGCCGGCCACGAGGGAGGGCCAGTCGGCCGCCGCGGCGCCGAAGGCGGAGCCCACGATGAAGACGACCAGCCCGACGAGGAACGCCCGCCGGTGGCCGATCCGGCCGCCGATGGCCGATCCGGACAGCAGGGTGGCCGCGAGGACGAGCGTGTAGCCCGCCACCACCCATTGGAGTCCGCTGACCCCTACGCCCAGTTCCGCTCCGATGTGGGGCAGCGCGTTGTTCACCGCGAGGTTGTCGAGCATGGCCATGAACACGGAACTGGAGAGCACGCCGAGGACGTACCGAGGTCGTCGGACGGTGGTGGCCCGGTCGTCGGTGACTCCCCCGGTCATGGGTGGGGATCCGCTCCGGACGGCGGGTCTCCGGTGGACCGGTGAAGCCCGGGAAGGGCGAGGTACCACTGAGCGGCTGCCTCGATGAGGTCGAAGTGCTGGTCGTCCAGCGGGCGGACGACGGGCGTATCGGATCCCGCCACCAGGGAACCGGGCGGGATCCGGCGGTTCTCCCGCACCACGGCGCCCGCCGCCACGACGCAGCGTGAGCCGATGCGGCTGCCGTTCAGCACGGTGGCGCCCATGCCGATCAGCACGTCGTCTCCCACCTCGCAGCCGTGCAGGGTCGCGTGGTGACCGACGGAGACCCGGGCGCCGAGGCGGATGGGGTACCCGGGGTCGGTGTGCAGAACCGCACCGTCCTGGATGTTCGACGCGGCTCCCACGGTGATCGAATCGCCGTCCGCGCGCAGTACGGCGTGGAACCACACGCTGCTCCGGGCCGCGAGAGCGACCCGGCCGAGGACGACCGCGGTCGGCGCGATGAACGCTGTGGGATGAATGTCCGGCGCACACCCCGAAATGGCGGCGATGAACGCGCCGTTGCCCTCCTGTGCGTGTTCTCCCATCGTAATCCCCTCCCCGAGGGGGTCTGCCCGGAATCAGTCGGAAGATTCGGCCGTTCCCGCAGGGGCGTATGTCATTTCATCGGTTCATATGAATTCTCGATGAGGTGCTTCATCGAGATGGCGGCGGAAAGAATTCCCCCCTATTGGCGTATCGCCTTCCGGCCATGATCTTGGCAACGATCGGGGGAGTTCATGGGGAACGATGCGATCGCGGTGGTGGGCATCGCCTGCCGGCTGCCCGGCGGCATCAGCACCGTCGACGCCCTGTGGTCCGCACTCGTCGACGGACGCGACCTGATCGGCGAGCTCCCTCCGGACCGGTTCGATGCCCAGCGCTGGCTCGACCCGCGCCCGCGACGCGCCGGCAAGACCTACGTCACGGCCGGCGGCTTCCTCGAAAACATCCAGGCCTTCGACGCCGCGTACTTCAACGTGTCCCCGCGCGAGGCCGGCCGGATGGACCCCCAGCAACGCATGCTGCTGGAAATGGCCGTCGAGGCCCTCGACCACGCCGGTATCACGGCCGATGCTCTCGCGGGCTCGGACACCGCGGTGTATGTCGGGGCCTCCAGCCAGGCGTTCGCCTACCTGCAGGGCATGACGCCGCGGTCGAGCAACGCCTACACCATGACGGGCGGCGCCGCCTCGATCATCGCCAACCGGGTGTCGCATTTCCTGGACCTGCGAGGACCCAGCCTGGTCGTGGACACCGCCTGCTCCTCGTCGCTGGTGGCGCTGCACCACGCGTGCGAGACCCTGCGCGCGGGCCACTGCGGCATGGCGCTGGCGGCCGGGGTCAATGTGCTGCTCAGCCCCTTCGAGTTCATCGGTTTCGCACAGGCGTCGATGCTGTCGCCCACGGGGCGGTGCCGCCCCTTCTCCGCCGAAGCGGACGGCTACGTCCGTGCGGAAGGCGGCGGCCTTGTCGTCCTCAAGCCGCTGGCCCGCGCCGCGGCGGACGGCGACACGGTGCACGCCGTCATCCTCGGCAGCGCGGTCAACACCGACGGCCGCACCCCCGGGCTCGCCCAGCCCGGCGCGGACGCCCAGGAAGCCCTGCTGCGCCAGGTGTACGCGACCTCGGGCGTCAGCGCCGACGACGTCGCCTACGTGGAGATGCACGGCACCGGCACGCCCGTGGGTGACCCGGTGGAGTGCCGGGCCGTCGGCCGGGCGCTCGGGATGCGCCGATCGCCCGACAGGGAGCTGCCGGTGGGGTCGGTGAAGAGCCATCTCGGCCACCTGGAGCCGGCCTCGGGCATGGCCGGCCTGCTCAAGGCCATGCTGGTGCTCCGGCACGGCCAGGTGCCCGCCGGCCTCCACGCGCACCCGCTCAACCCCGGGATCGACTTCGCCGGCTTGCGCCTCGCCCCGGTCACCGAGACCCGTCCCCTCGCCCCCGTGCCTTCCGGCCGGGCCGTGGTCGGCGTGAATTCCTTCGGCTTCGGCGGTGCCAACGCGCATGTCGTCCTCACAGCGGGTCCGGAGCCCGCCGAGGCCACGCCACCGGAGCTCCCTGCGGGCACGCGGTTGCCGGTCGTCGTCTCGGCCCGGACCCGTGGCGCGGCCATCACGGCTGCCCGGCGCATGGCCGACCGGCTCGACCGGTGCGATCCCGGTGAGTTCTACGACCTCGCCTATACCGCCTCCCGGCGGCGCGGCCGGCACGAGCAACGAGCAGCGGTCCTGGCCGCCGATCCGCCGGAAGCCGCGGACCTGCTGCGCCGGCTGGCCGCCGGGGACGACCCGATGGCCGGCGCGCTGGTGCCCGCCGCCGAACGCGGCAGCGTCGCCCTGGCCTTCTCGGGCAACGGCTCGCAATGGCCGGGCATGGGCGCGGACCTGCTGGAGGCGGAGCCGGTGTTCCGTACGGCCGTCGCCGACGCCGCCGATGCCCTGCGTCCGGTGCTCGGCTGGTCGGTGCTGGAGGAGCTCACCGCACCGCCCGGGCACCGGCGTCCGGACACCACCGACGTCGCCCAGCCCCTGCTCTTCGCCGTGCAAGTGGGCCTGGTGACGCTGCTGCGCGCGCACGGCGTCCGGCCCACCGGAGTCGTCGGGCACAGCTCGGGCGAAATGGCCGCCGCGTGGGCGGCCGGAGCCCTCGGCCTGGACGCGGCGGCTCGCGTGGTCGTCGAACGCTCCCGCGCGCAGGCGACCACGGGCGGCGACTGGGGCATGGCTGCCATCGGCGCCGACGAGGATGAGGCACGGCGCCATCTCGCTCCGTACGAGGGCCTGCTGGAGATCGCCGGGATCAACAGCGGCCGGGACGTCACGGTCAGCGGTGACCGGGCCGCCCTGGCCCGGCTGGGACACAAGCTCGGGGCACAGGGGGTCTTCTTCCACGATCTCGGCCTGGGATACGCCTTCCACAGTCACGCCATGGACCCGCTGGAGGGCCGGCTGGCGAACGCCCTCAACGGCCTCGAGCCCCAGCGGGCACTCCTTCACTACGCCTCCGCCACCACGGGGACCCTGCTGGACGGCCGGGAGCTGGACGCCGCCTACTGGTGGCGCAACCTGCGCCGGCCCGTACTGTTCGCGGCGGCGGCCGGACAGTTGCTGGAACTGGGCTGCGACATCTTCGTCGAGGTGGGGCCGCACCCCGTGCTCCGCGGCTATCTGCGGCGGTTGACCGGCTCCCGCAAGGGCGCGCCGCCCGCCGCCGTACTGCAGGCCCTGAGCCGGGACACCCCGGGCCCGGCGGCCGTCCGGCACGCCCTCTGTCACCTGCTGGCCGCCGGTGCCCGCAGCGACCCCGACGCGTTCTTCCCCCGGCCCGGCCGGGTGGTGGACCTGCCCGCCTACCCCTGGGAACGCGAGCGCCACTGGACGTACCGCCCCACCGACTGGGTGAGCGGCTGTGGCGACGGGACCATCGACCACCCGCTGCTCGGGGAACGCGCCGCCTTCGCGGAGCCCGCCTGGCACGGATCGTTCGATCCGGCGCGCGTACCCTGGCTGGCCGACCACAAGGTCGGGGAGACGGTCGTCATGCCCGCCACGGGTTTGGTGGAGATGGTGCTGGCCGCCGGGCGACGGATCCACGACGCGAGCGTGGAGATCACGGACCTGACCATTCCGCGAGCCCTGCTGCTGCCCTTCGACGACGGGCCGCAGCTCGAGCTCCAGACCACGGTCTCGGCCGACGACGGCGTGGTGCAGATCGCCGGCCGCGTCGAGGGCGGCGAAACGTGGCAGCAGCACGCCCGGGGCCGGGTCCGCCGGATGTACACCCCCACGCCCCCGCTCGTCGACATCGACCGGATCGCGGCGAGCCTGACCGGGCGGAGCAGTTCGGAGGAGCGGTACCGGCGCGCCACGCGGATCGGCCTGTCCTACGGTCCCGCCTTCCGGGTGCTCACCGGTGACCTGTTGTACGGCGACGACCAGGTGCTGGCCCGCTACGGCGGGGAGGCGGACCGCTCCGGCTACGAGGCGCACCCCGCTCTGCTCGACGGCGCGCTGCAGGCGGGCGCGCCCCTGCTGGACCGGGCCGGCACCGCAGGCATCCGCTTCCTGCCGGTGTCCATCGACCGTGTGCGCGCCTGGCGCCCCATGCCCGCCACCGGCTGGTTCCATGTGCGCGCCCGGGCCCGGACGGACCGGGAGCCGCTGTGGGATGTGACCGTGCTCAGCGCCAATGGCCTGGTCTGCCTGCTCCTTGAAGGTTGCCGGCTGCGGCAGTTCGACGAGGGCGCGCGCGTGCCCGGCCCGCACTACACGACCGTGATGCGGGCCGCTCCGCGCGACCAGGACCTGGGGGCCGCCCCGCTGCCGGCCCCCGGCGAGATCGCACGCGTCTGCCGCGACGAGTTGCGCCACACATGGTCGGCCTGGCAGCGCAGCGGTCAAGCGGATTCCTTCGACGTGGCACGGGAACTCGCGGCGCACTTCGGCGCGGCGGCCGTGGCCACCCTGCTTCCGGACGCCGCCGACCGCCGGACCGCCTTCACCTGCCGCGACCTCATCCGCGCGGGCGCCCTCCCTCAGTACGCCCGCGCCCTCGACCTGATGCTCCGCACCGCGCACGCCCACGGCCTCGTCGAGCCCCTGAAGGCCGGTGCCTTCGCCGACACACCGCCGATAGACCGCCGTTGGCGTGCGGTGCGGGCCCCGGCACCGCTGGAGAGGTTCCGCGCGTTCACCGAAGAGTGCCCCGGACTCGCCGTGGAACTGACCCTTCTCGGCACCTGCGGTACGCAGCTCGTCGAGGTGTTGCGGGGCAACCGCGATCCCGTGGAGCAGGTCTTCTCCGATGCCAACCGGCACCTTCTGGAGGAGTTCTACACCGATTCGGGCATGGCGTGGTCCACGAACCGGGCGGCTCGTACGGTCATGGCGGCCCTCGTCGGCCAGTGGCCGGCCGACCGGCCGCTCCGTGTCCTGGAGGTCGGCTCGGGGACCGGGGGAACCACCGCGTTCCTGCTCCCGGTACTGCCCCCGGAACGCACGCGTTATGTGTTCACCGATGTCTCGGCGGCCTTCTTCCCCCGGGCCCGGAGCCGCTTCGCCGCCTATGACTTCGTGGACTACCGGGTTCTGGACGTGGATCGGGACCCGGTCGGCCAGGGCATGGCGGAAGGCTCGTTCGACGTCGTGGTGGCGGGGCACGTCCTGCACGCCACCCGGCGCCTGCGGCCCTCCTTGGAGCACCTCGGTCGGCTGCTGGCCGACGGCGGCCATCTGCTCATGGCCGAAACACACGATCCCGCCGCGCTGGCTCTTCTCTTCGGACAGCTGCCGAGCTTCTGGAGCGGGCAGGACACGGAGGCACGCCCGGCCGGGCCGCTGCTGGACGCCGACGCCTGGGTGCGCCTGCTGTCGGAGACGGGCTATCGGGACACCGCCGTCGTTCCGCGCGACGTGGTCGCGGGCGGGGGCAGGCGGACCGGCGAGGCCGACAGTGCGGTCCTGCTCGCCCAACAGGTACACCGCGCCGCACCGGCGGATCTGGTCTCGGGCACGGCCCCGTCCAGGAGGCAGCGCCCGCCGGACGGGGAGCCGCCGTCCGATGGCTGCCGTGCGTGGGCCTGGATCGTCGCGGCGGAGCCCGGCCGCGAGGAGCTGGCGGCCGCCCTCGCCGAGCGGCTCGGTGCGCCCGCCGGGCGTTCCGTGGCCCGTACCGGTCTCGCCACCGACGCCGACGCCTGGTCCGCGCTGTTCGCCGGGCGGGCCGAACGGACGGTACGGACCGGTGTGGTGATCCTGCTGGACGAGGGCGCCTCCCCTGGTGCCGACCCAGGCGGTGGGCTGGACCTGGACCGTGCCCTGACGCACACGGCGGCGCTGCGCGCCCTCGCCGTCGCCGCCGGCCGACTCATCGACGAATCGGACGTGGCGATCTGGCTGGTGACGCCCCCCTCCGGCGTTCTGCCCGCGCCGGAGGTGCCGCTGGCTCCTACCACGGCGGTTGCCTGGGGTGTGGCCCGCTGCGTCACCAACGAGCACCCGGACATCGCTGTCCGCCGGATCTCCCTGGAGCTCTGCGGGCGACCGGCGACGGACGCCACTCGGCTAGTGGCGGAACTCACCGGTTCCACGGCCGAGGACGAGGTGCTGCTCACCCGCTCGGGGCGGTTCGTGCCCCGGCTGCGGGCCAGGGACGACCTCGGCGAGAACCGGCCGGGGTCCGAGACGTCCGCCTTCGCCCTGGGGCTGCGCGAGCCGGGCCGTTCCTACCAGTTGGTCTGGTCGCCGGCCGAGTTCCCGGATCCGGGCCCGGACGACGTCGTCGTCCAGGTACGGGCGGCCGCGCTGAACTACCGTGATGTGCTTCAGGCCCTGGGCGCCATCACGCTCGACGGAACACAGGACGAACGCGCCGGTGACATCGACATGGGTATGGAGTGTGTGGGCACCGTCACGGCCGTGGGTTCCGCGGTCACGTCCTTCTCCCCGGGCGACCGCGTCCTCGCCTTCGGCAGCGGCACCCTGCGTTCCCACATCGCCGTGCACCGGGCCACGGTGGCCCGCATCCCCGACGACATGGGCTTCGAGGAGGCCGCCACGCTGCCGGTGGTATTCCTGACGGCCCATCACAGCCTGTGTGATCTCGCGCGGCTGGCCCCCGGAGAGACCGTACTGGTGCACGGGGCGGCGGGTGGCGTGGGGCTGGCCGCGCTGCAGTGCGCACGGCATGCCGGAGCCCAGGTCATCGGAACCGCCGGCACGGATGCCAAGCGTGACCTGCTCCGGCTGCTCGGCGTGCGGCATGTGCTCAATTCCCGCAGCCTGGGGTTCGCCGAGCGGGTGAAGTCCCTCACCGGGGGCCGGGGCGTCGATGTGGTGCTCAACTCCCTGGCCGGTGAGGCCATCGGCCGCGGCCTGGAGGTGCTCCGGCCCGGCGGGCGCTTCATCGAACTGGGCAAGCGAGACCTGTACGCCAACAGCAGGCTGCTGCTACGGCCCTTCCTGGGGAACATCACCTTCAGTACGGCCGACCTCGCGACGCTCGCCCATGACCGTCCGGAGGCCTTCGCGGCGTGCTTCGCGGAGGTCGTTCAGCACGTACGCGACGGCGTCTACCGCCCGATCCTCCACCACGTCTACCCCGCCGACCGCGTCGAGGACGCCTTCGAGGCCCTTCAGCACTCCCGCCATATCGGCAAGGTGGTCGTCTCCCTGGAGACGCCGCCACGCCTGCGGGTGAGGCCCGCGCCCTTCCGGGCGGACGCGCGGGCGAGTTATCTGGTCACCGGTGGTCTCAGCGGCTTCGGTGCCGCCACCGCGCGCTGGCTCGCCGACCGCGGCGCCAGGCGCCTCGCGCTCGTCGGCCGGCGCGGTGCCGGCACCCCCGAGGCCCCGGCTCTCCTCAAGGAGCTCCAGGACCGGGGCGTCACCGTCACCGCCCACACCGCCGACACGGCCGACGCGGCGGCGATGAGCGCCGTACTGCACTCGGTGGACAGGCCGGAACACCCCCTGCGCGGAGTGGTCCACGCCGCCATGGTGCTCGACGACGCTCCGCTGGTGGAGCTCACCGACGACCGCGTCCGGCGGTCGCTGACGCCCAAGGCTCTGGGCGCGGACGTCCTGGACCGGCTGACCCGCGACCGTGACCTCGACCTGTTCGTGTCGTACTCCTCGATCACGGGGGTGCTGGGCGGCCACAACCAGGCCAACTACGTCGGCGCCAACCTGTTCCTCGAAGCCCTCGCCCGCGCCCGGCGGTGCTCCGGCAGGCCCTCCCTCGCGGTCGCCTGGGGAGCCATGGCCGAAGTCGGCTATGTCGCGCGGAACGAACTGACCGACTTCATGAGGCACCTGGGCCTCGACCCGGTGACTCCGCGCGAGGCGTTCGCCGCTCTGGGCGAACTGATCGGCCGGGGTGACGAGGTCGCCGTCGTGGCCGGGGTCGACTGGGGCCGGACGCGACACGGTGCCACGACCATCGACGCCCCGCGCTTCTGCGCCGTCCGGCCGGACGAGGAGAACGACACCGGTCGAACCGGCAGGCGGGTCGTCCAGACGCTGGCGACGGCGACGCCGGAGGAGGCGCTGGTCCTCGTCACCGAGGTACTCACCGGCGTTCTCGCCCGGATCCTGCAGACCACGCCCCACCGCATTCCGCCCGACAAGCCCCTGGACCAGCTCGGCATGGACTCGCTCATGGGGGCGGAACTGATGACCGCGATCCATCAGCAGCTCGGCTGTGCCCTTCCCGCCATGGAGATCCTCAACAGCGGGAACGTCACCGGTCTCGCGCGGAGCTGCGTCCGACGGCTCGGCCGGGACAGGCCGGGAGCCCCCGCCTGACCACCAGCCGCCCGACTACGCCCATCCCCCGTCGCCGTCCTCGTCCGAACGGTGTGTCAGGACCACGGGCAGCCTCTCGACACCACGGCTGACGAGCGTCGGCTTGTAGCGCACCGGCTCTCCGGTGGGCACCGGCCGGCAACGGGCCAAGGCGCTCAGCATGACCTGCGCCTGCACGCGGACGAGCCGGGCCCCCAGACAGAAGTGTTCGCCATGGCCCAGCGCCAGGTGCTGCGGGGAACGGCCGGCATCGAGCCGGTGGGGGTCGGCGAAGACCGCGGGGTCGCGATTGGCGGCACCCGGCAGCACTCCCACCACCGTCCCCGCGCGCACGCCCACGCCCCCCACGTCCGCGTCCGTCAGCGCCAGCCGGGCCAGCAGCTGGATCGGGGGGTCGTAGCGCAGCAGTTCCTCCACCACCGAGGGCGCGGCGGCCGGGTTCCCGGCGAGACGCTCCAGCAGTTCGGGGTGGCGAAGCAGCGCGTGCAGCCCGTTCGCGATCATATTGACCACGGGCTCGTAGCCCGCCACGACCAACTGCCCTACGGCACTGATGATCTGGTGGTCCGTCAACCGCGTGCCGTCCGCTGCCGGAGCCAGCAGGGCGCTGACCAGATCGTCGTGCGGCGACCGGCGGCGTTCTTTGATCAGGGCATCGAGGTACTGGGCGAACTCCACCCTGGCGGGTTCGACGCGAGCCCCGGTGGCGGGGTCGCGCAGCGACTCGGGGTCGAAGCCGGCAGCGAGCCACGACAGCGCCCCGTGCCACCGCGACCGGGCGTCGAGCGGCACACCCACCAGGGCACAGATCAGGTCGAGGGCCAGAGGGACGCCGAGATCGGCGACCACGTCCACCTCGCCGCGGTCGGCGGCCCGGAGGAGGAGCGCATCGGTCTTCTGCCGGATCGCCGGACGCAGCCGCTCCACAGAACGGACCGCGAAGGGAGCGGCGACACGGGCCCGCAGCCTTCGGTGCTCCGGCGGATCGACCAGGAGGAACGACGTCGATTCCAGCGGAAAATCACCGAATCCGAACCGTGGATCCCCCAGCAGCGCAAGGCTCTCCCGATAGCCGGTGACGGCCAGCGCACCGTCGGGCAGCGGCGTCACCGGTCCGGTGGCGGCCCGCAGCCTTTCGTAGAACGGGTAGGGATCGGCGTGGAACGCCTCGCTGCGCACGTCGAAAGGGAGTCGGTCCCAGAAATCCGGTGCGACGGGAGCGCCCGGCGATTCCGCTTCACTGCTCATGCCTCGTTCTTTCGCGGGGCGGCCCGGATCATACGCGGTAGGGGCAGGCGCGTTGAGGCGCTCTCTCGGCCTGACGGAGCGTCCGGTGACTCGCGCGCTC
Source organism: Streptomyces sp. NPDC023527 (assembly GCF_055560115.1). Classification (NCBI taxonomy): domain Bacteria; kingdom Bacillati; phylum Actinomycetota; class Actinomycetes; order Kitasatosporales; family Streptomycetaceae; genus Streptomyces; species Streptomyces sp. NPDC023527. Next base: position 40,595 of record NZ_JBVHJJ010000012.1, read on the forward strand.
CCCCATGGCTTTCCACCTTCCTCCGCTTCCACCTCCGCCCCCGACCCGACGAGCCGGACCAGGGCATACGGAAGCACGGGGGCGAACGACGACACAGCGATCGGACTCCTCACGGCCGAGACGACTGACGACGCTGTTGCGGCAGACCGGATGCCGCGAGCGGCCGCGCTATCCGGGGCCTCCCGTGCGCCATGGCCGTTCTCAGCGGGCTCGCCGCCCTGGCCGAGATTGCTCAACCCTTGTGGCCGGCCCGCAGGTTCTTCTCAAGGAGCGTGAACGACTTGGGTGCGCCGCCCGGCTGCGGCTTGCCCGCCTTGTGGCCGACGCGCTGGTAGCCGTCGTCCAAGTAGTAGGCGTTCAGGCGGGCGTTGCCGGCCAGACAGTCCAAACGTATGAACTCTCGCCCCGCCACGGCCACGCGGCGCTCCGCAGCTCGCAGCAGCAGACGCCCCGTCCCCGGCCGGGCGTTGGCACGGTCCACCATCAGCCGGTGCACATAGCCGGCCACTGGCGGCTGCGGTCCCCAGGCGTCCTCGTCCGCCCACCACAGCTCCCAGGCCCCGACCACGCGCCCGTCGGCCTCGGCGAGCCAGACCTCGCCACTCGCCATGATCCGGCGGAAGTGGTCCTCGTCCAGCTCGCCGGGCCGCCACTGGCCGGTAATGCCCTGGGCGAGCATCCAGCGGGCGGAGTCGTCGCGCAGGCGGACGAGAGTGGCGAGGTCGGTGTCGTCGGCGAGGCGGAAGTGCAGATCGTTCACGTCGTGATCGTCGCATAGGCACTTCGCGCCCGACGGCCATGCCGTCCCTCTTGCTGTTGAGCCCAAGGGTGGACATGATGCCTGCCGTATCCGCTGATCACCGGCCGGTGCGGGCCGGAGCCGGTCCCTCCCTGTTGACCCGGGCCGGAGCCTCGCGGTTGGCTTCCCCCGGCTCGTACACCATCCACTGCTTCAACAAGGGGATTCGCATGCGCCATTTCAGACGCACGGTCGTCGTAACGGCGGTCTTAGGGGCCTGCGCGACCGTGGTGCTGCCGGCGGCTGTCGCGACGGAGGGGCACCGGGCGCGCACCGAGAGGGTGAGCGTCGCCGCCGACGGCACGGAGGCGAACGGCGAGTCGGGGCAGGGGAAGATCAGCGGCGACGGCCGCGTCGTCCTCTTTCTTTCGGGGGCGGGCAATCTGATTCCCGGCGACCCTCGGAAGGGCGGCCTCTTCGTCAAGGAGTTGCGCACCGGCAGGGTCGAGCGGGTCGGCGTGGCCACCGACGGCACACCGGCCGACGGCTCGACGGGGGACGCGGCGATCAGCGGCAACGGACGGTATGTCGTCTTCAGCTCCGACGCGACGAACCTCGTGCCCGGTGGCAACCCCACCGGCAGTACGGAGATGTACGTGCGCGACCGCTGGACCGGGCGCACCGAAATCCTCATCGGGGACCGGGCGCAGGAGCGTGTCGACAACAGCGAACCATCGATCAGCGCGGACGGCCGCTTTGTCGCCTTCATCTCCACTCGCAGCGACCTGGTGCCCGGGGACACCAACAATGCGCAGGATGTGTTCGTGAAGGACCGGTGGCGGGGCACCGTCAAACGGGTCAGCGTCGCCTCCGACGGCACGCAGGGGGACGGCTATTCCATCTCCCCGGTGATCAGCGCGGACGGCAGCCGGGTCGGGTTCAAGAGCAGGGCGTCCAATCTGGTCCCCGGGGCGGGCGCCGACGAGGATCTGCTGGCGCGGCCGCGGGCCCGTGTGTTCTACGCGCACGACCTGCGCACAGGCCGCACCCAGTTGGCCGCGCACACCCTCACCGGCTCGAAGGTGGCGGTCCTCAGCGACATCGGCCTGAGCCCGGACGGGCGCTACGCGCTGTTCATGAGCCTCAACAGCGGCATCGTCGCCGGCGACACCAATCACACCCCGGACGCCTTCGCCACGGATCTGCGCACGGGCGTCACCCGGCGGCTCAGCGTGGCTGCCGACGGCGCCGAGGCCAACGGCATGTCCTACGGGCGCGTGGCCATGAGCGCCGACAACCGGCGCGCGTTCTTCACATCCACTGCCTCCAACCTGGTGCCGGGCGACACCAACGGCCACGAGGACGTCTTCGTACGCGACCTGCGCACCGGCGCGGTGGAGCGCGTCAACGTCGCGTCCGACGGGACGCAGGCCAACGAGTTCACGTTGAATTTCAGCGTCGACCTGGCCGGACGCACGGCCGTGTTCGACAGCACGGCGAGCAATCTCGTGCCCAAGGACGGCAACGGGGCGAGCGACGTCTTCATGCGCCGCCTGCGGTGAGCTGAGCGGATTCGGCGTAGTCACGTGCCGATCCTTCTCGGCCTCCGAGCTCTCGACCAAGCCGAACGGCGGGGGCTGCGGCCGACACCATGCTGCGGGAAAGCCGACTATCGATCCACCGCATCGTGGAAGGCCGCCGTCGTCGCAGCGATCCGCTTCCTCCACAACCGAACACCTCCGCGCCTTCGCAAGAACCTGCACGCGTCCCTTGGTCGTCACACCGTCCGGCGCAGCGGCTGGAACGGTGCGACGGGTCGGCGCGGGCTACGGCAGCCGTTCATTCGCCGTCGACAGGCCCCTATCACCCACACGGCCCCGCTCGCATGACCTCTTGCTGCCAGGGAGCAATAATCCTGTCTGTGCGTTCTATTGTCTCCGGGGCGGCCGTAGAGCATTTCCCATCGCAGGGTGACCCTGGGGGCTCGGGTTGGCATATCCGGGCAAAATCTGCTCGGCCATCCGCGCTGACATGAACGGATCGATGGCAGGAACAGGAGGCAATGCCGTGTTTTTGTTTTTCTACGACAGGCAGACGCGAGCTGCCGCCTCGGGCAAGCTCGATGGCAGCGGTGACTACGTCAATCTGATGGACTTTCCCGCCGAGCAGTTCGGGGACTGGACGCACGTCGTTCCTGGCGACGGCCAGCTCTTCTTCTACAGCAGGGACACGCGAGCTGCCGCCTCGGGCAAACTCGACGCCAACGGCGACTACGTCAACCTGATGGACTTCCCAGCCGAGCAGTTCGGGGACTGGACCCACATCGCGCCCGACGGCGTCCTGGTCTTCTTCTACAGCAAGGACTCGCAAGCTGCCGCCTCGGGCAAACTCGACGGCAGCGGCGACTACGTCAACCTGAAGGATTTTCCAGCTGGACAGTTCGGGGACTGGACTCACATCGTCTCCGCCGGCGGAGATCTCTTCCCCCGCTTCTTCTTCTACAGCGAGAACACGGGAGCCGCCGCGACGGGCGACCTCCATGACGACGGTGATTACGTCAATCTGAAGGATTTCCCCGCCGGACAGTTCGGCAACTGGACCCACATCGCCTTCGACGAAGGTGGCTCCAAGCTCTTCTTCTACAGCAGGGACACGCGGGCCGCCGCCTCGGGCGAGCTCGACGCCAACGGCGACTACATCAACCTCAAGGATTTCCCGGCTGAACAGTTCGGGAACTGGACGCACATCACCCCCGCGCGCCGCAGGCTCTTCTTCTACAACAAGGACACGCGAGCTGCCGCCTCGGGCGAGCTCGACGCCAACGGCGACTACATCAACCTCAAGGATTTTCCAGCTGGACAGTTCGGGAACTGGACGCACATCGGCGTGACCCAGGAGGGGACTCCCTAAGGTCGGCTGATGAGACGACCTGCCGCAAGCGCGCCGACACCAACCGCAGCGGCTCGTCACCTTCGAGGACAGCACCGGGCTGGTGGATCTCGAGCACGCTTCGCCCTCCCACCGGAGCAGGCGGGGCCGACCCGTCCGCCTGTACAGGAGCCCGGGACGATGTCCGCATCTTTGTGGCTTCTGCCAGTGCGACGGTCTGCCGGGGTGGGGGAAGGCTGCCCGCCAGAGGCTGCGGCGGGGGCGCAGCGCTTCGACGTCGCCACGGCGGTCCAACTGCTCAACTACGCGGAGGACGTCGCCACCATGGAGCGCATGTGCCGCAACGTGCACCGGAGCCTGGCGCCCGGCGCCGAGTTCTTCGTGCTCAACCAGTCACCCGACTACCGCTTCGACGGGCCGTCCATGGGCAAATACGGCTTCCTCAGCGAGCCGACCGGCGAGGAGAGCGAGACCGGACCACGGGTCCGGATCACGGCACTGCTCGACCCGCCGATCTCGTTCGTCACCACCTGCCCGCGCCGCGAGGTCCACGAAGACTGTCTGCGGGCGGCCGGATTCGGCGAGGTGACCTGGGTCCCACTGAAGGTGTCCGACGCCGGCCTGCGCGAGGTCGGTGCGGTCTTCTGGGCGGACTATCTCGCCAATCCTCCACTGGAGATGCTGCGCTGCCGCGCCTGAACGGTCTCAGGATGCGATCTCGCGTTCCCCGAGAAGGGATGCCAGCAGGGACGCGTACTGACTCCCCGTGTCGAACGGTTCGTAGCGCGGCGGATTCGCCTCGTCGACGAACGGTTCCAGCGGCGCGACGACCGTGCTGTACGAAGGCCGGTGCTTGTACTGAATGGACATTCTGTCGGCGGACACTGGACCGACGCGGTGCATCGCCGCCCGGTACGTGCCGTTCGTCCACCGCTCCAGGTAATCGGCAAGGAATACGAACAGCGCGTCGGTGCGTACGGGTACGGGAACCCAGTCGCCGGAATCGCGTACTTCCAGCCCCGGCTCGTCGTGGGCCAGAATGGTGAACAGGCCGTGATCCACATGCGGCGACATCGCGTAGTCGACCGTATTGGCGATCTCGTCGCCATATCCGACCTTGTAGTAGTTGAGTCCCAGCCGGTGCATCGGCGACTTCATGTAGGGCTTAAAAAATGTGCCGTCCAAGCCGAGGTCCGCGGCACAGGCCGACAGAATCGCGTCGCCCAACAAAGCCATCCGCTCGAAGAGATCAGTGCATCGCCGGAAGGGCTCGTGGTAGAAGTCGGGAGGCCGGCCCGACGCGAGGGCGCCGCTCGTCATCCCGATCCGGTACTGCTCACAGGCCTCCCCGCCCGCGTGCGAGGTGCTCCTCTCCTGGCCCACTCTCCGGTAGCCCAGGAACTGCGAGTGCGCGCCGGCCGCGAACGTCTCCTTCTCCTGGAGCGGCCTGCCGTAGAACGCTCGCGTCTCCTCGAACGCCGCCGCTACGAGTTCGGCCGGCACGCCGTGATGACGCACGAAGAAGAACCCACCCCGCCGGCATGCTTCACCGATCTCGGAGGCGGCCTTTTCCGAGGACAGATCCACCGAAGGTACGGCAAGTTCCGAATTGTTGACCGGATCCATGGCTTCCCCACCTCCACAGAAACATGAGCGGTTCCGGTATCTCATTCTTCCCAGCAGGGGCCACCGGGGCATCCGTCCACCGTACCGTCGGCAGTACGGAAATTTCAGGAGCGGTTTCCAGCCAGCGGAACACGGCTCCGCATGGCGGAGACGTACCGCCCAGGTTTGACCTCACCTGGCGCGCTGATTACCTTTCCCGCCAATCCGTGGAGAGGTATCTGATTGCGGTTACCGGAAAGGCCCCCGCGTCCACCGCGCGCGCCGGTCGGTAGCGGCTCCACCAGGTGGGCGCTGGCCATGCTGGGTGTCACCGCGCTGTGGGGGTGGACCTACGTCGTCGTCCAGGACGCCGTCGCGCTCATCCCCGTCCAGACGTTCCTCGCCTACCGCTTCCTCGGTGCCGCAGCCGTCGTAGGTCTCTTCCAGGTCGGCCGATCGAGCCGGATCACGGCACGGGAAGCACGGGCCGGCACCGTCGCCGGAGGAGTGCTCTTCGCGAGTTACGCGCTGCAGACCGCGGGCCTCGAGCACACCACCGTCTCCAACGCCGCGTTCATATCCGGCCTCGCCGTGGTCTTCACCCCTCTGCTCGGGGCACTTGTCCTGCGCATCGCACCCCGACCACGCCGGTCCGCGGCCGCCGCCGTGGCCCTGATCGGCCTGTCACTGCTGACATTGAAAGGGCTGTCGGCCAACCGCGGTGACGTCCTGATGCTCGGCTGCGCCCTCTCGTTCACGGTGCACAACGTGGTTCTCGCGCACATCGGCCCGGGCGCCCGCACCGCGCTCCTCACCTTCGTACAGCTGACCGTGGTGGGCATGGGAAGTCTGCTGTGGGCCGCCGCCACCGGAGCGCTCATGGTTCCCGGCGCGGGCAGCGTCTGGTCGGCCTTGGCCATCACAGCGATCCCGGGCTCGGCCCTGGCCTTCTTCATCAAGAGCAAGGCGTTCGCGTCCTCGTCGCCCCACCGCATAGCGCTGATTATGACCATGGAACCGGTCTTCGCCGGGCTCTGTGGCTACTGGCTGTCGGGAGACACCTTCACCGCCGTCAACCTCACCGGCGCCGTCCTGATCGTCTGCGCGATCCTCCTGGCGGAGGCGGGCAGGGGCTCGGCCGCCTGACCGGGTGCCGCCCGGCAACCGCCGAGACCACGCCCGCGTCGCGGGCCGCGGCCGAGCGAACAGGGCTTGCGGTTGCCGCCGCGGTGGAGGACCAAACGGCGGTATGCGCCGGTCAGCGCCAGCCCGTCGGGGCGGTGAGCGAGATCGTCGGCGTGGGAACAGTGCTGACATCACCACCACCCGTGTCATTGGAGCGCGCGGACCGCGGCGGTGAACACCGAGGGCAGCCGGGAGGCGGCCGGGACGACGAGGCGGGCGGTGGCGGGGTACCGGGCGGCCCGGAGCAGTGCGTGGGTGAGGAGGCGGTGACGTCTGGTCAGGCTGGCCCAGGCCGCTTCGTAGGTGTGGGGTGTGCCGGCGGCCAGGCTCTCCACGGCCGCCCGGGCTGTGGCCAGGGCGAGTGCGATGCCTTCGCCGGTCAGGGCGTCCACGTATCCCGCCGCGTCACCGGCGAGGAGGACGCGGCCGGCCACCCGGTGGCGCGCCCGCTGGTGCAGTGGGCCGGCCCCGCGCACGGCGCTCGCCGGCCGGCCGTGCACCCGGGCGGCCAGAGCGGGGAACGCCCGCAGGTGTTCGTCGTAGGGGCGCCGGGTGCGGCTGAGCACGGCGATGCCCACGCAATCCTGCGCCACGGGTGTCACATAGGCCTCTCCCCCTGCCGACCAGTGGACTTCCACGCAGTCCGTCCACGGTGCGATCCGGTAGTGGCGGCGGAGCCCGTAACGGGCGGGCCCGCCGGCGGGCAGGTGGAGGCCCAGGGCGCGGCGAAGCGGAGAGTGCAGGCCGTCCGCGGCGATCAGCCAGCGTGCCCGCCATTCCCCGGAGCTGACGCCGTGCTCGTCCTGGCGCACGGCCCCGGTCCTGGTCGCGGCGAACCGTACGCCCAGCTCGGCCGCTCGCTGGTGCAGGGCGGCGTGCAGGACGGTGCGGCGCACCCCCAGTCCTGGGTGGTGGCGGAACTCGGCCTCGGCGCTGTGGTCGCCGTCCACGTAGCGGATGCCCCGTACGAGGCGGCCCGGTACGTCCAGGCCGAGTGCGTGCAGGGCGGCGACACCACTGGGCATGATGCCCTCCCCGCACGCCTTGTCCACGGGAGGCTGGCGGGGTTCGATGACCACCGCTTCCATGCCGTGCAGCGCGGCGTGGATGGCGGCCGCCAGGCCGGCGGGGCCGCCGCCCGCCACGAGGACGTCGATCATGTGCGCGCGCCCGCGGCGACGGTGGCCAGTGCGGCGTCCTCGCACCGGACGCGTACGGTGAGGAGCCAGCTGTTCAGAGCCGTGAACACCAGCGCGGTCACCCAGGCACCGCCCACCAGGGGCAGGGCCAGGCCCTCGGCGGCCACGGCCACGTAGTTGGGGTGGCGAAGCCGGCGGTAGGGGCCCGCGGTCACCAGGCGCAGTCCGGGGACGACGATGACCCGGGTGTTCCACTGCCTTCCCAGCGTGCGGATGCACCACCAGCGCAGTGCTTGGGCGGCGAGGACGACGGTGAGCATCGCCCAGGTGAGCTCCGGCGGGACGGGCCGGTGGGCGACCAGCACTTCGAGCGGGCAGGCCACCAGCAGCCCGGTGTGGAGGGCGACCATCCACCGGTAGTGGCCGTGGTCGGCCGGGGTGCCGCCGCGGGCCCGGCTCCAGCGTGCGTTGCGGCGTGCCAGGAGGAGTTCACCGGTGCGTTCGGCCGCGACGGCCAGCATCAGGGCTGTGTACCAGAGCATGTGTCCTCCCTTCTACCAGCGCAGCAGGACCAGTTCGCAGCAGAAGCCCGGCCCCATGGCCAGGAGCAGTCCGTAGGAGCCCGGTGGCGGGAGGCGGCGGGCCAGGGTGTCGCGCAGGACGTGCAGGACGGAGGACGAGGAGAGGTTGCCGGCCTCGGCCAGGTGCTGCCAGGTGAGGTCGAGGGCGCCGGCGGGGAGGTCGAGGGTCTCGGTGATGGTGTGCAGGATCTTGGGGCCGCCCGGGTGGCAGATCCAGGCGGTGACGTCCTTGGTCTTCAGGCCGTGTTCGTCCAGGAAGCCGCGGACGTCGTCGGCCAGGTTGCGGCGGATCAGCTCGGGCACGACCGGATCGAGCACCACCCGGAATCCGGAACTGCCGACTTCCCAGCCCATGGCGTGCCCGGTGTCCGGGTACAGGTGGCTGCGGGTGGCCACGACCGCCGGTCCCTGGGCGGGCCGGTGTGCACCGCAGGCGACAACAGCCGCGGCCCCGTCGCCGAACAGGCCGGTGGCGATGAGGTTGGCCGGTGAGGAGTCCGCGCGCTGGAACGTCAGGGTGCACAGTTCGACGGAGACGAGGACGGCGACGTGGTCGGGCCAGCCGCGCAGGTAGTCGTGCAGGCGGGCGATGCCCGCCGCTCCCGCGACGCAGCCCAGGCCGAAGACGGGGAGGCGTTTGACGTCCGGTCGCAGCCCCAGGCGTCCCACGAGCCGGGCGTCGATGGAGGGGGTGGCGATGCCGGTGACGGAGGTGAAGATCAGCAGGTCCACGTCGGTGGCCCGCAGTCCGGCGGTCCGCAGCGCGCCGCGGACCGACCGGGCACCCAGGTCGGTGGCCGCGCGGATGAAGACGTCGTTGGCGCCGCCGAAGCCGTCCAGCCGGGCGTAGTCCTCCAGCGGCAGCACCATGTGGCGGCTGCGCACCTGGGTACTGCTGTGGAGGCGGTCGAGGACCGCGCGGCCGGTCCCCTCCGGCAGGCAGGCCCTCCGGACCTCATCGGTGATGGCTTTCTGGGGCTGGCGGTGGGGGGCCAGGAGGCCGTGGACGGCTGCGATCCGGGTCGTCATACGTCTCCCGCCATGAGGGGCGCCGGGGTGTCCGACGGCACTGTTGTTCCCCGTGCGGAATGCGGATGTGCGGGGGTGCGCCCCCAGTCGCCCGTCCGGCGGCCTCCGCCGCCCGCCTGTCCGTTCCACGTTCTACGATCACGTGGTGGAAACGGACCGGATGCCGATCGCCGGGGAGACCACCAACCGGACCGGCCGGCCGGTCGTGGCCCTGGCCGCGTCGTGCCATCCGGGGCCGTCGGCGGCGGTCACCGTTCTGGTGACGGCGCTGGCCGGCGCCGCCGGGCACTCCGCGGGCAGCTGCGCGCTGCTCGCGGCGGCGGTGCTGACCGGTCAGCTGTCGGTGGGCTGGTGCAACGACGCGTTCGACGCGCGCCGTGACGCCGCAGCGGGCCGTCCCAAGCCCGTCGCGACGGGTGCGGTGTCTCCGCAGACGGTATGGGCGGCCGCGCACACCGCGCTCGCGCTGTGCGTACCACTGTCACTGATGTCTGGCCCCCTCGCGGGGAGCGTGCATCTGGCGGGTGTGGGGGCGGCGTGGGCGTACAACCTCCGGCTGAAGGCCACGGTCTGGTCCTGGCTGCCCTACGCGGTGGGTTTCGCGAGCCTGCCGGCCTTCGTCACCCTGAGCCTGGACACGCGCCTGTGGCCCCCGTGGTGGGTGGTGGTGGCCGGTGCCCTGCTGGGTGTGGGCGCCCATCTGGCCGACACCTTGCCGGACATCGGCGGTGATCTGACGGTGGGGGTGCGCGGCCTGCCGCACCGGCTCGGGACGACCGGGACACGCCGGGCGCTGCCGGTGCCGCTCGTAGCGGCGACCGCGGCCCTGGCCCTCGGTCCGCCGGGCCCGCTCCCCGCCTCGGGAGCAGCGGCCCTGGTCACGGCGGCGGCGACAGCGCTCACCGGGGCGGTGCTGAGCCGGACGCACGCGAGAGCCCCCTTCGCCGCGGCCGTGGCGGTCGCGGCGGTGGGCGTGACCCTGCTGCTGGCCCGGGGCAGTGAGATCACCACCTGACCCGCCCGGACACTTACTCGCGCGGCCAGTGGCTGGAGTCGCCCCGTCGCCACAGCCCGTACGGCGATAGCCCGTACGGCGATTGAGGACCAGGCCAAAGGTCGGAGCCCCGGTTACGGAACGTGCTGAGGTGAGGGAGGTTCACCAGCCGTGAGGGAAGTCCACGAGCCGTGCGGGGCACCTCAGCGCAGTACCCCCTCCAGGAAGTCGCTGCCCAGCCGGGCGACCACCGTCAGGTCCAGTTGGTGGAGCACGTAGCGGCCGCGCCGACGTGTGGTGATCAGGCCGGCCTTCTTCAGGACCGCGATGTGCCGGGAGACCTCGGGCGGGCTGATGTCGTGCGAGGCGGCCAGCTCGGTGGTGGTGAAGGCGGACCGGGCCAGGTAGCGGCACATCCGGATGCGCATCGGGTGGGAGAGGGCTTCCAGCCGTAGCTTGAGCAGGTCCAGGGACCCGGGGCCCGGCACTTCGGGTGCGGCGGCCGGGTAGTGGACCACCGGGCGCCAGCGCGGCGCGTGCAGCACCCACAGGTGGGGCCAGCCGAAGGAGGACGGGACGAAGGTGACGCCCGGGCCGACGGCCGGATCGAGCGCGTTCGCACGGCCGGTGCCGATCTTGTCGACGCTGATCCGGGACCCGCCGCCCTCCAGCGTCACGGCGGAGGACACCTCGGCCAGAGCCTCGGCCAACCCCTTGCGCTGCAGCAACTCCGTCTTGTGCCGGGCGTCGGCGGCGAGCTGGACGCGCACCCGCTGCCAGACGTCGTCGAAGAACGCCTCCGCGCAGTCCTCGAACAGGCGGCGGATCCAGGCCCGTAGGGCCGGCGGGTCCTCCAGCAGTCGCTTGGCGAACTCCACCTGCCGGGGGCCGCGCGCCGTGGCGCGTTCCAGGGCCCGCGCGCGAGCCTTGGCGTTCACGAGCGGGGACGGGCCACCCCTGCTGTAGCTGCTGGTGCAGGAGATCTCCAGGGCGGCGTCGACGAAGACGTCGTCGTCCAGCCGGTCCAGCAGGTCCAGGTCCTCGGCGAGCGTGGCCCCCGGGCGGCCGTGCGAGTCCGGCAGCGCGGCGAACGGCATCGAGATGTCGGAGAAGGTGGAGTTCCACAGGAAGTCCGCCTCGCACAGCCGGTCCGCGAGGGCCGGTTTGAGGGCGGCGTTCGTCGCGGTGGTCCAACCGTGCAGCCCGGGGTGATGCCCCGGCTCGGCCAGGGCGTGCAGCGCGGCGCACAGCTCGGCGAGGGGCGACGGGCTGAACAGCAGGCGTTCGGGTGGGAGTCCCGCGATCTCGATGGTCACGCTCATGATCCCTATGATGCCTCTCTTTCCGCAGGTGGGGGCCGTGGATTGACGTTCCTCGTCAATCCACGCGGCGAGCCCTCGGGGGGCGCCGACCGGCACGTCGCGGGGACCGGCACCGGTCGGCGACGGGTATCGGGACGGTGCGGGCGAGCCGTGTGCTCCGCCGGCTCGGTGACCCGGGCCGGCCGACTCAGCGGCCGGGGCCCCTCGCGAGGGGTTGATCCTTCTCTGGCAGGATCGGCCGCAGATCCGGCGGTCCGGTCGTGCGGGCGAGCTGAGCTGCCCCAGCCGGGCCACGGGGACATTCAACGGGGAAAGAGAGAACAGATGCGTACGTGGACTCGTGCCGTACCGGCGACGATAGGTGCTCTGGCCCTGGCCTTTGCGATGACCGGTTGCAACGACTCGGGTTCGGGGAAAAACCGGAACAGCTCCGGCTCCCACTCGTCGGACTCCGGTTCGGACGCATCCGACGGCAAGAAGACCTTCCGTCTGGGTGAGACGAGCCCGGAGAAGGAAAGCACCATGCAGAAGTCGGCGGGCGCCAAGTTCACGGTCACACCGACCAAGGTGCAGACCGGCACCAAGGCCGACATGGAGAACTCCGGCCTGAAGAAGGACAAGGACGAGGGCCCGCAGATTCCCGTCTACGTCTGGTCGACGCTCACCCACAAGAGCGGCAAGACCATGGAGCTGGGCGACATGGACAACGACCTGGTCATCAGGACGGACGCGGGTCGGCGGACCCGTGCCCTCCTCGTCCTGATGGGCGAGGCGAAGTGGCCCGACTGCCCGGCACCGGACACCAGCAAGCAGATGAGCGCGGGGCAGTCGGAGAAGATTTGCACCGCCTTCCTCATCCCCGAGGGCCAGAAGCCTGCCGCGGTGGAGCTGACCCAGGGCTACTACAAGAAGCCGCTGGAGTGGCCGGTCAAGAACTGACCGGCGAGCACGGAGACACCAACGACAGCGGTCGGCCGCCGAAGATCGGCCGCCTCCTGAGGTGAGTGGGCCCGGCAGCGTGACGGAGCGGTCCCCGGCCGGCCCGGGTCCGCTCCGTCGTCCGCCGGAACGTCAGACGCGGTTCCAGTAGTGGTCGGGCCATGTTCCGCACGGCCACTGGATCACACGGGCACCGGCGGCGCCGCTTCCGCCCTCGACCGCGAGGCACTGTCTGCTGTTGCGGTTCACCACCCGGTACTTGTTGGGCCCGACGTTGTCGAACCGCCAGAAGTGGTCCGCCCAGTCACCGCACGGCCACTGGATGACCTGTTCACCCTGCTTCGTACTCGCCCCGGGCACGGCCAGACACTGGCCGCTGTTGCGGTTGATCACCTTGTAGTACTTGGTCCCGTCGATCGTGTAGGGCACCATGTCCCAGTCGTGGTCGGCCCACGCACCGCATCCCCACTGGATGAGCCTGGTGCCCTGTTCCTTGCTGCCGCCGGGGACGGCCAGGCACTTGCCGGTGCCGGCGTTGACGAGGTGCCGGAACGTGCGGATGGCCGGCGCGTCCTTGACCGGGTCGGGCTGCAGCCTGACGGCGCCCTTCACCTCCGCCGCGGCGCCTCGGGCGGCGGTCGGCGCGGCGGTCGCGGCGGTGGCCATCGGCACGCCTGCGACGACAGCTCCGATGGCAGCCGTGGCGACGGCCGCGCGGGTCCACAGTTTCATGCGTTTCCCCTGTCTTCCTGATGGGAGGACGGATGCTTCGCGGATGCGATGTGACGTGTTCGCCTTTCGGGCACGGACCACGATGCTGGAGCCGAGCGGAGCCGTCGTTAGCAACGGGTGCACGTTTCCTTGGCCCGGAGCGCACAGCGGAAGTCGGGCCGGGCGGATGAGCGCTGACCGGCGGAATTCCTCAGCCGCGGCGCTGTGCTGCCGACGCGGCCCAGGCCCCGGATCCTCCGCCGGCCTTGGCTACGAGTTGACGGCACCGCCCGCCTGATCGGCGGCCCAGGAGGCGAGGACGCGGAGTCCGTCGTGGCTGGGGCTGCCCACCTCGGCGGTCCAGATGACGAGTTGCTGGATGAGTCACGCTGCCCGGCAAGACGCTTGAGCGTGCGGGATCGGACCGTCTGACTCATCTGCCGGTCGTGATGTGTTCGAGGCGGTCTCAGTCGGCTTTGGGTTGGGTGCGCCGGGCGTAGGCGCGGGCCGCGCGGGCGCGGTCGCCGCAGCGGGTGGAGCACCAGTGGCGGCGGCCGTGACGCAAGAGGTAGCGGTTGCACGGGGTGGAGCCGCAGGCCGTGAGGCGCTCGGCGTCGGGGCCGGTGAGCAGGTCGGCGGCGCTGGCGGCGAGGGTCGCCAGGGCGTGGTCGACGATCTGGGCGGTGGGGTGCGCGGCGGCGCGGTACAGGCCGCGAGTGGGATCCCAGTGCAGCAAAGACGCCGCGGGGGCCCGGGTCAGGGCGTCGTTGACGGCGGCGAGAGCGCTCGACGGAGCGGGGTGCCCGTCGACCCGGGAGGCGAGCAGGGCGCGGATCTGTTCACGCAGCGTCCGCAGCTGTGCCGCACACATCTCCTGCAATCCGGCGTCCGCCGGGGCGAGGTCGCGTTCGATGAGCCACTGATTGGCGGCCGCGGGGGTCCCGAGGAGGTCGAGGAACTGGCCGCCGGTCAGTGCCATGGCGCTGTTGGCGAAGTCGAGGGCGGGGTACTGCTCCGCACCCGGTGCCGGTGGCACGGCGGACTCGGCGGTCACGGTCTCCTTCACGGGTCTCATGTTACAGCTTGCGCCCATCCGTGAGAACCGACTACGGTCTCTCACGGATAGACCGCTTCCCATCCGTGAGGTGTTTCATGGCTGTTGCCGGCACGACCAGTGAGCAGTTCCCCGTACGCGTCTTCGGCGGACCGACCGCCCTCTTCGAGTACGGCGGGCTGCGTTTCCTGACGGACCCCACCTTCGACGCCCCCGGCGAGTACGGGGCGCCGGGCCGTCCGGTCCTGACCAAGACGACACCCTCCTCCGTCGACCCCGCGGACCTCGGCCGCGTCGACGTGGTCCTGCTCTCGCACGACGAGCACGCCGACAATCTCGACAACTCCGGTCGGGCCCTGCTCGCCGACGTCGCGCTCACGCTCACCACCCCCAGCGGCGCGGGCCGTCTGGGGAGCGGAGCCAAGGGCCTTGAGGACTGGGAGTCCATCGAGCTGGACCGTCCCGACGGCGGCACGGTGACCGTGACCGGTGTGCCCGCCATCCACGGTCCCGGGACGCGCGAGGAGGTCGAACCGATCACCGGCCAGGTCGTCGGCTTCGTCCTGACCGGGGAGGGCCTGCCCACGGTCTACGTCAGTGGCGACAACGCCTCGCTCGACGCGGTCGGGCAGATCGCCGAGCGGTTCGGCCCGATGGACACCGCCATCCTCTTCGCCGGAGCTCCCCGCTTCCCCGTCCTCTTCGACGGCGCGCTGATCGTCCTCGACAGCGCCCAGGCCGCCGAAGCCGCCCAGATCCTCGGCGCACGCCGAGTCATCCCCGTGCACTGCGACAGCTGGGCCCACTTCACCGAAGACCGCGACGACCTGGTGGCCGCCTTCACCGCCGCGGGACTGGCCGACAGCCTGCACCTGGCCTGACCCCGCGCCGACCCGTACGTCGGCAACGTGCCCGGCCCGACCTCGGCGCAGTCGACCGCCGGGAAGCACTGACGGACGACGTCGTCCCTACACAGCACGCCCCGGTCTGCGATATCCGCAGGCCGGGGCGTACCGGCGGGGCCGCGCGGCGCCAGCCACGCGGGGCCTACGGACGGTCAGCCATCGCTACGGCTTGGCTGGCTGCGCTGACGCAGCGAGATCCGGTTGCCGTCCGGATCCACAGCCTCGATGCGCACCCCGAACCCGTAGTCCTCCGGTTCGGGCTGGTCGAACGTCACACCGCGATCGCGAAGCACCTTGAAGTCCGCCCGCAAGTCGTCCGATTCGAGGAAGACCGGACCGGGCGTGGTGCCCGGCCGCACCTCGGCCGGGGCAGCAGCGCGCGGCCAAAGGATGATTTCGAGCGAACTGCCAGGGATGCCTACGGTGAGGAAGCGTCCGTCAGGACCGGTGAAGTCGATGCGCTTCTCCAGGCCGAGCTGTTCCGTATAGAACCTCAGCGCGCGGTCTTGATCGGTGACATTCAGCGTCACATACATGATGTTCGTCAGCATCGTGTTGTCCTGTCCATGTGTGGGTCTCGCGACCTCCGCGCCGGGGCGCCGATCGGCCTCGGAGTTCGAGGCGGTCGTCGGTCACCCGGGGTGGGTCGTGTTGCTTCGTCACTTCACTGACGGATCCCGACGGGAGAATGTGACCGGTGGACGGATAAACCTGTCGGCCGACTGGCTTCGAGGAGCACGGGACCCGCAGCAGAACCACAAGACCTGGAGCCGGATCACCCCGCCCTCTCGTAGATGTTCGCGCCCTGGAGACACGCTCATACGTCGCGACGCCTCACGACGAGCACGGCGAGTGCGACCGTGATCAGCGGCCAGAGCGCGTACACGATCCAGGAGCCGGGGACCGTGGCGGTGTAGCCCAGGGATCCGGGATCCGGCTCCCAGGTTTGGACCAGGCGATTCCAGGCGGCCGAGACCAGCGCGTGTTTGATGTCCGCCGACCAGCGGTTGCTCTCCGAGAACATGGTGGGCAGCATCAGCAGGGTGAAGACGCTGGTGACCATGGTCCCGGCGGCATGCCGGAGCAGAACGCCGAGGCCCAGACCGACCAGGGCGCAGACCGGAGCCAGCAACGCGGATGCCACCAGCGCCCGGAAAACCCCGGGGTGGGTGATCGGAACGCCGGCATGATGTCCGTCCAGGATGGCCTGGGAGACCAGGAAGGAACCGGTGGAGGCGGCCGTGCCGACCGCGGTCCACAGCACGGCGGTGACGGCCGCCTTGGCCAGCACGACCGAGCCGCGGGCCGGGACGGCCACGGTGGTGGTGCGGATCAGCCCACTGCTGTACTCGCTCACGACGGTGAGGGCGCCCATGCTGGCGGCGACGAGCATCAGCGTCCAGTAACCGGCCGACGGGTAGGCGTCGTAGGGCAGGAAGTCAGCGGGGCCGGAGGCCACGGCCTTGTCCGACAGCGTGGCCACGGCGGCGGACCCGACGACGAACAGGACGGTGAGTCCGATCGTCCACGGGGTGGAACGCAGGGACCTTACCTTGATCCACTCGGAGGCGAGCAGGTCGCGGAAGCGGGCGGCCGGCGCGGCGACGGGGGTGGTCCGGGAAACGGAGGCGAGCGTGGTCATCGGGGCTGTCCTGCCAGGTATTCGGTGCTGTCGGCGGTGAGTTCCATGAAGGCCGCCTCCAGTGAGGCGGTACGGGTGGTCAGTTCGTCCAGCCGGATACCGTTCTCGAAGGCGAGCGCTCCGATCCGGTCCGCCGGGAGCCCGGTCACGGCGAGCTTCTCGGCGCCCGCCGAGCCCTCCGGCTCGACCGAGGCGCCCGCCGCGGTCAGCACGGCCGCCAGTTCAGCGGCCTGCGGTGTCCCGACCACGACGCTGCTACGGGTGCCGCGCGCCGCGAAGTCCCGTACCGACTCGGCGGCGATGAGGCGGCCCCGGCCGATGACGACCAGCTGGTCGGCGGTGTTCTCCATCTCCGACATCAGGTGGCTGGAGAGGAAGACCGTGCGCCCCTCGGCGGCCAGGCGCCGGAAGAGTCGGCGTACCCAGAGCACGCCCTCCGGGTCCATGCCGTTGATCGGCTCGTCGAACATGAGCACGGGCGGGTCGCCGAGCAGGGCGGTGGCGATGCCCAGCCGCTGCTTCATGCCGAGGGAGAATCCACCGATGCGGCGGTTCGCCACCTCGGCCAGCCCCACCTCCTGAAGCACCTCGCCCACCCGGCGCAGCGGGATGCCGTTGCCGCGGGCGAGGGCGGACAGGTGGGCCGCGGCGGTGCGCCCGCCGTGGACCTGTCCGGCGTCGAGGAGGGCGCCGACGTGCCGCAGGCCGCGCGGGTGGCGGTGGAAAGGGACGCCGTTGACGGTGGCGGCGCCGGTGGAGGGCGCGTCCAGGCCGAGGATCATCCGCAAGGTGGTGGACTTGCCGGCTCCGTTGGGGCCGAGGAATCCGGTGACCCGGCCCGGCCGCACGGTGAAGGACAGATGGTCGACGGCGGTCTTGCTGCCGTAGCGCTTGGTGAGTTCGTTGACTTCGATCACGGCACCCACACTGCCGAGCGGACCCCCGTCCGGACATGAGGCCGTGGGCGGCAATCGTGCGGCCGGGTTGGCCCGTGGGCGTACGTCCCCGGGCTGATGCCATGCCGGTGGTGGCCCGTTAGTCTCGCGGCGTGAACCCCATGATGATCATTCCGTTGCCTGCGCTCGTCGCGCACCGCGGCGTTGCTCCCGGGAGGGAAAGCCACCGATGACGAGAACCAAGGCCGTTGCCTGGGCGGGGGGTGCCTCCTACCTCCTCATGGTGGGTCTGCTGGTGGGGGGTGCGCCGCGGGCGTCGGGCACGGTCCACGGTGTCGGGTCACTGCTGGCTGTGAGCCTGCTCGCCGGCGTGGTGCGACGGATGCCGCTGCTGGCTCTGGCCATGGCACTCATCGGATCCACTGCTGTGGTGGTGGGCCCCCCGAGTTCCGCCGATGAGAGCGTGGCGGCGTCGTATCAGGGCCAGTTCCTGTCGTATCTGGCGGTGGACCTCGTCTTGGCTTTCATCGTCGCCACCTGTACGCGGCGGGCTTCGGCCGGCGCCGTGGCCGTGTCTTTCGCCGTGCAGCTCCTGGTTGTCGGCGGCTTCGCGCACGGGGACAACCTGACCGTCAACGGGGTGATCGCCCTCCTGGCGATGACCGCCTCCTGCATGGCCGGTCTGCTCAGTCGCGAGCGCCGCGAGCATGCGGTGGCGCTGCGTGCACAGGAGGTGACCGAGGCCGTGACCGCCGAGCGGCTGCGGATCGCGCGGGAGCTGCACGACATGGTCGCGCACAGCATCGGCATCATCGCCATCCAGGCCGGTGTGGGCAGCCGGGTCATCCAGACCCAGCCGGCGGAGGCCCGCGAGGCACTGCGAGCCATCGAGGCCACCAGCAGAGAGACCCTGTCGGGCCTTCGGCGCACGCTGGTGGCGCTCCGTCAGGCCGACCCGGACGCGGGGACCTCGGGGCAGGCACCGCTCGCGCCCTCGCCGGGTCTGGCGGACATCGAACGGCTGGCAGCGGCGACGGCGGACGCGGGGGTACGTGTCGACGTGCGCCGTAGCGGGGAGCAGCGTCCTTTGCCGGCCGACATCGACCTGTCGGCCTACCGTATCGTGCAGGAGGCGCTGACCAACGTGGTCCGTCACGCGGGTACCGGGCATTGTCGGGTGACGCTGGGTTACGGGGATGAGGAGTTGTCCGTGGAGGTCGTCGACGACGGGCGCGGCGCCACCGAGAACGGCTCGGCCCATGGCTTCGGCATCGTGGGCATGCGGGAGCGGGCCGGCCTGTTGCACGGCCACCTCAGCGCCGGGCCGCGTCCCGAGGGCGGCTTCCGGGTGACGGCGCGGCTGCCGCTGCCCGAACCCGTCGCGGTTCCGGTGGAGGCCCGATGACCGACAGGCCCGTACGTGTCCTGCTCGCCGACGACCAGCCGCTGGTGCGGTCCGGCCTGCGCGTGATCATGGCCGATCACCCCGACCTGGAGGTCGTCGGTGAGGCCGCCACCGGCGCCGAGGCGGTCCAGATGGTCAGCGATGTCGGCCCCGACGTCGTGGTGATGGACATCCGGATGCCCGGCATGGACGGGATCGAGGCCACGCGCCGGATCACCGCCGGTCCGGCGACGGCCCGCGTCCTCGTCCTGACCACCTTCGACGAGGACGACCACGTCTACGGCGCGCTCCGGGCCGGCGCGAGCGGCTTCGCGGTCAAGGACATGGCGCTGGACGACATCCTCGCGGCGATCCGCGTGGTCGCCGCCGGCGACGCACTGATCGCGCCAGGTGTGACGCGCCGTCTGATCGCGGACTTCGTCGGGCAGCCCGGAGCTGCCCCGGCGCGCTCCCCACGGCCGGTCGAGGGCATCACCGAGCGGGAAAGGGAAGTCCTGACCCTGGTCGGACGCGGCCGGTCGAACACCGAGATAGCGGAGGACCTCTTCATCACGGTCGCCACCGCCAAGTCGCACGTGTCACGGCTGCTCACCAAACTGGGCGCCCGGGACCGGGTCCAGCTCGTGATCACCGCCTATGAGACGGGGCTCGTCACGCTGCCTCGCTGAGCCACGTCTCAGGGCCCCTGGGCGGAAACAGGCTCCTCGCTGCCGGCCTTCACCGACTCGCACCAACGTGGCCGCCCGGCCGCAGCAACACCGCGGGCACGTACGTCCAGTTCCTCGCTGACGTCGACGACGTGGTCGACTTGTCACCCCAGGTACACAACCCGCCCGACAACCCCGTGGCGCCTGCGGCTCACGCACACGCGGCGGTCGCACACACCTGCCACGGCTCCCAGGACATGAAACGGTTCCGCTCGGTGGTCTGCCACCAGCGGTCGCGGTTCCACTCGCGGGCGACGACGCGCAGCCGCCCGTCGGCCAGTTGGGTGACCGACTCCGGGGAGCTGAGCCCTACATCCACTTCGGGAACCTTCCCCAGCCACCGCACGTCGGCCCAGTGGTCCTGGGAAGAGCTGTACTGGCTGCGCACGTCCATCGATGAGTAGGAGGGGCTGCCACCGGAGGCGAAGGCGTGCAGGCGGCCGTCGCGTTCCTTGAACAGTACGATGCCGCCGTGGTACGGGGCCGGTTGCAGGCCGAAGTCCTCCGGCGGGCTCCACTGGCCGCCGGGCACGGGCAGCACGGTGTGGCAGAAACGGCCGTACGAGGCGATGAACACCTCCAGGCCGCCGATGCTGTTCTCGATGGCGGCCACCTGGTAGAGCTTCGGCCCGACGGGGACGGAGCCGACCCGCTCCCAGGCGCCGTAGGGGCCGCCGGCCACGTCCTGTGCCCGGTGCCAGACGAAGGGCAGGCCGCTCATCGAGGAGTCGTCGTAGAACTGCTGGAACTGCTCGACCCGCCCGTCGGCCCGCGCCACCGAGACCAGGCTCCCCGGGGCGGGCCGGGAGGCGAGCCCTCGGGCGTTGCCGTCACCCGCGCACGCGGCCGCGGCGTGCGCGACCGGCGAGACCAGCACGCCCCCGGCGCAGACGAACAGCAGCGCGATCACACCGCACAGCACGCTTCGTAAACCCCGTAACAGTCTTCGGTGCACGACCGGTCAACCTCCAGCGATCGACAGCGGCTCCGGGTGATCCCAGGGCCAGAGCGCATCCTCGCGCGTCGCACGCCGACCGGCTAGAGCACGATGCCGGTGACCTTCCATCAGTCGCACCGTCCGAAAGCCCCCGGTCTACCGCCGGACCTGCCGACGACGGCACCCCTGCCCAGCCTTCACAGGCCGGGCAAGGGGGGCACCGGGCTTACGAAGCGCCTCAGCGCACGACCACGTGGTGGGCCGGAGTGATCTCGGGCCGCAGGTCGCCGTAGCCGAGATCCGCGATGACCGGACCGAGGATCGCGGCGAACGCCTGGAACGCCTCGGCCGACTCCCAGACGTCGACGACCCGCCAGCCGCCGTCGACCGGCCCCGACGCGTGCGCGAGCAGCCCAGGTGCGGGCAGGTCGGCCGGGGTGGTGAAGCCGCGCCCGTCGGTGAGGCGGTCGATGCAGGCGTCGTAGAGATCCTGCGCCGCGCCGGGGGCGTTGAAGGTGACGATGATGGCCATGTCCTGCTCCTGTCGGTGGCGGTTCCGTCGGCTCGGAGCGGCCCGCGTGACCCGCCGGGCCACCACGAACGGCCTGGCGCCGCACGGCCGCTCCGAGCCGTGACACCCCGTCTGCCTCCCCTCCTCATGGCCAGGGCATCCCCGCCCGTGACGGCTCGCCGGGCGCGTTCGGGGAGGGCCCGGAGGCGCGGGGCGCGGACCTGCGCGACGAAAGGGCTCACCGCTTGCCTACGCCCCTCCCCCGCGTACCTTGAAACCCATAGCGTTGGTACGTAGGAGAGGAGACGCACATGGACTGTCCCGCGTGTGGATCATCGGACATGAGGCAACTCAACAATGGAAACTGGCAGTGCGGAAACTGCGGCGCGGTCACGGCTGGATAGGGACGACGGACTCCTTCTGGCCACGTCCCGGCGCGCCGCTTGTCCTCACCTCCTGAAGGCCGCCGAAGTGTGCGAGGCGGCGTTGCTCACTTCAGGCATCGGCGGTGTCGCCTGGCGACGTCGTCGGCGCAGCCAGGCGTACAGCAGCAGGCACGGCAGCAGCAGTCCGATGATGGTGAGGGCGAGGAACGCCGCGAAGCCGCTGATATGTCCGACCAGCCAGTCGAAGTTCTGCCCGAAGAATCCGACCACGAAGGACAGCGGCAGAAATACGGTCGCGAGAATCGTGAGCTGTTCCATCGTGGCGCTCTGCCGAAGATTGATCTTGTTCTGCTCGACGGAGATCACCGCGATGTTCGCTTCGAGGACGGTGGCCAAGAGGTCGCGCTGGGCGGCGACTTCCTCGTTGACCAACAGCAGATGGTCGTGCACGTCGCGGAAGTACGGCAGGAGTTCGTGCGGTGACCTGCCGGGCTGAAGCCGTCGGGTGAGCACGGCGAGAAGCGGGTGGACGGCGCGGTAGAAGTCCGTGGCCTCACGGCGCAGGGAGTAGATCCGTTCGGTCGGGGCGACCGCCCCGGAGAACACCGTGGCCTCGATCTGCTCGATGTCGCGTTCGAGTTCCGCGACAACTGGTGCGTAGCCGTCGACGACCTGGTCGAGGATCGCCCACAGCGTCGAGACGCTGCCCGTACGCAGCAGTTCGGGGCGGCGTTCCAGTCGGCTGCGGGCACCGTGCAGCTCGCTGGCGATGCCCTGGCGAACAGTGATCACGAAGTGTTCGGCGAGGAAGATGCTGATTTCGCCGGTGTCGACCTCCTCGCGCTCGTCGTCATAGCGTGCGGTGCGCAGGATGATCAGCTCGGTGCCGTCCTCGTATTGCTCGGCCTTGGGCCGCAGGTGGAAGGCCCGGGCGTCCTCGACGGCGAGTTCGTGCAGCCCGAAGCACTCACGAACCCTGGCAAGTTCCTCGGGAGCCGGCTCGAACATGCCCAGCCAGACGAATCCGCCCTGCGTGCAACGCGCGGCCGCCTCTTCCAGCGGCATCGCGCCCTCGTGCTGCCGGTGCCCGTCCCGGTAGTGTGCGCAGTCGACGATCATGACCTTCCTCCTTACGTACAGCCGAAGCGGGCAAGCCAGCGCCAGTGTGCCCCGCGCCCATGTCGTTCTCCGGCTCCGGGAGCCTGTCGGCATGTCGGCGCGGGTCGGCGCGGCCGGGGGATACGCCGCCGGACGTCGGCATCAGGAGCGGGCGAGCGCAGCGGCTCGGGGCGCTGTCAGTGGCCGCGTCTAAGGTCGTCCCATGAGTTCCTCCCTGAGTGTGTACCTGCTCGACGTGACAGCGACGCGTGCCCTGGTCGGCTCCCGCGACGACCAGTTGCTCACCGTCATACGCGACAGCTTCGGCGACGATCTGGCTCGCGACGACGATTACTTCCAGGACGCGATCGAGAACGGCGCTCCCACCGCGTTCGAGGCGCTCAAGGCGGTCGTGCACGGCGGCCCCTTCATCGACGACGAGAAGCACGCGTTCCAGTACGGCTACGCCTACCGACGGCTGTGCTCGCTCACCGGCTCCTTCCTCGACAATTCCTGCTTCACCCCGCACCGGGGCGACTGGCTGTCGGTGGTCGACCAGGGGCTGACGGCCCTGGGCATCACCGCGGTATCCGTGGCGGACTTCGGGTACAGCGATCTGCCGAAGCCTCTGCCGTGGACGTACACGCCGGGTTGCGGCGAGTGGACGCCGGAGCAGTGCGCACGGGCGCTGGAGCAGTTCGAGGCCACGAAGCGGGCGGGGCATGCCCCACCTCTTGATCCCGAGGTCGTGGAGGCGGTCATGCAGTGCCTCGGCTGGGTGAGGCATGCGGAAGCCCGTCCCGGTTTCGGCATCATCGGCTTCCGTTCGTGAGCTCGTGAGTCCGTGAGTCCCAACGTGGCTGGCCACCACAGGCTGACCATCGATCCCGCCGCGACCGGCACCGCGGCGATCCGCAGTTGCGGCAAGCTCGGGTTCGAGCCGGTGGGAATCATGCGAGCGTACGGACGCGACCACCGCACAGGAGCTTGGCAGGACGGGTTGCTGATGGACCTGCTCGCGGAAGAACTGGTCTGAGTGAGGCGGGACCCGCGAGGGGCGGTCGCGTAGTAGCTGCGTTGTACGCGCCGAGGCCGTCCGGGCCTGATCAGTGGGCGGGATCGATGGCCAGGGCCCACTTGCAGCCGTTGGTGACGAAGCTCTTCGCGCCGAAGCCCACCACCGCGGCGGCCACGATGGCTCCCGGGCCCGTCTCGACGGTGGCGACGCCGACCGCCGTGCCGGCGAGTGCGCCCGTACCCTCGCCAAGGGCACCGCAGGCTCCGTCCTTGGCCTTGTCGTACGGGCTCGGCGGCGTCGCCTTGCCTACGGCCGGCCGCTGGATGATGAACGGCCGCGGAGTGGGCACCGATCCCCCGGCGGTCAGCGCGGCCTTGGTCCTCCTGCCGGCGATACCGTCGACGACGAGCCCTTCGGCCCTCTGATAGTTCTTGACGGCCTTGGCCGTCTCCGGGCCCACGATCCCGTCCACCACCAGGTTCGCACCGTGAGCGTTGAGTTCCTTCTGCAGGATGGCCGCGCAGACCCCGACCGAGCCCTGGGCGATATCGGGGCAGTCGAAGTTGAGACTGCTGGGCCCGCTCGACGGCGGTGCCGCCTCCGCTGAGGCCGTCCCTCCCAGAGCCATGGCCCCGGCCAGCGTGAGCGCCGCGATCACTCGTATGGATGTGTTCATGTCGTCCCCCGTGGTTGCACGGCGCCCTCCGGGACCCGGGAACGCCGCGTCACGACATGTCTACCCACCTCGGGGCGTCATTGTGCGTGACGTCGGCGGAGACCCCGCGCTCCTGCGGCACATGCCCGGTGACCGCGCTGGTGTCGCCGGGGCCGCCGCCAGCGCTGTCGGTCCAGCCCAGCGCGGCGACCATGCGCATCGCCGACTGCGACAACATCGATGCGGAGGACGACGACCGCCCGCCGCGGCCCACCGGCCCGCTCGCTCCTGACGGTCGGCGTCAATGGCGGCCTGATCCTTCTCCGACAAGGATGACGGCGTGCGGACGTTGGCGAGGTCGAGACGCTCCAGGAGATACATCGCGGCCTCGGTCACGAAGTCCTCCAGGATGGGCGCGGAAATGGCGCGGTTGCAGCGCGGAACATCGAGTCGGTGGGTATGGCCGTGGCAGATGTACTTCCCTCCGGCTCCGCCCATGAGCTTGCTACAGCCCGTGCATATGACGATGCCACGCAAGAGGTAGAACCTGCCTGCCCGCCCGCTGGCCGCCGAAGCTGCGGCCCGGTACGCGCGACGCTCCCTGACCTCCAACCACTTGCCCCGATCGATGATCGCGGGCCACTCACCCTCGCCGATCTCCTCACCCCGGAAGACACGGATGCCCGCGACGTGGCGATTGTCGAGTAGATCGCGTACGCGAGGTGCGGTCCAGTGACGCCCCTCGGCGGTCTTTTCCCCACGGTCGTACAGGTCCTTCGCCAGCCGAACCGGGCTGTCCCCGTCCAGGTAGCGGGTGTAGATCTCCCGGACGATGACGGCCTCCTCGGGGATGATCTCCATGCCGGTCTTGTCGTAACCGTAGCGGCGCCTGCCGGTGTGCGGCCTTCCGTCCTTGGCCCGGTCGACCATGGCGTCGATGAGGCGGCGTGAGGTGTCGTCACTGGAGCGACAGGCGTGCGCAACCTCGATGCGGAGGAAGAAGCGGTCGTCGGGGTCTGACAGGTCGCGCCGGTTCGCCTGCCCGTGCAAGGTGATGTCATGGTCGTCGGCGATCTGCAACAACTCTTCAAGATCGCGCGGTTGCCGCATCAAGCGGTCGGGGTGGTAGGTCAGTACGTGACGTACGCGCCCCTTACCTGCCTCGGCAAGTAGGGCGTCCCACCCCGGCCGCTTGCGCTTGCGCTGCCATGCGGACCTGTTGTTGTCGACGAACACTTGATCCTCGGCCACCCTGAGACCGAGGCGTTCGGCGACCTCCCGGCAGATCCGCTCTTGGCGGTCCACCCCGGTCTGATCGTCATCGTTCACGTGGGAGATCCGGCAGTAGATCGCCGCAGACTCTCCCTGCCAGTCGGCACGGTTCTTCTTGGCCCGTTGCGGCCCGGCTGCTTGGCTGGCGCGGAGAGCTCTACGTAAGCGGGCGTCGGCCTTGTCTTTCTCCTCTGGCGTCATGGAAAGAGCCTATGGACACTGCTTGATCCACGTCATCCGGTCCCGTTTCCAGGCTGCGGGGAAGCGGCCGTCCCGTGCGGCGGGCAGGCCGATGTGCGGAGGGTATGCCTGGTAGACGGTGACCGTGGTCTCTGTGTAGTGCGCGCGGATTCTGTGTCTTGGTTCTTCCACGGCTTGAGGATGCAGTCGATTCGGCGGCTGAGCCACTTATTTTGCGATCACTCGCTTCAGGAAGAGGCGCCGAAGTTCTGCGTCCACCAGGGGCCGTTCGAGCTGAGGTTGATGCCCACGCCTATCTCCTTGAAGGCGCAGTTCAGGATGTTGGCGCGGTGGCCGGGGCTCTTCATCCATCCCTCCATCGCCGTGCGGGCGTCCTTCGGGCTCTTGAAGATGTTTTCGCCGTACGTGCTCCAGCGGTATCCCGCGGCCGTCATCCGGTCGCCCGGGCCGACGCCTTCGGGAGTGCTGTGGTCGTAATAGTCGCGGGCGGCCATGTCGTCGGAGTGGCCCTGGGCCGCGGCCTGGAGCTTGGCGTTGACGGTGACGGGTGAGCAGCCGTTGCGGGCTCGCTCCGCGTTGACCATCTCGACGACCTGCTGCGCGGGACGGCTGGTGCCGCCTGTCGGGGTGCGGGTGGCCGGGGGCTTACCGGTGTTGGCGGTGCCCGTGCCGGTGGGCTTGGGCTTCGGCTTGGCGGATGTGCGGGGGTCGGGCTTCTTGCCGGTCTCCGTCCCTGTCGTGGGCGCGCTTGCGCTTGCGCTCGCGCTGGGGGCGGCGCTGCTGGCGGCGGCGGTCGGAGATGCAGGGGTGGTCGGCTCGGTGGAAGGGGCTGCGGGTCGGTCGGTGGGCTGGTGCGCGCCTTGTGCGGAGGTCTTTTCGGCGGCCGGGCTGCCATCGCCGTCGCATCCGACGGCCATGACGGCCATCACGGCCACTGTTCCGGCTACGGCTGCCGTCCGGCGGGGGCGGCTGCCTCGGCGGGGGCGGTGGGTTCCTTCGGGGGGCAGGGTCTTGTGTTCACGGTTCACGTGGGTCACTCCCGGTCCGGGGCCTGCTGAGTGCAGGCCAACACTCAGGAGACGCCGGGAGCGGGGTGCCGATAACAGAAATTCGCAGGCGTGTTTGTGCCGGGCCGGTGCCGGCCGGAGAACCGCCCGCGCCGGGCACACGATGCCTACCGGGCGCCGTCCGGTGCGACGGACGGGATCGAGGGCGCCGGCGACGTCCTTCAGCCGGCTGGCAGAGAGAGCGTCGCCGGCGCGGCCCCGGCGCAGGCTTCCACGTGCTCTGTCCAGGGCCACGGCGGCTCGTACATATGCGAGTACGGCAATCCGTCACCTTCCCCAACGGTAACCGGGAATGAACCGCCCGCGACACCCCGGTTCGTCCCCGGCCCGCCGCGCCGAGGGCGTGGCCTCATCGGTCAGTTCCGTGTCGCGCCGCCGGGCTTCCGGCGGGAGAGCAGGCGCCGACGCACCAGCACCAGAGGGACGGCGCCGGCGAAGGCCACCGCGGTGGGGGCGGCGGCCGCCGCCTTGTCGATGCCCTTCTGGTCGAAGGTGGTGGGGACGGAGAGGGTGTCCCAGCGGTCGACGGGCCAGGCGATGACGATGGCGCGACCCACCACCTCGTCCACGGGGACAAAGCCCTTGTCGTCCTCGTCCTGGTGGTAGCGGGAGTCCTGCGAGTCCTGCCGGTGGTCGCCCATCACCCACAGCCGGTCCTTGGGCACCGTGACCTTGAACTGGCTCTCCGGGTTCGTGCTGCACGGGGTGTTGCCGGCAAAGACGTAAGGCTCCTTCAGCGGCTTGCCGTTGACCTTCAGCGGGCCGGTGCCCTTGCACTCGACGGTGTCGCCGGCGACGCCCACGACCCGCTTGATGAGGTCCTTCTCGCTGGCGGACGGCATCAGCCCGATGAAGCTCAACGCCTTCTGCACCACGTTGGGCTCGGGCGTCGGCTGGTCCCTCATCCAGTGCCCCGGGTCGTGGAAGACGACGACCTCACCGCGCTCGGGCTTCGAGCCGAACCACGGCGTCAGCTTGTCGACCAGGACCCGGTCACCCGGTTGCAGGGTGTTCTGCATGGAGCCCGAGGGGATCGAGAACGCCTGCACCAGGAAGGTCTTGATCAGCAGCGCCAGCACCAGCGCGACCACGATGAGCAGAGGCAGTTCCTTCCAGAGCGGACGCTGCGCTTTCGCGGACTTTCCGGGCCTCCCCCACCTCCTCGCCTTCCCCGCCGGCTTCTCGGGCCCTTCACCCGGACCGTCCTGGTCCGACCGCGCGCCGACCGCCACGTCCCCCACACCCACTCCTCGCTTGGACCGCCGCCCGCTCCATGCGCGGTGCGGGCCCGGAACCCCTGGTCGAGCGGGATGTTCCGGTGTCGTCACCTTATGCGAAGAAGGGTGACGGTCATTCAGAGTCCATGTGGCCTGCGCTGGTGAGGGTGGCCCGGGTCTGGTCCCGGCGAGGCCTTCCCCGTTGCGCAGGAGTCGGCGCCGGGCCTTCCACTTGAGGTCTCAGCCCCGGCCGCGCCGGAATCGCCCACCGTGCCGTTGATCAACGTATGGCGTCTGCCATGACCGAGGACAAGGCCTCCAAGGCGATGGGGTACCCGAGCTCGGAGGGGGCGGCGAAGCCGATCAGCAGGCCTTCCGATGTGCCGGCCGTGGCCTCGTGGTGGAGTTCGGTGAGACCTCTCAATGCGATGCCCCGCTCCGCACAGTCGGCCAGAAGCCGACGTTCGGTGATTCCGCCGGGCGGGAGGGTGACGAGGGTGTGCAGACCGGCCGGGACACCGTGGGGGGTGAGGGCGGGGAAAGCGGCGAGGTGTTCGAGGAGCAACTCGCGGCGGCGGCGGTACCGCAGGCGGGATGCGCGGATGTGACGTTCGTAGGCGTGTGTGCCGATCAGTTCGGCGAGGACGAGTTGACCAATGGTCTCGGTGTACAGATCGGTCTCCTCCTTGGCCTTCACGACCGCGCCCACCAGGTGGCGCGGCAGGACCATCCAGGCCAGCCGGAGGGCGGGGCCGAGAGTCTTGGACGCGGTGCCGCAGTACACCACCTGGTCGGGAGCGATGCCCTGGAGGGCCCCGACAGGCTGACGGTCGTAGCGGAACTCTCCGTCGTAGTCGTCCTCCACGATCAGGCCGCCGGTGGCGCGTGCCCATTCGCACAGCGACTGACGCCGGTCGGGATGCAGCGGCACCCCGGTCGGATACTGGTGCGACGGAGTGACCACCACCGCCCCGATGTCGTGCGCAAGCGATCCGACGCGAGCTCCCCACGCGTCAACGGTCAGAGCCGGCGTGGCGATTCCTGCTCGCTGGACCACCTCGCGATAGGCGTTGTGGCCCGGATCCTCCATGGCGACGGCACCGATGTCCCTCTCGATCAGCACTCGGCTCAGCAGTCCCACGGACTGGTGGAAACCTGAGGTGATCACGACTCGGTCGGGTGTGGTGAGCACTCCCCGCGTTCGGCCGAGGTAGTCGGCCACCGCGGCACGCAGTTGATGCTGCCCCTGAGGGTCCCCGGCACCGAAAGTCCGCGGAGGTGCGGACTCCAGTACGCGGCGGCACGCACGGAGCCAGGTCTGGACGGGGAAGGCACTCACATCGGGAAGCCCGGGCCGCAGGTCATGACGCGGGGATCTTCGAGGGGCCTCCAGGGCCGTCGGGGAAAGATCGGCGGCCGGTACGTCGGCGACGCGTGTGCCAGAGCCGGGGCGCACCGTCAGGTAGCCCTCCTCGGCCAGTTGGTCATAGGCGGCGCTCACAGTGCCCCGTGAGAACCCGAGCTCCTTGGCCAGCCCACGAGTGGACGGCAAGGGAGTCCCGGATCTCAGGCGTCCTGATCGAACCGCCTCGCGCAGTGCGAACTCCAGCCCCGAACGCCGGCCGCCCGCGGTGCCGATGTCGATATGGAGGTCGAGCCCCGGACTGGACCAATCTTTTGGCATGAAACCGGATCTTACCTATGGTCCAGTCGCCGTTTTAGGTTCACCGGAGCCATGGAGGGACGCGGGCGTGAACGCCCTGCCGTCCTCGTTGAGCCCAGACTCCTCTCGGAAGGACCAGGCAGACCGTGATCGTGACAGCCCACCTCAGCGACATCCACATCGACGGCCGGCAACGCAGCACCGACCGCACAAGGGTGGTCATGGACTACTTGAACGCCCTTCCCTACGATCTCGACGCCGTCGTGGTGACCGGCGACATCGCCGAACACGGATCGCCGGCCGAGTACGAGCAGGCCAGGGAGCTGCTGACTTCCCGGCATCCGGTGCTGGTGAGCCCGGGTAACCACGACGAGCGCAGTTCCTTCCGCCAGTTCCTGCTCGGGGAGCCCGCCTCGGCGGCCCCTGTCAACCAGGTTCATCGCACGGCCGACTTCACCATCGCCCTATGCGACTCCTCGATACCGGGGAAGGACGAGGGGTTCATCGAGGACGACACCCTGGTCTGGCTGGAGGACGTTCTCACCCGGACGCCGAGCGACATGCCCGTTCTCGTCGGCTTTCATCACCCGCCGACCCTGCTGCACAGTCCCTACATCGACAGCCTCCGGCAGTTCGAGGGACACCGGCTCGCCCGCCTGGTGGAACGCTTCCCCAATATCGCCGGCCTGATCTGCGGCCACGCCCACACCGCAGCGGCGACCACCTTCGCAGGGAAGCCTCTGATCGTCGCCCCCGGTGTCGTCTCCACCCTCAGACTTCCCTGGGAGCGCTACGCCCACCCGACGGACCATGTCCACCTCGACCTGCCTCCGGCGCTCGTCTTCCACGTTCTGGACGACGCAGGGCACCTGACGACCCATTACCGGTGTGTTTCCCGCTAGGGCGATGCGCCGGAAATCACGGGCTTGGCTTGACCAGCTGTTTCGTTTGGTGGGTCGGCGATAGCAGAGCAGTGCGTGGCGTTGAGACGTCCAGTCAGCCCTCCCCCAGCACCGCCCGGATCACATGCCGGGCGTTGTGCGCCATCGCCGGGTTCGTCTCGCGGTAGTACGGCAGCGCGATCAACGCCTGGGAAAGGGTCCGCCCCCGACCGCGGATCCAGGTCGCGTCGTCCACGCCGAGCGCCTCGCGGAAGACCTTCCTCGCACCGGCCGGCAGCAGATTCCAAGCCGGGAACAGATCGCAGGCCGGATCGCCCACCCCCAGGCACCCGAAGTCGATCACCGCGGCCAGCCTGCCACCGTCCACCAGCACATTGCCCGGCATCAGATCGGCATGCAGCCACACCGGTGGCCCCTCCCAGTCCGGGGCCCGCAGCGCGTCCTCCCATGCGGCGGTCGCGGCGTCGCAGTCGACGCCCTCCTCCGGGATCCCGCGCAGTTCCCCGATCGCCGCCCGGGTCTCCGCGTCGAGCGAGGCCAGGGGCCCACCGCGGTGGGCCGCCGGCGCTCCCGGCAAGGTGATGCTCCGCATCGCCGCCACGAACCCGGCCAGATCCTCGGCCAGGAGCTCGGGCTCGCTCAGCGCCCCCTCCTTGGGGTTCTCCCCCGCCTGCCACCGGTACACCGACCACGGCCACGGATACCCTTCGGCGGGCTCCCCGGCCGCCAGCACCTCGGGAATGGCGAGGGGCAGTCGGGGCGCGAGACGGGGCAGCCACTCCCGCTCCATCAAGATGTCCTCGGCCCCACCCCCCACCAGCGGCAGCCGTACGACCATGCCGTCGCCCAGCCGGTACACGGCGTTGACCGTGCCACCGGACGCGAACCGCTCGACCGCTTGCCCCGCCCACTGCGGGAACTGCCCGGCGACCAACCGCCGTACGAGGTCGTCGTCGATGGGATGCCGGCCGGGGTGCATCTGCCCTCTGCTCATGGGACGCCATCCGATCTCGGACGTCGACGGGCGTCAATCACTTTTCCGGCTGGGCCGTGTCTCCAGCGCGCGGCGGCTCGGCGCCGCCGCGCGCTACGGTTCAGACCGCGGTCCGCTCCACGGGGATCCACAGTTCCGCGTCCGCCTGTGCCGCGTCCTGCGACAGTCGCGTCCGCAGGATCTCGGGCCCCGGCCGGCTCCGGTACGGGTTGGACGGGAACCACTGCGTGAACACGTCCCGCCACAGGTACTGGAGCGCCTGCGGGAACGGCCCGGAGTTCTCGAAGACCGCCCACGTCCCGGCCGGGACGGTCAGCGCGTCCATGTCGCCGACGCCGTGCATCGCGCGGAACGCGCGCGCGAACGCCTCCCCCGACGTGTAGCCGTAACGCACCGCGACCTCCAGCAGCGTCCGCTCCCCGGCCAGCACCTCGGCGCCCGCGACCGTCAGCCGCCTGCGCCGGATGTACTCCGACAGGGGAATCCCCGCCAGCGCGGAGAACAGCCGCCGGAAGTGGTACTCCGGTGTCATCGCGATCCGCGCCAGGTCGCACACCTCGATCCGCTGATCAAGGTGGCAGTCGATGTGCTCCATGGCCTGGTTCAGTCGTTCCAGCACCCCGGCCTCCTTCCCTTTCGATCACTCACATCAGGAAGGGCTCGCAGTGCCGGACCCGACATCCTGTGCCCGGTCCGGTCGGGTACGAACAGGTCCTTTTCCGGACTAAGGAATTGATCACGGGGTGGTCGTGCTTCTTGGCGGCCTGTTACCAGGTACTCGGCGCGCTCGTGCGACAGCCGACTGGCCGGTGTGAGGCAGAGGCCGACGTCTCGGGGTGCGATGCCACGTAGCCGCAACAGTTGACCCTGACGCAGGGGCAACCTCTCAGCATGGTCGGCATGACGACGAGAACCAATGCGATCGAGGTCGCCGGGCTACGCAAGTCGTACGGTGACCACGAGGTGGTAGCCGGAGTCGACCTGACCGTCCCCGCAGGCACCGTATACGCCCTGCTCGGACCCAACGGGGCCGGCAAGACCACCACAGTCCGGATCCTGTCCACCTTGCTGCCTGCAGACGCCGGTGAGGCTCGGGTCGCCGGGTACGACATACGCCACGAGGCAGACCAGGTGCGTGCGTCGATCGGAGTGACCGGGCAGTTCTCCGCCGTGGACGAGTTACTCACCGGGCGGGAAAATCTGCGGCTGATGGCCGACCTCGGTCACCTAGACCGGCGCCGTGCGGAGAGCGTGGTAGAGCAACTGCTGGAGCGGTTCCACCTGGCTGATGCCGCCGACCGACGCGCGGTGACGTACTCCGGCGGTATGAAGCGGCGGCTGGACCTGGCAATGACCCTGGTTGCAGGGCCGCGGCTGATCTTTCTCGACGAGCCGACCACCGGCCTCGACCCGCGCAGCCGCCGTGACCTGTGGGAAATCGTGCGGGAGCTGGTAGCCGACGGGGTCACCGTCTTCCTCACCACCCAGTACCTGGAGGAGGCCGACCAGCTCGCCGACCGGGTCGGTGTGCTCGACGGAGGCCGACTGGTCGCCGAGGGCACCGCAGCCGAGCTGAAGCGGCTGGTCCCCGGCGGTCACGTCGAGCTTCAGGCCGCCGACACTGAACGGCTGGCCGAGTTGGCACGCCAGTTCCCCGAAGCGAACCCGAACGCCGCGGCGCTGACCCTGACCCTGCCGCACGACGGCAGCCTCACCACGCTGCGACGGCTGTTGGCCGAGGTCGACGACGACGCGGTCACCGGGCTCGCCGTACACACCGCGGACCTGGATGACGTGTTCCTGGCTCTCACCGACCACTCCACCGCCGACGAGTCTCCCGAGGAGGTGCCGGCATGAACACCGCGACGTATGCCGTCCGCGATTCGGCGACCATGCTGCGCCGCAACCTGAAGCACATGGCCCGGTACCCGTCGCAGACGCTGATGCTGATCGGCCTGCCGCTGCTGTTCCTGCTGCTGTTCGTTTACGTCTTCGGCGGCACGATGGGCGCCGGTCTGCCCGGAGCCCGGGCGGGAGATCACGGCGATTACCTGACGTTCATCACTCCCGGGATCTTGGTGATGGCGGTGGCAAGCGTGTCCATCAGCACGGCCGTCTCGGTCGCCACCGACATGACAGGCGGGATCATCGACCGGTTCCGGACCATGGCCATCGCCAAGGTCTCGGTGCTGACCGGCCACGTGCTGGGCGCGATGGTCCAGACTGCGCTGGCACTCGCAACGGTCTTTGGCGTCGCGTTCCTGCTCGGTCTGGAGACCGCTGCCTCGGCGATGCAGTGGTTGGGCCTGATCGGTCTGCTCGCGCTGTTGTCGTTCGCGATGACCTGGTTCACCGTGGCGCTGGGGCTGGCCAGTCCGAATCCGGAGGCCGCGAGCAACTGGCCGATGATCTTCATCATGCTGCCGTTCGTGGGCAGCGGGTTCGTGCCGGTCGAGTCGATGCCGACCGGGCTGCGGTGGTTCGCGGAGTACCAGCCGTTCACGCCGATCATCGACGCCTTCCGCGGCCTGCTGGCCGGATCGCCCGATGGTTCGGACGTGCTCTGGGCCATCGGCTGGTGTGTGGTGATCGGGCTGGTCGGCTACCTCTGGTCACGGCGTCTCTACCGGACCCGGGCTGCGAACTAGGAGACTGGTGTGATGCTGACTATCGGCGAGCTGGCGTCGTATGCCGGAGTGACGGTGCGCGCGGTGCGGCACTATCACGCCAAGGGGCTGCTGCCGGAGCCGGAGCGGGACCACTCCGGCTATCGGAGGTACGGCGCCGGCGCCGTGGTCGAGTTGGTCAAGATCCGGACCCTCGCCGAGGCCGGGGTCCCTCTGGCGCGCGTGCGGGAGCTGCTGCAGGCCGACGAGGAGGAGTTCGCCGCAGCAGTGGCAGATATCGACAAGCGGCTGCGGACGGAGATCCGGGAGCGGCAGCGGCACCGCGAGCGGATCGCCCGTCTCGCCGCCGGGGACAGCCTGGCACTGCCCCAGGAGGTGGTCGAATTCCTTGACCGGCTGCGGGCGCTCGGGGTCGACGAGCGGATTGTCCAGGTCGAGCGCGACGGCTGGATCCCGCTGGCCGCGCGCTCACCCGAGCGAGTTCCGGAGTGGATGGCACGCAAGCGGGAGCAGATCGAGGATCCGCAGATCATCGACTTCTATCTCACTCTGAGCAAAGCTCTCGACCGCACCGACGACGACCCACGCCTGGTCGAACTGGCCGACAAGTTGGCCGCCTACATCACGCAGATGGCCAACGAGCAGGGCGAGTTCTACGTCGACGACACCGGCATCGAGCCACCGTTCGCCGAGCTGCTGGATACACATGTGTTCGACACCCTGCCGCCGACCCGTCGGCTGATCGAGCTGCTCACGAAGCGAGGCTGGACCGGCTGGACCAAGCTTGAGCGCGTGAACCCAACACGGGGTGCGGCCGGAGCACGGTAGGAAGACGCTGCAAGTGCGGCGTTCCTAGCGGGTGGGACCTTGCTGGCGTTCACTGCCCCAGCCAGCCTCTGCGGGGTCCCAACGCCACCTGCAACTGAAGTTCAGTGGGCTGAACCTCAAGGCTCGTACCGTCGCAACTGTCAGGGACCTGGAGTGTCGGTGAAGAGGGGCATACCGAGGTCGACCAGTTGGGGGCGGCCGTCGGTGGAGGTCCGGTTGAGGCTGGTGAGCTTGGCCATGGCGGCGTTGAGGCTGACCTGGAGTCCTTCGACCTCGCCGAGCCAGCCGTTGGCGCGGGCCTCGGTGATGCGCTCACGGAGGTTGCGAATGATCTCGACGAGGCGGGGCCGCTGCTGCGGATCGAGCTGGAGCACGGGGCAGCGGATGCAGGCGTGTTCGTGCTTGCAGGGGGTTCCGTAGGGCCGTCCGCAGGTGCCCAGTGACACCTTGCGGAGCTCGAAGTGCTGCTGGAAGTCGTGCCACTCCTGCTCGGTGGGCTCGCGGTACTCGTCCTGCGGTCGGTCAGCCCGGCGCCGGTCGAGGAAGCCGCGGTAGGTCCGCACCAGGTCGTCCTGGAAGACCGCGAGGTATGCCTGGATGGTAGTGAGTGTCTTGTGTCCGAGGATGCGGGCGGCGATGTGGACGGGGAGCCCGCCGGTGACGGCCTCGGTGGCGAACATCCTGCGGAAGTCGTGCGGCGTGTAGGTCAGCGGCTGGCCGGCCTGGTCGAGCAGGCCGGTGGCTTCCAGTGCTCGATCGAGCCTGTGCTTGACCGCGGCCTCGCTCATGACCTGCGGCTGCCAGTAGGGCCGTCGCTGGAAGAGGTGGGGCAGCAGCGGGCCGGTAACGCGCTCGTGGGAGTCGTAGCGGGCGACGAGCGGGATCTTGCCGCCGTTGGTGTCGCGAAGGCGCTTGATGATGGTGGCCAGAACGCTGGCGAGTTCGGGGCTGACCAGCAGTAGCCGTTCTTCGTTGCTCTTGGACGGAACAATCTGAAGCAACGGAACGACTTCTCCGGTCTCGGGCAGTCGGTAGGAGACCAGCGCCAGATGCGTCAGTTCAGTCAGTTCCTCGGCTCGCACTCCGGTGTGCCGCAAGGTCTCGATGACCGCCCAGGACCAGAAGGCGTCGTCCTCCACGAGGCTCTGGTTGATCCGACGGCCAGTGGTACCGACCGGCCTGATGTAGACATGCGGCGATCCGTGGTCCAGCCGACTGGGCACCTGGTTCACTTTCAGCAGCTCCCGCAGGTAACTCGTCCCGTCGTGCTCGAAGACCCCGTTGAGCGGGGTGGCGCGAGCGGCCTCCAGTAGAGCGGCAGCCTCGCGGTGTACTCGCTCGGTCGTCTGGACCAGCAGCGGGAGGTGAGGAAGCCGTTCGCGCACCCGCTGGTGCATGCGTGCGGTGGTCTGCTTGTAGATCTTGTGGTTCCCGGCTCCATCGCCCCGGGTGATGGGGCTGGGGACGGCCCACTGTGCCCAGAACGGGTCCTCGTGCGCCCATTCCTGGATGTCGAGGTAGAAGCCTCGGACGCGCATCATCACGTCGATGCGCGAACGGCGCTCCTTGACCTCTCCGGTCTTGCTGTGGACGTAGTAACCAACCGCTGCTTCCAGCCGTCGACGACGTCATCGGGGAGCCGGAGGGTGTCGATGCCGGGGTGGTGGGCCTCGATGTCTGCCCAGAAGACACCGACCAGTTCCCGTACCAGTCCGCGGAAGGTGCCGTAGTCGACACCGGGACGACGTTCGTCGAGATACCGCACCAGCACGTTCCGGATCGCTGTGGACTGGATGTTGTAGGAGTCGACCAGTTCGGCCGTCGGCCGCTGGCCATATCGCAGAGCGTCTTTGAGGGTCTCCCTGGACTGGATGACACCGACGCCTCGCAGAAGTTCCCAGGCTGTGTGGGTCCCGATGAACGCCTCACCTCGCAGCCGGCGTCCCAGGGCCCGGAGGTGGACGATGTCCTCTGCGGTTAGTTCATGCAGGTCACGGCCGGTGTGCAGGACCATCGCGGAGATTAGGCGCAAGCCTTCGTCGACGTGTCGGGGCGTCATGCCCAGCCCGGCACCGTGATCGCGCATGGTGTCCAGGTCCCCGTCGGGAAAGGTCTGCTGGACGTCCTTGAACAGCCGCAATGCCTTGTAGCCGCGCAGGAAGGCATAGCCCGGCAGGACGATCCGGCTCATCATCAGGCAGTTGAGCCCCGCGACCAGCCCGTTGCGCTGGGACTCACTCTGGTCGTCGCCCAGCACGGCGGCGAGTACGAATTCCTTCCCGTTGTCGGCATCGGTCGCCCGCCAGCGTTCCTGCCACCCGTCGCCGGGATGATCCGCGGGCCAGTCCAGGATCTTGGCCGCGTTCAGCAGCCGCACGTGCCCCCGGTCCCGGTCCGCCTTGGAGTCACGGGATGGCCAGAACGGAGAGGTGGGCAGTAGTGCGAGCACTTCGGCGCGGCTCAGGTGATCGTGGGGCCCGACACGTCCCTCATCGGCTTTCAGTTCGTGGTCGACGAACAACGGCCGCGGCGGAATCGGTCCAGTTCCCGCCAGCCGGACGGAGTTGGCGCGCCGTGATCCTTGCCGCGTCATGCGAGCTCACCGCCGAACAGCACGTCCAGGTCGCTCGCCTCGTAGCCGGTGGCCGGCGGGGGCGGCGGAAGGACGGCGCGTTCCTTCACGTCGGCGAGGTACTCCTGGACGCGTGCGATCACCTGCTCCTCGTCCTCGACCAGGTAAATGTCGGCAGTGGTGCTCAGGTGCGCGTGTCCGAGGATGGTCTGCACGTCACGCAGCGAAAGACGCTTGTCGCGGGCCATGCGTAGCGCGGCGGTGTGCCGCAGGTCGTGCATGGACCAGTTCGTCTCCAGCAGGGCGTTGGCGCGGCGGAATACCGCCCGCAGAGCCTCGTAGTTCATCGACTGATGGATCAGCCCCGCCCCGCGATCACGTCGGCGCAGGGTCCACCACAGCGGGGCCTGCGGGTCCAGGGGTGTGCCCTCGCTCTGGTAGAGCCGGACCCAACGCGCTGCGCTGATCGGGTTGATGGTGCCCGCCGTGGCGGTGGACACCGT
Source organism: Streptomyces sp. NPDC023527 (assembly GCF_055560115.1). Lineage (NCBI taxonomy): Bacteria > Bacillati > Actinomycetota > Actinomycetes > Kitasatosporales > Streptomycetaceae > Streptomyces > Streptomyces sp. NPDC023527. Next base: position 78,788 of record NZ_JBVHJJ010000012.1, read on the forward strand.
CCGCGCGGCGCTGGGGACCTTGACCGTCGCCCCCAGCCACAACGCGAAGTCCCGCCCTTCGGCCGGAGTGGCCTGGTTCCATGGAACATCGACCACCCGCAGCCACCGCCACCACCTCAGCAGGTCGAATGCGTAACTGCGGACGCTGCCGGGCCGGTTGTACCGGGCGACGAAATCGATCAGGTACCGGCGTACCGGCTCCACCGCTCTCCCCGCCTCATCAAAGACCAGCCATGGCACCACGCCCGGGTTCGCGGCGACGCAGCCCCATCGCGGCAGGCGAATCGATCGGACATCACGCGAGTACTCGTCCAACTTCGTTGCGCTCCTTGCTTGTTTGGATGCGCAACGTCTATCGACTAGGCCAGTTGGGGGACGTACTTCAGCTCGGCGTGTCCTTCGGTAGTCCGGTCAACACCTCCCTGGCGGCCGCCCGCGCACACCACAGCGGCAGCGGGCGCCGATCAACGAACGCGGATCTCGGTGATCGCAAAAAGCGCAGATCGCGGATCTCGGGTCGCGACCTCGCGTGATCGCTCACAGGTCGCGCATGTTCTCCGTCTCCTACGTGTTCCTGATCGCCCGCACCAGTCCAGCGGCAAGGTTCGCCCGCTCGGCCATGGCGTCGATCAGCAGGTACTCGTGGTCGGCGTGGGCACCGCCGCCGACCGCTCCGAGGCCATCGAGTGTCGGCACCCCCAGTGCGGCCGTGAAGTTGCCGTCGCTTCCGCCGCCCACTGCCCTGCCTTCGAGGCCAGGAAGCAGCTGCTTCGCCACCGCGAAGAGCTCGGCCGACGCCGACTCCGGCATCGGGGGCCGGCCGATGGCTCCCTGGACCGCGATCTCCGCCTCGTCGAGATGCGGAACCAGTGCCGCGAACGCGGATTCGACGCGTTCTTTCTCGTCGGCCGACTCGACCCGGACGTCGACGATGACGGTCGCCTCTGCGGGAACGACGTTGTTCTGGGTTCCCGCGGACGCGACGGTCGGTGTGACGGTCGTGCCGATATCGGGTCGGCCGAGCGCCGCGATATCCAACACCTGGTGCGCTGCCTCGATCAGGGCGTTCACCCCGGCCTCGGGCTCAAGGCCCGCGTGCGACGCCCGGCCCGCGATGGCGACCTGAAACGTGCCGCAGCCCTTACGGCCGGTCTTCAACGCTCCACCCTCAGCCGCACCCTCGAACACGAGTACAGCGCCACAAGCCAGGGCTCGTTCTTCGATGAGAGCTCGAGAGGAGCGGGAGCCGACCTCTTCGTCGGCGGTCACCAGGATCTCGACGCCCGACCGATCGTCGAGCGTCGCCAGACCGTGAATGGCCTGCACCAAACCGCCAAGCATGTCGAAGACGCCGGGGCCGGTCGCACGCCCGTCTTCGACCGTGAACGGGCGGCGGTCGAGGGTGCCGAGCGGAAACACCGTGTCATGGTGACCGAGAATCAGCACTTCGGGATCGCCACCGGCCGACCAGTGGACGTGCGGCCCGGCTTCGCTCTCCACGAGGAGGGCGTGCCCGCCAAGGCGGCTCTCGATGACAGCGGCGACGGCTTTGGCCGATGCCGTCAGGGCGTCGGGATCGCGCGATGGGGACTCGATTTCGACGAGTGTCCTGAGGTCCTCGATCATCGCGTCGACACTCACATCGGCGGCCTTGCGCATCGTCATGTCGCAAGGCTACGTGGCACGCCGTGACGCCATGGTTCAGCGTCGTCCCGCCTCGTGCCGACTGCCTGCACCGCCGATCTGGCGCCGCTCGGCACACTCGCCGGTGGGCCGCGCACGCCCCGGCTGCCCAGGACTCCACGTACTGCGGGGAGTCGCCTCACCCGAGTGGCCGAATGAAGCGCCTCGCCGGACAGCGGCCCCCGTACAGGTCACGGGCGTGGTGGCGTACGGTCGCCCGCTACCGACAGGGGTTGGCGGACGGGTTTGCGGTTACCCCTACTGTCATGGCACAGAAGTGGTTCGGCAAGGACGGCGATGGGCGGCATCGGCATGAGGGTGGTGGAGCGGGTCCGGATCCGCAGGTGGATCAGGGTGCGCCGGACCAGCCGACCGACATGGGCGGGAAGTCGTGGTGGGCGGTGCTGCGGCGCACGGGGGCGGAGTTCAAGGATGACGAGCTGGCGGACCGGGCGGCGGCGCTGACGTATTACGGGGTGCTGGCGTTGTTTCCCGCGCTGCTGGTGCTGGTCTCGCTGCTGGGGGTCGCGGGCGAGTCCGCGACGAAGAGCATCCTGGACAACCTGAAGAAGCTCACGCCCGGTGCGGCACGTGACGTCGTCACCGACGCGGTCGAGCAGTTGCGGACCGGTGGCGGGGGCACCGGCTCCGTCCTGGCCGTGGTCGGCCTGCTGGGCGCCCTGTGGTCGGCGTCGGGGTACGTGGCGGCGTTCATCCGCAGCTCCAACGCCGTCTACGACATGCCGGAGGGACGCCCGGTATGGAAGCTCACCCCCTTGCGGTTGGCCCTCACCCTGGTGCTGATGGTCATGGCGTGTGCCAGCGCGCTGATCGTGGTGTTCACCGGCGACCTTGCCCGGCGGGCCGGCACCGCTCTGGGGATCGGTGACACCGCTCTGACCGTGTGGTCGATCGCCAAGTGGCCGGTCCTGGTCCTGCTGGTCACCATCATGATCGCGATCTTGTACTGGGCGGCACCCAACGCGAAGGGCCGCGGCTTCAAGTGGATCACCCCGGGGAGCTTCCTGGCCCTGGTGATCTGGATGATCGCCTCGGCAGGGTTCGCACTGTATGTGGCGAATTTCGCCTCCTACAACAAGACGTACGGCACCTTGGCCGGCGTGATCGTCTTCCTGGTGTGGCTGTGGATCACCAACCTGGCGATTCTGCTGGGCCTGGAGTTCGACGCGGAGATGGCCCGCCAGCGCGCGATCATCGGTGGCCACCCGAAGGATGAAGAGCCCTACGTCGAACCCCGTGACACCCGCACATGGAGCGACGAGGACCGGAAGGAACCCGGCGGTCACTGACCCCGGCCCCCCGCCTCGGCTCAGATCCCAGTGATGTCGCGGCCCTCCCGGTCAGGCGGAGGGGCACACCGCCCCGTCACCGGCGCGGCGCGGCCCAAGGACACGTTCTCTCGCCAGGGCAAACCTCGCGCGCCTTGCCAGTGGTTACGCAAGACTGGTCGACTCGTCACTTAATGGGAGGATCGTAGGCGTTCGCCCCGTTACTTTCCGTTGCTGTCGGTGGTCTCCTGAGCCTGTTGCGCCGCGGGCCGGGGTGTCCGGTGCCGCTTGGGTACCGGGGAGGAACCAGGCATGCTGCGATCGGTGATCAGACGTGTATGGAGGCCCGTAGTCGCGGCTGCGGTGGGCGTGTGTGCCTTCGCGGGCATGACGGCGCCCACCCCGGCCTCCCGCAGTCCCGGCAGGCCCAGGCCGCCGCCTCGGGCTACCTGAACCTGCATCAGTGCGTGTACTACTCGTCCTCCGCCACCAATCACTTCACGACGGTGGTGCCGAGCGGCGACGGACGGTTCGCCACGGGGACGAACGTCTCCAACACCGCTGACACACAGGTTTCGTGCGGCTCGGGCGACGGGAACTACTCGCTCATCCCCTTCCTGTCGGGTGCCAAGGCACTCCAGGTGGGCTAAGGAACTGTCCGGCGGGTCACCGACGGATCCACGGCCGGATCGCCGGCGACGGTGACTGTGCCGTGAAAGACGAACGCTCCCTTGTCGTACAGGGTCGCCACGGCCCAGAAGCTCTTGAGCGCGTTGATGGTCCGCTCGACCTCGTTCCTGCGGGTGAACCGTGCCCTGTCGAAGCCGGCGGGACGACCGCCCCGGCGACCGCGCCTCTGGCGGTCGGCCCGCTGGTCCCGGCGCGGCACCGAGCGCGACGAGGCACTCGCCGTCGCACGGAAGCACGGGGCGAGCCGGCACGAGCGGATTCGTCACCTCGACCCATGAACGTTCTGTGGCGATCACCCACGCGACGTGATCGTTCACGGAAACCACGTTCCCGCAGGCATCGCCTGTGGTGATGTGGTCTTCCGCGTCCGCGACCGCGCCCAGGGAGGCCGCCGTGCCCAGAACACCGCGAGAGATCTTTGAGAGCTACGTCTACGCCGGCACCATGACCCGGAATGCCGATGCCCTCGCCGAAAGCTTCACCGAGGATGGCGTCTTCGAGGCACCGCTCATGCCGGCCGACGCCGTCTTCCCCAGACGGTTGGTGGGTCGCGAGGAGATCCGCGGCGCAATGACGGCGTACTACGAGCGACAGGCGAAGGACGACCGCTCGCCGAACCTCGAGAAGTCCGGTTACGTACTGCACACCACCTCCGACCCCGACGTGTTCATCGCCGAAATCGACACGGTCTTCGACGGGGACGGAAAGGACACGGCTGTCTCGCTCGTGCAGATCTTCCGCATCCGCGACGGGAAGATCGCCCGGCTGCGTGACTACTTCGCGCCGGATCTGATGAATTGAGGACTTCGCCGTTCCAAAGCCCCAATGGCCGTTGTCGGCCTACTCGTTGAAGTGTCCAGCTGCGTACGGATGAACGTGCTCAGCTTGGTGGTTGTCAAGGTGCCGGTCGTGCGGTGGAAAACCTCAGGGCGGGGGCTCCTTGCCGTTTGGGCCGGAAAGAACGCTCCGGCAGTTCGTCACCCGCTACCGCCTCACCCGCGTCCCGCGTCACACTGGCAGCCCGTGCGCGGGCGCTGCCACCTCCGCAGCCTGCGCGCTGCACACACTGGCGCCGAAAGCCACTCAAGCCGTCACTGCCTCAACGACCCACCGTGCTTGCGGACATGGGCCGCAAAGGCGCAGGGCACACCGTGGTGCTGGAGGGGCCGGAGGGCATTGCTGACGCCGCTCACAGGCTGATGCTTCGCCTTTCCAGCCCGGTGGAAGACGTCCGGCAGTACGCGCAGGCACACACGGCAGCGGATGGCGGCCTGGACGAGCGCGGCGCTGCCATTCACGCGGAGGGCATGGCCTTCATCGCCGAGCATAGGGAATTCCTTGGCGCCGCACAGTCCGCGTTGGACGGATCAACAGGAGCAGCTTGGGCGCGGGTCTCACCAGGGCAAGGCTTCGGCGTAGTCGGATGGCGTCCGATTTGTGGCTGAGCGAGGTCGACTTCAGCAAGATCGAAAACCTGCGCATCGCGCCCTGCCGCGGGAGGGGGCGGCGGTATCCCGCCATGGTGCGAAACAGCCGCCCGGCCTCCGACCCAGCCCTTGCGCCATCTATCGAGATTCGATAGATTCCCATCGTAGTTCGATGGAAGACAGGTCATGGGAAAGCTGACAGTGCGCGCGCTGCGCGCCGTGCTCGTGGTGGTGCTCACCGGCACCGTGTTCGTACAGGCATTGATGGTGTGGGCGTTGGTCAGCGGGAGCGACCCGGAGGACGGGGCGCTCCCGCTGACCCCGCTGCGCGTGATCACGATCCTGGGCATCGGGACGGCCCAGGTCGCCCTGGTCGGTGTATGGCGACTGGTAACGATGGTGCGACGCGGAACCGTGTTCTCCCACGCCGCCTTCCGGTACGTGGACGTCATCATCGGCGCGATCGTTGCGGCAGCTCTCGTGTGGTTCGCGGTCACGGCCCTGAACGCGCCCGGCCAGCGGGACGACCCGGGCGTCACCCTCATCATGGGCGGGATTGGCGTGGCCATCCTGGGAGTCGCGCTCATCGTGCTCGTGCTGCGGATGCTGCTCGCCCAGGCCGTCGCCCGCGACGTCGAAGCGGCTCAGATGCAGGCCGAGTTGGACGAGGTGATCTGATGCCGATCGCCGTCGACATCGACGTGATGCTGGCCAGGCGGAAGATGTCCGTGGGCGAACTCGCAGACCGCGTAGGGATCACGCCCGCCAATCTGGCGGTACTCAAGAACGGCCGCGCCAAGGCGGTGCGCTTCGCGACGCTCGCTGCGCTCTGCGAGGTGCTCAAGTGCCAGCCAGGCGACCTGCTTCGCTGGGAGGCCGAGGACACCGCGGGTGCTTGCCGGAGGGAGTGCGCGCGGTGATGTTGTTCCACATGGAGCCGTACCGTCACGCCGGTGTCCCACCGATCCAGCCGAGCAGCGCCCAGAGGGGCTGCCCCTGCGCGATTGCCGGTGTCTGGAAGTGCTGCGCGTCAGGCCGGGATTCAAGGCCGTCGACTCCATCCGCGCCGACTTCGCCTCACCTGTAACTCCGGTGTCAATGACGGCCGCGCCACCAACGTCGACCTGGTCGAACACCAGATGGGAGCCGGGTCGTCGCCTCCCTTCTTTCGCAAACGCGTAGTCCTCTTGACCCACTCCAGACGCACCACGACCGTCAGCTCCACAAAGGACGGCTTCTGGGCGATCAAACCCCTGCGGTAATCGGACATTCGACCTCAAGCGCATTGCCGGAAACAAGCCTTGGTGTGAGACTCGGGGCGCCCGGCCGGAGGATTTCGCCGGCGACTTCGGCGGGCAGCCTCAAGACTCGCGACGCTCGGACCCATTCCTCCGCACCCGCCGGATGCCGTTCGGGCTCTCCGCCGGTCTCCAGTGAGAAACCGGAGAAGCTCATGCCCACACGACGTAGATTGTTCGCGCTCCTCACCGCGGTGTCGGCGGTGCTGGCCCTCTCCGTGGCCGGTGCACCCGCGCATGCCGCGGGCTTCAGCCCGATCAACGTCTGGAACTCGAGCCACTGTCTCGACAATGCCACCGAGAACGCCGCGAAGCTCCATATGTGGTCGTGCAGTGGTGGTTCCGAGCAGAAATGGCTCGAAGGGTTCAACACTCAGACCGGCCTGTTCACCTTCACCAACCAGCGCACGGGACGGTGCATCACCGCGCCGGCCTCGGGGTCGGGGACGGTGACGATGGCGTTCTGCAACGCGGCCGCGGCCAACCAGCAGTGGCGCGTCTTCTTCGCGGACAATCCCAACGGGCCGCCCTCAGGCTGGTACCAGGTCTGGCAGAACGTCTCCAGCGGCCTCTGCCTGTCGACGCCCAGCGTGCGAAACGGCACCCTTCTGCAAGCGACGGTCTGCGACCCCTCCCACCAGTACTACAGGTGGCACCAGCAGTAAGCGTTCCTCACAGCCGTCCGGCCCGTCTTCAGCGCGTGGCCCGGTTCGCTGCTTCTCGGGTGATGTCGGCGTAGAGGCGGAAGAGGGCCGCTACAACCTCCTCGCAGAGCTGCGCGCCGACGGCGCATCGGCAGCCCTCACCGAGGCGAGATCGCCAAGAGCGACTCCACGCGCCGGCTGCCGGCACGTCACGCGACCTTCGAGGAGTACGTCAGGGCGATGGGCGGCGACGCGGACGGCATGACCGCCGATCGCTGGGGCCTCATCCTCAAGAATCACACCGCGGACGCCACGCGAGACCTCCGCGCCCCGCGTGGCGTACCGTCTCCGTCGACCTCGCCACAGGCGCACACACCGAACTCAGCGGCGTCACTCTCCCCACCCGGGTGACCGGCGACGTGGCCCTCTACGAATCGGCGCCGCGGAACGAGAAGGACCCCGCGGTCGACCCGGCCCACCACCCCGTACTCAGGCGTCTACCCCAAGCGCTGAACTGCTGCCGGGCGGAATCCGAAACGCGAATCGAAAAACTCCGCTTCAAAATTTGCGATGCGTCCGGGTTCGACTCACCTCGCACCTTCGGCGGGTTTGTCCCAAACGAGCGAGTAGCGCCACAGCAGGTGGCGGCGGAAGCGGCACCCGGGCAGAAGGCGCGCCGCCTCCTGGCGAACCTCGCCCCAGTCCATGGTGGGCCACTGGAGGGGCATACCGGCCGGGTCGGTCTTGCCTCCATGGCTAAGGGCGTTCAGTCGGGCTGCCGGGACGCCGGCTCCGCTGGTGATCCAGTCCAGCGGAGTCCTGTTGCGGGCAAGGCCGATGATCACCAGGCGCCCGCCCGGCGCGAGCAGGCGGACCATGGCCTCGATCGCCTTTGAGAACTCGACGTGATGGACTACCGCTACCGCACTGGCGAAGTCGTATTGGCCTTCCTTGAGCAGGCCGGGTGAGTCGTCGAGGAAGTCCGCCTCCGCGAAGGACACATTGTGTAAATGCGGGCTGCGTTCGCGAGCAAGGCGGATCATCTCGCTGGAGCTGTCCACGCCGATCACCGTCCGGACGCGCCGAGCCAGTTTGCGCGCCAGCAGTCCCTCACCGCATCCGATGTCCAAGGCCGTGCCGCACGCGTCCGGCACCGCCCCAAGGACGAGCGGGTGGTAGTGCACGTTGTGATTCCAGTAGTCCATCGCATCACCGTAGCCAGCCGCGGAAAGCGTCTGGTGGGCGCCTGACGGCGAGGCAGTACATCCCAGCGAGAATGGGGGGCGAACACCGCACCGCATCGTCCGACCCGAACCGAATTGGTACTGATGGTTACTCCCCCCGCACCCGATGAGCTCGACGTCACCGCGCGGACGCGCCCCCTCACGCCCAAAGTGGTGATCGCGGCACTGTTGGTGCCGCTCATGAGCGTTGCCGGGGCGGCCGCTTCCCTGCACAGGGATGACATCGAGAACGACTGGGCGGAGCGGCAGCAGGAGGCATGTCGGCACATGCCTTTCCCGAAGGCGGAATACGCCGCCGCGTCGATCGGGCTGGCCCTCGGCATAACGGCACTGGTTGTCTGCGTGCTGCTCACCAAGCGGATCCGCCGGCGGTACGGCGCCCGTCTCGGGGAGACGTGGCCGGGGCTGGTGACCTACATCGGTGTGCAGCTGTGCATGTGGCTCACGGTGCTGACCATCCCGGTCGAGCTGATCGAGCTGTACGCCGCGTACGAGTCCGCTGGGGCGAGGGTCGTCCTGGGCGACTGCGGGTAGCGGGAGCCGAGCCGCCGCGCTCGGCGCGCGCCCACCGCACTCTCCCCATCCCCTCTCCAGCCACCGGAGAAGGATCGCCGACCGGCGCGCGAGGGTCTTCTCCGGGGCCGAGGTGATGAGGTGTCAGGGTTTGGTGACCGGTGCCTGGAGTTCGGTCACCCAGTCGTCACGGTTTTCCGGGCACTCCAGGCTGATCTCCCGGGGGTATCCGGCCGACCGGTACCCGTTGCCGTCGATCCAGTGGGCCAGCGCCTGGGCCGTGGGCAGCACGGTGTCCATCGAGCCGCGGTGCACGATGGTCGCCGCCTGGTCGATGGGCGGCAGGTCGAGCACTTGGAAGGCGCCGTCCTGGAGGGGGGCCGCGACCTGGACGGCGGCGTGGACGCTGATCCTGCCGTCGCCCTCCGGGGCGTCCTCGTAGTAGGCGATACCGGGTCCCGCGGGCGTGACGCCCGCCGCGTCCAGGCGTCGGAACAGCTCGTCGTAGAGCGGCCCGACCACGGGGCCGATGTCCTGTGGATCGAAGCTCGCGGCGGTCGCGGTCAGCTGCGCCACCCGGATCGCCGGGACGCTCTTGATGACGACGTCGTTCGTTGGCATGTGTCCCTCGTTCTCGATGGACCGGAGCCTCGCCTCGACCTGGACCAGCCGCGCTGCCGCGACGGTGACCGCGGCCTCCAGCTCGGCGCGCCGCAGCCGGAGCATGCCGCGTAGTTCCTCGGTGCCGATCTTCTCGTCCACGATGTCCCGCACCTGCTGGAGAGTGAAACCGAGGTCCTTGAGCGCGATGACGCGGTTGAGGCGGGCCAGCTGGGCGGCCGTGTAGTAGCGGTAGCCGGTGGCCGGGTCGACATGGGCCGGGCGCAGCAGTCCGGTCGCGTCGTAGTGACGCAGCATCCGGACCGAGACGCGGCCGTGCCGGGCGAAGTCTCCGATGGTGAACATGATGTCTCCGAGTTCAACGCCTGACACGGTGTGAGGGTCAACAAGCCGCATGCTCTTAGCGAGGCGTTGGGCTCTTCAAGGCGCTGTGGTGTCCGGCGCGGCCGGAGCGGGCGGGTCGCCAAGACGCTTCCCGCCTTACGGGGAGGAGTCGTGCGGGGATGGCGGGGAAGCCTGTTCGCAATCGGTACGAGGGTCCGTCGTCGAAGGAGAATGGCCGCATGCGCACCCTGACGTTCATCGTCGGTACAGGCCGCAGCGGGTCGACCGCGCTGTCCGGCATCGTCAACGCGCATCCGGACGTGCTCAGTCTCAACGAGTTGCTGTCGTCGGTGCAGAGCCGGGGCTTTCCCGAGGGCCTTCTCGGCGGTGGGGAGTTCTGGCGGCTGCTCGCCGACCCCAATCCGCTGTTCGAGCGCATGATCCGCAGCGGGGTGCCGATGCCGGAGTTCCTCTACACCCGTCGCCCAGGGCGGTTCGCGACGGAGACCACCGGTCTCCCCGCCCTGTCCCTGATGGTGCTTCCACATCTCACCGACGATCCGGACGGGCTGTTCGACGAGCTGGAGAAGCAGGTGTGCCGCTGGCCGGACCGTACCGCCGCCGGACACTACGAGGCCCTGTTCGGCCTGCTGTGCGGGCGCTTCGGGCGCACGGCGGTCGTCGAGCGATCCGGCTATTCCACGGAGCGGGTGCCGCTTCTGCGCAGGGTCTTCCCACAGGCGCGCTTCGTACACCTGTTCAGAGACGGGCCCGACTGCGCCCTGTCCATGAGCCGGCATACGGGCTACCGGCTGATCCTCCTGCAGCGGGACATCCTCGCGCGGACCGGCGCCGAGCGCTTGGCGGAACTGACCGAGGAGCAGGTCCTCTCCCTGCCGCCGGAGCTGTCGCAGTTGCTGGCGGAGCGTTTCGACCCCGCGCTCGTGCTCCACCGTGACCTGCCGCTGAGCGGATTCGGGGCGCTGTGGTCGGAGCTCGTCGTCCGGGGCGTGGACCATCTCAGCGGGGTGCCCGCATCGATGCGGGCCACGCTCGCCTACGAGGACCTGATCGACGAGCCCCGCAAGGAGCTGACGCGACTGGCGGACTTCATCGGCGTCGAACCGCTCCCGCAATGGCTCGACGCCGGGAGTGCCCGCCTCGACGGCAGCCGCCGGGGCGCCTCCCGGCGGCTGCCGGCGGCTGAGCTCGCCGTGCTGCGGGAGTGTTGCGCTCCTGGCACACGCGCCTTGGCGGGCAGCGACGGTTAGGCGTCGGCGCGGCGGGGGCCGGTGCCACCGCAGTACTGGCGGCCCGCGCCCGGGGCGGCGGGGGATGCGCCGCTTTCCGGGTGTCGGTTACGGTGGCTGCATGTCTACGCCCCGAGTTTCCTAGCTCAGGACCCGCTTCCACGCCAGAAGTGTGTCCCTTTGCTATCTCGGAGCGTCACCACATGATCACTATTCGCGGTGCTGAACTGCGCGCGGGCGCGCGCCTGCTGCTGTCCGACATCTCTTTCACCGTCTCCCCTGGCGACCGTATCGGCCTGGTCGGCCGCAACGGCGCGGGCAAGACCACCCTGATGACCGCCCTGGCCGGGCGGGCGAAACCGGCGGCCGGAACCATCACGCACACCGGCCAGGTCGGGTTCCTGGCGCAGGACTCCCGCACCGCCGACCCCGCCGTCACGGTCACCGACCGCATCCTGTCCGCCCGCGGCCTCGACCGGGCTCGGCGCGAACTGCGTGCGGCCGAGGCCGCGATGGCCGACGCGGCGGGCCCCGCCGTACTGGAGCGGGCGATGAACGCCTACGCCCGTGCCGAGGCGGCCTTCCAGGCCGGCGGCGGGTACGCCGCGGAGGCCGAGGCCGCCCGTGTGGCCGCGGGCCTCGGGCTGCCCGACCGGGTGTTGGCCGAGCCGGTCGGCGCGCTCTCCGGCGGCCAGCGCCGCCGCGTCGAACTGGCGCGCATCCTGTTCGCCGGACACAAGGGCACGCTGCTGCTGGACGAGCCGACCAACCACCTCGACGCCGACTCCGTCGCCTGGCTGCGCACCTTCCTCCAAGGTCACACCGGCGGCCTCGTCGTGATCAGCCATGCCACGTCGCTGCTGGCCGACGTCGTCAACCGCGTGTTCCACCTGGACGCCACCCGCGCGACCATCGACTTCTACAACACCGGCTGGAGCGCCTACCTCGCCCAGCGGGAGGCCGATGAGCGGCGCCGCGCCAGGGAGCGTACGAACGCCGAGCGGAAGGCGGCGGCGCTGAACGCGCAGGCGGACAAGATGAAGGCCCGGTCGGCGACCGCCGTCATGGCCAAGAGCATGGCGCGGCGCGCCGATCGGATGCTGGCGGAGCTGGAACCGGTCCGGCGGTCGGAGAAGGTCGCGAAGATCCGGCTGCCCGAGCCGGAACCGTGCGGGCGGATGCCGCTGGGCGCGGTCGGCGTGACCAAGTCCTACGGTGACCACCGGGTGCTCTCCGGCGTAGACCTGGCTGTGGATCGGGGCAGCCGTCTGGTCGTCCTCGGCCTCAACGGCGCGGGCAAGACCACGTTGCTGCGTATCCTCGCCGGCGCGGAACAGCCGGACTCCGGCCGTGTGGTGCGCGGGCACGGGCTGCGCCTGGGGTACTTCGCCCAGGAGCACGACACCCTGGACCGGGATCGCACGGTCCGGCAGAACCTGGCCGCCGCGGCGCCGCATCTGACCGGTGGTGAGGTTCGGCGTGTGCTGGGTGCGTTCCTGTTCTCCGGCGACGACGCCGACAAGCCGGCCGGGGTTCTCTCCGGAGGGGAGAAGACGCGCCTGGCCCTGGCCGGGCTGGTCCACTCCGGCGCGAACGTGCTGCTGCTGGACGAGCCGACCAACAACCTCGACCCTGCCTCCCGCGGCGAGGTCCTGGCCGCGGTCGGCTCCTACCCCGGCGCCATCGTGATGGTCACCCACGACGAGGGTGCCATCGACGCCCTGCGCCCAGACCGTGTCCTGCTGCTGCCGGACTCGGACGAGGACCTGTGGAGCGAGGACTACCGCGACCTCGTCTCCCTCGCCTGACCGGCCTTCCCACCGCCCGGCCGGATCGCGTGGCCTCCCACGCACCGGCCCGGCGGTGGTGGTGGTCGGGCCGGTGTCGTGACCGGCCCTGCCGCCCGGGCGGCAGGGGCAGAGGTCTTCGTGCCGCTGGGTGCGATTACCGTCCATGTTTCACCACTGGATCTCGACGGCACCAGAGCGGCACGTTCTCCCCCTGGCCACCCTGGTGGCCCTTGCGCCCCGGCCGGCCGTCCCTGGCGCTCTGGTCGGCTTCGGCCCGGCCGCTGGATCCCTGGCCACCGGAACCCGCGCATCCAGGGAACGCCGGTGGTGCGTGCGGTCCGGATCCGGCGTCTACCAGGTGATGACGGCGTAGCCGTTGCCTCCGGTACGGCCTCGGCCGCCGTCCTGGCCCGTGTCGCCGGACTTGCCGTTGGGGAGGCCGCCCTGGCCTCCATGGCCGCCGATTCCGCCGCGGCCGCCGTTGCCGCCCGTGCCGCCGGTCGCCGCGCCGCCGGGCAGCTTCTGTCCGGCCGGGTCGGTGGCCTTCCCCGGGGTGCCGCCCGCGCCGTGCCCGGTTTTGCGGCTGCAGTAGAGTCCGGAACCGTCGTCTTCGCAGCGGAGCTTGTTGTTGCCCCCGCGGCCGCCGCGTCCGTCTCCGCCGCCCTTGGTGCCTGCCTCGCCTCGTCGGCCGCCCTGACCGTCGAGTGTCTGCTTCTGCTTCCCGTCGCAAGCGCTCGCGAGGGTGCTCAAGGAGCGGTTCGCGCCGGGGCGGGGCCTGCCTCCCGGGTTCTCGGAGCTTCCGCCTCCGGCTCCGCCGTGTCCGCCCTGGGCCCGCTGTCCGGCGCCGCCTCCGGCCGCTGTGGCCACCCATGTGAGCTCGCTGAGGTCGCCGCCCTCCGCCTCGCCGAACCGCGTCAGCGTTCCCCGGCCGCCGTTACTGCCGTTGCGCCCGGTGGAGCCGTTCTTTCCGTCACGGCCGAAGTGGCCCGTGCCGCCCGCGCCGCCCTTGCCGCCCGCGGCGCCGTCACCTGCCCGGCCACCACGGCCGATGAGCACTCGGTAGGTGTCGGCGGGGTCGTCCACGGTCAGTGTGCAGGTGATGTACGAGCCGCCGCCTCCCCCACCGCCACTGGAGCCGCCGGCGCCCCCGCCGCCGGTTTCGCCCGCACCCCCCACGCCGCCGCCCGGAGCCGGCGCGGTGAACGCCTCGCCGCCGCCTCCGCCGCCGCCGGCCGCACCGCCGCCCCCGCCGCCACCGGGGCCCCACAGGTGGACCGTCACCTTGGTGACCCCGGCCGGCGGCTTCCACGTCTGTGCGCCGGGCTCGTCGAAGACGGCCTGCCCGTGGGCCGGTGCCGCCTCGGCCGACGGCGTGCCCGGCAGCCCGAGCACCGGTGCCGTAAAGGCCAGTACGGCGGCGGCCGTGCCCATACGGCTTCGACCGCCCTTGTGACCACTCAAGGGATTCGTCGGGTCCTTCATGTGTCCATCTCCTTCAAAGCGCCGCTCCCGGCCGGCCTGTTGGCCGGCCGGGAGCGGCATCGCATGCCGTCAGCGGATGTCCGGACTACTTCAGCGCGGAGTCCACGGTGCTGGAGGCTCCGGAAATGGCTGACTGCGCGGTGGAGTTGACGGCGTCCTTGGCGCTGGTGAGCGGACCCGGCTCCGGCTGCGGGGTGGAGCCGCCGGGCGGCGGGGGCTGCTCCTCCGAAGCGGATCCGGACGCCTTCGGGTCGTACTGGTAGGTGTCCGTGACCTTGCGCTCCTTGGTGATCTTGCCCGGGGCCGGGGACATGATCAGGACCGGGCCACCGTGGCCGTGGTGGTCGTCGGCCAGGGCGACCGACGCCTGACCGAAGACCACTGCGGATGCGGCGGCGGCCACCAGGGCTGCGGCCACGCGAGTGCGTGCAGAAGACATAAACGCTCCTTCACCGAAAGGGGGGAGGCGCGGCGCTGAGGCCGCACGGAAGGGAAATGGGTCGTACCGAAATGACGCGGCTGGGCGGAGGAAACACCAGGAAGGTCTCCGGCGCAGAGCGATTGCTACTCCTGTTTCCAACAGCCGGTCAAATCGTCTGACCAAAACACTGCGAACATGGTGGCGAATATCGGCCCGGCCGGGGAACGTGTGTACTTTCGCACCTACCCAGGCACCAGGAATTTTCCATTTGAAACCCCCGGCAGCCACCCCGTATGGGCGATAGCCTGCCTGGTCGACTGACTGACCCAGGCGCCCCCGTGAGGTCCTCGTACCCCTCGGCGCCTCGCATTGGACGCCCGTGACCAGCACATATCACTTCAGATGTGCCGTGCGGCGCGGACTACGGGGGTGGTAGAGGCCACTGTCCGGCGGCGATCCCGGCGCTTCAGGGGGCGGTGGTCCACGCCGTACCCCAACCCCCACCCGTTCAGGGGTAAAAGACGATTACCGGATAGGCCAGTCGTTGGGCGGGGCCGCCACGGTCTTCCCGTCCGGGCAGGGGATTTTCACGTCGGCAGCGCAGGAATATGCCTGCGGCAGAACAAAAAGCGAGCCCCGGGGCACCGCCCCGGGACTCGCTGCCGCACGCCCGGCCCTGGCGCAGGCCGACGCGTGAATCGCCGTTGCTATCGCGTCTTGGGCCCACCGCGTTCAAGGCCCATTGACGCCACCGCGCATGGGCCCGGCAGTCAGGCCGGGGCGACGTGCTTGTGCTGCTGCACCGCCGCCAGGAACCCGTGGTCGTCGAACGTGTCGACTCACCCGGTCCGCCCTGTCCGTTACGGAGTGTTGGTGAAGGAGCGGCGGTACGAGCGGGGTGGCACTCCCCGGCGGCGCACGAACTGTTCGCGCAGGACGGCCGCGCTTCCGTATCCGACGCGGCGGGCGATCTCCTCGACCGGCAGGTCCGTGGTCTCCAGGAGTTCCTCGGCGCTGCTCAGTCGAAGGCCGCGGAGCCAGGCGTGCGGGGTGGTGCCGGTGGCGGCGGCGAAGCGGCGGGCGAAGGAGCGTTTGCTCATCACGGCGCGCCGGGCCAGCTCCGCGACGGGAAGCGGTTCGTGGAGGTGCTCTCGGGCCCAGCCGAGCACCTCGGCGAGACGCTCGTCCTGACAGTCCTCGGGGACGGGGGCTGCCAGGTATTGCGCCTGCCCGCCGTCGCGGTGGGCGGGCAGCACCATGTCCCGGGCGACGGCGTTGGCCATCGCGGCTCCGTACTCCCGCCTCAGCAGGTGCAGGCACAGATCGGAGCCCGCGGCGGCCCCCGCGCCCGTGATGATCCGTCCTTCGTCGATGTAGAGGGCGTCGGGTTCGACGGTGACGGCCGGGTGGCGGCGGGCCAGCAGTTCGGCGAACCGCCAGTGAGTGGTGGCGCGTCGGCCGTCGAGCAGCCCGGCGGCGGCGAGCGCGAACGTGCCCACGCAGTGGGCGGCGACCAGCGAACCTCGTTCGTGTGCGGCCGACAGCGCGTCGAGCACGGAGGGACCGGGCGGGGTGCGGAAACCGGCCCATGGCAGGGCGATCACCAGATCCGCGGCGGCCAGCCGGTCCAGGCCGTGCGTGATGGTGAGCGGCACGCCGAGGTCGGTGGCTACCGGCCCGGGCCGGTCGGTGCACAGGGTGAAGTCGAAGCCGGGCAGCCCCTCCCCGTGCGGACCGAACACCTCGGTGACGATGCCGACGGCGAGCATGCCGACTCCGGGCGGGGCATAGGCGGCGACGGTCGCGAAAGAAGGCATGGGCGCAGTGTGGCACGTATCCTGCGATCAGTGGCAGTCGTGCCACTCGTGAGCGGCTGGCCGGCCCTGAAGGATGGGGGTCATGACAGACGCACCGCTCGGCCGCAGCGCCGTGTACACGATCCTGACCACCGGTTACGTCGGCTCCACCGGTCCCGGCGTCGCCGCCACCGTCTCGTACGTCTCCGACGCCGGCCGGCATGTGATCTTCGACCCGGGCATGGTGGCGAGCCGCGACGACATCCTCGGCCCGCTCGCGGAGTTGGGTCTCGGGCCCGACGACATCACCGACGTGGTCCTCAGCCACCACCACCCGGACAACACCATGAACGTGGGCCTGTTCGGCCGGGCTCGGGTCCACGACCACAAGGTGGAGTACGTGGGCGACCAGTGGACGAACCGGGACGCGGAGGGCTACGAACTCACCCCGTCACTACGGCTGATCCGCACCCCGGGACACAGCCCCGAGGACATCACCCTGCTGGCCGGCACGGACTCGGGCGTGGTGGCGTTCGCCGGCGACCTGTGGTGGCACTCGGACGGACCGGCGGACGACCCCGTGGCCCCGGACCGCGAGGTACTGCGCGCCTCCCGGCTTCGCGTGCTGGCCGCCGCCGACCTGATCGTGCCCGGCCACGGCGGCCCGTTCAAGGCCGACGACAGCACTCCGCGCTAGCTGTCCTGTCCTCCTGTCCACGGCCGACATAGGAGGGATTGCACGGTCCCCGAAGCGGTCGGTCGGCTCGGCGAGTGACCGACACTCTGCTTCCTACGCTGTCCGCCAGCGCGGCGCCTCGTCGTCGGGGACGTCCGGGGAGGCGAAGTGGAAGGGCACCGCGAGGTGGTCGGCCAGGGCCCGGCCCGCCTCGGCGGCGACGGCGGCCGGTGGGGGGCCGCCCGGGCGGTGGTAGACGAACGCCAGGTGGCCTTCCCCGGCCGGGCCGTCCAGGACGGCGACCACCTGCACGAACCAGTCGTGGACGGTGTCGCCGTCCCAGAGAGCCTCGACCGCGACCACCCGGCCCGGGAGAGCCGCGGCGCGGGAGGAGAGCGAGGGGAGGTCGAGCGGATCGGGCGGAGTGTGCCGCACGCGGTCCGCGAGGGCCTCGTAGCGCGCGTGGACCACCTGCTCCGCCTCGTACAGGCCCAACTCCAGCGGGCGCAGGGCCTCCCACACCACCTTGGTCGCCATCATCCGGCGGTCGCGCAGCACGTTCGCGTCGACCTCCTGGCGGGTCCGCTCCTCCAGGTAGGCCCACAAGCGGCTCACCGGGCCGCCGGGTGGGGGGCCTTGGCGGGCGTCGTGGGTGTCATGGCCGAACTGTACGTCAGCCGTATGTCAGTACGCGCCGATGGACCAGAAGACGCCCACCTCGTCGTCGCTCACCACGATCAGGCCCAGGTCCTCGAAGAGGTCGAGGCCGCCGAGGTAGGCGGAGGTGAGGAAGGAATGGGAGCGGGTGCCCTGCAGGCCCGCCGTGAGGAAGTCCGGGGCCGGGTCGCCGGCGGCGGCCGTCGCGTTGGTCCAGTAGCGCGCGGTGGGGCCGTACCGGTCGAGGAGGGTTCGGGCGTCCGCCAGGACGGCGTCGCGGTCCGGGCGGGAGCGTACGGGGGCGGGTTCCGCCTGCCACTCCTCGGCCATGATGGCGAGCGCGGCGAGGGCCGCTTGTGCTTCCAGGGGGTAGAGGTGGTCGGGGAACCGCGACGCGGCCGGCGGGTCGAAGGGGTACGCGGACAACCCGTAGCGGGTGGTTTTGGTGTGGTCGCCGTCCAGCCGGACCCAGCCGCGGGGATCGTCGACGGAACGGTGCAGCACGGCGAGGACGTCGTACGCCCAGTCCTGGTGCCGGCGGGGGCCGGTGGCCGCGAAGGTGTAGGGGTCGCCGAGCAGCCGCAGTGCCGCCGCGTTCCAGGCGCAGCGGCGGCTGCGGAACTCCTCCAGGAGGCTGCCGACTCGGCGGAGGAAGTCGTCCTTCGGTTCGAGGGGGATGCTCCGGAGCCGGTCGAGGGCCCAGTGGACGAGCTCGCCCGCCCCGTCCGTGACGAGGCCCGCGGGACCCTCGGGGAGCGGGGGCCTCGTTCCGTACCAGAGGGCTTCCAGGTGGGCGTCGAGCAGGTCGAGGGCGGACCGGTCGGCAGGCAGGAGCATTCCACCACTCTAGGCCCGGCCCATTCCAGGCCATCCCTTGCCGGTGTGATCGGTGTGACCGGTTTGGCCGGTGCGACCGGCAGGACGCTCGCTGGTCGGTCGACCCAGGGAGTAAGGGTCACCCCCCAACGCGTCTCGGGGGCGGCTCAGGGGCAGGTGGGGGTGCGACCCGGATGGCGGTGCGGGGGCGGCGGGAAAGCATGGTCGACATGACTTCCTCATCCTCGTTCCTCTCCCGCCGGGCTCTCCTCGGAACCGCCCTGGCCGGCTCGCTGCTCATGACCGTGGGGCTGCCGGCGAGCGGCGCCATGGCCGCCACGAGCGCGGGCAGCACCCCCTCCGCCCCGGCGGTTCCGCCGCTCGACCCCCAGGCTTTGCGGGCGGCCATCTCCAACCTCCACGATCCGCAGCTGACGGCGGCACAGGTACGGGTCAGCGGCTCGGCCGGCCAGTGGTACGGCACCTCGGGCGTCGCGGACATCCGGACCGGGCGGCCCGTACGGGCGGACGACAAGTTCCGGATCGGCAGCATCACCAAGGTCTTCGTCGCCACCGTGGTGCTCCAGCTGGCCGCGGAGCACAAGCTGGACATGGACGCGCCGATCCAGCGCTCCCTGCCCGGTGTGCTGCCGGCCGAGTTCCCGCCGATCACGGCCACCCAGCTGCTCAACCACACCAGCGGCCTGCCCGCCGAGAGCGGCCCGGACGTTCCGGACATCAAGACGCCGGAGGACATCCTGCGGCACCGCTACGATCGCTGGACGCCGGAGCAGTTGGTGGCCACGGTGAGCCACGGTCCGATGAAGTTCCAGCCGGGCACCAAGCAGGAGTACCGGGGCATCAACTATGTGCTGGCCGCGATGCTCATCGAGAAGGTGACCGGACGCCCGTATGGCGAGGAGATCGGCAAGCGCGTCCTGCGCCCCCTGCGCCTCGACCGCACGTCCGTCCCCGGCAACGACCCGAAGCTCCACGGCCCGCACGTGCACGGCTATCTCGCCATGTCGGACGGCGCTTTGAGGGATGTCACGGAGTACGGGCAGTCCGAGGCCTGGGGCGAGGGAGAGATGATCTCCACGACCGGGGACCTGGACCGCTTCATGTCCGCGCTCTTCTCCGGCAAGCTGCTGCCCAAGGCTCAGCTGGAGAAGATGTTCACGCTGCCCTCGGCGGATGTGCGGATGGTCGACGGCGGCCCGGCCCGCTATGGCGTGGGCCTGCAGACGGTCACCGTGAACGGCGTGACGCTGTGGGGCAAGACCGGTGAGCGGTACGGCTACAACTCCGCGATGGTCGCCACGCGCGACCAGCAGCGGCGCGTCGTGTACTCGTTCAATCCGACCCACCGGGACGGCAGCCAGTTGAGGATGACGCTGCGGATCGCGGACGCGGTCACGAAGCGGAAGGGCTGAACGGCGGCTTCGGCGGCCGGCTCACCGACGCCGGCGACTCAGTGCGCGCCGAAGCGGACGCTGGAGAAAGGCGTGCTGCGGGGTGCCTGTTGTCCGGGGGCGAGGCGGAGTGCCTTTTTCTTGCACTGTTTGTCGGCGAAGATCGTGGCCGGGGTGCCGGTTCCGTTGCGGGCGCCGTGTGCTTCCTGGCTCATCGTGAAGCATCGGCCGTCGGGCAGGTTCTCGACAAAGAACGGCCTGCCCTTGGGGCCCAGCCAGCTGAACGGGCCTTTCGCGGCGTATGCCGCGCCCGCGTGGGCGGTCAGGGTCAGGGTGAGGCCGAGGAGAACAACGACGACCCGGCGGATAAGACGCATCGTGCGTCCCTTTCTTTGAACAGCGCGCGATTGGCCCAAAATGCCTTCTTACGCTCAACGACGCTTCGCCCCCGCACGGCACGCACCGGCACCCATGACGCCAACGGTCCGCCGAAGCCGAACTTACGTATCGACCGGGCGGCCCGAGGCTTGAGGTGGTCATGATCCGACGAGCTCGAGCGTCTCCGCCCGGTGCTGGGCGGCGGCCAGCACGGGATAGTCGGTGTAGCCGGTCTCCCCTCCCACGTACATCATGTGCTGGTCGCGTACCTGGTTGAGCGGTGCGCCGATGCGCAGCCGTTCGACCAGGTCAGGGTTGGCCAGGAACGCGCGGCCCAAGGAGATCAGGTCGGCTCCCGCGTCCAGCAGCCGCTCGCCCGCCCGCTTGCCGCCGTCGGCGGGCAGGGGCTCTCCCCAGCCCAGCACCGGGTTGGCGATCAGCGTGCCCGGCCAGGACTTCCGGATGTCCTGGAAGAGGGGCTGGTCCGGGTCGGCGAACACGAGGTGCAGGTAGGCCAGGCCGGCGTCCGCCAGTGCCTCGATGAGCGCCGGGTAGATGCTCTCGGTGTCGCCCTCGTCGATGCCGTTGACGGTGACTCCCGGGGAGATGCGCAGGCCCACCCGCTCGGAGCCGATGGCCTCGGCGACCGCCCGTACCACCTCGACGGCGAACCGGATGCGGCCGGCGACCGAGCCGCCGTAGGCGTCGGTGCGGTGGTTGGTGTTCGCTGCCATGAACTGGTGCAGGAGGTGGCCGTTGGCGGCATGCACCTCCACCCCGGAGAAGCCGGCGTCAATGGCGTTGCGGGCGGCGGCGGCGAAATCGGCCACGGTGGAACGGATGTCCTCGACGGTCATCTCCCACTCAGGGGCTGCTGCGGGCCGAGCCCACCCCGGGTGGTCAACGGCATTACGGCGAGTGGGCGGTCGACCGGGTCATCCGCGTCCAGGCGCTCTACGCCGCGGGGCTCAACAGCAAGAAGATCGCGCAGCTGCTTCCCTGTATGCGGGATGCGGATGGCGGCCCCTCCGAGATCGCCACCGCGCGGCTGGTCACCGAGCTGACCACGGAACGGGACCGCATCGATCGAATGATCACCGACCTGATCCGCTCCCGCGACGTCCTGGACGAAGCCATCACCACGGCCTCGATCGACATGGACACCCCCGCCGTCCTTCACGCCGGCACCGCCGGCACCGTCGCGGCCGAGCGCGGATAACGGCCCGGCCGACCGAGGTCACGCGCGGGACCGGGCGGACGCCGGAGGCGTTTCGCGGGACGTCACAGGCCGACGTCGAAAAGGCTCTTCGCGGCGACGAGGGAGGCCGTGTCCGCGTGCATGTCGCCCGGGCGGTTGCCGTACCCGACCAGGTCGCCGCCCCATTCCATACCCATGTACTCCGCGGAGAGGCGGAGCGTACCGAGCAGCGGGTCGGCCTTCGCGGAGTCCTGGTGGCTGGTCGTGGTGACCGCCCACATGGTCTTGCCGCGCATCCGGGCCCTGAACCGCAGCTCTTCGCGCAGCTGCAGCCACCCTCCCCAGTAGTCGAGGTAGAGCTTGGTGTCGGCCGACACGCTGTACCAGTAGAGCGGCGAGGCGATCACGAGGTCGGTGGCCTCGAGCGTGGCCTCCAGCAGGATCCGCTCGTTGCCGGTGGGGAGAGGGCGAGTGGGGTTGCCCGTGTGAGGGTCCGTGGCGTGTCGCAGGTCGTCGAAGGCGGGCAGCGGGAGGTCACGCAGCCGCAGCCACCGCTGCTCCACGGTGGAGGGGAGCTGGGCGGCGGCCTCGCGGGCGAGCGTCTCGGTGTTGCCGCCGATGCGGGCGCTGCCGAGCAGGAAGAGGAACTTCCGCTGGATGGTGGGCACTTCGTGGTCGCCTACGTGTCTGTCGTCGTGTTCGCGGCCGGCCGTGTAGTTCATGATCGGATACAACCGCGATCACATGGCGCGCATTCCGGCGGCGGTGCGGAGGGCATTCGTGGGGGGCCACACGTTTCGCGGTGTACGCCCTGGTGGGGGTTGGAGACTTCGCCGTGTTGACCCTCGGGTGGTTCAGGAAGCGACCGGCGAATCCGGCGTTCTCGGGTCCCTCCGACCGGTCACCACTCATACAGATGAGGGGGCTCGCCGACGTTCATCCTCCAAATGCGACGCATTCGGGTGCTTCGACGGATACATTCCCTTCGTGCCGCATCAGCACTGACCTTGGGTCAGCTCGTCACGATCGGGGCCTCAGCCAGGGGTCTCGGGCGGGGCCGGTAGCG
Organism: Streptomyces sp. NPDC023527; assembly: GCF_055560115.1. Taxonomy (NCBI): domain Bacteria; kingdom Bacillati; phylum Actinomycetota; class Actinomycetes; order Kitasatosporales; family Streptomycetaceae; genus Streptomyces; species Streptomyces sp. NPDC023527. Next base: position 101,463 of record NZ_JBVHJJ010000012.1, read on the forward strand.
CTGCCGTGTCCGAGGGCCCTTCTGGGGCCTCACCGTTCGGCGAGTCTCCGGCCCGAGGAAAGGCGCACAAAATGGTGCAGCACAGGAAGCCGAGAACGCCGGTCGACTGGGACCGGGTACGGAGTGTGGCCAGTGCGGTGACACCGTGGGTGGAATTGCTGGCGGCCATGACCGCTCTGTCCCTGGCGATGATCGGTAGAGGCTGACCGGCGGGGCGTACTGCCAATACGCCCCGTGCGGCCAACACCTCGGCTCGCCCGTCGCGGGGTCCGGATCCCCGCGGCGGGCTCTCCATATCCAGAGCAAACACGTCCGCCCCGGACTCGGCGGCGGGTCTCCCCTCCACCGAGGTCGGCTACCCCGACGGCGCACCACCCTAACGTACTGTCCAGCGCGTTGCCCGGCTCTGTGACGATGGGTCTCCCGCGCCTGGGCTCCGCCCCTCGCTGTGGCTACTGTCGCCGATGCGGGGCTCGCATGTCGGAGACCAACGTTCCGTGACTCGAAGGCCGCGGGGTGGGGGCGAGGGCGTTCCCCTCCGCACCACCCCGCGGCCCACCTCTCAAACAGCGACCTCGAATAGCCTCTCGACCTCGGCGATCGCCCGGGTCAGGGCCTCGGGCTCCGGCCGCAGCCCGGCCACGACCGCGTCGACGCCTCGCAGGCCGGCCCGCCGCAGGAGCCGCTTCTCGTTGGTGACCCATTCACCGCGCGCCGCCAACACCGCATGCGCCGTCTGCATGGCGGCGGTGGCCACCGCACCCGCGAACTCGGTGACCTGGCCACGCCGGACGTACGACCCCTTGGCGTACTGGAGGGTCATGGCCGCCCGGTCACGCCACATCTTCGGGGCCGCCTCGCGCAGTGCCTGTGGGTACTCGGGGCGCGGCAGGGTGCCGCGCAGCACCCGATTGACGGCGAGTTCGGCGACCACCAGAGAGCTGGGGATGCCCGCGAGGTGGAACATCAGCGGCTCCCAGTGGAAGCGGCCCCGCCGGGCCTCGGCGAGTTCGTGTTCCACGATGTCGAGGTCGCGGTAGTGGACATCGACGTGCCGGCCTTCGATCGTGAACCAGGCTCCGCCGTTGAAGACGCCGCCGCCCCAGCCGCCGATTTCGGATACCTCGCCGTCCCAGCCGACGGCGCGCAGGTCGGCGGGGTCGAATCCACCCCGGTAGTACACGGCCAAGTCCCAGTCGCTGTCGGGAGTGTGGGTGCCCTGGGTACGCGAGCCGCCGAGGGCGACCGCATGGACGGCGGGCAGGGATGCGAGCCGGTCGGCGACATGGTCGAGGAAGGTGTCGTCGGTCATAAGAGGTCCGATCGTGCGAAGTGGATGACGGGCGATGCGGGCACACCGGAGGAACGCCGGAGCAGAGGCTCGGACGGTCTCAGGGGGATGCGCCGGGGCGTGTCATCACTTCATGACACAGACCTTAGTGGAGCTCGACCAAGGTGGGGCTGTCGATTTCCGGGCCTCCCGTTCGTCATTGAGCCAGACTGTCCCGACCGGACCCACGACCTCAGGAGTCACCATGACCGGCTCTTCCACCCAGGGAATCAAGACCGTGCTGCACCCCGTTTCCGACCTGGCGACGGCCAAGGAGGTGTACGCCGCCCTGCTCGGCGTACCGCCGCAGACCGACGAGTCCTACTACGTCGGCTTCGAGGCCGGGGGTCAGCACATCGGGCTGGTGCCGGGCGGTGGATCGCCGGGCATGACCTCACCGGTGGCCTACTGGCATGTGCCGGACCTCGAGGCGAAGCTGGCCGAGGTGACGGCCGCGGGTGCCACCGTGAAGGAGCCCGCGCACGATGTCGGTGGCGGACGCCTGGTGGCCACGGTCACCGATCCCGACGGCAACGTCCTCGGGCTGCTTCAGGATCGATGAGCGCGCTCAGAGGCAGCACGAGGAGAAGCGAAAGGGGAGCGGACAACTGTTCGAGGGTGGTTGGATCGAGCCGGCCGACGGAGACCGGCGGCCCCGCGTCACAGAGGGAGACATGATGAGTAGGGTCACGAGAACGGACACACAGTCGCCCGCGCCGCATGTTGCCGACAGCCACGATGTGATCCGCGTGCACGGCGCGCGCGTGAACAACCTCAAGGACGTCAGCATCGAGATCCCGAAGCGTCGGCTGACGGTGTTCACCGGCGTCTCCGGCTCGGGCAAGAGCTCACTGGTGTTCGGCACGATCGCCGCGGAGTCGCAGCGGCTGATCAACGAGACCTACAGCGCCTTCCTGCAGGGCTTCATGCCGACACTGGCGCGGCCCGAGGTCGACGTACTCGAAGGGCTGACGACCGCGATCATCGTCGACCAGCAGCGGCTGGGTACCGACCCCCGCTCCACGGTCGGCACCGCCACCGACGCCAACGCGATGCTGCGCATCCTCTTCAGCCGGCTCGGAAAGCCCTACATCGGCCCGCCCACCGCCTTCGCGTTCAACGTCCCGAAGCGGACGGCGAGCGGCTCCATGACCGTCGACAAGGGCAAGGGCGAGCGGATCACGGTGCGCAAGGCCGTCTACCACGGCGGCATGTGCGCGCGCTGCGAAGGCCGGGGCACGGTCTCCGACATCGACCTCACCCAGCTCTACGACGACTCCAAGTCGCTCAACGAGGGTGCGCTCACGATCCCCGGCTACAGCATGGACGGCTGGTACGGCCGCATCTTCAGCGGCTGCGGCTTCTTCGACCCGGACAAGCCGATCCGCGAGTTCACCGAGAAGGAGCTGCACGACCTCCTCCACAAGGAGCCGACCAAGATCAAGGTCGACGGAATCAACCTGACGTACGAGGGTGTGATCCCGAAGATCCAGAAGTCGATGCTGTCCAAGGACATCGACGCGCTCCAGCCGCACATCCGCGCGTTCGTGGAGCGGGCGATGACGTTCACCGCCTGCCCCGACTGCGGTGGCACCCGGCTCGCCGAAGAAGCCCGGTCGTCGAAGATCGAGGGGATCAACATCGCCGAGGCGTGCGCGATGGAGATCAGGGACCTCGCCGAATGGATCCGCGGCCTCGACGAGCCGTCGGTCGCGCCGCTGCTCGGCAAGCTCCTGCACACCCTCGACTCGTTCGTCGAGATCGGGCTCGGCTACCTGTCGCTGGAGCGGCCCGCGGGCACGCTGTCGGGCGGCGAAGCGCAGCGCGTCAAGATGATCCGCCACCTCGGCTCCCCGCTCACCGACACCACCTACGTCTTCGACGAGCCCACCATCGGTCTGCACCCCCACGACATCCAGCGGATGAACGAGCTGCTGCTCCGGCTGCGGGACAAGGGCAACACCGTGCTCGTCGTCGAGCACAAGCCGGAGACGATCGCGATCGCCGACCACGTCGTCGACCTCGGCCCCGGCGCCGGCACGGGGGGCGGCACCATCTGCTTCGAGGGCACCTTCGAAGGGCTACGGGCCGGTGGCACCCTCACCGGCCGCCACCTCGACGACCGGGCCGCCCTCAAGGAGAAGGTGCGGACGCCCACCGGCCGGCTGCCAGTCCGCGGCGCCACTCGCCACAACCTCCAGGACGTCGACGTCGACGTCCCGCTCGGCGTCCTCTGTGTCGTCACCGGCGTCGCCGGCTCCGGAAAGAGCTCGCTGATCCACGGCTCCGTCCCCTCCTCCGAGGGCGTCGTGTCGGTCGACCAGGCACCCATCCGCGGCTCCCGGCGCAGCAACCCGGCCACGTACACCGGGCTGCTCGACCCGATCCGCAAGGCGTTCGCGAAGGCCAACGGCGTGAAGCCGGCGCTGTTCAGCTCCAATTCCGAGGGCGCCTGCCCCACCTGCAACGGCGTCGGCGTCATCTACACCGACCTGGGGATCATGGCCGGCGCCGAAACCGTCTGCGAGGACTGCCAGGGGAAGCGGTTCGACGCGTCGGTGCTGGAATACCGCCTCGGCGGCCGCGACATCAGCCAGGTGCTCGCGATGTCGGTGACCGAGGCCGAGGAGTTCTTCGCCGACGGCGAGGCGCGCATCCCGGCCGCGCACAAGATCCTGTCCCGGCTCACCGACGTCGGACTCGGCTACCTCACCATCGGCCAGCCGCTCACCACGCTGTCCGGCGGCGAGCGGCAGCGGCTCAAGCTGGCCACCCACATGGCCGACAAGGGTGGCGTCTACGTCCTCGACGAGCCGACCACCGGCCTGCACCTCGCCGATGTCGAGCAGCTGCTCGGCCTGCTCGACCGGCTCGTCGACTCCGGCAAGTCGGTCATCGTCATCGAGCACCATCAGGCGGTCATGGCGCACGCCGACTGGATCATCGACCTCGGCCCCGGCGCCGGCCACGACGGCGGCCGGATCGTCTTCGAGGGCACACCGGCCGACCTCGTCGCCACCCGCTCCACCCTCACCGGCGAACACCTCGCGGCCTACGTCGGCACCTGATCGAGGCCCTGGCGGAGGCAGCCTGCCGCCGGATCTTTTCCGGTCGCCGACGGGGAACCGGAGGGCTGCCGTGTTCACCCGCGCCACCGCCGGTGCGCTGAGCAGCCCTCCGCGCGTACGAACGGGGCCGGTGGTCAGATGCGGTCGGCGGCGATGAGGAGGTAGTGGAAGCTGCCCTCGCGGTACGCGGTCAGGAACGGGTCCTCGACGCCGGTGGCGAGGGAGGACTTCGCGCGCAGCTCCCAGTACGGGATCGTGGCGGCCGTCAGGTCGACGACGTTGATGGGCACGAGGCCGTTGGCGGCCATGGCCTTGAAGTAGGCGCTGCGCGGGTGGATGTTGCAGGTGTAGTGCTCGTCGATGCGGCTGACGGCCTTGGAGCGGCCGCCCGTGACGTCGTTGTAGCAGCCGGTGATGGTGACGTAGCGGCCGCCGTACGCCAGCTGGCGGGCGTGCTCGGAGAAGAGTTCGAACAGGTCCACGTACATGGTGGACTCGTTGTTCCAGATGCCCTGGAAGGCGCCGGTGGGGAGGCCCGTGTCCAGCATGTTGGCGAAGTGGTAGCGGACCTTGTCCTCCACGCCTCGCTTGCGGGCCTGGCCGTTGGCGAAGTCGACCTGGGACTGCGAGATGGAGATGCCGTCGACCTGGCAGCCGAAGCGCGCGTTGGCCATGATGCTGGTGCCGCCGCGGCCGCAGCCGGCGTCCAGCAGGCGCTGCTCGGGGGCTACGGGGCCCAGGTGGTCGAGGAGGACGTCGGCCTGGGCCGACTCCAGCCGGTGCAGTTCCTCGATGATCCGCTCGTCCCGGGTCTCCTGGGGGCCCTCCAGGACGGAGGGGTCGTAGTCGCCGATCCCGTAGTGGTGGTGGTAGAGGCCGTCGACGTCTCCCAGGCGCAGGTTGACCGGGTCCCTCTCGTTGTTCCAGTACTCCGCGACGGACTTCTGGTAGGCGGTGCGCAGGACGCCGGCGGGGGCGGGCGTGGTCGTCATGGGGTGCTCCTTACGGCATGCGTGCAGGGGGACGTTGTGTGGTGACAGGAGAGAGGGCGGGGGTCACGCGCCGTTGTAGCGGGGGCTCCCGGCGTGCCATTCGCGGTTGCCGCCGAGCCAGGCCCATACCCCTGCGAGGAACCGGCGCAGTTGGGGCGAGCCGGTGAGGGCGAGGGCGGCGGCCTCCGTCTCGTAGGCGCGCACCAGCTCGTCGTGGATCTCCGCGCTCCGTTCGATCGCCTCGCGCGGTGAGCACCGCTCCTCCTCGGCGATCACGGTGGGCAGGTTGAACTCCACGCCCGAGGAGTCGTGTTCCTTCGTCATGGAGTACAGGTCGTTGACGAGGGTGCTGGCCGTGGCGGCCGTTGTCACGGCGCGGCGCACCCGGGGGTCGGCGTACTCGGTGGCGGGCAGGGCGTAGCCGCCCACCGCGTCGGTCAGCGCGATGCAGGGGAGGAAGCTGTTGATCTGACGGTGTGCCAGGTATTCGTGGACGCTGGGCATGTGGCCCCGGGAGCGCCAGGAGCCTTCCTGCCCGTAGCCGACGAAGAGGACGGCGACCTCGTGCCGGAGCCGGGCGATCTGGGACGGCTCGGCGTATCGGGCCAGGTGTCCGAGTGCCGAGCGCAGGGCGACCCGTACGGGGTCGCCCTCCATGTCTCTTTCCCATGCGGGCACATAACGGGCCGGGAGGTGGGCGGGGTCGAGGGCCGCGTAGGCGAGTCCGAGGTGCGAGCCGAGGAGTTCGGGTTTGGAGCCGACGGTCTCGTCGTCGCAGTAGTAGTCGTCCGTGGCCCATTCGGCCAGCGCGCATTTACCCGCCGCCAGCAGCCGGTCCGGTTCGTCGGTGTCGGGGTGGGCCAGCATCATCAGGCGCCCGAAGTCGGCCGCGCGGACGCGGTCGAGGCGTCCGGCGTAGATGCCGACCCCGTCGGCCCACTCCACCAGCCGGTCGTTGACCTCCCGGCCGAGGGCCGGGTCGTCCCGGAGCGGGGGCGGGCAGTACAGCTCCGGGACGCCGGAACCGCGCGCGTCCGGGGCGCCGGGGGTGCCGTCGGCCGGTTTCCCGGTCGCCTTCCCGGCCGTGGCACGCGCCGCGATACGGGCGGCGGAGGTGCCCAGCCCCGTCGGTCCGGTGGGCAGGGTGGTGCCCACCGGGCGGGGCGCGGTTCCGGGCAGCGTCCGCGGCGCGGAACGGCTCACGCCCTGGTGGTGGGTGAGCAGCGTGGCCGCGAGCCGCGCGACGTCATGGCGGGCCGTGGGCGCGGTGATCCGGGACAGCAATGACACAGGTCCTTCTCTCCGTTCCGGTGGTGGTGCGCGTCAGGACGGGGTGTGGAAGACCTCGACGTTCTCCAGGACGCCGAGCGCGTCGGGAACGAGAACGGCTGCCGAATAGTAGGTGCTCACCAGATAGGAGATGAGGGCTTGATCGTTGATGCCCATGAACCGGACGTTCAGGCCCGGCTCGTACTCGTCGGGGATCCCGGTCTGCCGCAGACCGACCACTCCTTGCTCGTCCTCGCCCAGACGCATGGCGAGGATGGCGGAGGTGCCCTCGTCCGAAACGGGGATCTTGCCGCAGGGCAGGATCGGCACGCCCCGCCAGGCGGGAACCTGGTGTCCGCCCACGTCGGCGCTGTCGAAGGACAGGCCCCGCTTGTTGCACTCGCGGGCGAAGGCGGAGACGGCCCGGGGGTGGGCGAAGAACGCCTTGGTCCCCCGCCGCATGCTCAGCAGCTCGTCCATGTCGTCGGGGGTGGGCGGGCCTGAGTGGGTGGAGACGCGCTGGCTGTGGTCGGCGTTGTGCAGGAGGCCGAACTCGGGGTTGTTGACCAGCTCGGACTCCTGGCGCTCGCGCAGCGCCTCGATGGTCAGGCGCAGCTGCTGCTCGACCTGGTCCATCGGGTCGTTGTAGAGGTCGGCGACCCGGCTGTGCACCCGCAGCACCGTCTGGGCCACGCTCAGTTCGTACTCGCGGGGGGCGAGCTCGTAGTCGACGAAGGTGCCCGGCAGCACCGGCTCGCCGGTGTGGCCGGAGGCGAGGGCGATGTTCGCCTCGCCCTTCTTGTTGTGCGGCCGTGCCTTCTCGGCCTCGCGGTGCCGGACGTGGGTCCGCAGCCGCTCGTCGCGGGCCGCCACCTCCTCGTACGCGGCCCGGGGCAGGGCGAGTACGGTGCACGCCGTCATCGCGCGTGCGGTGAACTCCCACACGCCCGGCTCCTGGGCCACCACCTGCGCGCCGAAGAACCCGCCGTCGGCCAGCACGCCGCGCCGGGTCTCCTCGCCGTACCGTCCGACGCCGGCCTTCTCCACCTTGCCGCGCGCGATCAGATAGACGTGGTCGACGGCCCGGCCCCGTTCGGCGATCACCTGGCCGGGTTCGTACTCCTGCTGCCGGCACCGCTCGGCCAGTGCCCGCAGGGTGTCGTCGTCGTGGAATCCGCGCAGCAGCGGCAGTTCCCCCAGCTCCGCGGGGACGACCCTGACCGCGGAGCCTTCCTGGACGAAGGTGACCCGGCCGTCGCCGACCTCGTACGCCAGGCGCCGGTTGACCCGGTACGTGCCGCCCTTGACTTCCACCCACGGCAGCATGCGCAGCAGCCACCGCGAGCTGATGCCCTGCATCTGCGGGACGCTCTTGGTGGTGGTCGCCAGGTTTCGCGCGGCGGCGATCCCCAGGCCGAGCTGCGCCCTGCCTGCCTGCTGTTCGGGCTGCTCCTGCTGCCGGTGCGCTGCGGTCGACATCCCGGGTCCCTCCATCTGGGCGCATGCGTCAAGAGGGAGCCCCTGGAATCGCCCGATGGGGCGACGAGGGACTCCCGCCGCGCAAGTGAAGCAGCGCTTAATGATGTTGGTCGAGACGGCTGGGATGGCACCGGCGCATTCGCGCCATCGGACGGACGCGGTTTCGCGCGGCCCACCCCGGTGCCAGGGGTGGCCACTGGCGATCCACGGCCGTCGAGGGCAGTGATCCTGTCCGCTTATGCCGCGATGGCCGCATTTCGATCAAGCCGAGCCAGGGTCACCCGGGACGGCCCCGACGCGGCGCGTTCCGTGATCGAGGTGGCCGATAACGTGCCACCGGGCGGGAACTCCGAGGACCATGAGCGGTCCGCGCGCCACCGGCGTCGGCGTCAGTGGCCGCCCGTCAGCTCCCCCGACAGCGCGTCGTGCATCTTCGCGCTCGGCCGGTTCATGCCGATGATCTCCACGGACTTGCCGTGGCCGGCGTACTTGGCCGTGACGGCGTCCAGCGCGGCGACGGAGGAGGCGTCCCATATGTGGGCACCAGTGAGGTCGATGACGACCGTGTCCGGGTCGCCCGCGTAGTCGAAGCGGCCGACGAGGTCGTTGGCGGAGGCGAAGAAGAGCTGGCCGGTGACGGCGTGGACGACGCTGCCCCCGGCGGGGTCGGTGACCGAGGTGACCGTGGCCTGCTGGGCGACGCGCTGGGCGAATATGACCACGGCGGTGATCGTGCCGACGACCACACCGATGGCCAGGTTGTGGGTGGCGACCACACACGCCACGGTGATCACCATGACCGCGATCTCCCCGGCGGGCATGCGCTTGAGCGTCCTCGGGGCGATGGAGTGCCAGTCGAACGCCGCGAACGACACCATGATCATGACGGCGACGAGGGCGGCCATGGGGATGCCGGAGACGACCGGGCCGAAGGCGACGCACAGCACCAGCAGGAAGACACCCGCCAGGAAGGTCGACAGCCGGGTCCGGGCGCCGGAGACCCGTACGTTGATCATCGTCTGGCCGATCACCGCGCAACCGCCCATGCCACCGAGGAACCCGGTCACGATGTTGGCGACGCCCTGACCCATCGACTCGCGGGTCTTGCCGGAACGGGTGTCCGTGATGTCGTCGACGAGCTTGGCGGTCAGCAGCGACTCCATCAGCCCGACCAGCGCCATCGCCAGCGCGTACGGGGCGATCGTCGTCAGCGTCTCCATCGTGAACGGCACATCGGGCAGGCCCGGCACCGGCAGCGAGGAGGGCAGGTCTCCCCTGTCGCCCACCGTCGGCACCGCGATGCCCGCCGCCACCGTGACGGCGGTGAGGATGGCGACGGAGACCAGCGGCGCGGGCACGGCCCTGGTGATCCTCGGGAAGAGCACCATCAGCGCGATGCCCGCGACGACCAGGGGATAGACGGCCCACGGCACGTCGCGCAGCTCGGGCACCTGGGCCAGGAAGACCAGGATCGCGAGGGCGTTGACGAAGCCGACCATCACGCTGCGCGGTACGAACCGCATCAGCTTCGCGACGCCGACCGCCCCCAGGACGATCTGGAAGACGCCGGCGAGGATGACACAGGCGATCAGGTGGCCGAGACCGTGTTCGCGATTGACGGGGGCGATGACCAGCGCGACGGCGCCGGTCGCCGCCGAGATCATGGCGGGGCGGCCGCCGACGATCGCGGTGGTGACGGCCATGGTGAACGACGCGAACAGGCCGACCCTCGGGTCGACACCGGCGATGACCGAGAACGAGATCGCCTCGGGGATCAGCGCCAGCGCCACCACCAGACCCGCCAGCACCTCGGTGCGGAAGATTTTCGGGGACAGCCAGGACGGGCGGCGACCGCGCAGCCGCGCGGCCGCGGACAGTGGGGAAGGGAGCAAGGGAATGGGGAACCTGTCCTGCGTCGGTGTCCGCCGGAGCGCGCTCGGCCCGGCACGGGCTCGGCGGGCGGGCGCGTCGGCCCGGCGCCGGAAGGGCGAGGAGGCTCCCGGGTGATCGGTTCTTCCGTACCCGGCGCGGCTCTCGACGCCGGAATCCTACCCGCAGCGCCTCGCTCGGGCCGGGGTGAGGGACGTGGCGGACGCGGCACCGCCCGGGGCTCCACCTGACCACATGTCAGGGGAGCCGCGTTCCGGCCCGCGCCGTCAGGAAGTCGTCGAGCGTGTGCCGCGGTTCCCAGCCCCGGTCCCGGGCCTTGGTCACGTCGAGCACGACCGGGTGCGCGAGCTGATCGAGCGCGTACCGCGTGAGGGCCGGCTCGTGCGCCGGACGGAGGCGGGCGAGCGTCTCCAAGGCCCTCGCCGCCGCCGTGGCCGCACCGAGGGGCAGGTGGCGGATACGGACCGGGACACCGTGGGCGCGCAACACGCGCCGTACGGCGTCGTCGCGCCCGTACGGAACGGCGTCCGCGATGTTGTACGCGCCCGGAGGCCAGCCCACGGCCGCCAGGCAGGCGTCGGCGAGGTTCTCGACCGCCGTCAGGCTCAGCCGGACGTCCGGGCCGGGGAGCAGCAGCGTCCCGGCCCGGACCCGGTCGCGCAGGCGCGGCAGCAGGTGGGGGTCGCCGGGGCCGTAGACGGCGCGGGGCCGCAGGACGGCCGCGCCCGCCGCAAGCGCGAGACGTTCGCCGGCGGCCTTGGTGCGCCCGTAGGCGTTGAGGTGGCCGGAGACCGGGTGGTCCTCCCGTATCCGGGTGCGGTCGCGGCGGGGGTCGTAGACGCTGGCGCTGCTCACCCACACGACCGGGCGGCCCCGGGCGGCCTCGACCAGGCGGGCGGTGCCGTCGACGTTGACCGCGCGCATCCGGGCCTCGGCCGTCCGTGATCCGGGGGCCGGGTCGTCCACGGCCGCCGCGCAGTGGATCACCGCGTCCGCGCCGCCGAGGTCGGGCACGCTCCGCGCGGCGTCCCACGGGACGTGCCGGCCGACCGGTCCGGGTCTGCGTCCTACGCAGACCACGTCCATTCCGGCGGCCGCCGCCGAGGCGGCGATGTGGGAGCCGCAGAATCCGGCGGCCCCGGTCACGGCGACGCGTATCGACGGCTTCACGGAGTCTCCTGAGGGCGGAGGACGAGGGAGCGCCAGCCGGGAAGCGCGGCGCGGCGGTCGGCGCGGGCCCGTGCCACGACCGGCCGGTAGGGGGCCAACGCGGCCAGCGTGTCGGCGAGTTGGGTATGGGCCAGGCGGGCGCCGGGGCAGGCATGGGGGCCTGCGCCGAACACCAGCCGGGCCACGGCGGCGGGGGCGGGGCGGTGGCAGTCGGGGTCGTCGCCGTGCGCGCGGACGGCGTGCCGGGCGACGAGCGCGAGCCGGTCGCCGGGGCGTACGGGACAGCCGCCGAGGGTGCCGGGCCCGGCGGCGACGCGGGGCAGCAGCGGGGACGGCGCGGTCACCCGCAGCAGCTCGTCGACCAGCGTGGGGCGCCGGGCCTCGTCGGCGGCGAGGTCCCACCATGCGGCGTCGGCGCACCACGCCGCGGCCCGGGGCAGTGCGGCGACGACGGTGGTCACGGACGCCACGGCGAGCATCGCCCGCAGCGCGGAATCCTCGCCGGTGGGCCCGCCTTCCGGCCCGTCCAGTACGGACCGCAGCCGCGCCGCCGCCTCGGTGGCGGCAGCGGCGGAACCGGGGCGGGGAGGGCCGGGGAGGTGGCCGCGTACGGCCGTGTACGCGGCGTCGGCCGCCGCGTCGGCGAGCCGCAGCGGGTCGGCGTCCGCGCCGAGCAGGGCGCGGGCCGTGGCTCCGGCCAGTTCGCGCGCCACCGGCACGAGGTCGACGGCGCGGCCCTCGGCGAGCGGTGCCAGGCGGCGGGCGAGGACGTCCGTCCAGACGGGGCGCAGCCGCTCCACGCCGGCGGCGGACAGGTCGCCCGCGAGCGTGCGGCGTGCGGCGCGGTGTTCGCCGCCCCGCTGGTCGAACAGCACGCCGGCCGGGCCGTGGCCGTCCGGTCCCCCCAGGGCGGCGCGCGCGGCCTGCCCGGTCGTACCGGCCGCCTGCCGGTCCAGCGGTATACGGGTCAGTGCTTCCCGGAAGGCGTCGGCTTCGTGGACGAGCACGGTGCGGCCCAGGCGGACCACGGGCCTGCGGCGGGTCGCGGCGAGGAGGGCGAAGAGCACGGGGTGGCCGCCGGCCAGGTAGACCCGCCGGTCACGGCGGCGGGCCGCGCGGGCCGGGAACGGCGAGGACTTCGTCGATGAGGTGTCCGCCGGAGTCCGCGTCGCCGCCGTCATCGTCCGCTCCCTTCCAGCCGTGCGGCAGCCCACCGTGCGGTCGCCTGCCGGTCCGGTTTGCGCGAGCGGCCCGACAGGGGGATGTCCGCGAGGAGTACCGCGTCCGGCCTGGCGGTGCCCATGCGGGCCAGGGGGCCGGCCAGGGCGGCGCGTACGGCGCGGTGGTCGGCGCCCGCGCGGGGCTGTACGACGGCGGCGAGCCGTTCGTCGCCGTCGTGGGCCGGGACGCCGACGAGGAGGGCGAGTTCGACGCCGGGTACGTGGAGGGCCGGTTCGTACAGGCCCGGGTAGATGTTCTCGGCGCCGCGCAGCACCATGTCCTTGCAGCGGCCGGCCAGCACGATGCGGCCCTCTTCGAGCCGGCCGCGGTCGCCGGTGCGTATCCAGGGGTCCGGGTCCTCGCCGAGGTAGCGGTCGCGGGCGGCGGGTCCGGCGAGCAGGAGTTGTCCGGTCGCGTCGGGCTTCGCCTCGACGCCGGGCAGCGGCGTGCCGACGAGGTCGCCCTCGCCGTCGTAGGCCGCCTTCTCGGCCTGCTCGACGGCCGCCGCCGGGAACAGCTCGGTCAGGGCGTAGACGCCCCACGCCTCGTCGGCGCCCGCCCGCTTGACGCGGGTGAGCAGGTCGGCGCTCGCGGGCGCGGAGCCGGTCCAGACCCGCCCGGTGAAGCGGGCTCCCTGGGCGAGCGCGGCGCGTAGTCGAGGGGGTGTCAGGTAGGTGGCGCCGGGGTTCAGCCGGGCCAGTTGGCGGGCGAGCCGGCGTGGCGAACGTGCTGGGAGGGCGACCGGCGCGCCGTGGGCCAGGGCGGGGACGAGGACGAAGAAGGTGCCGCCGAGGACGGGTTCGCCCGGCCGCGGGTGGAAGAGGTCGGTGACGCCGGCCATGCCGGCGGCGATCGAGGAGCGGGTGTGGACCACGGCGCGGGGCCGGGAGGTGGTGCCGGAGGTGAAGACGATGACGGCGTCACCGTCCCCGTCCGGCCGGGCGGGCAGGGCCGTGCGCGGCGGAGCCGGCTCCAGGGCCTCGGCGCAGCCGGGCAGCCGGGGGCCGAGTGTCACCACCGGGCCCAGCTCGGTGAGGTCGGGCAGGGCCAGGTGGGCGCGGCGGGCCAGCGGGCGGGCCCAGCCGGCGACGGCCTGGGCCGTGGCGTCGGCGAGCACGAGCGACGGCCGTGCCAGGGCGAGGCGGGCACGCAGTACTTCGGGCCCGGCGCCCGGGTCCAGGACCGCGGCGCGCAGCCCGAGCCGGTCCACGGCGAGCAGTACGGCCAGCGCGCGCGGCCCCGGCCGTACGGCGACGCCGACGGTGTCCCCCGCCGTCAGGCCGTGCCGGTGCAGTGCGGCGGCGTAGCCGTCGGCGAGGTCGGCGAGCTGTCCACAGGTGACGCGGACCCGGACGGCGCCGGTGCGGGTGGCGGCCAGCACGGCGGGGCGGTGGCCGTTCCTTCTCAGTTCACGGGCGAGTCGTTCCAGCATCAGCGCGGGTCCTCCCCTCGGGTGCCGCTGCCCTGGTCGAGGTACCAGCGGGCGGTGCCGACGACGCCGAACTGCCGGATCCGGCGGGTGGAGTTCTCCACCACCATGGACCGGCACCGGGCGATGTCGGTGGTGTGGCGGCGCACGCGGTTGAGGAAGGCGCGGTCGGTGGGGGAAGGCCGCCGGGGCATGCCGCCGACCCGTAGGTAGAGCTCGGCGGTGATCGCCATGTTGTTGCCCGCGTGCATCCGGTAGGGCGCGAGGTAGCCGTGCCGCCGGCTGTGGACCGGCCGCAGCCTGCCGAAGGCGGCGGCGGTGGCCACCATGGCGCGGAACACGGCGCGGCCGACCGGCCCGTGCTCGTCGCGCCGGGCCTCGATGCGCCCGCACACCATGGACGGTCCGCTGTCGAGCGTGGTGCGGGCGGCGGCCGTCCAGCCGGGGCGGGGCAGGCAGTCGGCGTCCGTACGGGCGAGGAGGTCGGCGCCGTGGTCGATGGCGTACCGGAAGGCCGTGTCGACGGCGCTGCCCACGCCCTTCTCCGGTTCGTCGATGACGTGGACGGGGAACGGGGCGTCGGCGGCGAAGGCACGGGCGATGTCCGCGGTGTCGTCCGTCGAGGCGTTGTCGACGACGAGGAGGGTGAAGTCCCGGTCGTGCTGCGCGGCGAGGGCGCGCAGGGTGCCGTCGATGCGCGCGGCTTCCTGGTGTGCGGGCACCACCACCCACAGCCGGGTCATGACTTCTCCCAGACCATGGTCATCATGCTGATGCCGCCGCCGAGTCCGACGAACAGGACCCGGTCGCCGGGGGCGAGTCCGGCGTGCACACGGTCCAGTTGGACCCCGAGGGTGGCGCTGGCGAGGTTGCCGAGCTCGGGAACGGTCAGGACGAGCTTGTCCTCGGGGACCCCGGTGAGCTCGACGAACCGCCGCAGGTACGGCAGCGTCACCTGGTGGACGAGGACCTTGCGGTAGTCGGCCCAGTCGAGTCCGGTGCGGCCCCGTACGCGGTCGAGGACGGCCGTGCCGGTCTTCTCGAAGACCTCGCGCAGCTCGTGGCCGTCACCGTGGAAGTAGGTGTGCTCGTCGCCGCGCGGATGGCGCGAGCCGCCGCCGAAGATGCCGCCGACCGCCCAGTGTTCGGAGTGGGTCCCGGTCCCGACGTCGATGATGCCGCCCCGCTCGACCCGTTCGAGGACCACCGCCGCGCCCGCGTCGCCGAAGGTGTAACCGGCGAAGCCGTCGCGGAACTGCGCGGGGCCGTCCGGCGTGTGGCGTACGGCGCGGCTGGGCGTCTCGCCGGTGACCACCAGGGCTCGCCGCGCGCGGCCGGCCAGGATCATGGCCTGGGCCGTGTCGATTCCGTTGAGGAAGCTGTTGCAGGCGTTGCTCACGTCGAACGCGTGTGCCTTCGAGCCGAGTTCGGCCTGCACGATGTGGGCCGTGGCCGGCTCGACGACGTCGCGCGTGGCGGAGGCGAAGATCAGCAGGTCGATGTCGAACGCGTCCAGGCCGGCCGCCCGCAGGGCTCGGCGGGCGGCTCCCACGGCCAGGGTGGAGGCGTATTCGCCGTCGTCCGCCCATCGGCGCGTGCGGATGCCCGTCGCCCTCTCGAAGAGCCCCTGGGGCAGGGTCAGGCCGCTGCTCGCGGCGACCTGCTCCCGCAGTCGCTCGGAGGTCATCGTCCGGTCCGGCAGGTACGAACCGACGGAGGTGATGCCCACTCCCCCTGGATCCCCCGGCTGAGCTGCGGCAACGCTGTGATTGAACATGTCCACAGCATCATGGCGGGGCGTGCCGGCGGCCTGAGTACACGTACTCAGTTCGCCTCTGACCAGGTACGCATTCGTCAGGGCGTGCCGCGTAGGTCTTCGCAGGTCACCGGCACAGCTCTTGCGGGCAGCCGGATCCGGGAGCCGGTGACGGTGCGGCCGGGGGCGCGAGGCCGAGCGGCGCCCGGCGTCCCCGACCGTGAGTCCGCCGTGGACTCAGCCGTCGGGGTTGGCCTCCAGGCACGTCAGTTCGATCGTGTCGATGACGGCCTCGTTGGTCTGTCCGGTCAGCTGGGCGACGTTCTCGATGCCGACCGCCATCCACCCCGAGAGGCTCATGATCAGGACCCGTAGCCCGTCGGTGCCATGTTTCGCCAGGACCCTGTCCGCGACCCCCATCGCCTCTTCCGGCACCCGCTCCGCCGGTTCGAGACCGACGACCGTCCGCATCAGGCCGATGGTCACTTGGGAGATCTCCGGTGCGATCGCCCGCAGCCTTCGGTCCTCCTCCTCGTCCACGCTTCCCCTCCCTTCCTCCCGTGCTGTGCGTGGCGGCACGCTACGGCAATCAGGTGGGCCGGCGACCAGGAATCCCGGGAGTTGGGCCGGGGGTGGGGTGACGGGATACGGATACAGGTCCGGCCCAACCACGCGACGCCTCTCATGGCGGCGGTTCCCGCACGACGCCGGCGATGACCGTGGTCACGACCTTGTGGACGGCTCCGGCTTCCGGCGGGGCGCCTTTCCGGTCGGCGAACAGCAGGTGTCCGGCCCCGATCAGCGTGGGAGCGAGCGTGTCGACATCGGCATCCGCCGCGACGCGGCCCCGTTCCCGCTCGGCGGTCAAGTACGAGGCGATCACGGCCGTCGCCTCCGCGAGGATCGGGACACCGGTCGGCCTGGCCTCACGCAGCCGGGCGCGCAGGCCGTCCCGGGAGGTGACGAGGCCGACGATCGCCACGGCGATCGACTCGAACAGGTCCGTCAGCGCGCCGGTGAGGTTGTCGGCGACCGTGCCGGTCCCGGCGGTGGCGCGCAGGACGGCGGCGCGGTCGTCGAGCCGGGCGGTGCGGTCCCGTACGAGCTCGGCGAGGAAGGCGTCGAAATCGGCGAAGTGCCGGTGCAGGACGCCCTTGGCACAGCCTGCCTCGGTGGTGACCGCCCGGCTGGTCAGTGCGCTCGGCCCGTCCCGGAGCAGGACGCGCTCGGCGGCCTCGAACAGCTGCTCACGCGCGTCGCGCATGGCTACCCCTGTCGGCACCGCGCATCTCCTCGCTCTCTCGCTCCGCCCCACACCCGTTGACGAGTGGGCGTACGCCCATTCATAGTGGGCGCATGCCCACTGTACCGCCGGAGCGAGGGCGCTCCTCGCCACGTGAGCCTCATCAAGTCCGAGAGCTGGCAGAGTCGTTCGGCTCGGACGCCGAACGCTACGACCGAGCCCGGCCCCGCTACCCCGACGCCATGGTCGAGCGGATCGTCGCCACCATCCCCGGCCCCGACGTCGTCGACGTCGGCTGCGGTACGGGAATCGCGGCCCGGCAGTTCCAAGCGCGCGGCTGCGAGGTGCTCGGCGTCGAGGTCGACGCGCGAATGGCCGAGTGGGCACGGCGGCGTGGACTCCGGGTCGATGCGGCGGCGTTCGAGACCTGGGACCCGGCCGGCCGGACATTCGACGCGGTCGTCTCCGGACAGACCTGGCACTGGGTGGACCCGGTCGCGGGAGCGACGAAGGCCGCCGAGGCGCTGCGGCCCGGTGGCCGCCTGGCCGTGTTCTGGAACGTGGACCAACCGCCGCCCGCGGTGGCGGAATCCTTCGCCGAGGTATATCGCCGGGTGATGCCCGACTCGCTCGCCGCCCGCCGCTGGACGAGGCCGGGCACGGAGGGGTACGCGGCGCTGTGCGCCGGGGCAGCCGACGGAATGCGGAAGGCGGGCGCGTTCGGCGACCCGGAGCAGTGGCGATTCGGCTGGGAGCGGCCCTACACCCGGGACGAGTGGCTGGACCAATTGCCCACCACCGGCGGCCACACCGGGCTCGCGCCGAACGAGCTGGAAGAGGTGCTGGCGCACATCGGCGCCGCCATCGACGCGGCGGGAGGCGGCTTCACGATGCGCTACACCACGATGGTGGTCACGGCACGGACCGGGACCACCTGATCCCGGCCGCCGGCCCTCGCCGAGAATCGATCAACCTTCGCTGCGAGAGGTCATCAGCCGCGCCCGATAACAAATCCGGCCACTGTGTGACTATGCTCTCGTTTTGGCAATTCCCTTCGGCCTCTTGCGCTCCGTCCGTCTCACCCATCAGGGTCCTTGCGAAGGTTCACGCACGCGCAGCTCACCATCAGCTCTCTCCCTGGAGGACCGATGCACGAGTCAGCTCCGCAGAACCCCGATGAGGACTCCGAGGTCAGCCGTCGCTCCCTGTTGAGATCCGCGGGCGCGGCGGGCGCCGGGATCGGCATCGGGGGGCTCGGCGGACCGCTCGCGGCGAGCGCCGCGGCCGCCGCCCCCGGAACACCGGACCGGCAGGCGGCGGACGAGCCGTCCTGGCCGGCGCGTCAGGGCAAGACCATGATCGGCGTACCGTTCGAGCGGCGCGGCACCGTACGGATCGGGATCATCGGGCTGGGCAACCGCGGCGATGCCATGATCGACCTGTTCCTCGCCGTTCCGGGCGTCCAGGTCAACGCGGTGTGCGATGTGGTCGGAGCCAAGGCCGAGAAGGCCGCCGCCAAGGTCACGGCGGCGGGCCGGCCGGCTCCGACCCTCTACACCAAGGGTGAGGACGACTACGAACAGCTCTGCGCGCGTGGCGACCTGGACTTCGTCTATGTCGCCACGCCGTGGGAGTGGCACTTCCCGATGGCCAAGGCGGCTCTGGCGGGCGGCAAGCACGTAGGTGTCGAGTGTCCGATCGCGATGGAGCTCGGCCAGTTGTGGCAGCTGGTCGACCTCTCCGAACGCCACCGACGCCACTGCATCCAGTTGGAGAACTGCTGCTACGGCCGGAACGAGATGCGCGTGCTGCGCATGGCGCACGCCGGTCTCTTCGGTGACCTGCTGCACGGCGCGGGGGCGTACATACACGATCTGCGCGGCCTGATGTTCTCCCCGACGTACTACCAGGGGCCGTGGCGGCGGCAGTGGCACACCCGGCTCAAGGGTGATCTCTACCCCAACCACGGCTTCGGGCCGGTCGCCAACTACATGGACGTCAATCGCGGCGATCGCGCCGTGCGCATCACGACGTTCGGCTCACCGGCCGTGGGGCTGGCCGCCTACCGCGCGCAGCACATGCCGCCCGGTGACCCGAGCTGGAAGGAGAGCTACGTCGCGAGCGACATGACGGTCAGTCTCGTCCAGACGGCGAAGGGCCGGGTGATCCGGCTGGAGCACGCGGTCTCCAATCCGCACCCCTACAGCCGCCTCAACATCCTGGGCGGCACCAAGGGCGTCTTCGAGGACTATCCGCCGCGGATCTACCTCGAACCGGAGATGTCCGACGACGAGTGGGGCGACTTCGGGAAGTACGCCCAGTGGGACCACTGGCTGTGGAAGGAGCACGCCAACCCGCCCGGAGGCCACGGCGGCATGGACTACATCATGGTCTTCCGGCTGATACAGACCATGCGGCTCGGCCTGGTGCCCGACTTCGACGTGTACGACGCGGCCACCTGGACCGCTCCCGTGCCGCTCAGCCACGCCTCGATCAAGGCGAACGGCGTGCCGCAGGACATCCCCGACTTCACCCGCGGGCTGTGGCGTAAGCCCCGTCCCGGCGTGGACTCCAAGAAGCCGTGAGGCCCACCGCCGCCGCCGCGGGTCGACGGGGTGAGGCGGGTCCCGGGCGGCCGCCGACGGTCACGGCCGGGTGCCCGCTCCCCCGGCCGCCTGCCGCCGGCGGCCGCCCGGCGCGTCGGGGGCGAGCGGCGGGGTGTCCATCGTGGCGCCCTCCCGCAGGCCGAGCAGGAATTCGGCGATCGCTTCGCGGGCGGTCCGGCGGGGCTGCCAGCCCAGTTCGCGCGCGGCGCGGCCGGTGTCCATCAGGGGCAGCCGCAGGACCGCGTCGAACAGGTGCGGGGAAGCGGGTACCAGGCGCAGGTGCCACGCGGCGGACAGCGCCGCGCGTACGGTCCCGGACGGCAGCCGCAGGGAGCGGGCCGAGAGCAGTTCCGCCAGGACGCCGGCGTCCACGGGCGGGTCGGCGGCCAGGTTGAAGGCCCCGTGCACGGGGAGGGTGACGGCGAGCCGGTAGGCCCGTGCGGCGTCCTCGGTGTGCAGGGCCTGGAAGCGCAGGCCGGGCAGGTCGGGGACGAAGGGCAGCAGGGCGGGGACGTCGAGGCGGGAGGGCACCAGGGGGCCGGCGAAGAGTCTGCGCTGCTCGGTCGCGGACTGCTTCTTGAAGATGAAGCCGGGCCGCATGCGCACGACGCGGACGCCGGGATGCCGGGTCTCGTAGGCGTCGAGCACCCGCTCCAGGTAGGCCTTCTCCCGGCAGTAGGCGGCGTCCGGCCAGCCGTGGGTGGGCCACGACTCGTCGACGGCGCGGTCCTTGGGGCCGGGTGAGTAGGCGCCGACCGAGGACGCGTGGACGAGCGTGCCCACGCCCGCGGCGGCGACGGCGTCGAAGACCTTGATGCCGCCGAGCACGTTCGTACGCCAGGTGGTGACGGGGTCGTGGGTGGGCTGGAAGAGCCAGGCGAGGTGGATAACGGCGTCGGCACCGCGGAAGTGGGCGGCGAGGTCGGTGTCGGAGTCGGCCGCGACGTCCGCGCTCACCCAGGTGGTCCGCTCCGGTGCCCAGCGCGGGACGCGGCGGGCGATGCCCACGACGGAGGCGATGCCGGGGTCCCGGGAGAGTTCCTGGACGACGCCGGTGCCGACGTTTCCGGTGGCTCCGACGACCACGACACGCAGCCCGCCGTTCCGCTCGGGTGATACCGGAGTGTTCATGCGCCCGCCCTTCCTCTCCTCCCTCCGTCCATGCTCTCCCCGCGTCGGCGTGCGCGCATGCGGGGCGCGGCGATGCCGGAGGGGGGTGGGGGGGTACGGGCGCCGACGACCGGCGATGGCCGCCGGGGCCCGTACCCGGTTCATGAGGCGCCCGGCTCAGCGGGCGCGGGTCAGACGACGCCTCCGCGCCACCGGCCGGTCTCGGTGCCGCGGGCCTCGATGAAGGTCTTGAACCGCTCCAGGTCGCCCTTGGCCTGGCGGCGGACGAAGCCGAGCTTGTCGCCGACGGTGTCGACGATGCCTTCGGGCGCGTGCTCGAACTGGAGCATGATCTTGGTGCGGGTGGCGTCGAGGCGGTGGAAGGTGACCACTCCGGCCTGCCGGACCTCGCCGTCCACGGTGGTCCAGGCCACGCGCTCGTCGGGGATCTGCTCGCTGATCACCGCGTCGAACTCGCGGGTGACGCCGTCGATCTTCGTCACCCAGTGGGTGAGGGTCGGCGTGCGCTGTTCCACCCGCTCGACGCCCTTCATGAACCGCGGGAACTCCTCGAACTGGGTCCACTGGTTGTAGGCCGTGGTGAGCGGTACGGCGACCTCGATGGACTCCTCGACCTGTGACATGGGTTTCCTTCCTGGATGGGCTGGTTCGGTCCGGGCCGGGCTCCGGCCGACCCGGACCGCGCTTGATCGGACGTGGCGGGAATCGGGATGTTGCTGCGAGTGCCCGCGATCCCGGCACTCAGGCATCCCGATTTCCGGCCGTTCCGCGGCCCCTCCGACGCCCGTCCCACGGCATCTTTCGCGGGGCCCTCCGCCGAATCACCCGGTTGGCCCACGTTTCCCTTTCCCGTACAGGGTCACTCGGGTAGTTGCGCGCACCACCAGCCGCCGACGGAACAGCGAGTGGGAAGGAAACGAGCGTCCGATGGCCGACCCGAAGCAGGAACAGCGCGAGTCTTTTCGCGCGGAGGATCCCACGACCGGGCCTTTGACCACCGATCAAGGCATCGTGGTCGATCACACCGACGATTCCCTTCAGGTCGGCGAACGCGGCCCGACGCTGATGGAGGATTTCCACTTCCGGGAGAAGATCACACGCTTCGACCACGAGCGCATTCCGGAGCGGGTGGTGCACGCCCGTGGCGCGGGAGCGTACGGCTACTTCGAGCCGTACGCGTCGTGCGCGGAGTTCACCCGGGCGGCCTTTCTCCAGGACCCGTCGGTCAGGACGCCCGTGTTCGTGCGGTTCTCCACCGTCCAGGGGCCGCGCGGCTCCGCCGACACCGTGCGCGACGTGCGGGGCTTCGCGACGAAGTTCTACACGTCGGAGGGCAACTACGACCTGGTCGGCAACAACTTCCCCGTCTTCTTCATCCAGGACGGCATCAAGTTCCCCGACTTCGTGCACGCCGTGAAGCCCGAGCCGCACAACGAGATCCCCACCGGCGCCTCGGCCCACGACACCCTGTGGGACTTCGTCTCCCTCCAGCCCGAGACCCTGCACACGATCATGTGGCTGATGTCCGACCGGGCGATCCCGCGCAGCTTCCGGACGATGCAGGGATTCGGTGTCCACACCTTCCGGTTCGTCGACGCCGCGGGCCGGGGCACCTTCGTGAAGTTCCACTGGAAGCCGCGGCTCGGCGTGCACTCGCTGGTGTGGGACGAGGCCCAGGAGACGCAGGGCCGCGACCCCGACTTCAACCGCCGTGACCTGTGGGACTGCATCGAGGCCGGCCAGTATCCGGAGTACGAGCTGGGCGTACAGCTCGTACCGGAGGAGGACGAGCACGCCTTCGACTTCGACCTGCTGGACGCCACGAAGATCATTCCGGAGGAGCTGGTGCCCGTCCGGCCCATCGGCCGCATGGTGCTCGACCGCAACCCGGACAATTTCTTCGCCGAGACCGAGCAGGTCGCCTTCCACACGGCGAACGTCGTGCCGGGCATCGACTTCACCAACGACCCGCTGCTCCAGGCCCGTAACTTCTCGTACCTGGACACCCAGCTCATCCGCCTCGGCGGCCCGAACTTCGCCCAGATCCCGGTCAACCGGCCCGTCGCCCCGGTGCGCAACAACCAGCGCGACGGCTACCACCAGGGCCAGATCCACCGGGGCACCAGCTACAGTCCCAACTCGCTCGGCGGCGGCTGCCCCGCCCTCGCCGACCCCGATGCCCCCGCGTTCCGCCATCTGACCGAACGCGTGGACGGGCGCAAGATCCGCAGGCGCAGCCCCAGCTTCGACGACCACTACACCCAGCCGGCGATGTTCTGGCACAGCATGTCCGACTGGGAGAAGAAGCACATCGTCGACGCCTTCCGCTTCGAGCTCGGCAAGGTCGGCGCGCAGGCCGTGCGCGAACGCACCGTCGAGCAGCTCGCGCGGGTCGACCACGACCTCGCGGCCGCGGTCGCCCAAGGCGTCGGCGTCGCGGAGCCCCCGCGGCAGGACACTCCCCGGCCCGCGCCGTCCCCGGCACTGAGCCTGGAGAACAACAGGGGCGACGGTTCCATCAGCACCCGGCAGGTCGCGGTCCTCGTCTCCGACGGTGTCGACGCCGCCCAGGCGCGGGCCGTGCGCGACGCGCTGACGGAGCGGGGGGCGATCGTCGAGCTCATCGCCCCGCGCGACGGCGAGGTCAGTGGGGCCGACGGTGAGGACCTCGCGGTGGACCGGGCACTGCCGACCGTCGCCTCGGTGCTCTACGACGCGGTGGTGGTGCCCGCCGGCGGCCTGGGCTCCGGCGACCCGGTCGCCGACGACGCCGCACGACGGTTCCTACGCGGCGCGTACCGGCACGGCAAGCCGATCGGCGCGCTCGGTTCGGCCGTGGAGCCACTGGCCGCGCTCCTGCCGGACGGCATGCGCACGGCGGCCGACGGTGCGGCCCCGGCCGTCCATCAGGGCGTGGTCACCGCCGGTTCGGTGAGCGACGACTTCCTGGAGGCGGTCGCCGAGTCCCTCGCCCGGCACCGGCACTGGGGCCGTGCACCGCTGTCCGGCTGACACACCCCCTCTCCCTCACTCCCCGCCAGGAGGCGATCGGCCATGCGAGCCACTGTCTGGCACGGAAAGCGCGACGTCCGGGTCGACACGGTCCCCGACCCGGTGCTCCAGGAACCGACCGACGCGATCATCCGGATCACCTCCAGCGGCCTGTGCGGTTCGGACCTGCATCTGTACGAGGTGCTCACTCCGTTCATGACCCCGGGCGACATCCTGGGGCATGAACCGGTGGGCATCGTCGAGGAGACCGGCTCCCAGGTGACCGGGCTCTCGCCGGGCGACCGGGTCGTGGTCCCCTTCCAGATCGCCTGCGGCACGTGCGACATGTGCGGGACGGGGCTGCCCACCCAGTGCGAGACCACCCAGGTGCGCGAGCACGGGATGGGCGCCGCGCTGTTCGGCTACACCAAGCTGTACGGGGCGGTGCCCGGGGCGCAGGCGGAGTATCTGCGGGTGCCCCAGGCCCAGTTCGGACCGATCAAGGTGCCGCACGGGCCGGCCGACGACCGGTTCGTCTATCTTTCCGACGTGCTGCCCACGGCGTGGCAGGCCGTGCGGTACGCGCAGGTGCCGAGCGGTGGCAGTGTGGCCGTCCTGGGCCTCGGTCCCATCGGGGCGATGGCGTGCCGGATCGCCCGCCACCTGGGTGCCGGGCAGGTGATCGGCATCGACTACGTGCCCGAGCGGCTGACCCGGGCGCGTCGCGACGGTGCCGAGGTGCTGGACCTCGACGCGTTCGACGACGAGCGGGAGCTTCTGACGGCCGTGCGGGATCTCACCGACGGCCGTGGGCCGCACGCGGTCATCGACGCCGTCGGCACCGAGGCGCACGGCAGCGCGGTCGCGCACCTCGCCCAGCAGGCCGTCGGGCTGATCCCGTCCCGGTGGGCCGAGAAGATCATGAAGAAGGCGGGTGTGGACCGCCTGAGCGCCCTGCACCTGGCCATCGCGCTGGTGCGACGGGGCGGCACGGTCTCCATCAGCGGTGTCTACGGCGGGATGAGCGATCCCATGCCGCTGATGACGATGTTCGACAAACAGCTCCAGCTCCGGATGGGCCAGGCCAATGTCCGCCGGTGGAGTGATGAGATCCTCCCGCTGCTCACCGACGACGACCCGCTCGGGGTCGATGACTTCGCCAGTCATCATGTGCCGCTCGACGAGGCGCCGAAGGCCTATGAGATGTTCCAGCGGAAGACGGACGGCGCTTTCAAAATCCTGTTCCAGCCGTAGTCTTCCAGCCGTAATCCGCCGCGCGCTGGCCGCGCAAACGGGCCGCCCCTTCCCGCCGAACAGTCGAACACACGGACCGCCCCTTCCCGTCGATACGGGAAGGGGCGGTCCAGGTTCAGGCGGCGGCCCGCTCCGACAGGTCCGACAGGCAGGCGCCAAAGCCGGAAAGTCAGTGCTTGAAGGCGTCCTTGGCCTTCTCCTTGGCCTCGCGGGCGTCTCCCTTGGCTCCCTCCAGGGAGCCCTCCTCGCGGAGCCGCTCATTTCCGGTCAGGCGGCCGGCCTTCTCCTTCATGGAGCCCTTGGCCTGCTCCTTCTTGGCCTTGGCCTTGTCATGCGCGGTCATGGTTCCACTCCTCGGCTTTCGGAGATGTTTCCTTGACGCCGATCCGTCTGCCCGGCGCCCTGGGACGCAAACACCGGGAAAGAGCCTCTCGTTGCCGGAATACCTTCAGGGATCTCGGCAACCCGATGAGAAAGGGCCGATCAAAAAGTCGACCGACCGGACCACACGACACAGACGACACAGATGGGAATGTCACGTGAACTGGCGACAGCACGCCGCCTGCCGGGAGGAACACCCCGATCTGTTCTTCCCCATCGGTACGGGTGCCCCGGCCCTCACACAGACCGAGGACGCCAAATCCGTGTGCCGGCGCTGCCCCGTGATGGAGCAGTGCCTGCGGTGGGCCTTGGAATCCGGTCAGGAGTACGGAGTGTGGGGCGGGACGAGCGAGACGGACCGGCGTGCGCTCCGCAGGACGGGAAGGCAACACGCCGAGGCGAGGCGGCTCCACGCCGCCAGTGCCTTCCGGAGGTAGGACCACGCGCAGGACAGTACGCGGGACCGCCCGGCGGCCGGTTTCTGCGGAGCCTTCACAGGGGAGCGGACATTCATGGATCACTCGAGCGCGCCGGTGCTGGAGGCCCTCGCGGCCTATGGCGAGACCGGCCAGACCCCTTTCACCCCGCCCGGTCACAAGCAGGGGCGCGGTGCCGACCCGCGGGTGCGGGCCGTGCTGGGCGACGCGGTATTCGTCAGTGACGTCCTGGCCATCAGCGGTCTGGACGACCGTACGTCCTCGCACCACGTCCTGGAGAAGGCGCAGGAGCTGATGGCCGACGCCGTCGGCGCCGAGCACACCTTCTTCTCCACGTGCGGCAGCTCCCTGTCCATCAAGGCGGCCATGCTCTCGGTCGCGGGACCCCACGAGAAGCTGGTGATCGGCCGCGACGCCCACAAGTCGGTGGTCTCCGGGCTCATCCTGTCGGGCGTACGGCCGATCTGGGTGGATCCGCAGTGGGATCCCGACCTGCACCTGGCGCACCCGCCGTCGCCCGCGGCGTTCGAGGCGGCCTTCGAGACGCACCCGGACGCCATGGGCGCCATGGTCACCAGCCCCACCCCCTACGGCACCTGCGCGAATCTCGCCGAGATCGCCGAGGTCTGCCACCGCCGGGACAAGCCGCTGATCGTCGACGAGGCGTGGGGCGCGCACCTGCCCTTCCACCCGGACCTGCCGGCGTGGGCGATGGACGCGGCGGCGGACGTCTGCGTCACCTCGGTGCACAAGATGGGCTCGGGGCTGGAACAGGGCTCGGTCTTCCACCTTCAGGGCGACCGCGTCGACGTGCGGAAGCTGAAGGCCTGCGCGGACCTGCTGGGGACGACCAGCCCGTCCGTCCTGGTCTACGCCGCCCTCGACGGCTGGCGCCGGCAGATGGCCGAGCACGGCAAGGGCCTGTACGACCGGGCCCTGGCGCTCGCGGAGGACGTACGGGCCCGTATCGACGCGATCGAGGGCCTGCGGGTGCACGGGCGGGCCGACTTCTGCGCGCCCGGCCGTGCGGCCGATCTCGATCCGCTCCAGCTCGTCGTCGACATCTCGGCCCTGGGGACGACCGGTTACCGCGCCGCCGACTGGCTCCGCGAGGAGCACGAGGTGAATCTGCATGTCTGCGACCACCGCCGGATCAGCGCCCAGCTGACCCACGCCGACGACGAGCGGACCGTCGCCACGCTGCTCGACAGCCTGCGGGAGCTGCCCGGACACGCCCGTCACCTGCGGCCGGCCCCCGAGGTGGACGTCCCCTCGCCCGCCGAGTTGTGTCTGGAACAGGTGCTGCTGCCCCGGGACGCGTTCTTCGGCCGCACCGAGCAGGTGCCCCACGAGAAGGCCGTCGGGCGGATCGCCGCCGAGATGCTGACGCCCTACCCGCCCGGGATCCCCGCGGTCCTGCCGGGTGAGCGGCTCAACGCGGAGGTCGTGCGGTATCTGCGCACCGGCGTGGACGCGGGGATGGTCGTCCCGGAGGCCGCCGATCCCGAGGTCCGGAGCGTGAAGGTGGTCATCGAGACCTGACGCCCGGGTCGGCCGCCACCCGTGTGGCGCAGCCGCGAGGGGTGGCGGAGCGTTCGAAACGGGAGGAACGGGAAGAGGCAGGAGGTGCACAACGGGCAGAAGGTGCGTGGCCTCAGCGACCCCTTGGCGACCCTGATCCAGCGCGGCCGAGAGCCCGCGGTGGTCCAGACGGTGCGTTCGACGCTGGCCGCGGTGATCTCGTACGTGGTCGCGCTGTGGCTGAGCGAGGAGCCGGCGCCGCTGACCGCGCCGCTCACCGCGCTCCTGGTCGTGCAGGTCACGCTCTACGCGACCTTGACGACCGGCATCCGCAGGGTGAACTCGGTGGTCGCGGGCGTGTTGATCGCCATCGGGTTCAGCACGCTGGTGGGGTTGACCTGGTGGAGCCTCGGGCTGATCATCCTGGCCTCGCTCGTCATCGGCCGTTACGTCCGGGTGGGCGAATTCGTGCCCGAGGTCGCGATCAGCGCCATGCTCGTCCTCGGTGTCACCCGCGTCGCGGAGACGTCCTGGGACCGGGTGCTCGAAACGCTGATCGGCGCGGTGGTCGGGCTGCTGTTCAACGTCCTCTTCGTGCCGCCGGTGTGGGTGCAGCCCGCCGGGGAGGCCATCGAGGACCTCGCGCGCCGCATGCGCCGGCTCCTGGACGACATGGGCACCCAGGTCATCGGCCACACGCCGGTGGAGGAAGCGGCCGCCCGGCTCCACGAGGCACGGCGGCTGGATCACGACATCGTCGAGGTGGACGCCTCGCTGCGGCAGGCGGAGGACAGTCTCCGGCTCAATCCGCGGGTCAAGGAGGGGCTGCTGTTCCGGGTGGTGCTGCGGACGGGCCTGGACGCGCTGGAGATCTCGGCGGTCGTGCTGCGCGTGGCCGCCCGTACGCTGACCGACCTGGCCAAGCAGCGCATCGACGAACCGCTGTTCCCGCCGGATGTCGCCGCGAGCCTCCAGGAGGTGTTCACGCATGTGGCGCGGGCCGTGGAGAGCTTCGCCGTGGTCATCACCACCCATGTGACCACCAGCGCCGAACAGGCCGAGACCCGGCTGAGCGACGAGCTCGCCGCCGCCCGGGCGACCCGTGACCAGGCGGCCGACCTCCTCCTGGAGAAGGTGCTGGAGCACCCCCGCCAGTGGCAGCTCCACGGCGCCCTGCTCGCGGAGATCGACCGCATCCTCGACGAGCTGGACGTGGAGAAGCGCTCGCAGCGCCTGGTGGAGGAGCTCGACCTCCGCTCCCGCGAGCAGCGCAACCGCCACCCCGTGCTGAACGCCGCACGACGCCGTCTGCGCAGCAGCCGCTTCGGCCGCCGGAGCACCCTCGGATAGCCGGGACCGGCCCCGGACCCCCGGGATGCCGTGCCCGCCCCGGCGTGGGTCAATGGAGCTACCAGGTCATCGAAGGACGGCCGCGTGACGGCGCGGGCCGGGGCAGCGGCCGCCGGCCGGGCGGCGGAGCGTCGGCGGGTGCCGCTGGCGGCGAGGAGGCCTCGGCCATGACCACTGCGAAGAAGCTGCTCAGGTCCTTGCCACCGGAGCACCGGGACCGCTTGATGGACCTCGCCCGCGAGGTCTCGTTCCCGCAGGACGCCCGGATCTTCGAGGAGCACGGCAACGCGGACCGCTTCTGGATCATCCGCTCCGGCGCGGTCACGCTCGACCTCGCCCTCCCCGGGCCCCGGGTGGCCACCGTGGAGACCCTCGGCACGGGCGATCTGCTCGGCTGGTCGTGGATGTTCCCGCCGTACGAGTGGGGCTTCGGCGCGGAGGCCCTCAGCCCCGTACGGGCGTACGAATTCGACGGTGCGGAGGCGCGGTCCCTGTGCGAGACCGATCCCGCCCTCGGTTTCGCCGTCGTCCGCGCGGTGGCCGAGATCCTGGGCCACCGCCTCCGGCAGGCGCGCACGCGCCTGCTGGACATCTATGTGCCGCACAGCACCGGCCGGATCTGACCGGGCGCGGGCCACGGCTCACGTGAGACTTTCGTCATCGGATTCCAGGAGCTTCCACGGCGCCCCCGCCCGTTGAACCACTGACAGCAGGTGGCTTCGGGAGGGTGTAATGGGACGCGTACGACGGATGCTGAGCAGGCCGGTGGTGATCGCGGCGCTGGTCGTCGGGCTGGTGGCGGTCGGGGTGGGATCGGTGTGGTTCCAGCCGTGGAAGCTGTGGGTGGACACCACCGTGCGCGAGGCCGCGCCCGTGGCGGCGGACGCGGGGGCCCGGGGGCCGCGGACCCTGGCCACCGGCCAGCTGATCAGCCACGAGCACACGACGCGTGGGACGGTACGGATCCTGGAGCTGCCGGACGGGAGCCGTACGCTCCGGCTGGAGAACCTCTCCACCAGCGACGGCCCGGACGTGCGGGTGCTGATCACCGACGCGCCGGTCAAGCCGGGCCGGGCCGGCTGGCATCTCTTCGACGACGGCGCCCACCGGAGCCTCGGCTCGCTCAAGGGCAACAAGGGCGACCAGAATTACGCGCTGCCCGCCGACGTGGACCTCGGTCGCTACACCAGCGTCAGCATCTGGTGCGACCGCTTCGACGTCTCCTTCGGCGCCGCCGCCCTGACCCGCGTGTGATCAAGAGGCCAACGCACGGATGGCGCACGCGACGGGCGGGCGGCCCGAGGCTCGTACGCCTCGGGCCGCCCGCCCGTCGTCGCTTCCCGGAGGTCACCCCATGGCGGCTCGCGTCTTCGGGGTGTCTTCGCTGTGCTGGATGTCCTTGCAGAACGGCACGGGACCGACGTTGGAGACGTACAGCGAGCTCACCCACGTGGGGCGGTCACGCAGCAGGTACCAGACGTTGTTCCCGGCGATGGTCTGCGCGCGGACCTTGCAGCGGAGGCCGACGCGGGCCCCTCGGGTGAGCGTGCCGCGCACCGAGGAGTCCGTGCTCGGGTACAGACGCTCGTTGACGCCGGAGGCGTTGAGGACCGTCCCATTCGGCCGAACCGGGACCGGGGCCGATACGGCCGGCCCGGCAGCCAGCAACGCCCCTGTCAGCGCGGCGACCGAGACCGCCACGCTACGGGCCACGAGTGTCTGGGTCATAACTGCTCCCTCGTTACTACGGAGTGGATAACTCAAAGCCCACGTTCCACTCCGTCACAACGGGTAAACCGCGGCAATCTCCACATAACCCATTCGCAGGAGCCTCTGCCGCCATCCGGGTTCCGGTGTGTGCTCAGCCCTCCGCCGCCGGCGGGGGCTCCTTGCGGGCGCGGCTGGGCTGGACCCGTTTCGGCTCGCCCTTCATCTTCGGGTGCTCCGGCGGGTAGGGCAGGTCGCCCAGGCCGTGTTCGCTCTCGTCCCGGTCGGCCAGGTCCAGGGCGGCCCGGAGGTCGCCGGGTTCGTCGTCCATCGCCGCGTGCACGTCCCCCACGGCCGCGAAGCGTCCGGGCATGGTCGCCAGGTCGAAGTCCTCGGGCACCGCGCTGGGCACCTCCTCCCACCGCAGCGGGGCGGACACCGGGGCGTGCGCGCGCGGTCGTACGGAATAGGCGCTGGCGATCGTGCGGTCGCGGGCGGTCTGGTTGTAGTCCACGAACACCTTCGCCCCGCGCTCCTCCTTCCACCACGCCGTGGTGATCGCCCGGGGCGCGCGCCGTTCCAGCTCCCGGGCCACGGCGATCGCCGCGCGCCGCACCTGGGTGAAGGTCCAGCGGGGCACGATCGGCACGAAGACGTGCAGGCCGCGGCCGCCGGAGGTCTTCGGCCAGCCGGTCAGGCCCAGTTCCGCCAGCACGCCCCGCAGCTCCAGGGCGGCGCGTACCGCGTCGGCGTAGTCCGTGCCGGGCTGCGGGTCGAGGTCGATGCGCAGTTCGTCAGGGTGGTCTGTGTCGCCGCGCCGCACGGGCCAGGGGTGGAACGTCAGGCATCCCAGGTTGGCCGCCCACACCACCGCCGCGATCTCTCCCGGGCAGATCTCGTCCGCGTACCGGCCGCTGGGGAAGGAGATGCGCCCGGTGGGAATCCACTCGGGGAGGTTCTTCGGCGCCCGCTTCTGGAAGAACGACTCCCCGCCGAGTCCCTCCGGATAGCGCTCCAGCATCGTCGGCCGGTCCCGCAGCGCGCGGACGATGCCGGGGCCGACGCTCAGGTAATAGGAGGCCAGGTCGTATTTGGTGAACCCGCGTTCCGGGAAATAGACCTTGTCCGGATGGGTGAGCCGTACCGTCCGGCCGTCCGCGGAAAGCTCCACTGCCTCGCCCATGCGTCCACGCTAAGCGCCCGAACGCACGACCGCCCGCCGAGCACCGGCGGCGCGGGGGGTGTTCGCACCGGCGAAGGCACCGGCGGGCGCGAACGCCGCCGGGGCCGCACAATCGCGCTCATGGAGCTCCCGGTCATGCCGCCCCTCCAACCGATGCTGGCCAAGTCGGCGTCGGCGATTCCGCCCGGCATGCAGTACGAGGCGAAGTGGGACGGCTTCCGGGCCATCGTCTTTCGCGACGGTGACGCCATCGAATTGGGCAGCCGCTCCAGCAAGCCGCTGACCCGCTACTTCCCCGAGGTCGTGCGCACCTTGCTGGAGCAGCTCCCGCCGCGCTGCGTCGTCGACGGCGAGATCGTCATCGCCCGCGGCGGCCGCCTGGACTTCGACGCCCTGCTGGAGCGCATTCACCCGGCCGCCTCCCGGGTCGCCCATCTGGCCGAGGTCACTCCGGCGAGTTTCATCGCCTTCGACCTCCTCGCGCTCGGCGACGAGTCGCTGCTGGACACTCCGCAGCACGCCCGCCGCGAGGCTCTGGTCACGGCGTTGCGCGACGCCCGCGCGCCCCTCCACATCACACCCGCCACCCAGGACCGGGCCACGGCCCAGGGGTGGTTCGAGGAGTACGAGGGGGCCGGCCTGGACGGCGTCATCGCCAAGCCGCCGAACCTGCCGTACCGGCCGGGCCAGCGGGTCATGACCAAGGTCAAGCACGAGCGGACGGCCGACTGCGTCCTGGCGGGGCTGCGCCCGCACAAGAGCGGGCCGGTGGTCGGCTCGCTCCTCCTGGGCCTCTACGACACCGCCGGCCACCTGCAGCACGTCGGGGTCTGCGCCTCGTTCCCCATGCGCCGGCGCCAGGAGCTGATGACCGAGCTGGAACCCCTGCGGATGCCTTCGGCCCACGGCCATCCCTGGGAGCAGTGGGCGGACCCCGACGCCCAGGCCGCGAGCCGGCTGCCCGGCGGGCCGAGCCGGTGGACCGGCACCAAGGACCTCTCCTGGATCCCGCTCCGCCCCGAGCGGGTCTGCGAGGTCGCCTACGACCACCTCCAGGGCAACCGCTTCCGCCACACCACCCAGTTCCGCCGCTGGCGTCCCGACCGCGAGCCCGACCAGTGCACGTACGCACAGTTGCAGGAGACGGCCCACTTCGACCTCGCGAACATCCTCAGCCTCTGAGGTGCTTCCGCCAACGGGCCGGAGTCCTTCGTAATCCGCCTCAAGCGGGCCGGTGTTGGCCAGGGGCCCGGGAAATGACCGTGCTCTCCGTCGTGGGGGTCACGGCGGCGCCGGCCACCCCGGAGGCGGAGGCCGATGCGGCGGCCGGGGCCGAGGCCACGGCCGGCTCGCCGTCACCCGCCAGAGCAAGAGCCGCCGAGGGCGAGCCAGGCCCCGAACCGTCACTCCACCGCTGCCGCGCCACCTCCACCAGCCACACCCCCGCCGGACCCAGCGCCGTCAGCAACGCCAACGCCGCCCACACCCGCATCGCCCCATACGCATGCCCCCACACCACCGACGCCAGCAAACACAACCCGAACACACCCGCCCACCCCAAATGCGCCCGGAAAGTCCCCACACAATCCGGTGACGCCGAATCCCCCTTCGGCGTCACCACAAAACCCGACCGCCGCCGCAACAACGCCTGCCCCAACGCCCGCGCATACAACGGCGCCGACACCGCCGACATCACCATCCCCGCCACCCCCGACGAACCCACCGGCTCATGCGGACTCACATTGTGCCGACGATTCACCACGTACAACGCCACCTGCAACGCCGCCGCATCTCCGTACAACATCAACCACACCTCGGACGGCACACTGATACCCGCCGCACCGAAACCCAGGAACAACACACACGAAACCCCACCCAACACCCACGTCAACGCCGCCATCGGATAATAAGCAACCAGCAGCGAATAATTCAGCACCCGCCCCGGCGACAACCCCCACACCACCCGACCGAACTGACCCAGCAGCGTCTCAAAAGTCCCCCGCGACCACCGGAACTGCTGCGAAAAGAAATCCGTCCACGACGACGGCCCCTCCCCCACCGCCAGCACATCCGGTGTATACACCGACCGCCACCGGCGCCCCGTCACCGGATTCCGCCGCCGATGGATCTCCAACCCCGTCGCCATATCCTCCGTAATCGAATCGAACAACCCCCCGATCTGCTGCAGCACACTCACCCGCACGCAATTCGACGTCCCCACGAACATCGGCGCGCCGTACCGATTACCTGCCCGCTGCACCAGCGCATGGAACAAGAACTGCTGACTCTCCGCCGCCTTCGTCACCCCCGCCACGTAATTCCCATACACCTGCGGTCCCACCACAAACGCCACATCCGGATCCCGGAAATACCCCAGCATCCGCTCCAGAAAATTCGGCAGCGGCACATGATCCGTATCCACACACGCCAAAAAATCATAACCATCACCATGCGCGTCCAGCCACGCATTGTAATTCCCATGCTTCGACCGTGCCCGGAAACGACCCGACGGACGATTCCACCGCTCCACCCCCTTCCGCGAAAAATGCCGCACACCCAGCCGGTCGCACAACGCCCGCGCCCCGGGATCATCACCCTCATCCAGCAACCACACATCCACCACCCCCTCATAACCCACCCGCACCGCCCCCTCCAACGTCGCCGCCACCATCTCCAAGGGCTCTTTTCCCGGCACGAAACTCGTACAGAACGCCACCCGGCCCCCCGGCTGCGCCCGCACCGGCACCGGATCCCGCGCCACCCACGACGCATGCGCCACCGACACCACATTCACCACACGAAAAACCTCGACCAACCCCACCGACGACAACATCAATCCATCCACCAACCCCCACCAGCCACCCCGCACCACCCAGTGCCCCGGCCACAACAGCCACACCAACAGCACGAATGACACGGTCGGCGCCAAAGCCACCAGGGCCCCCACGCCGAAGGGGCGCAACCGGCCCTTTTCGTCGGCGTTCCGACGGGTCATCAATCGGCGATAGCCGACCCGGTACACGCCGATCGGCGGCTCCTCCAGCTCCCCCGCCAGACGGCTGAAGCGCTCGTAGTCGTAACCGCCTCCCCCGTCCGCCGCCACCTCGTCCGGCGGCGCCGCCCCGGCTCCGGCACCCGATACCTCGCCCGCCGGGCCCGGGACACCACCACCCGACCCGGACACACCCTCACCACCCACCACACGACACCCCGACACCCGCACACCACCCACCTCAACCACCCACTCCCCGGCACGGACAGAAGGACAGACGGACAGCACGGACAGAACGGAAAGCACGGCCGATATGGACGAAACGCCACATCGGCCTCAAAAACCTAACAACGCCCTCAGCCGTTCATCTGAACATCACACCTGAAACGCCCCCATAACCACTCACACAGCCCATCGATACATACGACTGCCATACGAATGAACTCGCCACGCACAGGGCAGGCGGCGACCAATGCGACACCCGGATCGCAGGCGAAATGCGCCCCGGGGCTTCAGACTTGGCCGAATGTCGACGTTTTGGTCGAGGGAATCCAGGCCGAAACCCCTCCCCGACTGGAGTCATTGATCATGGGCGACTATCATGAAAGATGGTTGCCTAGGTCAACTGATGCCCCCTGAAAGGAACCTCGCATGTCCGTCACCACGCAGCACTTCCGTACATATGTGGAGCGGAACCTCGACGCCCTGGGGGCCGATCCGGACCGGACCGCCCTGTTGCGCGAGGACCGGCGCATCACCGCCGGCGAGCTACGGGGCCTCGTCCACCGGATGGCGCGGGCGCTGCTCGCCCAGGGCGTGAGCCGCGGTCAGACGGTCACGCTCCTCAGCGGGAACCTGCCGGAGACCATCGCCGCGCGGTACGCCGCCAACCTGATCGGCTGCTCCGTCAACCATCTCTACAACAAGCTCTCGGCCGAGGTTCAGGCCACGATCGTCCAGGACCTCGAAACGCACGCCCTGATCGTCGACCCCGCCTACGCCGGCCGCGCCGCGGAGCTCACGGACCGGGCGCCGGTGAAGGCCGTACTCACGCTCGGCCCCGCGGAGGTGGGCACCGACCTGCTGGAGCTGGCCGCCGAGGAGTCCGCCGAGCCCTTCCTCTCCCTGGCCCAGCCGCAGGACATCTGCACCATCCGCCACACCGGTGGCACCACGGGCCACCCCAAGGCCATCTGCACCTCCTTCGAGCAGGCGCCGGTGATCGAGGAGGCGATGCCGGACTGGGACGGTCCGATCCGGTATCTGCTGAGCACCACGCTCGCCCACGCCGGCGGCATGTTGGCGGACTTCGCGCTGCGCAACGGCGGGAGCGTACGGCTGCTCGACGACTTCGACGCCGCGACCGTCCTCGCCACCATCGAGCGTGAGCGCATCACGCACATGTTCCTGCTGCCGCCGCTGCTCTACCAGCTGATGGACCACCCCGACGCCGCCCGCACCGACACCTCCAGCCTCAGCCATGTCTGGTACGGCGGCTGCCAGTCCTCCCCGGCCCGGATCGCCGAGGCCGTGCGGCGCTTCGGGCCGGTGCTCAACCAGTTCTACGGGCAGAACGAGGCCGGCGGCATCAGCATGCTCTCCGCCGAGGACCACGACCCCGACCGCCTGGACCTCCTGAGGTCGGCCGGCAAGGTCCTGGACGGCGTCGAGGTGGCCATCCGCGACGAGGACGGCCGCGACCTGCCGGCGGGCGAGCACGGCGAGATCTGCGTCCGCTCCGCGAACATCATGCAGGGGTACTGGAAGCAGCCGGAGCTCACCGCCGAGGTGCTGCGGGACGGCTGGCTGCACACCGGTGACATCGGCTACCTGGACGAAGAGGGCTACCTCACCATCGTCGACCGGATCAAGGACATGATCGTCGTGGTCGGCGGGCATGTCTACACCACCGAGCTCGAAGACCTTCTCAACTCCCACCCGCAGGTCCTCCAGAGCGCCGTCTTCGGCGTTCCGGACGCGAACCGCATGGAGCAGGTGCACGCCGCCATCGTGCGCGTGCCGGGCGCCGAGGTCGACGGCGCACACCTCCGCGCCATGGTGCGCGAGAAGCGGGGCACCATGTACGAGCCGGCACGGATCTCCTTCGTCGACGAACTGCCGCTGACCGACGCCGGCAAGCCCGACAAGAAGCTGCTCCGCCGCCAGGTCGAGTCGGCGGCCGTGTGAGCGCCGTCCGCTGAGCTCCGCCGCCCCGGCACGCCTCGTCCGGCTGCCGGGGCCGAAGCACTCGCACGCACACGGCCGCCTGGTCGGCGGCCCCGGCCCAGGTCAGGACGGCGGGCCCGAGATCTGCCGCATGCCGTCGGGGGCCGGGTCGCCGGGTTCGGCCCGCAGTTCGGCCGCCACCGCGTCCGTCCGCGCGCGCAGGGCCCGTACGCGCTCGGCGGCGGGTGTGCCCGCCGCCGGGAGCTCGGCCGGCAGCACGGGGACGCCGTTCGCCTCGGCGGTGGCCACCAGGCTCCGCGCCACCTCCGGCTGCTGGGCGAGCAGGGCCGTGCTGAACATGTTGGCCCGCAGGGTCTTCTTCATGCCCAGGGCGCCCCGGTAGGTGATCTCGCAGGCGATCTCCACCGACTCCATGCGCTGCTCGGCCGCCTGCTCCAGCGCGGCGAGCATGACGGACGCGAGGCCCTCGACCACCTTGGTGACGACCCATTTGCGGCCGGGGAGCGGGGGCAGCAGATCGCGGATGCGGTCGATCTCGGTGTCGAGCGCGTCGGTGGTCATGGCGCTGAAGGCGTCGTACGACCTGAGGTGGACCACCTTCGACCAGGGGATGTCCTCGCCCTCGAAGCCGACCGACTCGGGGCCGAAGCGCAGGGCGCCGATGCCGTCCAGCGGGCGCAGCACCTTCGCGGTGAGGGCGGGCACGCGCGGGTGACGACAGATCAGGGCACCCAGGGAGAACTCCCACTCCACCGGCGTGGGCGCGGCGGGCGCGGGCAGCGAGCGCAGGACGGACAGCGCCCAGTCGCCGGAGGCGGCAGTTCCGGCACGGCCGGCGTCGACGCCGCGCGCCACGGCGTTCCGGCCGGTGGCCACGACGTTCCTGCCGGTGGCGACCGCCGCGTTCACCGAATCGGTCAGGGTCCGCACCCGGTCCGCTATTCCCATTTTTTACTCTTTCCCCCGGCTCTGACCTGCAACGACGCCCGTTCGGCGGGGCGCCACTCTACCCAGCCGCGCCGAATGCTCCCACTCGGCTAGCCTGAGGGGACAATGAACCGTTTGACGACGTCACAGGGTGCGTACGACCTCACCCGTTTCCCCGAGGACCCTCGCGACAGGCTGCGCGCCTGGGACGCGGCCGACGAATATCTGCTGCGCCACCTCAAGGGCATCGACGGCGGGCCGACGGACCTGTCGGGCACCGTGGTCGTGGTGGGCGACCGGTGGGGCGCGCTGGTCACCGCGCTCGCCGCGCACCACCCCGTACAGATCACCGACTCCTTCCTCGCCCAGGCGGCGACCCGGCTGAACCTGGAGCGCAACGGCGTGCCCGGGGACGCCGTGCGCCTGCTGTCCACGCGGGACACGCCGCCGGAGCGGATCGATGTGCTGCTGATCCGCGTGCCCAAGAGCCTCGCGCTGCTGGAGGACCAGTTGCACCGGCTGGCGCCGCGTGTGCACGCGGGCACCGTCGTCGTCGGCACCGGCCGGGTCACCGAGATCCACACCTCGACGCTCAATCTGTTCGAACGGATCCTCGGGCCCACGCGCACCTCGCTGGCCGTGAAGAAGTCCCGGCTCATCTTCTGCTCGCCCGATCCCGCGCGGCCCCGGGGCGCGAACCCGTGGCCGCACAGCTATGCCCTGCCCGACGGTATCGGGGTCGTGTCCGGACGGACCGTCACCAACCACGCGGGCATCTTCTGCGCCGAGCGGCTGGACATCGGCACCCGGTTCTTCCTCCAGCACCTGCCGAAGCGCCATGGCCGCGAGCGGGTCGTGGACCTGGGTTGCGGCAACGGCGTGGTCGGTACGGCCGCGGCCCTGGCCAACCCCGACGCCGAGGTGCTGTTCGCCGACGAGTCCTTCCAGGCCGTGGCCTCGGCGGAGGCCACGTTCCGTACGAACCTCGGTGCCGGGGCACCGGCGGAGTTCCGAGTCGGTGACGGGCTGTCGGGGGTGCCCGCCGGCACGGTCGACCTGGTCCTGAACAATCCTCCGTTCCACAGCCACCAGGCGACGACCGACGCGACGGCCTGGCGGATGTTCACCGGTGCCCGGGACGCGCTGCGGCCGGGCGGCGAGCTGTGGGTGATCGGCAACCGCCACCTCGGCTACCACGTGAAGCTGCGCAAGGTGTTCGGTCATTCCGAGGTCGTCGCGAGCGACCCGAAGTTCGTCGTGCTCCGGGCCGTCAAGCGCTGACGTCCTTTCGGTCGGCGGGTATGCCTCAGGGGGCGGTCCGGATCAGGTCCACCGTCCACCGCCGCTGTTCGGGGGTGTCGGGCACGGCGAGGCCGCGGGCCTCTTCGAGCCGGTTCCAGGCGGTGTCGGGTTCGACGCCGCGCAGGATGAGGAGCGCGGCGGCGAGCAGGGACGCGCGCCCTATGCCGTAGCGGCAGTGGGTGACCACGTGCGCGCCCTCCTCCAGCCGTCCGGCGAGTTCGCGCAGGACGGGCAGGACGGCGGCGCGGTCGGGGACGGTGCGGTCGGGGATCGGTATCGCGACGAACCGCAGCCCCGCGGCCGCGGCCGCCACGGCTTCGTGGGCGAGTCCGAGTTCGTCGAGTTCGGACGGGGTGAGCGCGCAGACCAGGGTGTCGACGCCGGCGGCGCTCAGCGCGTTCATCTCGTCCTGGAGCCAGTCCCCGCCCCGGGGCTTGGCCATGGTGCTGAGCCGGCCGGGGCCGGGCAGGTCGACGGTGAAGAGGGAAGGTCGCATGTCAGGGGTCGCTTTCGATCGGTGCTTCCGATGGGGTGCGGGGGCTGCCCGGGAGTGACCGGACGGCGATCCGTGCCGGCGGGCGTCGGATGTGCGCCGCGCGAGCGCATCCGCGCGCCCCGCGTGCGCCCGTCTGCTGGGCGCCGGGGGCGTGAACCGTGGTGGGCGTCAGCGCCGTGTGACGGACCAGCCCGAGGAGGCAGCATGATTCACATCAGTGAAACCCTGGCCATCCAGACGGTCGAGGACTTCCTCACCGCCGAGGAGACGACGCGGCTCGTCAAGATCATGGACAGTGAGGCCGCCGGGTGGCGGCCGCGCGGTCAGGCCGAGGTCCTGCCCGCGCCCGCTCTCGCCCAGGAGATCCTCGCACAGGCCACCGCCCGCGCCCTGCCGGCGATCCGTCGCACCATGCCGTCCATCGCCGCGGCCTCGCACTGGGGCTACACGGAATTGACGGAGGGTCAGCGCGTCCCCACCCACCTGGACGGCATCACCAGTGCGCGGACCGCGCCGCGCCGCATCGGCCGCATCGGTGTGGTGATCGCCGAGGCCGAGGAGGGCGGCCTGTTCTACGTCGAGACCACGGCCGACGCGGCGCCGTGGACCGCGATCGTACTGGGTGAGGCGGACGGCTATGCCGCGGGCACCCCGCTGGCCCGCAGTGTGCCGCACGAGTTGGCCGCGG
This sequence comes from Streptomyces sp. NPDC023527, assembly GCF_055560115.1. Classification (NCBI taxonomy): domain Bacteria; kingdom Bacillati; phylum Actinomycetota; class Actinomycetes; order Kitasatosporales; family Streptomycetaceae; genus Streptomyces; species Streptomyces sp. NPDC023527. The sequence continues at coordinate 141,463 of NZ_JBVHJJ010000012.1, forward strand.
GACCGCACGAGCACGAGGTCCGGTGGCTCGCGGCCACGCCCAGGACCCGCTGGGTCACCGAGGCGGGCCGTGGCGTGGCGATCGCCTACGGCGCGCAGCTCATCCATGGCGTGACGCCGGTCGTCCGGGGGCGCGTACGGAAGTTCGTCACCGACCTCACGGACGCTCCGGTGCCGTAGACCGGCCCCCGCTCCGGCCGACGGGCCGCCTCGCGGCGGCAGTTGGCGCGGCGCGCGATCCCGGCGCGTCCGGGTCGCGCGCCGCACGCGTTCCGGCCGCCGTTTATGACCCAGATCACTCCGGGGGCGCCGGTGAATCGTCCGGGCGGTGGCCGGCCGCATGGCATGATCTTGCAAATCATTACCGGCGGGTACCCAACTCGCCCGATGCCGTGTGACGCGGTCCGAAGGTGTCGTCTCCCTCGGCCCGCCCCCACCTCACGCCCTTCGAGGATCCAACGTGCGCAGAACCATCGCTTTACCCGCTCTGACCGCCGCTTCCCTGCTGGTCGCCGGGTGCTCGGCGGCCGGCCCCTCCGGCACGCAGTCCGCCGGCCGTACGGAGCCGGTGGCCGCCACACCGCCGGTGGCAGCGGGGCAGCAGCTCGCCGTGAAGGCGGCACCTGACGGTGCCGCCGCGCCGAGTGCCGTGGCCCACCCGGCCGGTGGCGGCCGGCAGGCGGAGAAGTCCTCGCTGAAGGTCGCCTCCTACGACCGGCACAGCGGACGGGCCGTCATATCCGGTGCGGCGAAGGCGCCGAAGAAGCCCTCCGCCGCGCACCCGACGACCCCCGCCCCCGCTTCCTCGTCCACCGCCGGCGCGGAGGCGAAGGAGCGGAACGCCCCGGTGGCCGTCGGTGACATCATCGCCAGCGCGCCCACGCCGGGCGCTCCGGACGGCGTCCTGGCGAAGGTCACCCAGGTGCTGGGCAAGACCGAGAAGGGCACCGAGGTCAACACCTCCCCGGCCACTCTCGGCGCGCTGCTCGGCGACTCCAAGGCCGACGGCCGGGTGCCCGTCGACCCCTCCGCCGTCACCGTCGAGCCGCTCGTCCAGGGCACGAAGGTCTCCTGGGCGAAGACCGGCGACGTGCGCTTCGGGCCCAAGGGCGCGAAGTTGCCGCTGGGCAGCCTGCGGATCGACGTGGGCACCTCGATCGCCACCGCGAAGGGCGCCCCGGCGTCCGCCGCCGCGTCGGCCTCGGGGTTCGTCCAGCTGGCCCCCGAGGTCGACTTCGCGTACGACGGGCGGGGCGGGTCCGGCTTCGGCTCGCCCGGTACCGCGTCGCTGTCGCTGTCCGGCGACTGGACGTCCGGCTGGGAGCTCAAGGGGCAGGCCGCCGCCTCCACGGAGGCCAAGCCGCTGCGGGTGCCCTTCGCCAAGCTCAAGGCCGCGCCCGTCATCCAGGTCGGCCCGGTGCCGGTCGTCGTCAACGTCGGCCTGACGTGCTACCTCCAGGTGGACGCGGACGGCCGGATCGCCGTCGACATCAAGCAGGACCTCAAGGGCGGGTTCCGCGTCGGCGGCGACTACACGCGCGGCAAGGGCTGGACGCCGGTCAACACCTCCACCCTGTCGGCCACCTCGCCCCGGGCGACGGTGACGGCGGCGGGCAAGGTGAAGGCCGCCCTCGGTGCCGAGGCGAGCCTGGGTCTGTACGGGACGGTCGGGGTCAACGCCGACCTCGCCCCGTACCTGCGGGCGGAAGGGGAGGGCCAGGCCACCGGGGCGCTCGACGGCAGCGCCTCCGCGTCCGGCAAGTGGAAGGCCTTCGGCGGTTTCGATCTGAGCGGGGCCCTCCAGGTCCAGCTGAAGATCTTCGACACGCCGATCTTCCAGAAGCCGATTCCGCTCGGCTCCCTGCACCGCGAGTGGAAGCTCGCGGAGGGCGCGGGCGCGGTCTCCACCTCGGGCAAGCGCCGCGGCTGACGGCCTGCCCGGAAACGGGTGGCAGCCGTCCGGCGTGGCGTCATCGCCATGACGCCACGCCGGACGGTGTCGGAGCTTCCGCTGACGCGTCGTCGGGGTTCCTGGGTACGACAGGGCGTCAAAAACCGCCGTTCTTCCAAGCGGTGGACGTCGTCCGGCGCGGCAGGGGTACGAGCTCGGCGGCCGCCCGGTTTTCTCCCCGGGCGCCGCGCGCGGGGCGCTCCCGCGCTACTGCCCCTTGATGACGTCATCCAGCGAGCCCTGCGGCACCTGACCTGCCGGGGTGAGCTTGTCGACGGCCTCCGGCAGGACCTCGGCGAGGCGGTCGGCGGCCTCCTCCGGGGCGATGCCCGCCTGTTGCGCGACGTGGTTGAGGGTCTGGGTGGGCAGGGCCTGTGCGATCTCCGGGCCGCTGACGGGCTCGTTCGCGCCCGTGCCCACCCAGGTGTCGGCCTTCGGGCCGAGGCCACCGTCGCGGAGCTGGTTGAGCAGGCCCGCGAGCGGATTGCCGCCCCCGTCGCTGCCGAGCGTGCCGAGGAGGGTGCCGAGGAGGTTTGCGCCGCCGCCTTCGCCGCCGCCGAGCAGCCCTCCCAGCAACCGTCCCAGGTCGTTGTCCGCCATGTCTCCTGCCTTTCCTGGAAGCGGGCCGGCTGACGGCGGCATGCCGCGGCCGTCACCGACCGATGACACCCCACACACCTACCCCCGGTGGGCCGGCCCACCTCGGCGGCGGCCACATGTTCACCCGGACATCGCCGACCCGCCCGCGGCGGCTCCCGAACGGTCTCGGACGCTCACACATGTGGTGCGGCGTCCCGGCCATGGAAGCGCCGCCCGGCCGCCGGTTGACTGGCGGGCATGACAGAGATCCTCGTACTCGGCGCCACCGGCAAGACCGGCGGCCGCATCGTCCCCCGCCTCCGCGACCTCGGGCACACCGTCCGGGCGGCCTCGCGCACGGGCACCACCCGGTTCGACTGGGCCGACCGCTCCACGTGGGAGCCGGCGCTCGCCGGCGCGGAGGCCGCGTACATCGTGCCCACGGAGACGCTCGGCCTGCCGGAGCGGGCGGACTTCGTGGCGTACGCGAAGGAGGCGGGTGTCCGGCGGCTGGTGCAGCTGTCGGTCCGCGGCATCGACCACGACGGGGTGCCGGCGACCGAGGCGGCCGTTCGGGGCTCGGGGCTGGAGTGGACGGTCCTGCGCCCGTGCTGGTTCGCGCAGAACTTCGCCGCGCCGGACTTCTTCCTGCCGGAGGTGCTGGCGGGCGAGGTGTCGACACCGGCCGGTGAGGGCCGCGAGCCGTTCATCGACGCCGAGGACATCGCCGACGTCGCGGTGGCCGCCCTCACGGACACCGTTCACGCGGGCCGCACGTACGAGCTGTCGGGCCCGGAGCCGCTCTCCTTCGGGCAGGCCCTCGCGCTGATCGGCGAGGCCACGGGCCGCGTGATCCGCCACCAGCACCAGGAGACGGCCGCGTACGTGGCCGGGCTCACCGGCGCGGGCGTACCCGTGGCGGACGCCGAGGCCGTCGCGGACTTCCTCGACGGGATCAGCCGGGGCGCGGACGACTATGTGAGCGACGGCGTGCGGCAGGCCCTCGGCCGGGCACCGCGTCCGTTCCGCGACTACGTCGAGTCGACGGCGGCGCAAGGCGTCTGGGCCCGGTGAACCGGGGCGGCTCCCCCGGCTTCAGCCGGCGGCTCCTACGGCCGACCCCGCCTCCGCGAGGGCCGGCGCCGCGTCGGCGCCGGCCGCCGCCAGAACCGCCAGCTCGTCCAGCGACAGGTGGAGCACGGCGGCCAGGGCCGCCACGGTGAAGAAGGCGGGGGTCGGCGCCCGGCCGGTCTCGATCTTGCGGAGGGTCTCCGCGGACAGGCCGGCCGCCGCGGCGATCTCCACCATGCTGCGCTCGCCCCGGGCCTGGCGGAGCAACAGGCCGAAGGCCTCACCGCGTCGGTGTTCCCACGGGGTCAAAGGAGTTCTCACCATGACCGTGATACTAATACCGGTATAAGAATTGGTTCGACCCGAGTGTCGACCCGAGTGCCAGAGGGAGCCGCCGGACATGGTGCAGATCAAGACCGATACGGAACTGGACGCGATGCGCGAGGCCGGGCGGGTCGTGGCCCACGCGCTCGCGGCCGCCCGTGCCGCCGCGGCCGTGGGGGTCGGCCTGCGGGAGCTGGACGCGGCGGCCCGCGCGGTGCTCGACGAGGCCGGGGCGACGTCCCCCTTCCTGGGCTATCGGCCGTCCTTCGCGCCCACCCCCTTCCCCGCGGTGATCTGCGCGTCGGTCAACGACGCCGTCGTCCACGGCATCCCCGACGACTACCGCCTGCGCGACGGCGACCTGGTCAGCATCGACTGCGGGGCACGGCTCGACGGCTGGACGGGCGATGCGGCGATCAGCTTCACGGTCGGCACGCCGCGCGCCGCCGACAGCGCGCTGATCGAGGCCACCCGGTCGGCGCTGGAGGCGGGCATCGCCGCCGCCACCGTCGGCAACCGCATCGGCGACATCTCGCACGCCATCGGCGGCGTCGCCCGCGCGGCCCGCTGCGGCATGCCGACCGAGTTCGGCGGGCACGGCATCGGCCGGCAGATGCACGAGGATCCCGCCGTCCCCAACCGCGGCCGGCCCCGCCGGGGCCTCCCCCTGCGGCACGGCCTGGTCCTCGCCATAGAACCGATGCTCATGGCCGGCGGCCGCGACGACTACCGCACGGACCCCGACGGCTGGACGCTGCGCACCGTCGACGGCAGCAGAGCCGCACACATCGAGCACACGGTCGCCATCACCGACGAGGGACCCCGCATCCTGACCCTGCCGTGAGCGGGGTGCGCCGCGCGCGGCTGACGCGGGCCGCCCCGTCGCCGACAGGGAGCGGGGTTCCCGGCCGGGGGCTCGACCACCCCTGCGTCCCGGAGGCTGGCGCGTTCCGAGTCTTGTGGGGGCCGGGCTCCGGCAATAAATACTCAACGGTCAGCCGAAGCCTTCTCCCACTGAAGGAGATGCCCTCATGCCCACGGCCTCGACGAGGAGTGGCAAGGCGAGCGCGCTCGACCTCCCGAGAACCCCCACCGGATTCCAGCAGCTCTCCCACGCCCTGCGGGCCCGTACGCCACGGCGTGGCGCGGAGCTGCCCGCCGAGCCGCCCTGGCGGAGCGAGTTCGTCGCGCGGGACGCCGACGGACCGCGCGTGTCGCTGCGGGAGTTCGGTTACGGACCGGACGAACTCAGCAGCTGGCAGGGGCGGGTCGACGACACGGCCGTCGTGGGGCCGGCGCGGATCCTCACCGAGGAGGGGCTGGGCCGGCTCACCGAGGTGTGCGAGGCGCTCGAAGGGGCCGCCCGGTCCAGTGGGTTCATCGCGACGCGGCGGCTGCGGAGCGCCGATCTGCTGTCGCCGTTCCTCAACAACATGATCCGCGACCGGAATTTCCTGCTCGTCTGCTCACGGCTGGCCGGGGTCCCGCTGATCCCGCATCCGCTCCGCCTCCCCACCGCCCAGATCAATTACAGCAACGGTCGGGGGCGGCCGGAAATCGTGCGGTGGCACCGCGACGGCATGGATTACGTCTTCACGATCCAGCTGAGCGGCTACGAGGACTACGAGGGCGGCCGTTTCACCTATTTCCAGGGGCGTACGGACGAATTCCCGGGCATCGCGCGGGACGACCCGCGGATCCGTGAGGCGCCGTGCGGGGAACGCGGGGCGACGCTCTTTCTCCACGGCAGCCGCATCTTCCACGCGGTCACCCCCGTCACCGAAGGACGGCGCGTCACCCTGGTCGTCTCCTTCTTCTGTCCCTATTTCGCGCGGCAGGACTCCAACACCTTCTGGCACCTGGCGGGCGACGACGGGATTCCCGCCACGATCCCCTGCTGGCTGCGGCTGAAATGGCCGGTGCGCAACCCTGCCGTGGACTTCGCCCTGCGCGCCGGCAGCCCGGCCGTCACCTGGGACGATCTGGCCTAGCGCGAGCGGCGCGGGCGCCGGGCGCCCCGTGCTGGGGAACACGCCGTTCGCCGTACGGGGCGAGCCCGTCGTCAGCACGCCCCGGGAGGCGTACGCGTGCCTCCGGCGCACCGGCATCGACCTGCTCGCGATCGGCGGGTTCCTGCTGCGCAAGGAGGAACAGCCGCCGTGGCACGGCCGGCGCGTCGGCGGGTCCCGAAGGCCACGACGTATTTCGTCCGAGGGGACTCCGAGGAGACGCGGAGGGGGTGGACCGGGTCAGGAGAGGTTCTTCTCCAGGGCGGCGAGGTAGTTCCGCATGGAGTGGTCCCGGACGCCGTCGCTCGCGGGCGCGAACGCGTCCGCGGTCAGGCCCTTGGCACGGTCGGCCAGACCGCCCAGGAGGGGCATGGACTCGCGGATCCTCCCGGAGGCGTCGATGTACCGCAGCGTCTGGACGTGGTGGAAGACGGGCTCGGGCGGCAGTTGGGGGACGATGTCGTTGTTGTTGACGAAGCGGTAGGTGCGCCGGGTGAACGCCTTGTCGCACGCGCCGGCCAGGACGCGGTCGCAGGTGCGGGGCTGGCCGAAGGTGTAGACGCCGTCCGCGAGCAGGTTCGGGGCCTCGAAGTGCAGACGGGCCCCGGCCAGCATCGCCAGGGCGCCGCCGAGGCTGTGGCCGGTGAACCACACGGTCTGGTCGTTGTCGCGGAACTCCGCGAGGGTCTCCTTCACCTGGGAGAAGATCGAGTCCAGGGCCTGGGCGAAGCCGTAGTGGACGAAACCCTTGTTGCCGGGGCCGGGCGACGGCGGTGTGGTGGCGTCCGACAGCCAGTCGCGGATCTGGGCCGGCTCCGTGCCCCGGAAGGCGGTGATGATCATGTGGTCGCCGGCCGCCGTGTACGCCTGGGTGTCCTCCAGCGGAAACGGCGGCTTGAACGCCGTCCGGTGGTGGCGGATCCTGCCGAAGCCCCATTTCTTGGCCTCGGCGGCGATGGTGTCCTCGTCCTTGTACGAGAGGTCGGCCGCACGGGCCAGCCAGTAAGCGTGGGTCGGGCTGTAGCCGGTGGCACGGTGGTCGATGGCCGGAACAGTGGTCACAGGTACTCCTCGTCTCGAAGCTGCGTCCAAGGGAAACCGCAGGTGGCGTGGCTCCCGTGATAGCGGCCGGTGGACGCGGGCCCGTGGAGAACTGCCCGGGCCTCACCCGTACGGGGCAGGGTGAGCGCCGAGTGCCCGCGTGCCGGGCCCTGTCGTGGCCGGGCGGCGGCCGGGGGTCCCTATGGTGGGCGCAACCATGTCGCACGACCTCGTCGGTATCGGCCCCGCCAAGGCGCCCCGCCTCCCCCGCCGCGCGTTCCGGCTCGTCGTGGCCGCGTACGCGCTGCTCGGTGTCGCCGTCGTGACGGACGTGGTGTCGGACCCGGAGCTGACCGTGTCGCCCGTGCTCGCCACCGCGCCGGTGCTCGCCGGCATCGGCACCCGGCGGGCGCGGGTGCCGCTGGTGGCCGGGCTGGCCGCGACGCTGGTGATCGTGCCGCTGCTGGCGCTGTCCGACAGCGAGGTCCCGCTCGCCGTCCACCTGACGTCGGGCTTCACGGTGCTGGCCGTCACCTGCATCTGCGCCGCCAATGTCGTGCTGGTCGCGACGCGGGAGCGGGAGCTGCTCCAGTCCCGGTCCGTGGCCGAGGCGGCGCAGAGCACGCTGCTGCGCCCGCCGCCGGAGCGGATCGGCGGGCTGCGGACGGCGGTGCGGTATCTGGCCGCGGCGGCCGAGGCACGGGTCGGCGGTGATCTGTACGAGGCCCTGTCGACGCCGTACGGGACGCGGCTGCTGGTCGGCGATGTGCGGGGCAAGGGACTGTCGGCCGTCGAGACCGCGGCCGACGTGCTGGGCACGTTCCGGGAGGCCGCCCAGGTCGAGGCCGATCTGGCCGCGGTGGCCCGCAGGCTGGACGCCGCCATGCTCCGGCGCCGTCCGCGCGAGGAGTTCGTGACCGCGGTCCTGATCGGGGTTCCCGAGTCCGGTGGTCCGGCGGAGATGGTCAACTGCGGTCACCTGCCGCCGCTGCTGCGCCGCGACGGCCGGGTGACCGAGGTGGAGTCCCCTGTCCCGGAGCCGCCGCTGGGGTTGCTGGAGCTGGTGGGCGACGCGTACCACCGGCGCGCCTTCGCGTTCGAGCGGGGCGGGCTGCTGCTCCTGTACACCGACGGGGTGACCGAGGCGCGGAACGCGGCGGGAATCTTCTATCCGCTGGCCGAGCGGCTGGCCCTGATGCCGGAGACGGCTCCCGGCGCGCTGCTGGACCAGGTGGTGGCCGACCTGCTGGCCTACGCGGGCGGCGAACTCTCCGACGACGCGGCGCTGCTGGCCGTCCACCGGGAGCGGTGACGGGCCCGCTCCGAACCCCCGGACCGTCAGGGGCCGGACGCTCAGGGGTGGCGTCCTCTCCGCGGCACCGCCCGCCGCCGGGTGCTCAGGCCAGCAGGAGGGCCCGGTCCCAGTGGGTGGCCGGCGCGGTGTCGGTGGCGTAGGTGTGCAGGGCGAGGGCCACGCCCGCCGCGCCGGTGAGGAAGCCGGCCGGGTCGCTGGTGAGGTCGCCGTACGTCAGCGGCGGCACCATGCCGAACGGGTCGTCGATGTCGGCGAGGTCCAGGACCCGCTCGGCCAGCCAGGGCAGTTCGGCGCGCAGGGCGGCGTCCTGGGTGTCGTCGGCCATGCGCCAGGTCGCCTGGAGCACTCCGCTCCAGCCGTGGCACAGTCCGGCGTCGGTGAGCCGGCCGGCCACCGGACCGTCGTAGGCGTGCCGCGCCCGGGCGAGGGCGGCCCGCCAGGCGGCGACGGCGGTCTCCCGCCACTCGACGACGTCCAGCGCGCGGCCCGCCAGGTACAGGGCGCGGGCGATGCCCACGGTGCCGTAGCACCATGACGGCCGGCCGGGTGCCGTCTCGTCGGCGACGGGGGTTCCGTCGGGGCCGAGGACCATGGTGCGGGGCCACCAGCCGCCCTCGTCGTCGGGGCGCCGGATGGCCATCAGCCATTCGGCGAGGACCCGCATGGCCCGTTCCTGGCCGGGCACGGTCGCCCCGGCCTCCCATGCCAGGGCGAGCAGGGCCAGGGGGCCGGGGGCGCCGTGTGCCAGACCGGCGTTGGCGTGGCCGGTGCCGGGAGTCGCGGTGGTGAGGCTCTTGCGGAGCTGCGCGGTCCACCAGCCGGGCAGCGTAAGGCCGTCGAGGCGCAGCGGTTCGGTCAGGCCGGTGAGCGCGGTCAGGACCTCGGCGAGCGCGGCGCAGCCGGGCCGCCGCGCGTCGAGGAGGTGGGCGCCGAGGCCCGCGAGGCCGGAGATGACGTCGTACGTCCCGGTGTTCACGCACGCGCCGTCCTGGGGGCGGCGGCGTCGTTCCCGGGCGGCGAGCGCGCGGGCGTAGGTCCTGACGTGCCCGGCGAGCCGTTCCGCGGCCACCAGTGGGCGGCCGGAGACGAGGGCGGCGCGGGTCATGGCGAAGGACAGGGCGGGCACTCCCCGGTAGAGGCCGGGGGTCACGGCCGGGGTGTCGTCCGGGGTGTGCCGGGCGAGGGCGACGGCGTCGCTCAGCCAGCGGTGGGCGGTGTGCGGGGCGCGGCGGTCGGTGCCGGCGCGTTCGAGGTGCAGCAGCGCGATGCCGGGCATGCCGTCGTTCAAGGTGAGGGCGCGTGCGGGGTGTTGCTGGTAGGGCAGCCATTCGCGGACCTGGCGCGGGTCGGTGAGCCGTTGGGCGATGTCCGCGGACAGGACGGCCGCTCTCCGTCGTCCGATCATGTCTGTTCCCGTCCCCTGGTCGCCCCCGCGTGTTCCGGTCCGTCCGTGTCCGCCGTCGCTGTCCCACGGCACCGTCCGCCTCTCCTTCCGCGCCCTCCGCGGCACCGACCGACCCGGCGCCGTACGCCTCGACCACGCGCTCGGCGTGGCTAGCGGCCCCAGCCCGAGTCGGGGTCGCAGACCCGCCCGGTGACGGGGGTGTGCGGGGCGGGGCCGGGCAGGTCGGCCGCAGCTGTCTCGTCGAACGACGGTACGGAGATGCCTTCCACATCCAGGTCGAACAGGCTCTCCATGGGATCCCTCCTCCAGTAGACGCACCGGCCGTCCGGCCGGCAGGTTACAAAGGGACCCTAAGAGGGTGCGATCAACCATCGATCAACGGTCGATCAACCCTGGTGTCCATTCGTTCATCGGCACCCTCCCCGACCCCTTGCCGGATTGTTGAACAATCCCTACGCTCTTGGTAGTTGCCCCGGTCGACGCCCCGGCCCCCGGGCCGGGCCCGACCTCTGTGAGACCTCTGCGAGGTGCACCATGGGAACGACCGCCGCCCTCCACCGCCGACCGCCCGCCCTCACGCCCCCGGCCGAGGCGCGGGCCGCCTTCCGCGCGGGGCGGGCGGAGCCCACGTCCGGCTGGTCCGCCGGCCGCGCGCAGGCCAATCTGATCGCCGTGCCCGAGGACTGGGCGTACGACGTGCTGCTCTTCGCCCAGCGCAATCAGCGGTCCTGCCCCGTCCTCGACGTCACCGACCCGGGCGTCCCCACGACCTCCCTCGCGCCCGGCGCCGACCTCCGCACCGACCTGCCCCGCTACCGCGTGTGGCGGAACGGGCGGCTGGTCTCCGAGCCCACCGAGGTCACCGGGGAGTGGCGGGACGACCTCGTCGCCTTCCTCATCGGGTGCAGCTTCACCTTCGAGAGCGCGCTCCTCGACGCCGGCGTGCCCCTGCGCCACATCGAACAGGGCCGCAATGTGTCGATGTACGTCACCGACCGCGCCTGCCGGCCCTCGGGGCGGCTGCACGGGCCGCTCGTCGTCTCCATGCGCCCGATCCCCGCCGCGCTCGTCGACACCGCGCGGGAGGTGAGCGCCCGTATGCCAGCCGTGCACGGCGCGCCGGTGCACCGCGGCGATCCGGCGGGGCTCGGCATCGCCGACCTCGACCGGCCGGACTTCGGCGATCCGGTCCTCGCCCACTCCGGTGACGTGCCGGTCTTCTGGGCCTGCGGCGTCACCCCGCAGGCCGCCCTGAGGGCATCCGACCCGCCGTTCGCGATCACTCACGCGCCGGGGCACATGTTCGTCACGGACGTCCCCGACAGCGCGTACCGGCTCAGCTGACGCCGGACAGGTCGGTGGTGGTCGCCATCTCCCAGTCGCTGATGCGCCGGTGGTCCGCACGGCGGTCCTGCCGGTAGCGGCCGGCGGGGACGCCGTACGCGCGCTTGAAGGCGTGGGCGAAGGCGAACTGCGAGGTGTAGCCGATGCGCTGGGCGACGGTGGCGAGCGGCGCGTCGCAGTCCCGCAGGAGCCTGGCCGCGAGCGTCAGCCGCCACCAGGTCAGATACGTCAGCGGCGGCCGGCCGACCAGGGTGGCGAACCGGCGGGCGAACGCGGCCCGGGACATGCCCGCGCGGTCGGCGAGCCCTTCCACCGTCCAGGGCCGCGCCGGGTCGTTGTGCAGGGCGCGCAGGGCGGCCCCCACGGCGGGGTCGGCCAGGGCCCGGCACCAGCCCGTGCCCGGCCGGGCGGACCGCTCCTCGTACCAGGCCCGCATCAGGCAGATCAGCAGCAGTTCCAGGAGTGCGGGGACCGCGATGTCGGTGCCCGCTCCCGGGGAGCGCAGCTCGTCGCCGAGCAGGGTGATCGTCGCGCGCAGCGAGGGGTGCCGGCCGTCCCGGCCCGGCAGGTGGATGACCTCGGGGAAGTCCGCGAGCAGCGGGTGGGCGCGGGCCTGGTCCAGCTGGTAGGCACCGCACAACAGCACGGCGGACGCACGGGAGTCGGTCAGCGAGTGGGCCGTGCCGTGCGGCAGGAACACCGCGTCGCCCGCGACGAGCGTCACCGGCTCCCCGCCGTCGGCGGGCAGCAACAGGCAGGTCCCCTCCAGCACCACGTGGAACCCGGCGCCGGCGAAGGGCTCCACGTCCGTGCGCCAGGCACCCTGATGGACCGTCAGTGCCGAGTAGGGGCGGCCGGTGCGCAGCGCGGCGACGGCGTCGCTGAGTACATCCATGAGGTCGAGTATGCGTCCCGAGCCGGGCGCGCCCGGCGCCGGGCCCTACGCCAGGTGTCCCCTCACGTCCACCTCCGGCGAGACGATGACGTATAGACAGGGCACGATTGCCTATTGGCCGTCTCGTTTCCCTTGTCTAGCGTCTTGGACATGCAGACGATCACTTTGGGCGACGTGGACATCACCCGCGTCGTGGAATGGCACGCGCCGATCTCCCCCACGACCGCCATCTTCCCCGGCAGCACCCCTCGGATGTGGAAGGAGAACGAGTCCTGGCTGGCGCCGGACTTCTGGGTTCCGCAGACCGACCAGCTCGTGGCCAATGTGCAGACCTGGGTGCTGCGCAGCGAGGGCCGGACGATTCTCGTCGACACCGGGGTCGGCGACGACAAGGACCGGCCGGACATGCCGGTCTGGTCGCACATGCGGTCGGGCTTCCTGGACCGGCTGGCCGCCGCCGGGGTCCGCCCGGAGGACGTGGACGTCGTCGTGAACACCCATGTGCACTCCGACCACGTCGGCTGGAACACCCGGCTGGTGGACGGCGCGTGGGTGCCGACGTTCCCCAACGCCACGTACCTCGTCCACAAGGCCGACTTCGACTACTGGAACCCGGCCAACAACCACACGCAGCGCGGCGTCCTCGGGGACGTCAGTGTGGCGCGGGCCGGCGGTGACATGTTCGAGGACAGTGTGGCGCCGGTGCACCGGGAGGGCCGGATGGTGCTCTGGGAGGGCGGTCACCGCATCGACGGCAACCTCAGCCTGGAGCCGGCGCCGGGGCACACGCCCGGGTCGTCGGTGGTGCGGCTGACATCGGGCTCGGACCGGGCTCTGTTCATCGGTGACCTGGTGCACAGCCCCTTGCAGTTCGCCGAGCCGGACTGCGACACGTGCCTGAGCGAGGATCAGGAGCAGGCGACCCGCTCGCGCCGCCGGATCCTGGAGGAGGCCGCCGATACCCGGGCCCTGGTCTTCCCCGCGCACCTGCCCGGTCACGGAGCGGCGGAGGTGCGGCGGGAGGGCGCGAAGTTCGCCGTGGAGCGCTGGGCGGCCTTCGACCGTACGGACGGCGCGCTCGGGCTGTGAGGACGGCGGGCCGGCGGGTGTCCGCCGGCCCGCCGGCTCAGCCGGCGCTCACTTCCCGCCGTTGATCGCGAAGGGCAGGCTCCGCGAGAAGAAGGACAGGTCGCCGTTGCCGGCCGACACTCCGGCGTCCGCGCTGGTGACATCGCGGGGAGCGGACGGCGCGACGGCCACCCGCAGCCGGTAGGCGGCGCTGGCGCCGGGCGCGAGCGGGCCCTTGACGGTGGGTCGGAGCTTGGCGCTCATGCCGGGGTCGCAGCCGCCGGCGACGAGCCCGACGCGCTCCCAGCCCCGGCCGGGCAGGTACTGCTGGAGGACGAGGTCCTTGGGGGTCAGGGCGTGGGCGTTGCCGGCGCCGTAGGCGAAGTAGGAGGCGAAGAGCCGGGGGTAGGCGCGGTCGGTGGTGTTCTTCACCGTCATCGTGAACTCGCCGGCGGCGCCGCCGCGGGTGAGCTTCGTGCCGTTGCGCCAGCCGCTGACGGAGACGGCGGGCCGGGTCGCGGTGGTGGTACGGGCGGCCGCGCGGTAGGTGTGACCCTTGCCGTCGGCGACGGAGGCGGTGACGGTGAACGTGCCGGGCCGGTCGAGGTCCTGGAACCGCAGCGCCACGGTGTGCGGGTGGTCCGCGCTCGCGGTGGCGGTGAGCGGGAAGGTGAAGACGCCGTGGGTCGGGCTGCTCTCGTCGCTCGGCGCGGAGGCCAGGTCGACCCAGCGGTGGGTCTTCGGCTCGTAGCGCTGCACCATCAGGGAGGCGGTGCTGAAGCCGTGGCTGTCGATGTCCAGGCGCACGGTGCCCTTGGTGACCGGGGTGCGCAGGGTGAGGGAGGAGTTCGTCCACAGGCCGATGGGGGCCTGCGCGGGGAGGCTGTGGGAGATCCGCTCGGCGCCCTTGCCGACCGCGGTGAGGGCGGGGGGCTCGGCGGAGACGGCCGCCGCGGCGTTCGCCGAGGCGGCGGCCGCCGCGTCGCGCGCGGATTCGCCGCAGCCCTCCGCCGCCTTCGCGCCGACCGCTGCCGGTATGGCGGCGGCCTGTCCCGCGGTGCCGGCGACGAGCGCCAGCCCGGCCGCCAGCGCCATCACGGACCCCACAGCGGCGCTCCGCACGCCCACCGACCGCCGCTGTGCCACTCTTTGCCTCATGTACCGCCCCCAGTGTCCGGGTTGTACGCACGCGCGTACGTCTGTGGTGTACGAGATTGCCTTATGGAACTGATGGTTCCCTCCACCACCGGAAATATCGCGAAATCGCGTGGAAGTGACGCGTGTTGTTCCGCTGGGTGGCCGGGCGTCCACCGTACCCGCCTTCGTCCGCCGGTCCCCCTCCGCCCGCGTGTTGCGCCGGCCTGGTGACGGCGGGGCCGATCGGGGGGCCCGCGATTCCACCGGTTTTTCCCCCGGTCGGTTGACCCTGCCGCGCGGTGCCGTTCCTAGCCTGGGGCGAAGAGGGTGATCCGAGCGGTGTTCCCCACCGCGCGCACCCCTGTCAGCCCGCCTGGGTCGTCACAGTGAGGAGCGTTCCGCACATGAACCGGTCCCGAGCACTCGTGGGCAGCACCGCCGCCGTACTGCGGCTGCTGGCTCAGCATCCGGACGACGGTGTGCCCGTGCGCCGTCTGACCACCGTCCTGCGGCTGCCGCCCGGCACCGCCCGAGCGCTGCTGGAGGAGCTGCGCTCCGAGGGGCTGGTCCGGCACGACCCGGTGACCGACCGCCTCCGGCCGGCCGGTCCGCTGCGGCCCGCCACGGCAGCGCCGGACGGCAACCGTGTCCGCTCCGCCGCGATGAACTGGGCCGACAGGCTGGCGGCGCACAGCGGCATGAGCGTACGGCTGGCCGTCGCCCACCCCGAGGGGGCGCAGGTCGTCCATCACGTCTTCCGCCCGGACAACAGCCCGCAGCGGCTGGCGACCGGAGAGATCCGCCCGGCCGGCAGCGCCCTGGCCCGGGCCCTGGCCGCCCCGCACGACCGGCGGTGCGTGTACGCGCCCGACGCCGAGGAGGCGGACAGCGGATCCCTGGCCGTCGCCGTCACGTGCCCCGGGCCGGTCCCCTGCGCCGCCGCGCTGGCCCTGACGGGTCCGGGCCACCTCCTGGACCCGGCGGACGGTCGGGCCGGGCGGTACGAGGCGCTGCTGAGGGAGGCCGCGGACGCCATCGCCTCGGATCCGGCGCTCGCGCCGGTGGGGTGACGCGCCGGCCCGGACCGGTCAGGGGCCGGTTCGCCGCTGCGCCCGCAGCGCCGCCGCCAGGAGCGCCAGCCACACCCCTACGAGCGTGAGGTGGGCGCGCTGCGGGAGGCCGTGCCAGCCGGGGTGGCCGAACAGCGGCCCGACCGTGGACACCGCGGTCAGCAGCGCGGCGCCCAGCACCCAGGGCCCCCAGCGGCGGATCAGCGGCCATCGGTCGGGCTCGGTGACGGCCGCGGCGACGAGCAGCGCCATCGAGCCGAAGAGCGCCGCGTGGGCCAGCCCGCTGGTGGTCGTGTGCCAGGGGTTGACCACCTCGCAGGCGGCGTTGGTCGAGGGGGCGCAGCGCATCGGCACGATCACGTCGGCCACGGACGCGACCGCGAAGGCGACCAGCGACCACCGGCCGGCGGCGGCCAGGCGGCCGGTGCCCGGGCGGCGGGGCAGCGGCAGCGCGCCGATGACGACGAGCAGGGCGGTGGCGATCTCGATCCCGCCGAAGAGCACGTGGAAGGGCTGGTCGGCGGCGTAGAGCTCGCTGACGTAGGAGTGGCGGAGGTCGAGGCCGGTGGGCAGGACGATCTCCAGCAGCCAGGCGTTGTACAGCAGTGCCGCGGCGATCAGGGCCCAGCAGGCCAGGGTCTCGCGGCCCGTCCGCCACCGGGCCGCGGCCGGGCCCGGCCGCGGCCCGGTGGCGGCCTCGGCCGGGATCTGCCGGGGGGTGGCGGGCGAGTCGCTCATCGGAGGGGGCTCAGTCCCGCCGGACTCGCGCCGGCCGGGCCCGGGTGGGCGCCGGGGTCACGTGGCCGCCCCGGGCCGGGCGCCGGCGGCGGGCGGCCCGTACGCCGGGCCCGGCGCCTCGGACGACGGGGGTGCGTAGGTGGAGGGCGGGGCCGAGGACGGTGGTGAGGAGGGCGCCGACGGGGATTCGGACTCGCTCGATCCGCCCGGCGACCGCGGGGCCGTCGACATGCCGTCCTTGGGGCGCGAGACGGGCCGGTCGCTCTCGCCGTCGCTGCCCACCGGCCGTTCGAACCACTGCCCCGTCCCGGGGTCGTAGACGACGATGGTGTCGATGGGGGCGGGGGCCGGCGCGACCGCGACCACGTCACCGGGGCGGTAGGCGCTCCACGCCTGCCCCTTGGGCTTGGGGGTGCCCTTGGCGGCGACCGGCGGGCCGAGCGGGTTTCCGCAGGCGCAGCGCACCCGCGGCAGGCCCTTGTCGTCGACGAGGACCGCCGTGCCGGCCTGGAGGACGGCCTGGTAGGCGGTGGCGGAGCCGTCGCTGTAACCGTGGTTGGTGACGCGGGTGTCGGCGCGCAGCTGTACGGGGGTCAGGCCGCGCAGGTACGAGGCGATGGCGCCCTGCTCGATCTCGGCCGCGCTCGCGAAGGCACGGCCCTTGGCCTGGTCCTGCGTCAGATAGCGGACCTGCCGCTCGACGTCGCAGCCGGCGACGTTCTGGGTGCCGCCGTAGAGGCCGGGCGTGGAGCCCGGGACGCTCTGGGTGCCGCCGGTCTTGGACGGGGCGTGGGTGGGGGACGCGGTCGCCTCGGAGCCGGTGCCCTTCGCCGTCGAAGGGGTGAAGGGGTCCTTGCCCTCGGCGGAGGCGGCCTGCAGGAAGACCTCGCCGGATCCGCCGTCCGAGCGGAGCAGGAAGACCGCGAGCGCGGCGCCCGCGACGAGTACACCGGCGACGATGGCGACCTTCGGCGCGGACCGCCACCAGGGCGACCGGCCGCCGCCGGGCCCCTGGGCGGGGGTGCCGTGGCCGCCCGTGGGCGGGGCGGGCGGCTCCGGAGGCCGCCCGGGGCCGGACGGGGCACCGGGGACGGTGGGTTCCGACGGCCAGTCGGGGCGGGTGGGCTCCGGGGGCCGGGAGGCGCCGGGGCCGGAGCCCTGGCCGGACAGCGGTCCGGACGGCGGGCCGCTGGGGCGGTTTCCTGACGGTGGTTCGGACGACACGGGCCCTCTCCTGCGTTGACGGCTCTCTGCCCTGCTGGTGGCTCTGCTCTTCTGTTCTCTCTGCCCTGCTGGGGCTCTGGCTCTTCCTGTTCTCTCTGCCCTGCTTCCTACCTCTGCCATGCTTTTGTCACGTTCTGCCACCCCCGTCGGTCATTGTGTGTCCCTACCCCGGGCGCCCCGCAAGCGGGAGCCGGTCCGTGTCGCGCCCGACGGGTGGCGCGGCGGCCGCGGGCTTACGTTGGGCTGCGGGACCTCCCGACGCCCGTCGGGAGGGCACCACGCACCGATCACCGCCGACGAGTCCGGAGGCAGCGTGAGCCAGCCACCCAGGGCCGCACCGGGGACGCCGCGACACGGCCTGCGCGCCTGGTGGGAGGCGTTCGCGGCCGTGGCCGCCGGAGTGGCCGTCATGTTCGCCGTCGCCGCGCTCGGCCTGTGGGCCGCGGGGGCGGCCGGGCTGCCCGGCGGCGCGTTCCCGGCCGTGGTGGCGGCGACGGTGGTCGCGGCCGTCGGCGGTTCCGTGGAGCTGTCGGGCGATGCCGGTTTCCTCGCCGACACGGCGGCGGGACTGACCGTCGTGCCGCTGTCGGTGACGCTGTCCGGCGCGGTGGTGATCGCCGTGCTCTTCCTGCTTCCGCTGCGGCACCGGGCGGTGGCGAGCGGCGCCGAACTGCTCGGCAGGGTCGCCCGTACGGCCGTACTGTGGCTGCTCGCCCTGCTGCTGGTCTCGCTCGCCGCGCGGCACACCTTCCGCTTCGACCTGGGCGACACGGAGCTGGGGGACCTCGGCGATCTCGGGGACCTCGGCGACGCCCTGGGCGTGTCACCGAGCATCGGCTTCCGCGCGGCCGTCGGGCCCACGCTGGGGCTCGGCCTGCTGTGGCTGCTGGTCCTGCTGGCCGTGGCCACGGCCGTGTCCCGCAAGACGCCGCTGCCCTCGCGGCTGCTGCGCTTCCAGGAGCCGGTCCGGCCCGCGGCCTTCGCGATGCTGGCGGTCCTGCTGGGGTATGTGGTGCTCGGCCTGGTCGCCGGCGTGGTCGTGCTGTGTACGCGCGGCCATGCGGCGGAGACGGCCGCCGTGCTGCTGCTGGGGCTTCCCAACCTGGCCTGGCTCGCCTTCGGCGTCGGCCTCGGCGGCACCTGGGACGCCCGGGTGCCGGGCTCCATCGGGCTGCCGGTGCCCAAGGCGCTGGCGGCGGTGGCACGGGGGCCGGACGGCAAGGGCGGGGCCGTCGACATCTCCTCCCTCGCCGAGCACGACGGGCGGGCCTGGCTGCTGGTGGTCCTGGCGGCGGTGGCCCTGCTCGCCGCCGGGTTCGTCACGGCCGTACGGTCCTCCGCCCGCACCCGGCCCTGGCAGCACGCCGTACAGCTCGCGGTGGCGCTGGCGGTCACGTTGCTCGTGGTGGGGCTGCTGACGCGGATCTCGGCCCGCTTCGGGCTGTCGCTGCTGGGCCTGGGCGACCTGGCCGGCCTCGGTGGGGGGGTGTCGCTGCGCGCGAGGCTGTGGGCCCTGATGGGGCTCGGCTTGCTGTGGGGGCTGGTGGCGGGCTTCGTGGGCAGTCTGCTGGCCCGGCGGGTGCGGCGCCGGGGCGACGTGGCGGAGGCCGCGGGCGGGCCCGACGGCTGAGCCGTCAGGGCGAGGGCTCCGGGAAGATCGGGCGCGCCCATAGCGGCGGGGACGGTGGTGGGGCCGATGCGTCGGGCAGCGCCGCGAGGCCCGTGTCCACCCGGGTGGGCGCGTAGGCCACCGGCGTGGGTTCGGCCGGGGTGGCTCCGCCGGTCCGGCGCAGGGCGGTCACGAAGCTCAGGCAGCTGTCGTACCGGTCGTCGGGGGCCTTGGCGAGGGCGGTGGCCAGGACGGCGTCGGCGCCGGCCGGGAGTCCGGAGGCGCGTTCGGAGATCGGGGGCGGCGGGTCGTACTGGTGCGCCCAGAGCAGCGCCATGTCGTCGTCGCGCCGGAAGGGCGGGGAGCCCGTCAGCATCTCGTACACCACGCAGGCCAGGCTGTAGACGTCGCAGCGGCCGTCCACGGGCTTGCCGGAGATCTGCTCGGGTGCGACGTAGTCGAGGGTGCCGACGAACTGGCCCACGCGGGTGTAGCCGGTCAGGGACAGCGACTTCTTGGTCAGGCCGAAGTCGGTGAGGTACACGTGCTCGGGGTGGTCGCTGTCGGTGCCCTCGGCGACGAGGATGTTGCCGGGTTTGACGTCGCGGTGCACCAGGTCGTGCGCGTGGGCGGCGTCGAGGGCGGAGGCGACCTGGGCGGCGATCCGGCAGGCGGCGGTCAGGGAGAGCGGCCCGGCGTGGTCCAGGAGCGCGCGCAGGTCCTGGCCGGCGACGTAGCGCATGGCGATGTACAGGAGTCCGTCGGCCTCGCCCGCCTCGAAGACCGGGACGATGTGCGGGTGGTCGATGGCCGCGGCGACCTGCGACTCGTGGCCGAAGCGCTTGCGGAAGGTGTCGTTGCGGGCGAGCTCGGGCGCCAGCAGTTTGAGGGCGACGACGCGGCCCAGACGCAGGTCGCGGGCGCGGTAGACGACGGCCATGCCGCCGCGGCCGATCTCGCCCTCCACCAGGTACGCGGCGATGCGCCGGCCGACCAGCTCCGAGGGGCGCTCCACGGGGTCACCGGGCGGCGGGCCGGCGGCCGTCATCAGCCCGCGCTCCGGGGCCGGTTCGCGGCGAACGTGGTCATGGCCGAGCCGTCGCAGTAGCACCAGCGGTCGTGCGCGGCGTCGTAGAGCCAGACGGCCTCGCCGTCGACGACCACCCCGATGCGCAGTCCCCGGGTGGTGTCGCGGAAGGTCTCGCCGTCCACGCGGCCCGCCGAGAGGTCCTCGGTGGCCTGCCGGTAGCGGCCGAGTGTCTCCTCGACGCGGCCGAGCAGCTGCCGGGCGTCGGCGGTACGGGCGAGGGGCGCGGCGGCCGTCGGCGGGGTCTGCGGCAGGGCGACGAGCAGCCGGGCGTCGACCCAGGCGGCCCAGCCGTTGGAGCACAGCGCCTGTCCCCAGTCGCCCCGGCGGTCCAGGAGCCTGACGGGCAGCAGCGGGTCGAGCTGGGACGCGGGGACGGCGCCGTCGGGTGCCGTCCAGGTCGGCAGCCCGTACGGGGGCACCACGTGGGTGGGCCGGAAGGCGGCGTCGGGCCCGGCGGCTGGGTTCATGGAGGCGCCTCCCACCTGCGTCACTTCCGCATGATGACGGGCTCGTGGCGGCGCAGCAGCCGTGCGACGGCGAGGCCGAGGAGGATCGAGAGCACGACCATCATGCCCATGTCGAGCAGCCAGGTGCCTGCGGCGTGGTCGAAGAGGGGGTCGGTGGTCAGCTTGCCGGGGACGAGGTGCTCCAGGTCGACCGTGCCGGCCATCGCGCCCAGCGCCCAGCGCGAGGGCACGAGCCAGGCGAGCTGTTCGAGGCCGGGCACGCCGTGGAGCTGGAGCAGGGCACCGCAGAAGACGACCTGGACGATGGCGAGGAGGACCAGCAGCGGCATGGTGACCTCCTCCTTGCGCACCAGGGCCGACACCAGCAGGCCGAGCATCATGGCGGTGAAGGACAACAGCGCGACGGCGAGGGTGATCTCGGCGAGCGGTGGCAGGAGCACGCCTTTGCCGCGGGGCGCGGAGGTCTGTACACCGAAGAGGCCGACGAGGGCCAGGACGACCGCCTGGCAGACGGTGATGGCGCCGAGGACGACGATCTTGGACATCAGGTAGGCGGATCTGGACAGGCCGACGGCTCTCTCGCGTTGGTAGATGGCGCGTTCCTTGACCAGCTCGCGGACGGCGTTGGCGGCGCCGGTCAGGACTCCGCCGACGCACAGGAGCAGCAGGGCGTTCATCGCCGTCTCGGAGGTCAGTCTGCTGCCGGCCAGGGCCCGGGTCATGGCGCCCATGACGAAGGGCAGCGCGATCATGATGGCCAGGAAGGTGCGGTCGGCGGTCAGCGCGGCGGTGTACCGGCGCACCAGGGTGCGCAGCTGGCCGCCCCAGCTCTGGGCCTTCAGGGGCGCCGCGGGCGCGGGTGCCGCCGGGGCGGCCGCGAGGCGGGGCTGGTCGGTGGCGGCGGTGATGTAGCGGCGGTACTGCGAGGAGGCGCGGTACTGCCCGGACCAGTCCCGGTCCTTGTCGTTCTCGAACGCCTCGAAGGCTTCGGGCCATTGGCCGAAGCCGAAGAAGGGGAGCGTCTCGGGGGGCGGCCCGTAGAAGGCGGTGCGGCCGCCGGGGGCGAGGACGAGCAGCCGGTCGCACAGGTCGAGGCTGAGGACGCTGTGGGTGACGACGATGACGGTGCGGCCGTCGTCGGCCAGGCCGCGCAGCATGGTCATCACCGACCGGTCCATGCCCGGGTCGAGGCCGGAGGTCGGCTCGTCGAGGAAGAGCAGGGAGGGTTTGGTCAGGAGTTCCAGGGCCACGCTGACGCGCTTGCGCTGGCCGCCGGAGAGGCTGTGGATGGGCTGGTCGACGCGCTGGTCGAGGCCGAGTTCGCCGATCACCTCGTCGACCCGGGCCTGGCGTTCGGCCTTGGCGGTGTCGCCGGGGAAGCGCAGCTCGGCGGCGTAGCCGAGGGCGCGGCGCACGGTGAGCTGGGCGTGCAGGATGTCGTCCTGCGGTACGAGCCCGATGCGTGCCCGCAGCTCGGCGTAGTCGCGGTAGAGGTCGCGGCCGTCGTAGAGCACGGTGCCGCGGTCGGCGGGGCGCAGCCCGGTGAGGGCGTTGAGCAGGGTGGACTTGCCGGAGCCGCTGGGGCCGACGACGCCGAGCAGGCATTTGGCGCCCACGGGGAAGGAGACGTCGTCGAGGAGCACCTTGCGGCCCTTGTCGACACGGACGGAGAGGTCCTGGACGTCGAGGGAGACCTCGCCGGTGTCGACGTACTCCTGGAGCTCGTCGCCGACGAGGCAGAAGGCGGAGTGGCCGATGCCGACGATGTCCCCGGGGCGCATGGGTGCACGGTGCACGAGGCGGCCGTTGAGGTAGGTGCCGTTGTGGCTGCCGAGGTCGGCGATCTCGTAGCCACCGTCGGGCAGGGTGCGCAGCTCGGCGTGGCTGCGGGAGACGACGAGGTCGTCGACGGTGAGGTCGTTGTCGGCGCCCCGGCCGATGCGCACGGTGCGGGAGGGCAGCGGGCGTACGGAGGTGGGCTGCCGGAAGGTGCCGGTGGCGGCGGGCAGCGAGACGGAGGACGGGCGGCGCGTCGGGGGCGGGAGCCCTTTGAGGACGGCGGCGGGGCCGTCGGCGGGGTTGCCGAACCGGATCACGCTGCCCGGGCCGACGTCCAGGGAGTGGATGCGCCGGCCGTCGGTCCAGGTGCCGTTGGTGCTGCCGGAGTCCTCCACCGTCCAGTGGTCGTCGACCGGGCGCAGGACGGCGTGGTGCCAGGAGACACGGGTGTCGCGCAGCACGATGTCGCACAGGGGGTCGCGCCCCACCTCGTAGCTCCGGCCGGGGCTCATCGTCTGCGAGCCGCCTTCGGACTCCACCAGGAGTTCGGGGGCGGAGGGCGTGAATTGCCGCTCTCCCATACCGGGTATTTTACGGCGGGCGGCGCGCCCCCGCCTTTCGGCGGCCGGGGCCCAGGGCGCGCGCACGGCAGGTGGAGGGAGAGCCCCGAGGTGAGCGCGGACCACGAGCGGCTGCCGGTGTTCGTCTACGGGACGCTGCGTCCCGGGCAGCGCAATTACGGGGCTCTGCTGCGCGGCCGGACGGTCGCGGAGGAGCCCGCCCGGATGCCGGGCGCGGTGCTGTACGAGGGGCCGGGCTATCCGTACGCCGTGCCGGACCGGACCGGTGAGATCCGCGGTGACCTGGTCTTCCTCGCGGCCGACCGGCACGACGCGGTGCTCGCCTCGCTGGACCGGCTGGAGGGCACCGCGCCCGGCACGTCGGCCCGGCACTACGTGCGCGTCGAGCGCCCGGTGCTGCTGGCGGACGGCGGCACGGCGCGCGCCTGGGTCTATCTCGCGGGGGACGAGATCGCGCGGCGGCTGCGGGCCGTGGGCACGCCGATCCCGGGCGGCAGCTGGCCGGCCTGACGGGGGCTCGGCCCGGTTCCGGTCCCGCGCGTCTCATATGGTGAGCAGTTCGGGTCCGGGGTCAACCCGCGCGGAGGTTCCGCCGTCTCCCCTTCCGAGTGGACTCCAAGTCACCTCGCCCTCACCCAGTGTTGACGCTTTGTTAAGACTTGATCAAGTGGCGAGTGATTGTGACATTTCCCCTTTTCGTGGGCATGCCAATACCGGCAGAGTTCTCCGCGGGACCACAGGTTCCCGCGGTGCGCCAGTGACAGCACCGCGTGACTGCGGGCGGCCGGGTGTGTCCCGGGCCGCCCTCATGACAAAGGGCGCTGAACCGTGCGTACATCCCCCACGACCCACAGACGAATACTCACCGCCGCCGTCGGGGTGGTGGCAGCGGCCACCATGGCGGGCACCGCCGTCGCCGTCACACCGGAGGAGGCCCGGGAGGCGGCCAGGTCGTCCTCCGTCCTCGCGACCCGCGCCGCGGCCAACTCCGAGCTCATCAAGGCGGCCCGTACCGCCGCCGTCTCCCACGCCGACGCCACCGGGGTCGGCAAGGAGGAGACCCTCACCGTCAAGGACATCCTCATCGACCCCGAGGGCAAGCGGCACATCCGCTTCGCCCGGGTCTACCGGAACGTCCCCGTCGTCGGCGGCGACATCGTCGTCCATCTCGACGCCAAGCAGAACTACCTCGGCGTGACCCGGGCGATCCGGCACGACGTCGCCGTTGCCACCGTCACCCCCAAGCTGACCGCGCCTCAGGCCAAGGCCAAGGCCGCCGCGTCGGCCGAGGGCACCGCCGCCAAGGCCGAGCTGGTCGTCGACGCCCGCGGCGGAAAGTCGGTGCTGGCCTACCGCGTCACCGTCACCGACAGCCGCGCCCAGGACACCGGTGGCCGCCACTCCGTGGTCGTGGACGCCACCTCGGGCAAGGTGCTCAGCAGCACCCCGCTCACCGACGCGTTCATCTCCCCCAAGCTCAAGTCCAAGCTGCGCGGCCTGGGCCGGCAGGCGACGCCGAGCACCGGTCCGAAGGTCGCCCCGCCCCGCAAGGTGCAGCCCGACGCGAACTTCCCGGCGCAGGCCGACGGCACCGGTGCCTCGCTGTTCGCCGGCAATGTGCCGCTGACCACCACGCAGACCGCGAAGGACTCCTTCACCCTCAAGGACCCCAGCCGCGGTGGCGGCGAGACCCGCAGCGCGGACGGCAAGGAGGTCGAGTCCTTCTCCGGCGGGAAGGCGATCACCGACGGCGACAACCGCTGGGGCAACGGCACGGCCGCCGACTCCGCCACCGCCGCCGTGGACGCGCAGTACGGCATCAGCAGCACCTTCGACTACTACAAGAGCACCTTCGGCCGCAACGGCATCAAGAACGACGGCGCCGGGCCCAAGGCGCTGGTGCACTTCGGCGACAAGGTGGCCAACGCCTTCTGGTCCCCCGACTGCTCCTGCATGCTCTACGGCGACGGCGATGGAGAAACGTTCAAGCAGCCGCTGGTGGCCCTGGACGTGACCGGTCACGAGCTGAGCCACGGCGTGATCGAGTCGACGGCCGACTTCCAGCCGACCCGGGTGGACGCGCGCGGCAACCAGTTCGGTGAGGCGGGCTCGCTCAACGAGTCGCTCGCCGACATCTTCGGCACCGGCGTCGAGTTCCGCACCAACAACGCCGGAAACCCGCCGAACTACCTGCTCGGCGAGAAGCTCGGGCTGGACCAGAAGTTCCTGCGCCGCATGGACAAGCCGTCGCTGGACGTCCTGGAGGGCACCGTCGACAGCTGGGACTCCGGTGCCTTCGACCGCGAGGTCCACGCGGGCTCGGGCGTCTCCTCGCACGCCTTCTACCTGCTGGCCGAGGGCAGCGGCAAGAAGACGATCGGCGGGGTGGAGTACGACTCCCCCACCTCCAACGGCTCGACGGTCACCGGCATCGGCCGGGACAAGGCGGAGCAGATCTTCTACCGGGCGCTCACCCGGTACATGGTCTCCACCACCGACTTCCACGAGGCCCGCACCGCCACGCTCCAGGCCGCCGCGGACATGTACGGCGCCGGCGGCACCGAGTACAAGACGGTCGACGCGGCCTGGGCCGCGGTGAACGTCACCGAGGGCAACACCCCGAAGGCGTCGGCCAGGCGCTGACCCCGACAGTCGCGTGAGGGCCTCCGGGGCACCACATCGGCGGTGCCCCGGAGGCCCTCACGTACAGGCGCGGAAGCCGGCCCGCCGACTAGACCCCGGGCCGCGCCGGGTGCTCCGCCCGGTCGGCCGTGCCCAGCGTCCAGCTCGCCAGCAGGCCAAGGGACTCCGCGGAGGCCGAGCCGGGTTCGGCGTGATAGGTGACCAGCTGCTGGCCGGGGTCGGCGGGCAGGACGAGCGTCTCGTAGGAGAGGGTCAGCGGGCCCACCACGGGGTGGTGCAGCTCCTTGACGCCGAAGCCCTTGTCCGCCACGTCGTGCGCGGCCCACAGACCCCGGAACTCCTCGCTCTTGACGGACAGTTCACCCACCAAAGCGGTCAGCCTGCGGTCGTCGGGACAGCGGCCCGCCTCCAGCCGGAGCAGGGCCACGATGTCGGCCGCCTTGCGCTCCCACCGCACGTACAGCTCGCGCGTGGCGGGGTCGAGGAAGATCTGCCAGGCCAGGTTCCGCTGCGCGGCGGGAACGGCGTCGAAATCGCCGAGGAGCGCGCAGGCCATGCGGTTCCAGCCGATGATGTCCAGCCGCCGGCCGATCACATAGGCCGGTACGTCGTTCATGGCGTCGATCAGCTGCTGCACCGCCGGGCGGACGCGCTGCGGGCGCCCGGGGGACTTGCGCGTGCGGCAGGCGCGCGGCCTCGCCAGGTGGGTGAGGTGGTCCCGCTCGGCCCCGCTCAGACGCAGCGCGTCGGCTATGGCGTCCAGGACGGAGGCGGAGACGTTCTGGCCCCGGCCCTGTTCGAGGCGGGTGTAGTAGGCGACGCTGACGCCGGCCAGCTGCGAGAGCTCCTCCCGCCGCAGTCCCGGCACCCGGCGGCGGCCGCCGTGCGGCGTCAGGCCGACGTCCTCGGGGTTGAGCCGGGCTCGGCGGGAGCGGAGGAACTCGCTCAGTTCGGTGCGCTGGTCCATGACCTCCAGTATGCGGGCATCGTCCCTGGCCAGGGTGGTCCTGCCAGTGGTAGGCACGGCGAGCGTAGGTTCAACCGGGCTCTGGCTGGGCTCGCCGGACGGCCGCATGATCGAACGCATGACGCACACCACGACTGTTCCCGCCTACGCCGCACCGTCGCCCGCCGCCCCGCTGGAGCGGATCACCGTTCCGCGCCGCGCGCCGGGCGAGCACGACGTCCTCATCGAGATCAAGTACGCGGGCATCTGCCACTCCGACATCCACACCGCCCGGGGCGAGTGGGGCGAGCGCGCGTTCCCGGTCGTTCCCGGTCACGAGATCGCCGGGGTGGTGGCCGCGGTCGGCTCCGGCGTCACCCGCTACGCGGTCGGCGACCGCGTGGGCGTCGGCTGTTTCGTCGACTCGTGCCGCACCTGCGAGAACTGCCTGGCCGGTCTCCAGCAGTACTGCACCGGCGAGCTCGGCATGGTCGGTACGTACGCGGCCACCGGCCGGGACGGCGAGCTCACCTACGGTGGCTACTCCACGCACATCGTCGTCGACGAGAACTACGTCCTGGGGATCCCCGACGGCATCCCGCTGGACGCCGCGGCCCCGCTGCTGTGCGCGGGCGTCACCGTGTACTCGCCGCTCGCCCACTGGCAGGCCGGTCCCGGCAAGAAGGTCGCCGTCGTCGGCCTCGGCGGCCTGGGCCACCTGGGAGTGAAGATCGCGCGCGCCATGGGCGCCGAGGTCACCGTGTTGAGCCAGTCGCTGCGCAAGAAGGACGACGGCCTGCGGCTGGGCGCGGAGCACTACCACGCCACCTCCGACCCGGCCACCTTCGAGGCGCTGGCGGACACGTACGACCTGATCATCAACACCGTCTCCGCCGACATCGACCTGGACGCCTACCTCGGGCTGCTCCGGACCGGCGGCACCCTGGTCCAGCTCGGCGCCCCCGAGAAGCCGCTGCCGGTGTCCCCCTTCGCGCTCATCACCCACCGCAAGTCCTTCGCCGGCTCGATGATCGGCGGCATCCCGGAGACCCAGGAGATGCTGGACTTCTGCGCCCGGCACGGCATCGGCGCCGACATCGAGCTGATCCGCGCCGACCAGATCAACGAGGCGTACGAGCGGGTGCTCGCCAGCGACGTCCGGTACCGCTTCGTCATCGACGCCGCGACGATCTGAGCCGTCGGGACCCGCTTGTCCGGGGCGCGGCGGTGGTACGCGCGCTCGCGGGCGGGGCGGTCCGGGCGGGGGCCGGCCCGGTGCGGGACTCCGCCCGCCCCGGGACCCCCGGCCGCCCTTGCGCGACCCCGCACGCGGGGGGCGCGCTGCGGGCGGGCACCGGGCGATTGTCAGTGGCCGGTGCGAGACTGGGATCCGCCGGGGAGACCGTGTGCCGCGCCCGCGGGGCCGGCCCCCACCAGGATCCGTCGAAGGAGCACACCACCATGCTCACCACTGACTTCGTGACCGGCGCACCCAACTGGCTCGACCTCGGCAGCCCCGACACCTCGGCGTCCGCCACCTTCTACGGAGCGGTGTTCGGCTGGGACTTCCAGTCGGCAGGCCCCGAGGCCGGCGGGTACGGCTTCTTCCAGCGGGACGGCCGGACCGTCGCGGCCCTCGGCCCCCTCACCGAGGAGGGCGCGGCTCCCGCCTGGACGGTGTATTTCCAGACCCCGGACGCCGACGCCACGGCCAAGGCCGTCGAGCAGGCCGGCGGCACCGTGCGGGTGGAGCCCTTCGACGTCATGGACGCCGGGCGGATGGCCTGCCTCACGGATCCGGGCGGCGCCGAGTTCGCCGTCTGGCAGCCCGCCGCGGTCAAGGGCCTGGAGAAGGCGTCCGACACCCACACCCTGTGCTGGGCCGAGCTGCACACCGCGGACCCCGAGGCCGCCCTGGCCTTCTACCGCTCGCTGTTCGGGTGGCGGCGACAGGAGATGACGGCGCCGGGCATGACGTACCACGTCCTGTCCACGGCCGAAGGCGAACAGGAGGACGCCACCTTCGGCGGCATCGCCCCGCTCCAGGACGACTCCGAGGACACGCGCTGGGTGCCGTATTTCGCGGTGGAGGACGCCGACGCCGTCGTGAGCGCCGCGCGGGAGAACGGCGGCTCGGTGCCGATGCCCGCGGCGGACGTGCCGGACGTCGGCCGGATCGCCGTGCTCGCCGACCCGTTCGGCGCGCCCTTCGCCGTCATCAAGCCCGCCCCGCCGACATCGTCCTGACGCCGCGGCGGTGTGCGGCCCCGCGGCCGCACACCGTCCGGACGGCTCGTCAGCCCTCCTCGGCCGCCTTCGCCTCCTCCTCCGCCTCGGCGGCTCCCGCCGCTTCCTCCTCCGCCTCTTCCTCCTCGGCCGGCGGCTCGGTCTGCGCGGCGACGACCTGGAGGACGGCGGCGTCGTCGTCGATGGCCAGGGAGCTGCCGCGCGGCAGCGGGATGTCCTTGGCCCGGATGGTGTGTCCGGCCTCCAGGCCCTCGATGGAGACGGTGAACCCCTCCGGGATGTGCGTGGCCTCGGCCTCGACCGGAAGGGCGTTGAGGATGTGTTCGAGCAGGTTGCCGCCCGGCGCCAGTTCGCCCTCGGTGTTGACCGGCACCTCGACGGTGACCTTCTCGCCCTTCTTCACCGCCAGGAAGTCCACGTGGACGAGGAAGCCGCGCAGCGCCTCGCGCTGCACGGCCTTGGGGATGACGAGCTCGCTCTTGCCGTCGACGTCCAGCCTGATCAGCACGTTCGGGGTCTTCAGGGCCATCATCAGCGCGTGGCCGTTGAGCGCCACATGCTTGGGATCGGCCCCGTGCCCGTAGATGACGCCCGGGACCTTGTCCTCGCGTCGGGTGCGGCGGGCGGCGCCCTTGCCGAAGTCGGTACGCAGCTCGGCGGTCAGCTTTACCTCGGCCATGACTGCACTCCTCGTGTTCAGACTGTCTGTACTGTCCGGTGGCCGTCACCCGGGCCGCGACAGACCTGGTACGGGGAGTGCGTCGACGGCGCATCGCCGCACCCCATGAGTACGGCCTCCCTTGCCGAGCAACGCCGGGAGTTTATCCAGCCGACGGGCGTAACGATCCGCTGCTGCTCCATCCGGCCCAGCAACCGCCCCGAACGGACGGCGACGGCCCGTCCGCGGCCGGCCGGAGGCTGTTGAGGGGGCGCAGCGGGCGGGCGTCCGGTATGGATTCGGCACAGGGGCCGCACATCTCGGCGAGCCACCAGACGCGGCCCGCGGCACTGTGGACGATCACCTGCCGGACGGCCTCCCCCTGGCAGCCGGGCAGCGACCGCGCGTGCCAGGCGCAGCCCTCCTTCCCGCAGCGGCAGCCGGTGCCGGGCGGCGCCGGTTCCACCGCGCGGCCGTGGGCGGCGAGGTGGCCCGCCGCCGCGGTGCGGGCGGCCGACGGCGTGGGCAGTGGCACCGGGTCCGGCCGGCATCCGGGCGCGGAGCAGCTGAGCGCCGGTGTGCGCGGCGCGGGGTCCGCGGTGATGGTCACCGTCCAGAGCCGGCCGATGGCCGGCTCGGCGTGCGTCGCCACAACTCACTCCCGAGGTCTAGGGTCCGGTGTCGCTTCCGTGGTGTCGCCGTGGTGCGAAGGTCGTCGGTTCCAGGGTGCGGTGGCCGGGCCCTCGGCGACATCCTCCGGCGACGGATTCCTCGGGTCCGTGCCGTGCGCGGCGAGAGGTAGCGGAGCCGTTTCCCCCCGGTACGCGGATTCCACCCGCCGTGCGGAAACGATCCGGCAGACTGTGCGGGCACCGTGCAGACACCGTCGCGACGACGAGGGGCAGTCCATGAACGGAATGCGAAGATTCAGCCGCAGAGGGATGTTACGGGCCGGGTTGGGGGCGGGCGGTGTGGCGCTCGCGGCGCAGCTGGCACCACGCCTGCCGGGGCGGTTCCAGGTGTACGGAGACACACCCGCCTGGGCGGCGACGGCGGCCGGCGCGCAGACCTTCCCGGCCTGGAGCAGATACGCCCGGCTGGCCGACGCCACCTTCGACGAGGACGCCGACCCGGTCCTCGACATGAAGCCGGTCGTCACGGCGCTGAAGGCCCAGAACGTCAATGTGATCGAGCTCGACACGATCCTTTCGCACTGGCTGACCGAGGCGGAGTTCACCGAGCACCTGGGGAAGATCAAGGAGTTCGTGGGCCAGGCGCACGCGGCGGGGATCCGCGTCGTCATGTACTACCCGTCGCTGGAAGTGATCAGCCTGGGCGGCGAGAAGGGCCGGTCGTTCTACAAGAACGGCGACGGCAAGTCCTGGGTGCAGCGCTCGCTCGACGGCAAGCCGAACGTCTTCTACGGCAGCCTCGTGGTGTGGATCGACCCCGGCGACGAGAGCTGCTGGGTCAGCCCGAACTCGCCGTGGCGGGACTTCTACCTGGGTCGGGTGAAGAGGCTCGCCGGAACCGGCCTGGACGCGCTCTGGCCGGACGTGCCCATCTACTTCGACGGGGCGCTCAGCTGGTGCGACGCCTCCACCTGGGCGGCGGACGCGTTCAAGGCCGACACCGGCCTCGCCCTGCCGACCAAGGATGACTACACCAGTGTGCCCTTCCGGCGCTACGTCGAGTGGCGGCACCGCAATCTCAATCAGTGGCAGCTGGACATCGCCGCCGCCGGCCGGGCCGTCAACCCGGACATGGTGACCTTCGTCGAGACGGTCAGCATGGACTACAAGTACGCCACCTCCATCGGTCTCGACGGGGCGTACCTGCGCAAGGCGGAGGGCGTGAGCCATGTCTGGGAGGTGGATGTCCTCGGCCTGTACGACGGGATGCGCCACGCCACGGCGACGGACTGGACCTGCCTGATATCGATGTACAAGTACGCGCGGGCGGCCAGCGGCACCAAGCCGGCCTGGGCGTTCTCCTACGGCTGGAAGGCCGACGACGCGTCGCTGGTGATGGCCGAGCTGCTGGCGGCGGGCTGCAATCCGTACGAGGTCAAGAGCCCGTTCAAGGACGTCACCACCGACAAGGCGATGCGCACCCGGATGTACGCGTTCGTGGCGGCCAACCAGGAGAAGCTGTTCGACGCCACGTCCGCGGCCACCGTCGGCGTCTATCACTCCTCGGCCTCACGGGACTTCGTCAGCCCCTCGGTCGGTACGGGCATGTTCGTCAACGCCAAGGCGCCCACCGGGGTCAAGGACTGGTGGAGCGGCGGCAGCGCGGAGGAGAGCTGCACCCAGCAGCAGTGGCTGGGTGAGTTCCGGGGCACGGTCAAGGCCCTGGTGTACGCGCACGTCCCGTTCGACATCGTGACCAGCCCCGGCATCACCGCCGCCGATCTGGCCGGCTACCGGGTGCTGATGCTGCCCAACCTCCAGGCGGTGGGGGACCACGAGGCGGAGGTGTTGCGTGGTTTCGTGGACGGCGGCGGCAATGTGGTGATCACCGGGCCGGCGCCGACGGCCCTCGACCAGACGGGCTCGGCGCGCGGGGAGTACGCCCTCGCCGACGTGCTCGGCTTCCGCAAGGCAGATCCGCTGCCGGCGAGCAAGGTGAACCGGTACGGCTCCGGCATCTGCTGGTACATCAAGGACCTGGTGGGCAAGAGCTATCTCGCCTCCACCGACCAGGGCAGCGCCAACCAGCTCCTGGCACCGGTCACCGCGGCGGCCCCGCCCGCCGTGACCCTGACCGGCGATCGCCGGATCCACCTGGAGGTGGGCCGGCTCGGCGACGCCACCGTCGTCCAGCTGGTCAACTTCTCGTGCTTCGGCGACGCCCCGGCCGCCTTCCGCACCACGCAGGCCGACTGTGCGGTCACGCTGGAGCTGCCCGCCGGCAAGCAGGTGCGCTCCGCCACGGTGAGCTCGCCGGACGTCCCCTCCCCCGCGCCGCAGCCGGTCACCTGGCGGGTCACGGGCAGCACGGCGTCCTTCGCCCTGACGGTCGCTCAGTACTCGCTGCTCACCGTCACCACCGGCTGATCCTCAAGGCCGCCCGGGGGCGGGGATCCGCCAGAGCGAGGTCGGCCGGTCCTCGTCCCCCGGGTGGGCCTCGAAGGCGATCCACCGCCCGTCGGGCGACCAGCTGGGGGCTCCGTCGTAGCCGTCGGCGCTCCTGGTCACGCGGGCCGGGCGGCCGCCGCCGTCCGCCCCGATCACGAAGATCTGCGGCACGTCGAGGCCGCCTGCGGTGGAGGAGAAGACCACCGACCGGCCGTCGGGCGACCAGCTGGGGTCGGTGTGCTCGCCGGGGGTGTCGGTGAGCCGCCGCAGTCCGGTGCCGTCGGCGTTCATCACATACAGCGCCCATGCGTCGCTGTCCTGCTCGCGCCGCTGGAAGACCAGCCGGTCGCCCTTCGGTGACCAGTTGGGCTGGCGGTTGTCCGTACGGGTGCCGGGGCCGTCCAGCAGGCGGGTGGCCGAACGGCCGTCACGCCGCACCTTCCACAGCGAGCCGAGCGCGGAGCGCGGCGGCCGGCCGCCCTCGCGCTCGCTCTCCTCCTGCACGCTCTCCTGGAAGACGATCCATTGGCCGTCCGGTGAGAAGCTGGGCTCCAGATAGCCGGAGTCACCGCGGTGTTCGGTGACCCGTACGGGCTGCTTTCCGCCCGGCGGCAGCACCCACACCTCGTCCCGGCCCGCCCGGTCGGAGGCGAAGGTGACGCCGGAGGAGGGGTGCCAGCTGGTGCCGGGGAGGTTCACCGCGGCCTGGTCGGCCTCGTCGAGGAGGGTGCCGGGCCGGGCGGCGGCGCCCTTCTTCAGGGACAGCACGCGCAGCGCGGCGGCACCCTTGTTGTAACCGTCCTCGAAGAGGGTGAACAGGACGGACGACCCGTCGGGTGAGAACGCGGGGTTCTGCGCGCTGCCTTTGCCCTGCCCCCGGTAGAGCAGCTGGGCGCCGTCGGGACGGGCCGCCCGGCCGTCGGTCGGCGCGGGCGGCGTCGGTGGCTCCGGCTCCGCGCCGCACGCCGTGACGGAGAGGGCGAGGGCGGCCAGGAACGCCGCGGGGACGAGCAGGCGACTGCGCACCGCACCGACCCTAGTGCAGGGCGGTCGAGGTTACCGGCCCTTCGGCGGGAGCGACTCCAGGAGCTTGCGCAGCAAGTCGTCCAGCGTCCGTTGTTCGTCCGGCGCGAGACCCGCCAACAGGCGGGCCTCATTGGCGACATGCTCGGTCACGGCGGCGTCCACGACCCGCGTCCCCTCGTCCGTCAGCGCGACCCGGAAGCTGCGCCGGTCCTGGGGGTCGAGTGCCCGCTCGACCAGGCCGGCCGACTCCAGGCGGTCGAGCCGGTTGGTCATGCCGGCCCGGGAGAGCATCAGCGTCTCGGCGAGGGCGGAGGGGATCAGGACGTAGGGCGGCCCGGAGCGGCGGAGTGCCGCGAGGACGTCGAACTCGCCGCGGCGCAGGCCGTGCCGCTTGAAGACCGCGTCGATGGACTGCTCCAGCAGCAGCGCGACCCTCCCGAAACGACCGATCGTCCCCGTCGCGGACGTCTCCAGGTCGGGCCTCTCGCGGTGCCACTGCTCAAGGATCACGTCGACTTCGTCCATGGGCGCAGTCTACGGTGTCATTCGATGAGAGATAGTTAGAGGCAGTACTATCAATCGCAAAACTACACCGGACTCGGGGCGCGCGCCGCGAGATGAAGGAGCGAAGAACCATGTCGCTGTACGGACACGAAGCCGTCCACGTACGGGCCGCGGACGCGGAGACGCTGGGCCCGGCGGCGGGCCGGATCCGGCTGCTGGCCGACTCCGGCGCCACGGGAGGCGCGCTGAGCTGCCACCGGGTGACGCTGGGCGAGGGTGCGGACGGCGCCAACCCGCACTACCACACCAAGTCCGCCGAGCTGTTCTACGTGATCGAGGGCTCGGCGCAGTTGCTGGCCGGCGACGAGGTGGTGACCGCACACACCGGCGATCTCGTGGTCGTACCGCCGGGCATGCCGCACGCCTTCGCCGCCGCGCCGGGCGCGAAGGCCGATCTGCTGATCGTCATCACACCGGGTGTCGAGCGCTTCGACTACTTCCGCCTGCTGGAGCGGTTGCGGAACGGGGAGGCGACGGTGGAGGACCTGTTGGCGAGTCAGGAGCTCTTCGACAACCACTTCCTCGACAGCCCCGACTGGCGCGAGGCACGCGCGTAGGGCCGCCGCGGACGGCGACCCGCGCCTCCGCCGTGAACGCGACTCCTCCGCGCGCGACCCGAGGCCGGGCCACTCCTGAGGGGCAACGGCTCCAAAGTCACTCACGGTAGCGATGTGTAAGCGATCGGACACCCTGGGTAGGCTCCCGGCGCCGCCGCAGTCGACCCGCCCTGCTCACCCGTTCGAGGAGGATCGCTGTGACCATCGATCGGATCGCCGCCCCCGCCGAGATCTTCACCCCGGACTTCTTCCAGGACCCCCACCCCGTCCTCGACGAGCTGCGCTCCCAGGCTCCCGCCACGCTGGTCACGGGCGTGAGCGGCACCCGTCTGTGGCTGGTCCCCCGCTATGAGGAGGCTCGCGCGCTCCTCAACTCCCCCTTCGTCCACAAGGACGAGTGGAAACGGCCGGATCTCCGCGAGCGGCAGTCCGGGCGCTCGGAGCGGCGCCGCGAGATGACCACCCGGATCCGCGCCAACATGATCAACGCCGATCCGCCGGATCACCAGCGGCTGCGCCACGGCACCCAACAGGCCCTCAGCCGGGGCCCGGTGGAGGCCATGCGCCATCGCATCGAGGTCTTCGCCGACGAGACGCTCGGCGCGCTCCGCGACTCCGGGCCCGTGGAGTTCCGCGCGCGCATCGCCTACCCCTTCGTCATCTCGGTGGTCTCCGAGCTGCTGGGCCTGCGCGAGGAGGAACAGGCCGACTTCCCGGGCTGGTTCGACACCCTGATGTGCCGCCGGGGGTCGGCGAGCGGGCGCAAGACCTCGCTGCTCATCGCCGAGTTCAGCGAGCGGCTCGGCGAGCGCGGCCGCGCGCTCCCCGCCCGGGGCCTGCTCTCCACGCTGGGCTCCAAGCGTGCCGGGCGGCGCGCCCTGAGCCGCCAGGAGCTGGCCTCGACCGCCTTCCTGCTGCTCATCGCGGGTGTCGAGACGGCCAACGCGCTCGCCAACGGGGTGTACGCACTGCTGCGCCACCCCGAGCAGTACGCCGCCATGCGCGCGGACCGCGGTCTGGTACGCAGCGCCGTCGAGGAGTGTCTGCGCTACGAGGGCCCGTTCCGCGCGGTCGGTCCGCGCCACACCTCGCAGCCGATCGACCTGGGCGAGGGAATGACCATCCCCGCCGGGGAGTTCCTGCTGATCACCGTCGCGGCGGCCAACCGCGACCCGCGCCGCTTCCCCGATCCGCACCGCTTCGACATCACCCGCACCGACCACCAGCACCTCGCCATGGGCCACGGCGCCCACCGCTGCGTCGGGGCGCTCCTCGCCTACGCCCAGATGGAGGTCCTCTTCAACCGGCTGCTGGACCGCTTCCCCGGGATGCGGCTGGCCGTACCGCCGGAGAAGATCGTCCGCCGGTCCAGCATGACGATGAACTGGCTGCACGACCTTCCCGTCCTGCTGCGCTGAGCCGGACATGCCGGGCAGGCGCGGGCAGCCCCGTCGACGCGAAGTCGTACGGCGGTGGGCGAGCCGGTCCCGCCACCTACCGCCGCTGTACGAGGTCGCCGGGGTCGGTGTTGGCGCCGCAGAGCACGACGGCGACCTTCTCGCCCTCGGCCGGCGCATAGCCGTGGGCAGGGTCGTCGAGCGCGGCCAGCGCGGTGGCGGCGGCGTGTTCGACGACGACGCGGTGGTCGTCCCACAGCGCCTGGCGGGCGCGGACGATCGCGCGGTCCGGGACCAGGACGGAGGTGACGTCGTCCCGCTGCGCCGCGGCGAGCGCGAGCGGAGTGACGCGGCGGGCGCCGAGGGAGTCCGCCGCGACGGAGTCGACGGTCACGTCCACGACCCGGCCGGCTTCCAGGGCGGCGTGGAGCGCGCGGCAGTTCTCGGGCTCGACCGCGACGGTCCGTATCCCGTACCGCCCGGCGGCCGCGGCGACCCCGGCGAACAGTCCCCCGCCGCCCACCGCGACGACGACGGTGTCGAGGTCGGGGACGGCTTCCCTGATCTCCTCCAGGAGGGTGCCGGCCCCGGCGGCGATCAGCGGATGGCCGTAGGCGTGACTGGCCAGGGCCCCGCTGCTCCGCGCGAACTCCTCGCAGGCCGCGAGCGCCTCGGCGTACTCGCTGCCGACGAGCCGCACGTCCGCGCCGTAGCCGCGGAGCCTCGCGGCCTTGACGTGCGGGGCGTTCTCCGGCAGGAAGACGGTCGCCGGCACGCCCTGCCGCCGGGCGGCCCAGGCGCAGGCCAGGCCGGCGTTGCCGCCCGAGGCGATGGTGACGCCCGCCTCGGGGAGGGTGCCGGCCTCGCGGTGGGCGGCGAGGAAGTTATGGGCGCCGCGCGCCTTGAAGGACCCCGTGTGCTGCATGAACTCCAGGGCGAACCACAGCTCGTACGGCCCCGGCCGGCCGGCTCGGGTGACGGTGACGGGCCGGATGTGTCCGGCGACCCGGCCGGCCGCCTCCTTGATGTCGCCGCTGGTCAGATGCTGCACGTAAGGATCCTCCCGGGCCCGGGGAACCGCCGCGCAAAAGCGCTCCCCCATGGATGATACGGCGTACGATACGCTGTATCACATGCCGAGGCAATCACCTTCTCTCGACCGGGCGACCCCCGAGCTCATCGCCCGCACCGCCCTTTCCCTCATCGACGAGGAGGGCCCCGCGGCCCTGAGCTTCCGTTCCCTCGCCGAGCGGCTGGGCGTCTCCCACGCGACCATCCACCGCCGGTGCACGGACCTGGGCGGACTCCTCGACCTGTGCACCGACCACCTCGCCGCCGAGCTCCCCGACATCCCGCCGGGCACCGACTGGGCCGAGGCCACCGAGACCCGCTTCACCCGCCTCTACGAGCTGCTGACCGCCCACCCGGGCCTGGTCGCCCTGCGCGGTGCCCGCCCCTGGCTCGGCCCGCAGCTGCTCGCCCGGCTGGTCGAGCCCGCGCTCGCGGACAACCTCGCCGTCGGCATGACGCCCCAGCAGGCCTTCCACGCCTACCGGCGGATGTATCTGCTCACCCTCGGCAGCGCCAGCTTCGTGGACCACCGGAACCCCCGGGCCGCGATCGCCACCACCCGCACCGCCCTGGCCGCCCTGGACCCCGAGCGGTTCCCGGTACTGACCGGCCACATGGACGCCGTCCTGCCCGCGATGACCGACCACGAGGTCTACTACGGCGCGCTGCGGCAACTGATCCGGGCGGCCCGGCCCTGAGCCCGCAGGGCTCAGCGGCGGTTGGGCCCGGTCCGGGGTGATGTGGGGCCGCTGCCCACGCCACAGGGCGCGAGTCGGTGTCGGGGCCGGTCACGTTCCGAGGGACACGATGTGCGCGTGGGCGTCCCGGGCGGCTGTGGTGAGGCGCTCGTCGGCCCGCAGGTCCAGGCCGAAGTCGCCGGTGTACATGGGCAGCCGGGTCCGGCTCTCGATCACCGCTCGCAGGGCGGGGAGCGCGGCGGCCGCTTCTCGTCCCATGTCGGCCAGGATCGCGCAGGCGTAGGGGCCGTGCAGATCGTCCTCCAGATAGCCCGGGAGGGTGTCCAGGACGGTACCGGCCGCGGCGGCGCCGGAGTGCTTCCAGAGGGTGCCGATCAGGCGCGGGTGCACGCGCCGCGGCTTCCGCGTCGACTCCCCCAGATAGGCGGACTGCCGGGTGGAGAGGCCTCCGTGATCGGCGAGCCATTCCAGCAGGGCCGCGACGAAGAGGCGGCGGCGACGCGGTTGTCCGGCGGCGTCCTCGAAGCACCGCTCCGCCCGATCCCGGTCCCCGGTGAGCCGGAGGACCGTCATCAAGGCGTCGTCGGCGGCCCACGCGTCGGCGGCTCTCCGCGCGATGACGCGTTCCAGGAGCGGTAGCGCGGGGGCCGAGGCCGTGCCGATGTCGCCGAAGGTGCACAGCAGTTGCGCCTGGAGCCAACCGTGGGGGGTCGCGCCGCCTTCCGGGAAGTCGGCGAGGTGGTCGACGAGTGCCGCTACGGCCGGGGCCGACGCCGCGCCGCAGGCACGCAATACCGCTACGGCGGGCAGGGCCGGGCAGCGGTGGGGCTCGAACCCGTACGGGCATCCCTTGCCGTGCCGGCCGAGGACGTCGACGGCCGCCGAGACGAGCGGTGCCAGGTCCGCGCCCGACGCGGCCAGACCTTCGGCGGCCTCACCCACGGCTGCGGGGGACGAGCCGGAGCGGATCATCTCGCACAGCCCGCCCACAGCCCGGGCGTCGCCGATCCGGGCGAGGGCCGGCGCGGCCGCCGCACCGGCGCGCGGATCGTCCAGGAGGCCCGCCAGCTCGTCGGCGCAGAGCCGGGCGGCTTCCAGCGAGGCCCCGAGCACGGCCGTCGTCGCGGCGCGCAGTTCCGGCGGACCGCCGGAAAGCAGCGGTCGCAGGTGTGGAACGACCGCGGCCGGAGCCGCTCGCCAGTGCCGTAGGGCCACCTCGGCCATGTCGACGGAGGCTTGGCGCCCGACCGGGGTGCGCCAGGCGGAAAGCCGCGCGATCCAGGAACAACACGCGGTTTCCTCCCCGTGGTTCCGTGCCGCCAGCCCCAACAAGGTGCCCGCTCGCCAGGTGAGCCGGCCGCCGGGACCACCGAGCCTTTCGCCTCCGGCGTCGAGATCCGCCGCCACCGCCGACTGCCAGGTCGTCCGTTCCTCCGCGAGCCCCTTGCGAAGGACTCCCAGTGCGGCACGCAGCCTGACCGCCGGGTCGTGGTCCTGCCGCAACCGCGTGGCCAGGGAGAGGAGTTCTTCGGTCCGCACGTGGTTCGACGACTCGAACACGGCCTCGGTGAGGGCCAAGCGCGCCACCGGAGTGAGCTGCCGAATCGGCGGGGCGCTCAGCTCTTCGACGGCTCGCCGGTGGTCCACCGACGCGAGAAGCCACGCGGCGCAGCGCTGTACCTTCTCGTCCCGGTCCCGCAGCCGGACGACCGCCGCCTCCGCCGCGGCGGGCCATTGGTGGTCGCTCCAGCTCAGGTCGGTCAGCAGTCGCAGGGTGACCAGGCGGACGCCGGCGTGCGCGTCGTCGGTGAGGGAGAGCAGTTTCGACGGCACGGGTCCGTCGCGGTCGGCTCGTACCGCGTCGTGGATGGCGCTCCGCGCGGGACCGTAGGCAGAATGACGCTCGTCGTTCAGTGCCGCGTGAAGCCAGGTGTCAACAGAATCGGCCGGCCCGTACACCGGCATCATGGGGGTCACAGACCCGGGCGAACGTCGCCCTTTCGCATCAACATGCCGTGATCTTCGCGCGGTCGAGCCGTTCGCGCAAACCGTTTTCGTAGCGGCCGCGGGCCCGGATGTGCCCGGGTTTCAGAACTCGGGAATGCGGCGGAGGAATGCGAAGGAGGAATACCCACTCCTCGCCACTCTCAACTTATAGCGCACTGGGGGGCTTGCGGCAAGGCCCCGGTCCTGGGGCAGAATCGCGGGCCGAGGTCAGAACCTTCAGAAATAGGGGATTCGCGAGTTGTGTGTGTTTTTGTCGGTTACGAGTCGTGCGGTGGCGTCGAGTCGGTGGTCGGAAGCGCGCTGCGGGTGCGGGCACTCGGCACCGAGCTGTGGGTGTGCGCGTCGCCGACCGTCGCGGCAGCGACCCCGAAGCGGAGCTGACGACATGAACTCTCTGACCACCAGCGCGTTCGACCTTCCCGACCACCTCTCCCCCAAGGCCGACCCGGCGCTGATCGACGGCGACGAGCAGCACTTCGCGGCCATCTCGGAGAGCCTCGAGCAGGCGATCGCCGAGCTGTCCGACCGCCTCGAGGCCGCGCGCAAGGCGCCCGGCGGCATCGGCCGGGAGGCGATGGACCGGGACTCGGAGATCCACCGCCTGACCGGTCGCCTGCGCGCCCTGCGCCGCTTCGGTCTGGACCTGTGCCTGGGCCGCATCGTCGGTACGGACAACTCCGAGCCCGTGTACATCGGACGCCTCGGTCTCACCGACAGCACGGGGCGTCGGCTGCTGCTCGACTGGCGCTCCCCCGCGGCCGGACCGTTCTTCGCGGCGACCCACGCCAACCCGATGGGTCTGGCGAGCCGCCGCAGGTACCGCTGGACCCGCGGCCGGATCGGCGACTACTGGGACGAGGTGTTCACCGCCGACGGGCTCGAAGGGCACGCCGCGCTCGACGACCAGTCCGCCTTCATCGCCGGCCTGGGCGGCAACCGGTCGGCCCGGATGCGCGACGTGCTCGGCACCATCCAGGCCGATCAGGACGCCATCATCCGGGCGGGATCGCGCGGCGCTCTCGTCGTCGACGGCGGTCCGGGCACGGGCAAGACCGTCGTCGCCCTGCACCGCACCGCCCACCTCCTCTACTCCGACCCCCGCCTCGGTCACCGTCGGGGCGGCGTGCTGTTCGTCGGCCCGAGCCGGCCCTACCTGGCCTACGTCGCCGATGTCCTGCCCAGCCTCGGTGAGGAGGGCGTGCAGACCTGCACCGTGCGGGACCTCGTCGCCGAGGGGGCCGGAGCGGCGATCGAGACCGATCCGGAGGTGGCCGTTCTCAAGTCGTCCGCGAACATGGTGAAGGCGATCGAGCCGGCCGTCGGCATCTACGAGGAGCCGCCCACCGAGGGGATGACGGTCTCGAGCCACTGGTCCGACATCTGGCTGAGCGCCGACGATTGGGCGGCGGCGTTCGACGCGGTGGAACCAGGCACTCCGCACAACGAGGCGCGCGACCAGATCCTGGAGGAGCTGCTCACGATCCTGATGGACAAGGACGACAGCGACGCCGCACCCGAGCTGCTCCGGAGGTCTTTGCTCCAGGACCGGGAGTTCATCGGGACGCTCAACCGCGCGTGGCCGATGCTCGAAGCGAGTGACCTCGTCGGAGACCTGTGGTCGGTGCCCGCCTACCTGCGCAAGTGCGCTCCCTGGCTCGGCCCCGACGACGTTCGTAGGTTGCAGCGCGAGGACGCCCAGGCCTGGACGGTGTCCGACCTGCCGCTTTTGGACGAGGCCCGGCAGCGGCTCGGCGACCCGGAGGCGTCGATACGCAAGCGTCGGCACGACGCCTCCGTCGCCGCCGAACGTGCGCGCAGGGCCGACGCCATCGACGGCCTGCTGCAGAACGTCCTGATCGACGAGAGCGAGGGCGCGGTGGGGATGCTGCGCGGCCAGGACCTGCAGGACACCCTGGTCGACGAGAGCGCGCTGCCCGGCGTCGAACCGGACCTGCTCGCCGGCCCGTTCGCCCACATCGTCGTGGACGAGGCCCAGGAACTGACCGACGCCGAGTGGCAGATGCTGCTGCTCCGCTGCCCGTCCCGGAGCTTCACCATTGTCGGTGACCGCGCCCAGGCCAGGCACGGGTTCACGGAGTCGTGGCAGGAACGGCTGGAGCGGGTCGGGCTCGACCGGATCACCGTGGCCTCCCTGAGCATCAACTACCGCACGCCGGAAGAGGTCATGGCGGAAGCCGAGCCGGCCATCCGCGCCGGGCTCCCGGACGCCAATGTGCCGACCTCCATCCGCAGCAGCGGCATTCCCGTCGTCCACGGATCCGTCGCGGAGCTGGACTCGATCCTCGACACCTGGCTCGCCGCACATGCCGACGGGATCGCCTGCGTCATCGGCGACCCCATGTTCCGCGCGACGTCCCGCGTCCGGTCGCTGACGCCGGAACTGTCGAAGGGGCTCGAGTTCGATCTGGTCGTCCTCATCGACCCGGAGACGTTCGGCAAGGGCGTCGAAGGAGCCGTCGACCGCTATGTCGCGATGACCCGCGCGACCCAGCGACTCGTCATCCTCACGAGCTCCTGACCTCGGCCGCGTGCTCGCCTCGCCCCACCGGCCGGCCCCGGTACGGGTGACCGTCCGGCCAGGACGTGTTCGGCCGACCATGTGACTGC
Organism: Streptomyces sp. NPDC023527; assembly: GCF_055560115.1. Taxonomy (NCBI): domain Bacteria; kingdom Bacillati; phylum Actinomycetota; class Actinomycetes; order Kitasatosporales; family Streptomycetaceae; genus Streptomyces; species Streptomyces sp. NPDC023527. The sequence goes on from NZ_JBVHJJ010000012.1 coordinate 183,681, forward strand.
TTCGGGCTCCACCCTCGCGCACGAGGGAGCCGGCCCGGCGGAGACACATGATCGGCCGGACCCGTCCTAACGGGCGCGGGCCGTGACGGCCTCCGCGGCCTTCTCCGGCACCGCCCGCCCGGCGTGGCGCGGCTCCCGCGCCAGGAGCGGCATCGCGACCGCCGCGAGCAGTCCGACGGCGCCCGCGACCATCGCCGCCACGTTCAGGCCCGAGGCGAACGCCGTCCGCAGCAGGTGCTCGGGGAGCCCCGCCCCGCGCAGCACGGTCGCACCGCCGCCCGCGAGCGCATGGGCCTCGTCGTGGGTGAGCGTGTCCTGCATGCGGGAGGTCAGCACCGTGCCGAGGCCGGCGACCCCGAAGGCGTATCCGAGCTGCCGGAACGTGTTGACCGCGCCGCCCGCCATGCCCGCGCGCTCGGGCGGGACCGAGGCGAGCGCGGCACCGGCGAGGGCCGGGGCCACCAGCCCCGTGCCGACGCCCGCCAGGACCAGTCCCGGCAGCAGCGCGGTCCACGAGGAGCCCGCGTCCAGCACGGCCTGCGCGAGGGTGCCCGCGCCGATCAGCGCCAGGCCGGTGCCGATCGTCACGCGCGGCCGCACCCCGTGCAGCATCCGGCCGCCCACCGCCGCCACCACGAAGGACGTCGCGGCCAGCGGCAGCACGGCGAGGCCGCCCTGCAACGGGCTGAGGCCGAGCACCGTCTGCAGCCAGACCGAGGTGTACGGCAGGACGGCGAAGGCCGCCGCGTTATAGGCGAGCGCCCCGATCATCACGCCCACGAACGCGGGCTTCCGGAACAGCGAGAGATCCAGCAGCGGATGGGCCGCCCGGCGTTCGACGAGCACGAAGCAGAGCAGCGCGAGCGCTCCCAGTCCGAAGGTGGCCAGGGTGCGCGCGGAGGTCCATCCGTCGGCCCCGGCCCGTACGACCCCGTACGTCGTCACCGCGGCGAAGCACGCGAAGGTCGCCGTGCCCGCCCAGTCGATCCGCCGGCCGCGCGCCGCACGCGACTCGGGCACGGTGCGCAGCGTCAGCCAGACCGCCACCACGCTCACCGGCAGATTGACGAAGAAGATCCAACGCCAGCCCGGGCCCTGGGTCAGCAGTCCGCCGACCACCGGGCCGATCGCCGCCGCGGCGCCGCTGACCGCACCCCACAGGCCGAGCGCGACCGAGCGCTGCCTGCCCTGGTACACCGAGCCGAGCAGCGGCAGCGTGGTCGCGAACATCGCGGCGGCGCCCACCCCTTGAACTCCGCGCGCGGCCACCAGGGCCACGGGGGACGACGCCAGACCACAGGCCAGCGAGGCCGCCGCGAACAGGGCGGTGCCGGCCACGTGGACGCGGCGCCGGCCCAGTATGTCGGCGGCGGCTCCCGCGCCCAGCAGCAGCGCGGCGAGCGCCAGCGCATAGCCGTCGATGACCCATTGCAGATCGGAGAGCGACGCGTGCAGCGCCGACGCCATGTCGGGCAGTGCCACCACGACGATCGTGACGTCGAGCAGCAGCATGAACGTCCCCAGACAGACCGCGGTCAGCGGCCCCCACTTGCGCATGTGTTTCTCCCTGTACGGCCCGAGTCGGCGCATGTGCGTCCGGACCCTGTGCGTACGGGCTGTGCGCACCGGTCCTGGACCACTCCCGTACGATCGGACGCGCTCGGCCGATGCCTCCAGCCACAGGCGATTTTTCGACGGAACTCGACATCAGATGGGCCTGACATCATGGAATCCCACACGTTCGACGACATCGATATGAAGCTGCTGCACGCCCTGGAAGTCGATGCCCGCGCCTCGTTCAGCCGGATCGCCGCCGTGCTCGGCGTCTCCGACCAGACCGTGGCACGCCGCTTCCGCAGACTGCGGTCCGAGGCGGGTCTGCGGGTGGTCGCCGTGCGCTGCGCCGCGGCCCGGCCGGGGGGCGAGCACTGGCTGCTGCGGCTGCGCTGCACGCCCGACGGGGCCGCGACGATCGCGGAAGCCCTGGCCAGGCGCCCCGACACGTCGTGGATCGGGCTCACCTCCGGTGGCACGGAGGTGGCGTGCACGACGCGCACCCGCACCCGCGTCGAGAGCGACGAGCTGCTGCTCGGCAGGTTGCCGCGTACCCCTCACATCGTCGAGATCCGCGCCCAGCAGCTGCTGCACCGCTTCTTCGGCGGCCCGTCCGGCTGGCTCGCGAAGAGCGGCGCGCTGACCGCCGCCGAGGTCGCCGCCCTCGCCCCGGAGCCGCATCCGCATCCGGGGCCGGCCGTGATCAGCCAGGAGGACGAGCCGCTGGTGGCCGCCCTGGAGCGGGACGGCCGTGCCACCTATCCGGAGCTCCAGAAGGCGACGGGCCGCTCCGAGTCCGCGGTCAAGCGACGGCTGGCCCAGCTCGTCGGGTCCGGGGCGATGTACATCGACGTCGAGTTCAACACCGAGCGCTTCGGCTTCCGGAACGCGGCGATGCTGAGCGTCACCGCCGCTCCGCGGTCCCTGAAGACGGTGGGCGAGGCCCTCGCCGCCCACGAGGAGATCGCCTACGCCGCCGCGACGACGGGCCCTTCCAACCTGATGGCCGTCCTGGTCACCCGGGACACCGCTCACCTCTACAGCTACCTGAGCGACAGGATCGGCATGCTCGACGGGGTCGAACACGTGGAGACCATGCCGTTCCTACGACGGGTCAAGCAGCTGACGTACCAGCCGTTCCGCGGCTAGGACGTCCCGGCCCGGTCCCGGCCCGAGGGTCGGGGCCGTTGACAATCGGGGCCGCTGAAGCCTGACGTGGAAGCTCCGCAGAAGTCCGGGCTCTCGGTCCCATCATGATCCGCACGGTCATTCGGTGACGGTGGCGGGTGCGTCGTCCCAGGCCAGTGAGGACATCCTCCACCCTGACGGAGTCCGGACGAACTGGGTGGTCTTGTGGCCGGAGCCCTCGAACCATTCGCCGTGGTGGAAGCCGGACTTGCGGTATTCGCTGAACCGGTGCGCGATCGATCCGAAGATCTCGGTCCGCTCAGCGACCTCCCATTCGCAGAACTCCGTCAGCGTCCCGTCCGTGAGCATCTTCTGCCGGGGCTCGATGAACGCGTCGAGGTCGTAGATCACGGGCTCGTCCCCGACGTTCGCGATGATCCTCCCCTGCGGAATGAAGACGTCGCGGATGACCCCGAGGTCCGGCCGGCTGTCGCCGGTGTTGGTGAAGGCGCCGACGAACACGCGCATCAGTCGATCGAGCTCGGCCTGGACGCGGGACCCGGGCACTTCCCCCAGAGACGGCCATTCTTCGGAAAGGACCGACCAGACTTCGCTGTCGTGCCGCGCACCTCGGTACGAAGAACGCTGTCGCAGCACGCCGTCGCGGGTCATGCCCAGCCGGCGCGCGACGTCGATGCTGCGGGTATTGCCCGCCGCGACCCACCATTCGACGCGACTCATCCCGCGTTCCTGGAAGGCCCAGTCGATCAACACCCGGCAGGCCCGGGTCACCAGGCCCCGTCCCTCCCCGGCCTGCTCCAGCCAGCAGCCGATCTCGCACACCCCGGATGCGCTGTCGAAGCGGGTGAACATGACGCCGCCGACCAGCGTGCCGTCCAGCCAGATCCCGTAGATCCGGCCGGTGTCCTGGGCCAGACGGTCGGCGTAGCGCTGGAGGGAAGCCGTAGCCGAGTCGAGGTCGGTGCTGAACGTCGCCCAGGGTATCCACCGGTCCACGGAGACCCGGGCGCGGTCGATATGGGCGAGGAACTCCTTTGCCTGCCAGGGCTCCAGGGGACGGAGTCGGGCTTGGTCGCCGAGCGGCAGGGTGAACATGGGAGCCTCACTCTCTGGATGCATAACAAGCGTTCGGTACGTAAGCTAGCAGCATGCCGCCCGCACCCGGAGACCGTGAAGCCCGCCGCAAGGACGTATCCGAGGCGGTGTGGCACGTACTCGCCGACAGGGGGTTCGGCGGGCTGACCCTGCGTACCGTCGCCACTGCGATGGGGGTCTCGACCGGGATGCTCATGCACTACTTCCCGACCAAACGGGCCCTGATCACACACGCCTTGGACCTGCTGGAGAAGCGCACCGCGGAGAGGCCCCGCCGCGCGCGTCCCGCCGCGGGCCTCGCCACCGTGCGCGCCATGCTCCTGGACATCCTGCCGCTGACCCCGGGCGACACCGCCCGCAACCGCATCTGGGTCAGCTCGTGGGACCTCTCCCTCGCCGACGACGGGCTGACCACGGAACAGGCCGACCGCTACACCCGGCTGCGCTCGACGATCCGCCCGCACCTCGAAGCCGCACGTGACCTTGGCGAGCTCCCCGCGGCCGCCGACCCGGACCAACTTGCCGCCACTGCCGTCGCCTTCACCCACGGACTCGTCGTCCAGGCCCTCTTCGACCCCGGCCGATTCCCCCAGGACGTACAGATCACCATGCTCGACGACTTCCTCGCCTCGCTTGCGCGGTTCGCCTAGGAGGATCTCGTGCAGACGTGGCCGGACTCCGGCCCCGGTCCAGTCCCGCAGCCGTCACCCCGCTGCGGCCGATGCGATCGGCTGGCGCATCGGCCCAGCTCACCCCTTTGCACAGCACGTAAGTCCGCTAGTCCTCCGCCCGCTGGGTGACGGGCGCCTCGGTGCGGTCGCCGGGGAACTCGTACCACCGGCGCCGCAGGCACACATACCGCACGTCCGCTTCGACGAGGCGGAGGAAGGCCATGACGGTCTCGGCGAGGCGCTCCTGGAGGCCGGGGTCGGTGAGCAGACCGTCCTCGGTGAAGCCCTCGTGGGCCTTGGCCAGGCTGAACATGTCCGGGTAGACGCGGGTGCCGAGGTGTTCCAGGGGGACCCTCAGCGCCCATAGCCCGCGGTTGCCGCCGACCAGGGACGGGGAGGCGGAGACGAGCAGGGCGTGCTTGGTCTTGAACGGCTGCGGCTGGACGCGGGAGACCCAGTCGATCGCGTTCTTCAGGACCCCGGGCATCGAGGCGTTGTACTCGGGGGACGAGATCACGAAGGCGTCGCACCGTTCGAGCCGGTCACGTAGCGCGAGAGCGCCGTCGGGCAACCCTTGCGCGGTCTCCACGTCGCCGTCGTACGGGGGCATGTCGAAGTCGCGCATCGCGGCGAGATCGGCGGTGGCGCCCGTGTCGGCGACCAGGCGGGCCACGAGGGAGGCGAGGCGGGCGTTGGTGGAGTCGGCCCGCAGCGCGGCGCCGAAGACGAGCACGCGCAGGGGGCCGGGGTGGGCGTCCGTGGGCATGGTCCGTTTTCCTTCCGGCGTGCCGATTCGCCCGCCAGGGCGCTATGCGGACCAGTGTGGTCCGCATAGGTCCGCCGCGCGATAGGGGAAGGGCCGGCGGGGCGGGCGGGACGGGCGGCCCCTGGGGCCGCGGGCGCGCCCGGCTAGCCTGGTGACATGGAAGCGATCCTGGTCAGCGCGTGTCTGCGCGGGGTGCCATGCCGGTTCGACGGGCGTCACAAGGCGTCGTCGGAGATCGAGGAGGCCGTGGCCGGCCGCGACGTCGTGTCCTTCTGCCCGGAGGTCGCGGGCGGCCTCGCGACACCGCGGCGGCCCGCTGAGCTGGTGGGCGGCGACGGTCACGACGTGCTCGACGGGACGGCGCGGGTCGTCGAGGACACCGGGCGCGACGTGACGGCGGAGTTCGTGGACGGAGCACGGCGCGCGCTCGCGGCGGCGCGGCACGGGGGCTGTACGGAGGCCCTGTTGATGCCGCGCAGCCCGTCGTGCGGGCGGGGCACGGTCCACGACGGGTCGTTCGCCGGGAATCTGGTGGCGGGCGACGGGGTGACGGCGGCGCTGTTCGAGCGGAACGGGATCGCGGTGCGGCCCGCGCCCGGCGTGTGAGCGCCGCGCACGCGGGCCGGGCCCCGGCCGGGCGTGCTAGTCGATGAACGACACCCCCGGGTAGGCGGCCGAAGGGCCGTCGAAGAGGCCGTGGTCCGGCCGGTGCCTGAGGTGCAGGTCGAAGAACGCGGTCACGTAAGCGCGTTGGGCCCGCAGGGAAAGAGCGGGGTCGATGGTGCCGACGAGCCCGGCCAGCTTGTCGGCGGGCATTTTCCCGGCGGCCGCGAGCGGTGGCAGCTGGGCCTGGAGGTCGGTGTAGGCGTAGTGGGCGGCGGAGGTCATCTGGAGGTTCCGGCGCCAGCCGCGCAGGTGCCGCCAGAGCGACGCGAGCACTTCGTCCCGGTGATTGCCGAGCACACTGTTCATCAGCAGGAGCGGCCGGTCGAGGCCGTCCTCGACGACGGAGCCCACCGCGTCCGGCCCGCTGCCGACCGCTCCGTCGAGATCGGCGGCGGCGAGGACGCGCGGGTCGTCGTGCATCACCTGGGCGGCGGTGGCGCCCCCGATCGAGTGCCCGAACATGCCGACCGCGGACAGGTCGACGCATCCGGCGAGGCCGGGCGGCAGCGGCCGACAGGCGACGTCCGGGTTGTGTCCGCGGTTGAGCGTTTCCAACCGGTCGAGTACGAACCGGATGTCGGCCACCCGTACGTCCACCAGCGTGCGCAGCGCGGCGTTCTCCGTCGCGTCCTGCACGGCCACGACCCGGCCGCCCGGGAACTCCACGGCGATCGTCTCGTGGGTGTGGTCCACGGCCACCACCAGGTGGCCCCGGCTTGCCAGTTCCTCCGCCAGGACGGTACCGAACCCGCGCGGCACGTTCCTGCCCGGCGAGTAGAGGACGACCGGGAGACCGCCGCGCTTCCGCGTCACCGGAGCGCCGGTGACGGCGTGCGTCCGGGTGGCGGCCCAGTCCGCGCCCCCGGGCGTGACCGAGAAATCCTCCTTGGTCTGCACGATCTTCTGCCACTCGGCCGCCACCCCCGGCGGTAGCTGAGGGGCCGGCTGCCGCCCGGGCACCTGCCGGGCGGGATACCAGAGCGTGACCATCAACTCCCGTGCGGTCCGGGCCGGGAGCCACGGGTCGGTGCGCGCCGCGTCCATCAGATGCAGTGTCGCCGTGCCGACCGGGTACGGTCCGGTGGGCGCCGGCAGCGTCATGGTCACGGGCCGGGCGCCGCCGCGGGGCGTGGCCCGGGCGAGCGTCGCGCCCGCCACCGGGGCGAGCAGCGCGAGTCCGACAGCGCCGGCGAAATGCCTGCGGCGGAGGTTCATTGGCTTCATGCCCCCGACGCTAGGATCCGGACCCGCCGGGCGCCTCCTCCCCCGGGCGCGACCGCCTCCGCCGAAAGGTGGAAGGGTCCCGGGACTTGAGGATCATCCCGCGCCTTCGGCGGGGTGCCGCGCCGTGGTGCCGACCCGCCACGATCCGTACGGCGCGACAGCGGTCATGAATCCATGAACGCCCCCCGTCATCGGACCAACCAGTCGCTGTTGATCGTTTGTTGATCATATATTGATCCATTTCGGGCAGGCTTCCTCGTGCAACAACATGTGGAACCATTCATCGAACATGAGGGGCACCATAGTTATGCGATTCGTTCGAATTGGGCTTGCCGCGGCGGTTACCGTCGGAGCCGTCGCCGTGGCCGTCGCTCCCGCCTCGGCCGCCACCGGCACCACTCACGCCCACACCGCGATCAGCGCGAAGGCGATGGCCAACCCGAACACGGTCAAGGCGGCGGCGTTCAACCAGGCGCGCAGCATCCTCGCAGGCGCCGGAAGCCAGTCGGCGGCGAAGACGCACCCCGCCCACGGAAAGTCGGACGTACCTGTCGGCTACGGGACCAGCCTGCTGAGCGAGGCGCGGGACGAGTTCCGGCACCAGGACCGCAACCTGCCGGCCGACAAGAAGAGGTCGGACATGTCGCACACCCACTACGACGCGATCCACAAGGCCGCCGGTGTCATGGGCATCACCCAGTGGTGACAGCTTGACGGTCCCGGCCGACGTCGACCGGGTTGCCGCCGAGAGCCTGACGATTCGTCAATAGGCACACGGGCAGGTTCGATCCGACACGCCGGCTGGTGGTACGCAGAGGGCCTCGCCCCCCATTCCGGGGAGCGAGGCCCTCCGCCGTGCGGCGGTGCGGTGCACCGCAGGTAAGTGATCTTCATTGTTGACAGACGACCGCCTGGTGCAGGTAAATAGAGGCGGTGTCGCGTGACGCCGACCAAAGAGCAGTGGGCCGGTCGGCGATCGGGCGAACACCCTTCACCCAAGGGGTCCGCCATGAGTTCATACTCCGCGCCCTGTGCATGACGTAGCGCTCCCGCACGTCACCTTTCGCCTCTCCCCGGCACCACCGTGTGTGCCGTGTGACGTCCCGCGCGCCATGCCCTGACGGCTTCCGCATCGCAGCGAGCCCTGCGTTCACGCCGTCCGTCCGCGGCCCGCGCCCGGCGAAAGCCGTGCGGTCGCTCCGCCCTGCGCGCATCGCCATCGGCCAGTACCCAGTACCGCAGTCACTGCGGATTCACCGCATCTTCCGGAGACACAAAACCGTATGCCCACGTCTTTCCAGCAATCGGTCATCGAGGAGTTCCGCGCCAACGGAGGGAAGGTCGGCGGCCCCTTCGAAGGCGGGGACCTGCTCCTGCTGACCACCACCGGCGCGAAGTCGGGGATCGAGCGGACCACTCCTCTCGGCTATGTCCGTCACGGGGATTCACTCCTGGTCGTCGGTTCCAACCTCGGTGCCCCACGGCACCCCGACTGGTACCACAACCTGCTCGCCCACCCGGTCGTCCAGGTGGAGATCGGCACCCGTGCCTTCCAGGCGCTCGCGGTCCCCACCGAGGGAGCACGGCGCCAGGAACTGTTCGAACATGTCGTGCGGGTGGCGCCCGGATACGGCGACTACCAGGCCCGTACCACCCGCCTCCTGCCCGTCGTGGTGCTGGAACGCGCCGAGCCCGACGGCTGGACAGTCCCCCGCGAGGTCAACACCCTCGCCGACAAGCTCATGGAGGTCCACACCTGGCTGCGCGACCAGTTGCGTCAGGTGAAGGCGGAGGTCGACACCCACTTCGCCGTACGGGCGGCCCACCAGGGCCCCGGTGAACCGCCGGCTCCGAGCCTCGGCCTGCAGATCCGGCAGCGCTGCCTGGCGTTCTGCCAGTCCCTGGAGTTCCACCACACCAGCGAGAACGCGCACCTGTTCCCCGGAATCGCCCGCCACCACCCCCACTTGACCGAGGTCTTCGACCGGCTCCGGGACGAACACCGCACGGTCGCGCGCATCCAGGGCGAGCTGGTGACCCTGCTGGCCGGCATCGGCATCGCCGACCCCCAGCGCTTCCGCACCGAGCTCCATGAGATGTCGAAGGAGCTGAACGCGCACCTCGACTACGAGGAGGAGTCGATCCTCCCCCTCCTGGCCGAAGTGCCGTGGCCGCCGGTCCCCGCTCCGCCCGCGAACGCGGCGGAGGACAGCGAGGACGGCCCCGTCCGGAAGGGGTAGGCGGAAGCCCGTGACGGCCCGGAAAGCCGGGCCGTCACGGCCGCCGGAGGACCTGGCAGGGTTCTCCCGCCTGTTCCAGGGCCTCCGGACGCCCCTCTCACGCGAATGGCCGCACCGGCCGCACACGGAAGAACGCCTCGGCGGCCGTACGGCAGGCCGCCGGCGCCGGGCACTGATGCCACCGCTGATCTGGCGCGACCCGCAGGAAGGTTCCACACTTAACACCAAAACGCATCAACAGGATCATTCGGGAACCTTTGGCCTCAGTTTGCTCATCAGCAAGGACGGAACCGACCGTCCTGTCCCTCGGGGCAGCACCGGCTGGAGCGACACGATGACGAACCCACCCACCCGGACCTATCGGTCCCGGGGCCACCGCCGGGCATCCCGCGCCAGGCGGTGGCTCGTCGCGGTGGCGTCCATAGCCGCGCTCGGACTGATCGCCTGGCCGGTGATGAGCCACTACGAGATACCGCCGTTCACCGACAAGGGCGATCCCGTCAGCTACGACCGGGCCGGCGGTCCGAACGGGGGGAATGCCGCCAACCCCAGGACCTTGATGCCCACGGGACCGAAGGCGGAGTTCACGAACGTCAACACCCTGAGCGACGGCACGCAGATCAGCGTCGTCACCCTGCACGGCGAGAAGTCCGGGTACGAGGGCAAGGTCTGGGTCTGGGCGCCCAAGGAGTACACCGACGAGGAGAAGTTCGCCGAGAGCGGCTTCCCCGTCCTGATCGCCCTGCCGGGCGGCCCGGGTTACGACAGCAACTACTGGATAGGCAGGTTCAAGGCCGGTGCCCAGGGGATGGTCTCGCTCCAGGAGAGCGTCTCCACGTGGTACCACGAGGGCGCGGGCAAGCCGTTCCTCCTGGCCATGCCGGTGCTCAATCCCGGGCCCGACGACAAGGGGATCTACTGGGACGGCAGCGACATCCCCGGCCAGCCCAGGATGGGCACCTGGCTGACCGAGGACGTCCCGGACCTGATGAGGGCCAACTTCCGCACCCTCAAGTCCCGTGACGGCTGGGGGTTCATGGGCTCCTCCACCGGAGGCTTCGCGAGCCTGAAGTCCGTACTGAAGCACCCGGACAGGTTCAAGGCCGCCGTCGCCAACGGCCCGGACATCGTCCCCGACTCCCCCTTGTGGAAAGGCCACGAGAAGGAGAAGCGGGAGAACAACCCCGAGGTTCTGGCCAAGCAGCTGGCGGCCGCCAAGGGGCCGGACGTGTACCTCGCGTTCCAGGTCGGCACGAAGGAGAACGCCGCGACCATGGCCGGCGTCAAGGAGTTCATCCACACCTACGGCAAGGGACCGGTCCACACCGAACTCTGGGAGATACCCGGCGGCAGGCACAACGGTGCCACGTACCTCTCGAACATGCGCGAACCGCTGAAGTGGATCAGCGACCGGATGGAGGGGCCCACGCCGGCTCCCTGATCGGGTCCCGCTCATCGAAAATCGCCGTGCCCGAAAGCCCGGACGCGGGTTAGAGTCCCGGGCATGTACTTCCATCAGATCTACGGCTGACACGGGAGGGGGCAACGCCCCCGTTTCCCTCCGGCACTCCATGCGCACCGCTCCGGCAGGACCCTCCTCTCGGAGTGATCGGCGCACCGGCTTTTCCGTGTCCCTTTCGCCGTAGACCTGAAATGAGTGATCTTCCATGTCCCGTCGCCGTGCCCACATCGCGATGGTCGGCATCCCCGCCGTCAGCCACGTCCTGCCGAGCCTCGAGGTCATCCGCGAACTGGTGGCCCGGGGCCATCGGGTGACCTACGCCAACGATCCGGCGGTGGCCGACCTGATCGCGACCACCGGTGCCGAGTTCGTCCCCTGCGCCTCCGGGCTGCCGGTCGCCGACAACGACTGGCCCGAGGATCCCATCGCCGCGATGGACCTCTTCCTCGACGACGCCGTTCGGGCCCTCCCGCAGTTGCGTGCCGCCTATGACCACGACCGCGCGGACCTCTACCTGTACGACATCGGCGCCTACGCCGCGCGCGCCCTCGCCGAAACGCAGAACCGCCCCGTCATACAGCTGTCCCCCACGTTCGTGGCCTGGAAGAGCTACGAGCAGGACGTCGCGGTGCACCTGTGGCGGCTGCCGGGCGCCGACGCGTACCGGGCGAAGTTCGCACGGTGGCTCACCGAGTGCGGGGCGGCCACCACCGACGTGGATTCCTTCTCCGGCCGCCCTGCGCGAGCCCTGGCCCTGATCCCCCGAGCGATGCAGCCGCACGCCGACCAGGTCGACACCGATGCGGTGACGTTCGTCGGGCCCTGTCCCGGCCCGCGAGGGGACGAGGGAACCTGGGCACGTCCCGCCGATGCCGAGCACGTCCTACTGATCTCTCTGGGCTCGGCGTACACACGCCGGCCGGAGTTCTACCGCCAGTGCCTGGCCGCCTACGGCAACCTCCCCGGCTGGCACGTCGTACTCCAGATCGGCAAGCACACCGACCCGCGGGAACTCGGCGACATCCCGCCCAACGTCGAAGTGCGCCCCTGGGTGCCCCAGCCGGCGATTCTGGAACAGGCCGACGCCTTTGTCACCCATGCGGGGATGGGCAGCAGCGGCGAAGGGCTGTTCAACGGCGTTCCGATGATGGTCGTCCCGCAGGCCGCCGAACAGTTCATCAACGCCGACCGGCTCGTGGAACTGGGCGTCGCCCGCCGCATCGACACCCCCGACGCGACCGCCGAGGCCCTGCGGGCCGCCCTGAAGGAACTGGTCGCCGACGCGGAGGTCGCCCACCGCTCGGCGCTGCTCCGTTCCGCCGCGCGAGCCGAGGGCGGCACGACACGGGCCGCCGATCTCATCGAGGACATGCTGGGCTGATCAACATCCTGTTGTACGGGAGCGCACGCCCGGTGCTGCTGGGCCCAAAGTTGCCGTTGCCGTCGTCCGGCATCCGCAGGAGCTTGAGAGGGCCGCGCTTCCGTACACACGGGTGCCGACGACGGGTCGGTGCCGTTCGTAGGGAACGGTACTGGGTGAATTGACACATCACAGCGGCGGCGGCCTGGACTGGCCGCCATGGGGCGGCCAGGCCCCGCTTCTCCGGCTCGAGGAGCTGACCCAATGGCTGGTCGTGCGTGGTGTGGTCGAACCGCGCCTGGACGCCGACCCGCTCAGTCCGATCTGAGCGACTCCCCCGGGCGGGGACAGGGCGGCCACGCCGCTCGATGGAGGCGTACCCCCCTCCATGACGTGCAGGGCGGTGCGAGCGACCCGCGTACCGCGGGCGCGCTCGTGCGCCTCGATCTCGGGGCCGGCGTAGGCGGGGCGGGCGGCTGTCCACGGCGTTTCATCCGGCGGGCGCCGCCGGGAGCACATGGTCGCCGACCTTGTCGGTGCTCAGGCACAGGGAGCAGACGACAGCTCCGTGCGTCAGGCAGGCCGCCACGTCCGGACGTTCCAATTCCTGTCGGCATACGTGGCATCGGTGCAGGGTGGCGCTCGGGTTGCCGTCCTCGTCGAGCAGTGGCTCGTCGATACCGTCCGTAGCACGGCGCAGGTAGTAGCGCCCCTTGGTCAGTACGGCCATCAGCGGCGTGAGGACAAAGGCGATCACGGCGGCCGCGACCGGCGAGTACGGCTGGAGAATGTCGCCCCACGCGTGGAAGTACATGGCGATCGACATGCCGGAGGCGACGACGAAGGCGACCGTGCCCACCGGGTTGACCGCGTACAGCATGCCGCGGCGGAACTCGGGTGCCTGGGGCGAGAGCTTCAGCAGATATTTGTTGACGATGATGTCCGTCGCCACGGTGACGACCCAGGCGATCGCGCAGTTGGAGTAGAAGCTCAGAACGCGGTTGAGGAAGCTGAACATGTCGGCCTCCATCAGCGTCAGCGCGAAGGCCAGGTTGAGCAGGACGAACACCATGCGGCCGGGGTACCGCCGGGTCAGCCGGGTGAAGGAGTTGGTCCACGCGAGGGAGCCGGAGTACGCGTTCGTCACGTTGATCTTGATCTGGCTGATCACGACCAGGGCCACCGCCAGTGGGATCACCAGCCATGACGGCATCATCGCGTCGAAGGCCGCCTTGAACTGCTGAATCGGTTCCGCGGCGGCCGTCGGGCCGACGGTGGCGAGCACGTACACCGCCAGGAAGACCCCGATCGCCTGCTTCAGCGCGCCGAGGACGACCCAGCCGGGGCCGGCCATCACGACGGCCGTCCACCAGGCGCGACGGTTCTCCGCCGTCTTCGGGGGCATGAAGCGCAGGTAGTCGATCTGTTCGCCGATCTGCGCGATCAGCGACAGGCACACACCGGAGCCCAGCAGGACCGAGGCGGTGTTCACTCCCCCGTGGCCGCCGGTGCCGGCGTAGGACAGCCAGCGGTCCACCGTGTCCGGTTCGGTGACCAGCAGGTAGAGCAGCGGCCCCACCATCAGCAGCAACCACAAGGGCGTGGTCCACACCTGGAGTTTGGTGAGCGCCTTCATCCCGTAGACGACCAGCGGGATCACCATGAACGTGGAGAGCAGGTAGCCCAGCCACAGCGGCAGGCCCAGGCCCAGCTTCAGCCCTTGCGCCATGATCGCGCCTTCGAGGGCGAAGAAGATGAAGGTGAAACTGGCGAAGATGACGCTGGTGAGCACCGAACCGTAATAGCCGAAGCCGGAGCCCCGGGTGATCAGGTCCAGGTCGATGTTGTAGCGCGCCCCGTAGTAGGCGAGCGGGAAGCCGGTGACGAAGATGACGACGGCGGCGACGAGGATCGCGGTCAGCGCGTTCCCGGTGCCGTGCGTGAGGCCGATCCCGGCGCCGATGGAGAAATCGGCCATGTAGGCGATCCCGCCCATCGCGGTGGTCCCCACGACCAGCGGCGTCCAGCGGCGGTAACTGCGCGGGGCGAAGCGGAGGGTGTAGTCCTCCAGGGTCTCCTCGGCCGCGTGGTCGGGGGCGGCCCCCGCACGCGGAGCGTGTCGACGGCTGTCGTTCTCCATCAGCCGTGGCTCGGTACTCATGGTGCCTCCCGGGCGCGGTGTCACCGCAAGGGCTTCGCGGATGCCCGGAAGGCTAGGGAGGCTGTGTTTCCGGCTCGCCCCTCGTTCATGAAGGGAGTGTTTCGCGCCGCCGGTCCGATCAGGTCTGCGCGCACGCGGTGCAGTCGAGCCGGAATGGCCGCGCCCCTTGCTGGACGACTCGTCGGCGGCCGTGGTGCGCGAGGTAACCCTGGCGCTCGCACACGCGGTGCAGCTCCCCGCACCGCACGGCCACGTGATGGCCGATTCCCCCGTCGGGGCGGGGGCGGCGACCACCCCGACTCCGGCCTCTTCTGGGTTGATACGTGGGCGAGGGAGCGTAGCGTAGTAAGTACTGGGCGGCGACCCGACCGTTGCTCGGGCAGCATCGAAGGCCGCCGTGTCAGCGGACAACACAGCGTAGAGCCGATGCGCGCGATGTGCCGGGGCCTGTCGAAGCCTGCTCGGGACCTGTTGAGAGCTTGCCCTCGCTGCATGAGGCACACATAGCCGATCTCCATGGACAACTCCCCGCACGGCCCCTGCTTCCGCAGGGCGTCTCCTGTTGGTGCTCCGGTGCGGCCGCGGAGGCCCTTCGTGGAGGAGGGAGATCATGGCTGAATACGAGACCTACTGTGCGAGAGCCGACGAGGCGCGTGCCCGCGAACTCGCCTCGACCACATCCCCGTACACGATCGAGGTGGAATTCCTCGGCGGTCTGAACGAGGCCCAGAAGGCCGCGTTCGCCACCGCGGCGGACCGCTGGGCCAAGGTCATCGTGGGAGATCTGCCGGACGTGAACGTCAACGGCAGGATCATCGACGACCTGTTGATCCGGGCCCAGGGCGCGACCATCGACGGACCGGGAACCATCCTGGGGCAGGCGGGACCGGGGCTGCTCAGACCGGCCAACGGCCCCGGGGAGTTCCTTCCCGCGACGGGCATCATGTCCTTCGACAAGGACGACCTGGCCAGCATGCAGGCCAAGGGGACACTGGTGGATGTGATCACCCACGAGATGGGGCACGTCGTCGGCCTCGTCACCGCACCCGCGTTGAAGAAGGGGCTGGTCCAGGGCGTCGGCGGCGACAATCCCGTCTTCCGTGGTCAGCAGGCCCAGGAGGAATACCGGAAGCTGAGGGGCGCGGACCAGCTCAAGCCGGTACCGGTGGAGAACGAGGGGCAGCCGGGCACGCGCGACGCGCACTGGAGGGAGAAGGTGTTCGCCAACGAGCTGATGACCGGGTTCGTCAAGGAAGCGCCCAATCCGCTGAGTCGTATGACGGTGGGGGGCCTGAAGGACCTCGGCTACGTGGTGGACCTGGAGGCCGCCGACGACTACAGCCTGCCCAGCCTCCTGGCGCTCGCCGAGGAGGGCCAGCTGCGGACGCACATCGCCCCCATCGACGTCGGCATCGTGCTGCCCACCATTCCGACCGTGCTGCCCTCGGACAGCCTGGTCACCGCCGCATGAGGGAAGCTCACCGATGAGCCGTGAGCGGAAGCGTCACGCGAAGAACGGGCGCGGGGCCGCGCCGGAGGAGGGAGAACCGTACGTGGTCCTGCGGCCGGACGTCACCGTCCTGGGCGCCGAGGCGCTCGTTCCCCGTGACAATGTCGTACGGCCCGCACCCAACCGGTTCGGCCACGTCCTCGAACAGGACCAGCCGTACTGGTTCGACCGGACCGAGCCGCATCCGCAACCCGACGGGACCCTGGCCGCGGGGACGCCCGTGGTCGTCCTCCGGGAGGAGGGCGAGCGGTGCCGGGTGGTCACCGGAAGCGGCCTGTACGTCTCCGTCGACCGGGCGAGCGTGGGGAGACCGCCTCAGGACGGCGGGTGAACGGGTGATGCAGGCGACGGCGGGGCACGTAATTCCCCCGCCGCGACGGCGGCGAGGGCCGGCCGGTCCTGTACGCGGACTCCGAAGGCGGTGCGGCTCTGGTAGCGACCGGCCTGTTCTGGTAGCGACGGGCCTGCTTTCGTCACGACCGACCTGCTCTGGTCGCGACCGGCCTGACAGAGCTTCTCCAGCTCCTGCTGGTCGCGCGAAGGCCCCGGCCCAGCGGCAGGCGACCACGCGTGGTCCGGGCTGCCCGGAAGGCAGCCCGGCGCGGTGCACGGTCCGGTGGATGACGAGCCGTCAGCCCCGGAGGATGCCGTCGAACTGGGCCCAGTTCGACCAGGGCCCGCCGATGGCGCTCTGCCAGCGGTGGTAGACCCAGCCGCCGCTGTTCACCCCGAACAGCTCGACACGCCCGTCCGCGTTGGTCTCCGCGGCCACCTGGGTCAGACCACCGTCCATCTGCGCCCATCCGGCCCAGCCGTTGCCCCCGCCGATCCGGGTCTGGGCGCGGTGATAGATGTTCCCGGCGCTGTTCGTCCCGAAGATCTCCAGGCGCCCGTCGGCGTTACGGGCGGCAGCGATCGACGAAAGGTTCCCGTCGAACTGCTCCCACCCGGACCATCCGGCCCCGGGCGACGTCTGCCAGCGGTGGTAGATGTTCCCCGCCCCGTTGACGCCGAACAGCTCCACGCGCCCGTCCGCGTTCGTCTCGGACGCCACGGCGCGCAGGGCCCCGTCGATCCTGAGACCTACCCCTCGATCCGCGGGCTCACGATCATCCGGATGTCGTCGGCCGCCCAGAGCACGAACCTCTCGATCGGGGTCACCTCGTGTCCCGGCGCGGGCCGGAACCGGAAGCGCTTGAGCAGTACGGCCAGGACCAGCTCGGCCTCGGCCATGGCCAGGCCGGCGCCCTCGCAGCCGCGCGGCCCGATCCCGAAGGGGACGTACGCCAGCCGCGGCCGCCCGGCTTCCTCTCCCGGGGCGAACCGCTCGGGCATGAACTTCTCCGGCTCGGGCCAGTAGTCGGGGTTCATATGGACGGCCCAGAACGGATAGAAGATCGTCGTCCCGGCCGGGATCTCGTAGCCGCCCACGGTGATGGCCTCGGTGGTCTCCCGCGCCCCGTACGGGCCGGGCGGGTACAGCCGCATCGATTCCTTGAGGACCATTTCGAGAAACGTGAGGCGCCGTAGGTCGGCGTACTCGGGTGCCGTACGGCCACCGAGTACGCGGTCCAGCTCGTCGGTGACGCGTTCTGCCACCTCGGGGTGGCGCCCCAGCAGATGCAGCGTCCACGAGACGGCCACTCCGGTCGTGTGGTGGGCGGCCAGCATCGTCATCATGACGGTGTCACGGATCCGCGCGGGCCGTTCGCCGGCCTCGATGAGCGCCCCGATGAGATCGCTCCGGTCCGTGCGGCTGCCGGGTCGGTGCGCCGCGACCACCTGGTCGACCGTCGCACGCAGGAAGGCGAGGGCCTCCTCCGCCCGCCGGCCATGTTCGTCCCGCGTGCCCGGCGCCGGCACTCGGTGGAGCCGTCCCAGGTATTCGGTCAGCACTTCCTCGAACGCGGTGACGACCCTGTCCGGGTTTGTGACGCCGCCGCCCAGTGCGTACTCGCAGATCATCCGCAGGGACAGCGTGGTGAGATCCTTCTGCAGCTCGACGGGCCCGCGGTCGGCCTGCTCTGCCCAGCGGTCGGCGAGCGCTGTCGCCAGCGTGGTGAACTGCGAGAAGTGCCGCTCGTGGGAAGGCCGCCCGGCCAGCACCGACAGCATCAGCCGCCGCCACGGCGTGTGTTCGCCGGCCGGTAGCACCTGCAGGTTGCCCGCCTCGCACAGCGGGTCCAGGAACTGGAACAGCCGCTCCGGCCGCTTGTCGATGCCGGCCGTGGCCTCCAGCAGCACGGGGTCGGCGACTGACACGGCCGTCCCCGCACCCGGAAGCTGGAAGCGCACGACGGGCCCGTACTCGGCGTGCAGCCGCAACTGGTAGTGGTGGAGTCCACCCGCTGCCGCGACAGCGCCGATCCCGCCGTCCTCCCGGGGCTCGGGGCCGGGAATGCTCATGACCGCTCCTCCTCGCTGACAGCCCGACACGCAGGGCGACAAACACCGTCTCCTTGTGCACAACGACGACCGGGCGCCGTAAATGCCGGGGCTCGTCACCCACCACGGCCCCGCTCTTGCCCGGGGTGTGCGAGGAGCCTCGCGTCCGGCGGTGGCAGGAGGCCGGTGCCGTTACTGATGCGTGTTCCCCCCGGTCTTCCGGCCGTCGGCTGACGTGCCGACAGCAGCGTCCGACAGGACCGGGGAAGGGACCGATATGGTCAGGTTCGCGGGTGGGAGTGACGACACATCAGTTCGTACGCTTCGTGTCCGATCCGCCACTGTTCCCGCGAGCCGGGCGCGGCTTCCTCCGCCCGGTCGGCTACCGGCGCCCGCACACACGGCCCCTGCGGCTGCCGCCTGTGACATCCTCAGGGGCGTGACGAGCGAACCTGTCAAGGACGAGGAGTCCGGCGTCGCACCCGACGTCGTCGCGCTGGCCAAGGTCGTGGCAGCGTTACGCGCCGAAAACGAGCGCCTCCACCACCAGGCGTCCACCACGGCCGTATTGGAGCGCGCCAAAGGCCTTCTGATGGCACGGTCGGGGTGCTCGGCCGCGGAAGCGCACGAGGAGCTGACGCGGCGGGCGCAGGCCGACGGCCGCACGCTGACCGAGGAGTGCTGGATCGCCCTCGGTGACATCCCGCGGGCGGCCCAACCGCCCTTCCTCCCCGTCCAGGGCGTCACGGACGTTCCCCGTGTCCCGGACCAGGGTTCCCCGGGGCCGTCCCGATCGACGCGCCACGTCCCGGCCCCCGACGCCGGCCGGGCCGGGCGGGTGCTGGAATCCGGCACGGAGCCACGCACGCCCTCCCGCACCGAACTCCTCGGCGACCTCAGCAGGGTGCTCACCGGTGCCACCTGCCCGCAGGATGTCGCGGAACTGCTGCTGGACCACCTGGCCGGGCCCCCGGTCCGGGCCGACGCCGTCCTCCTCTTCTCCCGCACCGCGCACGATGCCCTGGAGCTCGCCGGGCACGCCGGCATCGGGGCCGCGGTCGCCGCCCAGTGGCGGTCCGTGCCGCCCGTCGGCGGCATCGCCGCCCTGGACACCGTCCGCCGCGGCGAAGCCGTATGGCTGGAGAACCCGGCACAGGACGCACAGCGCTACCACCTGATCGGGCAGCCGCCGCAGAAGTGGCGCACCCGCGCCTGGCTCCCGGTCACCACGGGCGGCAGGGTCACCGCGGCCCTCGGTGTCCTGCGCACGGTGGACGCCCCCTTCGGCGAGGACATGCGCGAGCTGCTGCGGTCCGTGGCCCGGCTGTGCGCCGGGAGCCTCCGCGCAGGGGACGTGCGCCCGGGGCCGCTCCGGCTGAGCGGACGGCCCGGGCCGTCCAGGTGGTCCGGGAGGTCCGAGGCCCCGGAGGCGCCCGGATGGTGCGCGCCGGCCGGGCAGCTCGCGCAGCCGGGCTGCCCGGGAGGCCCCGAAGCCGGCACGGCCGCCCTCGTCCAGGCCGTCTTCGACGTCCTCCCGGGCCCCGCCATCCTCCTCACCCCCCTGCGGTCACCGGCGGGTGACGTCGAGGACTTCCGCATCGACGCCGCCGCGCCGCAATCCGTCGACGTCGCCGGCCGGCGCGGCCGCCGGCTGGTCGGGCTGCGGGTCCTGGAGTGCTACCCCACCGTGGCCGGCGCCGACGTCTGGCAGGGCTACCTGCGGACACTCACCACGGGGGCGCCGTACGAGGGCGGGCCCTTCACCTACGAGGAGGTCGTCGCCGGTCTGCGGCGGTGCTCCACCTACTCCGTCCGTGCGGTGAAACTCGGTGACGCCCTCGTGGTCACCTGGACGGGCCACGACGACGTCGCCCGGCAGCAGGCCCTCCTCGCCGACCTGCAGCGGCTCGGCAACCTCGGCTGGACGGACTGGAACCTCGTCACGGGCGCCATCACCTGGTCACCCCAGGTCCACGCCGTGCTCGACCGCGACCCGGAATCGGACCCGCTGCCCCTCGACGCCTTCCCCGGGGACGTCCTGCCCGAGGACGCCCCGGACTTCACCCGCGCACTCCAGAAGCTCCTGGGTGCGGGCACCCCCGTCGACCGCCAGGTCCGGATCACGACGCGGGGTGGTGTCCGGCACCTGCGGGTCGTCGCCGAGGCGGTGCCGGACGCCCACGGCGCCCCCGTCGAAGTGCACGGTTTCGTCCAGGACGTCACAGCGCAGCGCACCGCCGAACTGGCCCTGACGGAGACCCGGCAGGCCGTCCTGGCCCAGCGCAACATCCTGCAGGCGGAACGGACGGTCGCCGCCCGCCTGCAGCACGCCCTTCTGCCACTGCCCGGGCAGTCGCTGAACCTGGGCGATCTGCGCGTCGACGTCGCCTACCTCCCCTCCCACGACGATCTCAACGTGGGCGGTGACTGGTACAGCGCCCTCGAAATGCCCGGCGGCGGCATACTCTTCGCGGTCGGCGACGTGGCCGGACACGGCATCGACGCGGTGGCCACGATGGCCCAGCTGCGGTTCACGGCCAAGGGCATGGTCGTCACCGGCTCCTCGCTCACCGGTGCGCTGCACCGGCTCAACACCCTGCTCCTGCACACCCGCGACCACCATGCCACCGCCACCCTCGTGCTCGGCCGCTACGATCCCGCCGACCGCTGCCTGACCTGGGTCCAGGCGGGTCATCCACCGCCCCTGCTCGTGCGCGACGGGAAGGCGGAGTTCCTCCCC
Source organism: Streptomyces sp. NPDC023527 (assembly GCF_055560115.1). Classification (NCBI taxonomy): domain Bacteria; kingdom Bacillati; phylum Actinomycetota; class Actinomycetes; order Kitasatosporales; family Streptomycetaceae; genus Streptomyces; species Streptomyces sp. NPDC023527. The sequence goes on from NZ_JBVHJJ010000012.1 coordinate 204,664, forward strand.
CCGCCCGAGGGCATACTGCTCGGTGCCACGCTGGGGCCCTCCTTCGGCGAGGCCGTGTGCCGGATCGCACCCGGCGACCACCTGCTGCTGTACACCGACGGCCTGGTCGAACGCCCCAGGGAACACTTGGACGAGGGGCTCGACCGCCTCGCCCGCGCCGCCGAGACCGAACTGTCCGCCGATGGCCCCGGCTCGCTCGACACCCTGCTGTCCCGTCTCCTCCCGGACGAACAGCGCGACGACGTGTGCCTCCTGGACATCCATCTGCCCGCGTCCACTTGACAAGCGATCTTCGCGAGGGTCCGAAGACGAATCCGAAGGGAGGATCAATGAATTGAACCGGAGCCGCGCTCGCGGAGCACGGTCCGTGCGCAGCGGTACCTCTATCAACGGTGTGAGCCGTCGGTCAGCTCAACCGGGCGTCGGCGTAGACGACCATCGCGTCGCGCTGGTAGACGGCCAGCCCGTCGGCGATCTTGTCGTAGTTCGCACGGAACCGGGGGTCGTCGACGTAGGTTTGGCCCAGTCCCTTGTACGCGGCCGCGGTCGGGGTCCAGAAGCGGCACACGCCCTGGTAGTGGACGTCCACCTCGGCCTGCACCACGGGATCGGCGACCGGTGTGCCGGCCACCATGAACTCCGCGAAGCGGATCATCTGGGCCGTCACCTCCCGCTGCCACTGCTCCGAGTCCTCGGCGGTCATCGTTTCCCTGGCCTGCCGGGACTCCTCCCACGCCTCCGGCCACTGCTCGCGCACCTCGGCCTCGGCCGGGGCCGGCTCGAATCCCTCGAACAGGTTCTCCGGCCTGTTGATCTTCGCCATGGCGTTGTCGTCCTTGTCCTCTTCCAGTTCGGCGATGGTGCGGCCGACCGTGCGGGCGAGCGTGTCCAGCCGGTCCCGTTCCGCCAGCAGCCGTTGGTGGTGCTCGCGGAGCACGGCCACCCGATCGACCTGGCTGTCCAGGACCGCCTGGATCTCGCGCAGTCCGAGGTCCAGCTCCCGCATCAGCAGGATCTGCTGCAACCGCAGCAGATCGGCCTCCTCGTAGTGGCGGTGCCCGTTGCTCCCGATCCAGGCCGGCGGCAGCAGGCCGATCTCGTCGTAGTGCCGCAGCGTCCGGGACGTCACCCCGGACATCCGGGACACATCCGCGATCGACCAAGCCATTTGCCCTGCCTCCCATCGCCGGGCCGGTCTCTCCGGCCCCGCACAAGACGGTAGAAGTTGACGCTACGGAAACCACAAGCCGGAACCGGCGTCCGGACCGTGGAACCACTGCTGCGACGTGCCCGATGGATCGAACCACGGGCCTCATCGAATGCCCCTGGGGTTCCGTTGCCGCCAGGCGGCTCGACGCCTCCGCACCGCCTCGTCGGCGTCGATGTCAGACCCACCTGCCACCATGATCCTTATGTTGCAGGTATGCCTGAACGGCTCCCGAAACCGGGGCGATTGCCCGGTCCTCCCCGTCACGGCCGCCGAGCTCGCCGAAGCGGCGCGGGCCGCGGTCGCCGCCGGTGCGGACGACATCCATCTGCACCCCAAGACGCCCGACGGTGCCGACACCCTGGACCCGGCCGTCGTCGCCGACGTGCTCACGGCCGTACGGGCGGCCGTGCCCGGCATACCGGTCGGCGTCACCACGGGCGCCTGGACGGTACCGGACGCCCGGCGGCGGGCCGAGCTGGTGCGCGCCTGGACCGTGCTTCCCGACCACGCCTCGGTCAACTGGCACGAGAGCGGCGCGGACCTGGTCGCCCGCGCCCTGTGGGAGAAGGGCATCGGCATCGAGGCCGGTCTGTATTCCGGCACCGACGCCGTGGACCGGTTCCGTGCCTCGCCGTTCGCGGGCCGGGTGCTGCGCGTCCTCGCCGAGGTCGTCGACACCGAGCCGCTCACCGCGCTCGGCACGGCGACGGCCCTCCTGCGCTCGCTCGGTCCGGGCCTCAAGGTGCCCGTCCTGCTGCACGGCGAGGACGGCGGGGCCTGGCCCGTGCTGCGCAGGGCGGCCGCGCTCGGGCTCGCGCGGCGCGTCGGGCTGGAGGACGTCACGCACACGCCCGACGGCCGCCCCGCCGCGGACAACGCCGCCCTCGTACGGGCGGCGCGGGCCGTTCCCGAGGGGCGCGGGCGTCACCTGGGCGCGGTCGGCGCGGCCCGGGCGACGGCGTGGATCAGGCCGCCGGCCAGACACCTCGCGTACAACGTCTAGGAGCCGGCCACGACCGGATTGGGTTGGAACTGTGGATTCACCTTGTACGTATGGGTTGGGGAAGCAAATCCGACTGCTTTACGATGGGGGGCATGACGACATCGCGCCCCTGTTCGATCGCCGACGCGCTCGGCGTGGTCGGCGAGAAGTACTCCCTGCTGGTGCTGCGCGAGGTCTTCTTCGGCGTCCGGCGCTTCGACGCGATCGCCCGCAACACCGGCGCGCCGCGCGACATCCTCGCCTCCCGGCTGCGCCGCCTGGTCGAGGCGGGCGTGCTGGAGAAGGTGCCCTACAACGAGCGCCCCGCCCGTTTCGAGTACTGCCCGACCCCCGCCGGGTACGACCTGCGGCCGGTTCTCCTCATGCTGATGCGCTGGGGCGACCGGCACCTCACGGATGTGCCGCCGACCGTCTTCGAGCACTCCTGCGGCTCCGACCTCGACCCCGCCGTCATCTGCCGGTGCTGTGGCGAAGAGGTCCACAGCGATGACATCGCCCCCCGCTTCCAGGTTCCCGGCTGGACCGTCGAAGGCGCCGCCTGACCAGCGCTCGACGCGCCGGCCTCCCCTAGACTTGGGGCATTTCGAGCGCCAGCGATCCGGGGGCCGTCGTGAACGTGTTCGCCGAGGCGATGCGGCAGCGGGTCCGCGACGCGCGGGACGCCCTCGCGGCGGCGCGCGCGGCCGGGGACGTCTATGGGGCCGCCGTGGCGGCGGACGAACTGGACGACGCCCTGCGGATGGCCCGCCGGCATGGCATCGACCCTGACGAGACGCCACCGGGCGTTACAGCGGACCATGACGATACGGCGGACGACATGGCCCCCGACGCCGGTCCGTCATAGGCCGGTCCGTCACAGGTCGTTGCCCGCGTACGAGAGATTGAAGCTCTTGTTCGTCAGCGGGAAGTCCGGCACGATCGTGTCGGCCAGCGCCACCGGCAGGGCCGGCCAGTTGAAGAAGGACGGGTCGGCGACCTTCACCCGGCCCAGAGTCCGGTCGGCGCCCAGTTCGACGCGCGTGGTGATCGTGCCGCGCCACCCCTCCACGATGCCGACGCCCGCGCCCGGCGGGTGGCCCCGCCGCAGGTCCACGCCCCGGTGGCCGGGTGTGAGGCCGTCGGCCAGCCGCCGGGCCAGGGAGAGCGACGCGTCGGTCTCCTCGGCGCGCACGAGGAACCGGGCCAGGACGTCCCCGGTGTGGTGGACGGGCACGGTGAGGGCGTCGCCGTGGTCGTAGAAGGGGTGCCGGACCCGGGCGTCGGCGGACAGCCCGCTGGCGCGGGCGACGTAGCCGAGGCAGCCCAGGTCGCGGGCGGCGGGCGTGTCGAGCCGTGCGGTGCCGGTGAAGCGGTCGCGGACGGTGGTGTGGCCGAGGGCGAGCGTGACGATGTCGCGGATCTCCCGGCCGAGGGCGTCGAGCCGGGCCTCGCCCGGGACTTCCCGCAGGATCGCCCCGCCCGGGATGACGCCGCCGCGCAGCAACCGGTGCCCGGTGACCTCGTCGTTCAGCCGCAGGAGCTGTTCGCGTACGTGCTGGGCCCGGGCGTTGAGGATGCCGTGGCCGACGTCGTTGCACAGGGCACCGAGGTCGGCCACGTGGTTGTGGAGGCGTTCGAGTTCGAGGAGCAGGGCGCGGGCGCGGCAGGCGTCCTCGGGCACATGGGTGCCGGTGGCCTCCTCGACCGCCAGGCAGTAGGCGAGGGTGTGGCCGACGGTGGTGTCGCCGCTGACGCGCTCCGCCAGCGGCAGGCCGCGCTCGGGGGTGCGTCCCTCGAAGAGCTTCTCGACGCCCTTGTGGACGAACCACAGGCGGGCCTTGAGCTTGATGATCGTCTCGCCGACGACGGAGAACCGGAAGTGGCCCGGCTCGATGAGCCCGGCGTGGACCGGGCCGACGGGGATCTCGTACACCCCCTCCCCCTCGACCTCCAGGAAGGGGTACGGGCCCTCGGGCTCGGCGAAGGGCGGCGGCGGGCCGGCGTCCGGGTGCATCGGGTACCAGCCGCGGGGCCAGTGGAAGTGGCGGACGAGGCGGTGCGGCAGCGGATGGCTCAGGGGCACGATGCCGTGCAGGTCACGCATCTCGCGTTCGAACCGGCCGGCGGGAAAGGAGAGGTGCGCGAGGGTGGGCAGTTCGGGGGCCTTGGGGTCGAGACGTACGTGCAGTTCGGTGCGGGTGTCGGGCGGGCCGGAGAGGAAGAGGTAGACCACGCGCACCGAGCGGCCGCCCGGTGCGCCCGCTCCGTCGTGGTGCGCGGCGACCAGTGCGAGGCGGTGGCCGTCGACGAGCAGGTCCGCGGCCTTTTCGGGGAGTTCGTCGGGGCCGATGTCGGTGACGGTGCGGATGTGCATGTCAGTGGCCTCCGAGGAGCGCGGCGGCCGCGGTGAGCAGTCCGGTCAGCGGGCCGATGCTGACGCCGAGGACGGCACACGCGGCCAGGCCGACGACCAGGGGCGCGGTGGCGGCCGTACCCAGCCGTACGGGCTCGTCCGGTGTGTCCGGTGGCGGCGGGCCCAGCAGCATACGGGCCGTACGGGCGGCCACCGCGGCGAACGCGACGAGGGTCAGGGGCAGCGCGAGGGCGGTGAAGCGGCCCCATCCGCCGGTGAATCCGGCTCGTACCATGGCCAGTTCGGAGGCGAAGAGGCCGAACGGTGGCAGGCCGAGCAGGGCGACGACGGCCAGGCCGAAGGTGATGCCGAGGGCCGGGGCCCGGGTCAGCAGGCCGCGCACCCGCCCGATGCGGGTGGTGTGCATCAGCCGCAGGATGTCGCCCGAGGCGCAGAACGCGACGGTCTTCGCCAGCCCGTGGCCCGCGATGTGCAGCAGCACGGCGGAGAGTGCCAGGGGGGTGCCGATGGCGGTGCCGAGGGCGATCAGACTCATGTGCTCCATGCTCGAATAGGCCAGCATCCGCTTGTAGTCGCGCTGGGCGAGCAGCAGCGCCGCCGCGAGCGCGAGGGTGAGCAGGGCGCAGCCGGTCAGCAGGGCGCGCAGGTAGTGGGGGCCGAGGGCCGCGTCGGCGATGACCTTGTAGCGCAGGAGGCCGGCGAAGGCGACGGAGAGCAGCGCCCCGGACATCAGGGCGGACACCGGGGCGGGTGCCTGGCTGTAGGCGTCGGGCAGCCAGGCGTGCAGCGGGGCGAGCCCGGCCTTGGCGCCGAAGCCGAGGACGACGAGGCCGATGGACAGCCGGGTGACGGCCGGGTCCAGGCGGTCGGCGTGGGCGGCGAGGGCCGGCCAGTCCAGGGCGGACGCCTCGGAGAAGCCGGCCTGCCGGGCGGCGTAGTAGATCAGCACGGTGCCGAGGAAGGCCAGGGCGATTCCGGCGGAGCAGATCAGTACGTACTTCCAGGCGGCCTCGACGGAGGCGCGGGTGCGGCGATGGCCGACGAGGAACGCGGCGACGATGGTGGTGGCCTCGATGGCGACCCACAGGACGCCGAGGTTCTCGGCGAGGACGGCGGCGCTCATCGAGGCGAGCAGGGCGTGGACGAGGAGGTTGTAGCGGCGTGCGGTGCGCGCGTCGGCGCGTTCGTGGGCGAGGTGGGCGGGGTTCGCGGCGCAGGCGACGCCGGCCACGGCTCCGACGACGAGCAGCAGCCAGGCGGTGAGCGCGTCCGCGCGCAGCAGCCGCCCGCAGGCCGTCAGGGAGCCGTCGTCGGGGACCTCGGTGGCGAGGAAGGCCCCGCAGGTCAGGATGGCGACCGGGGAGACGAGGCCGAGCCAGGTGGCCAGGGGCCGGGCCGCGGGGCCGCTTCCGGGGAGTTCGGGCAGCCCGGAGCGGGGGCCGGTGTCCGGGGGCTCGTCGGCGGCGGCCTGGTGGGCGTCTCCGGTGCGGGGCCGGCCGGGGGGCGCCGTGGGGGCGTCGGGGCCTTCGGCGCGGGGGTCCGTGAGCGTCACCGGTCTCCCGCCGGGCGTGGTGGCGTGCGCGGGCGCCGCGGCCGTGCGGGGGGCCGGTGTGCGGTGTGCGCGGCTGAGGGCGTGCCGGGGGGCGCGGCGCGTCCGGGTGCCGCGCAGGCCGGCGGCGGCGTAGGCGGCGGAGGCCGTCAGCGGGACCGCGATGGGGGCGGTCAGCAGTGCGGTGGTGGCGTGCGTCATCAGTCGCGTAGCTCCCGCAGGTCGTCGATGCCGGTGCCGCCGAAGGCGACCCGCATACGGGTGGTGAGGATCCGCAGGACGAGAACGGCGAGCAGCACGTCGAAGGAGACGCCGAGTTCGACGATCAGCGGCACTCCGGAGGCGGCCAGGAAGGCGGTGGCGGTGATGCCGTTGTCCAGCAGCAGGAAGCCGACCACCTGGGCCAGGGCGCGGCGCCGGGTGACCAGGGTGAAGAAGCCGATGAGGACGACGGCGAGCCCGACCGGCAGGGCGTGCGTCGCGGGGGTGGGGTCGAGTTCGGCCAGGGGCCGGGAGACGGCGTAGGCGAGGAGGGTCAGCAGTGCCGCGCTGAGCAGCGACGCCGCGACGTTGACGAGGGGCCGGCTCTCGTGTGCCTCACTGACGTCCTCCTCGTAGCGGCCGGGGGTGCCGGCGGCGAGGGCGCGTCGCATGACGTACGGCAGGGCGCCGGCCCGGAGCAGCCCGATTCCGGCGGCGACGGCGAGGAGGTCCCAGCGGCGCTCGTGCACGCCGAGCAGGGCGGCGACGGCCGCCAGTGCCACGCCCTGGAGGGCGAAGGCCCGCAGGATCGAGGACAGTTGGCGCAGCCACAGGACCACGACGGCCGCGAGGAGGAACGCGCCGCACGCCAGGTCGAGCAGCTGGGTGTAGACGCTGTCGTTCATGGTGCCTCACTCTCCTGTGAGGAAGTACGAGGCCGACACCGCGAGCAGGGCGAGCAGGAAGGATCCGGCGAGCAGCTCGGGGACGCGGAACAGCCGTAGTTTGGCCCAGAAGACCTCGGCGGCCGCGAGTGCGGCGCCCAGCAGCGCGACCTTGGCCGTGAGCAGGGCGAGCGCGATCGCGAGGGCCTGCGGGGCGGCGGTGGTGGCGATGCCCCAGGGCGCGGCGAGCGAGGCCAGCAGGCCCAGCAGCACCGTCAGCCGCATCTGGGTGCCGAGTTCGACGAGGGCGAGGTCGGGGCCGGCGTATTCCAGCACCATCGCTTCGTGGACCATCGTCAGTTCCAGGTGGGTGGAGGGGTTGTCGACGGGGAGCCGGCCGGTCTCGGCGAGAACGGCGACGGCCAGGGCGGCGGTGGCCAGGAGCGCCGCCGGGGAGGCCAGGCGCACCGGGTCGTGGATGCCGCCGGAGACGATGGCGGACAGATTCGTGGACCCGGTCGGTATCGACAGGGCGAACACCGCGAGCAGGATCGTCGGTTCGACGAGGGCGGCCACGGTCATCTCGCGGGAGGCGCCCATGCCGCCGAAGGCGGTGCCGGTATCCAGGCCGGCGAGGGCGAGGGTGACCGTGCCGAGCGCGAGCAGTGCCACGACCAGGATCAGGTCGGACCGGCCGCTGACGGGGGTGCGGGTGGAGATCAGGGGTACGAGCGCGGCGACGACGGCTGTGGTGGTGACCAGCACCAGGGGTGCCACGCGGAAGGCGGGGCCGGTGCCGATGGGGGTGATGGCCTCCTTGCGCAGGAGTTTGCGCAGGTCCCGCCATGGTTGGCGGACGCCGGCGCCGGCCCGGCCCTCCAGCCGGGCCCGTACCTGCCGCATCAGGCCGGTGAGCAGCGGGGCTCCGGCGACGACGAGGGTGACCTGGGCGGCCACCGCCGCGGTACCGATGGCTTTCACGCTGTCTCCTCGTGCGTGGTGTGCCTCACCGGGCCACCGCCAGGGTCAGCAGGAGGGCGACGAGTCCGAAGAAGCCGTAACCGAGATAGCGGTGCGCGCTTCCGGTGGCCAGTCGGCGGGCGGCCTGGCCGAGGCCGGCCAGGGCGGCGAGGGCGGGGCGGTAGAGGCGGTGCTCGATGCGGTCGGGGACGCTGCGGCGGAAGCGCACGCGTTCGACCAGATAGGCGGATTCGCGCACGGAGGTGACGTTCACGTCCTGTTCGGTGGCGAGCACGTCGTCGAAGACGCGTTGCAGGGGCTCGGCGAAAGAGGTGGCGGTGTAGGACATCCGGGGTGTGGGGGCGCCGCCTCCGCAGTCCCAGAGTCTGACGTGCGAGCGGCGGCCGCGGCGCGCCGTGACGCGGATCAGCGCGGCCGCGGCGACGACGCCCGCCGTCAGGGCGGCGGCCACCCACAGAGGGGAGACGGAGGCCGCTAGGCGGTCGAGCCGTACCTCGACGGCGTCGCCCATCAGCGGCCGCCCGTCGGTGAGTCCGGCCACGGCCACCGCCCGGGACAACCCGCCGCCCAGCATGCCGGGTACGAGCGCCAGGCCCGTACAGCCGAGGGCGAGCAGGCTCATGCCGACGATCATGCCGGGCGGGCTCTCCGTGGCCGCGGCGGCCTGTTCGCTGCGCGGGCGGGCGAAGAAGCCCACGCCGAGGGCCTTGACGAAGACGGCGGCGGCCAGGCCGGCGGACAGGGCGAGCACCGCGACGGCCAGCGGCAGCACGATGACCGTGGACACTCCGGGGACGGCCAGCCCCTGGATGAGGGACTGCAGCAGCAGCCATTCGCTGATGAAGCCGTTGCCGGGCGGCAGCGCGACCGCGCCGAGGGCGGCCACCGTGAAGAAGCCGGCGGTGGCCGGCATCCGGGCCCGCAGGCCGCCCATCCGGTCGAGGTCGCGCAGGCCGGTGGCGCGTACGACGGAACCGGCCGCGCAGAACAGCAGGGCCTTGAACACGGCGTGGTTGACGACGTGCAGGAACGCCGCGGCCAGGGCGAGGGCGGCGGGCATGGGGTGTCCGGCGGAGGCGAACAGCCCGGCGGCGCCGACGCCGATGAGGATCAGGGCGAGGTTCTCGGAGGTGGAGTAGGCGAGCAGCCGTTTGAGGTCGGAGGCCATGGCGGCCTGGAGGATGCCGTAGACGGCCGAGAGGGCGCCGGTTCCCAGGAGCAGCAGCCAGCCCCAGCGCGGGCCGCCGCCCATCAGGTCGAAGACGACGCGGACCATGCCGTAGACGCCGAGGTTGACCATCGCGGCGCTCATCAGCGCGGAGACGTTGCTGGGCGCTTCGGGGTGGGCCCGGGGCAGCCAGGGGTGCAGCGGCACCATGCCGGCCTTCGAGGCGAACGCGGCGGCCACCAGGACGAAGACGGCGCCGCGGGTGGCGGGTGTCATGCCGCTCGCGCCGGCGCGCAGGGCGGTGAAGGTCTCGCCGCCGGCGCGGGCGGCGAAGAGTGCCAGGCCGGCCAGCAGCAGGACGAGCCCGAGATGGGTCATGACGGCGTACCAGACGCCGGCATCGCGGACGGCGGCCCGCTCCCGCTGTTCGGCCAGGACGAGCACCAGGGAGGTGAGAGCCATGACCTCCCACAGCAGGAGGAAGGTGGAGATGGAGGCGGCCGCCGGGACGAGCACCAGGGTGAGCGCGAAGACCGGGAGCGTCGCCTGTACGCCGCGCGAGGCGGCGCCGTGCGGGCCGCGCCCGGAGACGTAGCCGATGCCGTAGACGGCGACCGCGAGCACGACGGCGCCGGCCACCGCCATGAACAGGCCCGAGAGGGCGTCGACGGCCAGATACGTCCCGGCCGGCGGGAGGAGGCCGGGGAGGTGTGCCGTCCAGCGGACGCCGCTCAGCGCGGCGAGCCCGGCCGCCAGGCCGGCGCCGCCGAGGCCCGTGGTGCACAGCCCCGCGGTGACGACACGCGCCCGCACCGGCAGGACGGCGCCCGCGAGGGCTCCGGCGGCGGCGAGCGCGGCCGCGAGGGCCGCCGCGGACTCGGCGGGATTCATGTGCCGGTCTCCGCGGGGGCGCCGACCGCGGGGTGTCGGGGGTGCTCGGGGCGATTGGCCGCGGGGTGGCGGAGGGCGTCGGGATGGGAGGCGGCGAAGGCACAAGCCGCAGGGCTACGAGGGGGCGCGGCGGCGCCGGCCGCGGCGTGTCGGGGGTGTGCCGTCATCGGCCGGTCAGGGCTCGTAGGGCCGCTACGATCCGCTCCGGCCTCGGTGGGCAGCCCGCCACGTGGACGTCCACGGGCACCACATCGGCGACGGCGCCCTCGATGCCGTGGCCGCCGGCGAACTCGCCGCAGTCGAGCGCGCAGTCGCCGACCGCCAGCACCAGCCGGGGGCGCGGCATGGCGGCCACGGTGCGCCGCAGCGGCTCGGCCATGTTCCGGGTGACCGGGCCGGTGACCAGGGCGACATCCGCGTGCCGGGGCGACGCCACCAGGCGTGCGCCGTACCGCTCGACGTCGTACACCGGTCCGAAGGCGGCCGCGACCTCGATCTCGCAGCCGTTGCACGACCCGGCGTCCACGCAGCGGACCTGCACCGAGCCGCCGAGCGCGGCGGCCCCGGGCGAGCGGCCCCCGGCCGGGCGGGGCGGGGCGTCCTCCGCCACCCGGCCGGTCTCGCGGATCTTGCGCAGCAGGCTCATGGGGTCTCCCTCGCTCGGCGTCCGGGTGCCTCACGAAGATGCGGCGGCCGTCTCCCGCCGTCTCGGCGCGGTACACGCGCCGGGAGACGGCCGCCGGGTCCGGAAGGGCCGGAGGAAGGCCGACGCGGTGGCGGTCGCGCCGCCCGGTGCGCTGCCGCGCGGTTCCTTCCGCGAGCGGCTCGGCCCGGACCGCCGCCGGTGCGGGCAGGATCGCCCGTACGGCCTTCGCCCGGCCCCCGTTGCATGAGGACTGGTCTGTCCCGTGAACGGCCCGCTCGTCCGACGGGTTACGAGCGGCATGGCTGCTGTGACGCGGCGGGTGGATGGGGCGGGTGGGTCGAAACCCCGTGTCGCGTACGGCCGTATCTGCGACATTTCAGCGTGGATGGGGCGGCGCGGCCGCGGCGGGTGATTGTCAGTGCCCCGTGGCAGGCTGTCCGCCATGGCGACTTGGACCTTCGCGGACATCGAGCGCGCGCTGCCCGCCGGCTGGGCGGCCGACACCTGTTCGCCCGACGACCTCGCCGAGTGGGAGTCGCGAAACCCCTCCCGGGGCCAGTGCGACATCACCGCGCTCGTCGTCCAGGACCTGCTGGGCGGCGAGCTGGTGCTCGGTGAGGTGCACGTCGGCGGCGAGCACCGCGGGTATCACTGGTGGAACCGCATGCCCAGCGGCTTCGAGATCGGCCTGACGCGGGAGCAGATGCGCGCCGACGAGACCATAACCGGCGGGCGGATCGTCGCCCGACCCCCTGGGCGGCTGCCCCGCCGCCAGGAGGAGTACGAACTGCTGCGGCGACGGGTCACGGTGTGGCTCGGCCCGTTGCCGAGGTTCGTCCCGGCGGAGACGGCTTCGGCATAGCCGCTGTCGGGGCGGCCGGTGCGGTCAGCCATGCAGACCGCACCGGCCGTCTCGGGCCACGCATGAGCTGGTCGAGCACACCGACAGCGCACCGGCAGCACACCGGGGCAAAGCATCACTCAAACCAGTTCGGGTTGTGGTTCCGGTTGCAGCGCCGGCGCGGCCTTCGGCTCCCACAGTCGGGTGGTCCGTACGAAGCCGTAGATCACCGAGGTCATCGCCAGAATGAGAAGTGGTCCGAACACCCACGGATGCTCGGCCATCTCCATCGGCAAATAGCGATAGGACACCAAGAGCGCGGTGAAAACCGTCGCCCCGTAGGCGACCAGCTGGATTCCCGACCGGTCCCAGCCGCGGGCGAGCGAACGCATAGCCGCTTCGATCGTGACCGCGAACACCACGCCGGCGATGATGTCCATGCCGTAGTGGTAGCCGAATCCCAGCGTCGCGCCGAGCGTGGCAATCAGCCAGAACGCACCTGCGAATCGCAGAACGCGTGGGCCCTTGCGGGAATGAATGAAGATGGTGGTGGCCCACGCTGTGTGCAGGCTCGGCATGCAGTTGCGTGGGGTGATCTCGTCGAACGACATCGGGTGCGGGGTATTGATCGGCGGCGGCGTGTTCGGCCACAGGTCGGCCACCGCCCAGTGCCCGCCGTCGGCGCCGTAGGCGAAGATCGGTCCGACCACCGGGAAGATCATGTAGATGGCCGGCCCGAGGAGGCCGATCACCAGAAACGTGCGCACCAGGTGATGGCCGGGGAAGCGGCGCTCGACCGCCACGTGACGCAGCTGGTACAGCGCGACGACGACCGCGGCCACCGCGAGCTGAATGTAGACGTAGTCGAGAACATGCTCACCGATCGTGCCGGTGGCCTCGACGATCCGACCTGCCAGCCACGACGGGTTGCCCAGCGCGTGATCGGCGGTCGCCACGTACTGGTCGAGCACCGCCGGGCGGGTCTTCGACGTGATGAGCAGCCAGGTGTCGCCCGTCTTGCGGCCGGCCACCAGCAGCAGGCCCAGTCCGACGCCCTTCAGCAGCAGGACGCGTTCCCGGCCGGTGCGGCGCGTGAGGGCGATGACCGCACAGCCCAGCATCACCCACAACGCGCCGTTGCCGAACATCATCTTGGCGTCGACAGCCCACCGCACCAGAAAGAAGACGACATCGATACCGACCGCGACACCGGCCGCGATGAACCGCTGCCGCCAGGTGAGCACCACCATCATCAACGCCATACTGGCGTACAACAGCGGCCCCGATTTGGGGGCGAGGATCACCTCTTTCGCCTGGTTGGTCATCGGCCCCGGCAGGCCGTAGCGACGCGCGGCGATCTCCAGCGCGATAAGGAATCCGAGGGCCACCACACACACTGTGGCCCACAGAATCGTCCGTGGTCGACGCCACGCGGCGAAATCAATTCTGCATTTTATTCGCGAAAACACCCGGGACACTATGGATATCAATTGTTTGGCCGATTTGTTAGATGTCAGTTAAATGTCAGCTAAATAAGTCACTCTTCAAGGACGGGCGATGAGCGCGCTCGCCGTAAGCTCGATCATGTTATATGAGCGGTGCGGGTGGGTTTGGCCGGTCACCGGTGGGCCTGTTCGGTCAGCGGCCGCGTCGGCGGTACTCGCGGAGGAGAACCCTCAGCGCGGCGGGCGCGGAGGGACGCGCCGGCCCATGGAGCAGTCCCGCGCCCTCGACCGAGGCCGCGGCCGCTGTGAGCACCTCCAGCGTGATGCACGCCCGGATGAACGAGCGATGCGCGGCCGGTGCGAGATCGGGCAGGCGCCGACTGGCCAGCAGGTCCCCTCGGGCCGACGCGAGGGAGGTGGTGAGCAGGGCCCGGACACCCGGGGTGTCCTTGCCCCGCTCAAGGTCGGCGCGGGAGACGTCGTGCTTCGCCAGGGTCGCCTCGGGAAGGGTGAGCCTGCCGTCCCGCAGGTCCTCGGAGAGATCGTTGACGAAGTCGAGACGCTGGCTGCCGTCGATGTAGGCGCGACAGAGGGCGCGGCTGTCGGCGGCGTCGGCGTCCGGTTCCAGGAGGAGGGACGCGATCAGCATGAACGCCGGCAACGAGTACCCGTCGACGTACCGCTGGTACTGCGCTTCGTCGACGAATCCGCCGAAGTCCCGGTCCAGGGAGGCCCCGGCGAGGAATTCCTCGATATGCCCCTCCAGGCGAGGGTGCACGGAGACGGTGTGCGACAGCGCGCGAAGAATGGGGTGCCCGCTTTCTTTGGACCCCAGAGCGTCGTGGACCTCTTTCTCCCACGCCGCGAACGCCTCTTCGGCCGGGCCCTCGGGGCCCTGGTCGAGAAGCGTGTCGGTGTGGTGCATGAAGGCGGTCGCGGCGATGACGTGCGGAACGAGCGCGGGGGGCAGCAGGAGACGCACGGCAAGGTAGGCGTGCCGACGGTACGCCGCGACGAGGGCGCGCTGCCGGGTGTAGTCGTCCCGCAGCCGCGGGCTGTCGATCCCGGCGAGGGTGAGCGTCCTGCCCCACATGTGCATGGCGGTGTCTTCCTGCGAGAGTGCGGAGGGCTTCGCGCCCGGCGATCGTGGAGGGGATGGCCGTGCGGGACCGCGTCACCGGGCCCGTGGCCGAGGCGCTTCCGGCTCAGCTCTGAAGCGCGCTCTCCGGCCGGCGTCGCGCCGCCGGTGCGTACGGGCCCGTGGCGAGGCCACGCGGTCGGTGGTGGCCCTCCGCCGTGCGCAGGGCCAGGGCCGCCAGAGCCTCGGGGGCGCCGGGCCGGCCCCGGATGCCGGGGAAGGCGTTGATGTCGACGATCAGGGGACGGCCGCCGTCCACGTCGAGGAGGTCGACGCCGTAGACGTCGAGAGCGAAGACCTCGCCGACGCGGCGTACCGCGTCGAGCCAGGTCGCGGGCAGGTCCTCGGCGATGAGGGACGTGGTACCGCCGGGTACGGGCGTGGCCAGCTCGGAGCGGCGGAGGCCGGCGAAGACCTGCTCGCCGACGACCCACAGTTTGTGGTCCCAGCCGCTGTTCGGGCTGAAGCGCTGGACGACCACCGGTTCGTCCGGCCACCGCTCGGCCAGTGCCGCGAGCTCCGCCGCGTCGTTCACCCGGGCCACCAGGTCGTGGCGGCGGCTGTGCCGGCTCTTGACGACCACGGGATACGCCAGAAAGTCGCCCGCCGCCAGGTCCGACAGCGTGGCCGCGGTCTCGGTGGCGACGAACGGGAGCCCGGCGCCCATGGCGACCTCGGCCATGGCGGTCCGGTCCTGGACCAGTTCGGTGGCGCCGGCCGAGTTCAGCACCGGCGCGCCGCGCTGTTCGAGGAGGCGGGCGAATGCCAGGGCGCGCGGGGAGCGGGTCTTGAGCAGATAGACGTCGGCGAGCGCGGACGACGTGGGCGGCGGGGCCGTGCCCGGGTCCAGTGACTCGACCCGGTGGCGGGGTGTCAGCAGCGCGGTGGCGGCGGCCAGCAGCGGGTGGTCGGGGGCCGGGGTCAGCAGGCAGATCCTCATGCGCCGCCGCCCACCGGCGCGGCCGACTGCGCCGGCAGGTGCGGCAGGGGCCCGGCGGCCGTGGTGGGGAGCGCGTCGGCCCGGGCCGGGCCGGCGTGCGCCAGCCGCAGGATGGCCCAGGCCACCCGGGCGACGGCGTCCGGCACCTGACGGAAGCTCGGGAAGTCGTTGACGTCGACGAGGACCGGGCCGTCGGGGCCGAGCACGATGTCCACCCCGTACAGGTCGAGGCCGAACACGGCGCCGACCTCGGTGGCGATGGCCGCCACCTCGGCGGTGAGCGGCACCTGCCGCTCCCGGACCGGCTGGCCGGGGTGGAGCGGGGAGCAGCGCTCGGTCGCGTACAGCTCGCCGTCGACGCAGTACACCTTGAGGTCGACGCCCGTGTTGGGCACGTAGGGCTGGGCGATCAGCATGCCGCCGCCGTCGTCGTCCGCGGCGGGGTCCAGGAGCCGGTCCGGGGACGGCACCAGGCGCACGGCGCGCCCCGAGCTGCCGTCGGCGGGCTTGACCACCAGGGGGTACTCGCCGGCGGGGACCTCCGCGAACCCCTCCGCCCGGGCGGCCGCGTAGGTCACCGGCACCGGCAGCCCGTGGCTCTCGGCGATGACGGCCGCCAGCGCCTTGTCGCGCACGCCGCGGATCGACCGGGCGTCGTTGACCGTGGTCAGGCCGACCCGCGCGGCGGCTTCCAGCAGCGTCAGGCCGGGGCCGCCGGAGACCGTCTTGAGCACCCATGCGTCGTGATCACCCGCCCGCACCGCCTCGGAGAGCTTCAGGAGGGAGCTGCCGGGCCGCAGCACGTCCACCCGATGACCCCAGGCCGTGAGTTGGCGGATCACGTCCACCGGCATGCCGTCGCGCCGGTACTGCTCCTCCACCAGGAAGCAGATTCTCATTGGTGCATCCTCGTAATCCCCGGACGTCCGCCGATCCCGTCCGGCAGGACTGTTGACGGCTCAGGATGTCATGGTGACGGAGGTCGGATCGCCCAGGGCTGTCTCAATTCCGTAGCAACTCGATCGCGAAGCGCAGGGGTTTTCTCCGTATTCGACCGACTGGTATCGGTGTCGGGGGATCCGCGGTACGGCTCATTCATGAGGGTCGCCCGGAGCGGGTGTGCGGGAAGATCGGGCGCGCCGGAGTGGTTGGCCCGGACAATGAGCATGGCATCGACACCGACCCGCCAAGGAGATCCCACGTGAGTCTGTACGACATTCCGCTGCGCACGCTGTCCGGTGAGCCTGCCTCCCTCGCCGACCATCGCGACAAGGTACTGCTGGTGGTGAATGTGGCCTCGAAGTGCGGGCTGACCCCGCAGTACGAAGGTCTGGAGCGGCTCCAGCGGCGCTACGCCGACCGCGGCTTCAGCGTGCTGGGCTTTCCGAGCAACCAGTTCGCGGGCCAGGAGCCGGGCTCGGCGCAGGAGATCGCTTCCTTCTGCTCGGCGACGTACGGCGTCAGCTTCCCGCTGTTCGAGAAGACGGACGTCAACGGGGAGGCCCGGCACCCGCTGTACACGGAGCTGACGCGGACCCCGGACGAGGCGGGCGAGGCCGGCGACATCCAGTGGAACTTCGAGAAGTTCCTGCTCTCCCCGCAAGGCGGGGTCGTGGGCCGCTTCCGCCCGCGCGTGGAGCCGGAGGCGGACGAGCTGGTGCGCGCGATCGAGGCACACCTGCCGGCCTGAGGCCGGCACCGCCCGGGCATCACCACAGACTCCACCCGACGCACGCTCCCTCGACCCGGAGGTCCCCGTGCCCTTCACGGCGAGAGACCGCCATGTCACGCCACGGCCGGACGAGGACACGCGGCTGCGCGAGCTCGGTTACGAGCCGGTACTGCGGCGCGGCATGGGGCAGTTCGGCAATTTCGCCATTTCCTTCTCCGTCATCTCCGTGCTCTCCGGCTGCATGACGCTCTACGGATTCGGCCTGAACACCGGCGGCCCGGCCGTGATGCTCTGGGGCTGGCTCGGTGTGGGCCTGTTCGTGATGTTCGTGGGATGGGCGCTGGCCGAGGTCACCAGCGCCTATCCCACCTCGGGCGCCCTTTACTACATCGCCGACCGGCTCGGTGGCCCGAAATGGGGCTGGTACACCGGCTGGCTCAATCTCCTGGGCCTGCTCGGCGCGATCGCCGGCATCGACTACGGAGCCGCGCTGTTCACCGGCGCCCTGCTGAATCTGCAATGGGGCTTCGACCCCACCCCCGGCGCGATCATGTGCCTCTACATCGGCATTCTGGCTTTTCACGCGCTGTTGAACCTGTCCGGTGTGCGGCTCGTCGGCCTGCTCAATTCCGTCAGCGTGTGGTGGCATCTGCTCGGCGTCGCCGTGATCGTCGGGGTGCTGGCGTTCGTACCCTCCCACCACCAGTCGGCGGGCTTCGTCTTCGGTCACTTCGCCAATTCCACCGGCTGGTCGAACCCGCTGTACGTGGCGGCCGTCGGGCTGCTGCTGGCGCAGTACACCTTCTCCGGTTACGACGCCTCGGCCCATCTGTCGGAGGAGACGGCCGGGGCGTCCGTCGCCGCCGCGCGGGGCATGGTGCGCGCGATCTGGGTCTCCTGGATCGCCGGATTCGTCCTGCTGGCCGGGCTGACCTTCGCCATCCAGGACTACGCGGGCACGCGGGCGTCGGCCACCGGGGTGCCTCCGGCGCAGATCTTCCTGGACGCGGTGGGCACCACGGGCGCCGAGGTCCTGCTGCTGGTCGTGGTGGTGGCCCAGCTGTTCTGCGGCAACGCCGAGGTCGCGGCGGCGAGCCGGATGGTGTTCGCGTTCAGCCGGGACGGCGCGCTGCCCGGCTCGCGCCGGTGGCGGCGGGTGAGCGGCCGCACCGGCACGCCGTCCCGCGCCGTGTGGCTGTCGGTCGCCGCGGCCGGGGTGCTGGCGCTGCCGTCGCTGTACTCCGCGACCGCCTATGGCGCGGTGACGGCCATCAACGTCATCGGGATCACCCCCGCCTACGCCATCCCCGTCTGTCTGCGGCTGCGGGCCGGCAGTCGCTTCACACCGGGCCCCTGGCACCTGGGGCGCTGGAGCCGGCCCGTCGGCTGGGTGGCCGTCATCTGGGTGGCGGTGGTCACGGTGCTGTTCTGCCTGCCGCAGTCGCGCCCGGACGGACGGCTGCTGTCGGTCGATTCCTTCAACTACGCGCCCGTGGCCCTGGCGGTGGTCCTGGTGCTGGCCACCATCTGGTGGCGGGTCGCCGGGAGGCGTGCGTACGGGCGCGACACGGCCGGCCGCGCGGAGCGGCACACCGGCTGACCGTGGCCCCGGCCCGTGGCTCGCCGGGCCGGGGCCGGGGCATCAGTGGTGCTGGCAGTAGCAGATCTTGTCGAGGTGGCGGACGATGGCGTGCCGCGCGTGGCGGGCGATCTCCCGCGCCTCGTGGTGGTCACCGTGGTCGATCTCGTGGTCGACGAGCTTCAGCGCCTCCTTGTGCGCCTTCTCCTCCGCCTTCAGCCAGGCCCGGTCGTACTCGCCCGTGCCCGCCTTCTTCTGGAGCATCTTGAGCTCCTTGCGCTGTTCGGCCGTGAGCGAGGTCGGCAGCTTCACACCCTTGCGGTGCGCCAGCTTCTTGACGTATTCGTCCATTTTGCTGTGGTCCTGCTTGAACAGCTTCCCGGCGTCCTTCACACACCGCGTGCTGGCGTGTTTGTCCGCGTCCTTGCCCGCCGCGATCTCCATCAGGTTGCCCTGGTGGATCTTCTTCAGGAAGTGACCGTCGTGGTGGTCGTTGTCGTCGGACGTGGCGAGTGCCGTGCCCGCTGTCGTCGCCGCCAGCGCGAGGGCCGCCACCGCGGTTGTGGCCCGGTATCGCATACGCATCGTTGACTGCTCCGTTCCTCGTCTGCGCGCGGTGATGTCCCTTGCCGCGCGCGGGGTTGTGTGCGGGGGCGTGCGGACCGGCCGACGCACCCACGGAGCTGATGACTGCCCGGGTCGTGGGTGCGGAGCATCCGCCCGCGCCTCAGTCCGCTCCAATGGAGCACGCGCGCGGCCCGCGCGGCCGCTCAGCGGCACCGGGTGCGGTTCGGCGGCAGGACGCCGTCCAGCAGGAAGGCGTCGATCCGCTCGTTGACGCAGTCGGCGTCCGGTGAGCCGTAGACGCTGTGCCCGCCGCCCGTGTCGGTCATGGTGACGGCGGAGCCGACCGCCCGGGCCATCTGGGGCAGCCACTGGACGGGGGTGGCGGGGTCGTGGTCGGAGGTGTGCATGAGGATCTTGGGGGCGGCGGTGGCGCTGACGTCGTGCGAGGCGTCGTCACCGGCCGTGGGCCAGCCGGTGCACAGGCCCATGCCGATGGCCATGTCCGGGCCGAACACCGGTGAGGCGCCGACGAACTCGTCATAGGCGGCGACGACCTGCTCGACGCGGTAGCGGCTCGCGGTGTCGGCGCAGTTGATGGCGGTCATCGCGTCGGCGGAGTTGTCGCGGCTCCCGTCCGGCTCCTTGCCCTCGGCGTCGTCGGCCTGGGCCCGGGCCATCTCGGCGGACTCCCCCGGGGGCACGTGGTGGACGATGGCGGCCAGCAGGTTCGGGACCTCGGGCAGCCCCTCGCGGGAGCGCAGCAGGCCCATGGTCTCGGTGACGGCGGTGGACCGGTCGAGTCTCCGGCCGCCGGGCCAGTCGAGCGGTGCCTCGTCGAGGTTGTCGTACGCCCGCTCGATCCGCTCCATGGCATGGTCGGTGTCCGAGCCGAGCGCGCAGTCCTCGTCGCCCTTCCGGGTGCAGATGTCCACCGCGTGGCGCAGCGCCTTGTGGTAGGCGGCCGTCTGTGCGAGCGTCGTCTGTTTCATGTCGGGTGACGGCTCGTCGACGCCGTCCATGACCATGCGTCCGACGTTCTGGGGGAACTGGTGGGCGTAGACCGCGCCGAGCCTGGTGCCGTAGGAGAAGCCGAGGTAGTCGAGCTTCTCCTCGCCCAGGGCCGCGCGCAGGACGTCGACGTCGTGGGCGGTGTTCACGGTTCCGACGTACGGGAGGATCCCGTCGGAGCGCGCCTCGCAGCGTTTGAGTGCCTTCTCCCGCGCGGCCAGGGTGGCGGCCATGCCGTAGGAGTCGGGGTCGGTGCCGGGTTCGCGGCCGCCCCCGGTGTCACCGCAGTGCACCGGGGAGCTGGCGCCGACTCCTCGGGGGTCGAAGGTGACGAGGTCGTAGCGGGTCCCGGCCTTGCCGAGGCCGTCGGGGCCGCGGGCGGTGAGCTGCTTGAGGCCGGATTCGCCGGGGCCGCCGAAGTTCACGACGAGGGAGCCGCGGCGGTGGTCCCGGTCCTTGGCGCGGTAGCGCATGAGCGCGAGCCGTAGCTCGCCCTTGCCGGACTCGGTGTAGCTGCGCGGGACCGTGAGACGGCCGCATTCGGCCGTGCCTGCGGCCTTCATGGTCTCCCGTCCGACCTGCCGGTCCGCCTCCCGGGCGCAGGGCTTCCAGTCGACGGTCTGCTCGTAGTACGGGCTGAGGTCCGGGCCGCCGGCCGCCTTGTCGGCGCCGGCGCAGCCGGCGAGGCCGTGGGCCAGCACGGTGGCGGCCGCGAGCGGCAGGGAGACCGTGGCGACGCGGGGCAGGCGGCGGCGGACAGGGCGGGAGAGTCGCGGGGCGCGGCGTACGGACGTCATGTCGCGGACGGTAGTTCGCCGTCCGACGCCCGGCTTTCCGGAGCGGGCGTCCGGGTGAAAGTCGGGCGTGTCGGCGTCCGGCCGACAGGGCGTCAGCCGTTCAGGGCACGCTCCAGCGCGGCGAAGGCGTCGTTCACGTACGCCCGGTGGTCGTCGATCACGTCGTCGGCGCGCTCGCCCGCGAGCAGTCGCGCGGCCGCGGTGACGTAGGCGGCGCGGCAGGTGGCGACGGTGAGGGCCGCGGTCAGCCGGGGGCGGGGGTCGTCCGGGGCGGCGCCGGTCGTCTCCGCGACGGCCGCGGTGAGGGCGTTCTCCAGTTCCTCGACGCCTTCGCGGGCGCGGGCCCGCAGCGCGGGTGACTGGAGCACGATCCGCCAGAAGGGCGGGAAGTCGTCGTCGACGGCCGCCAGCGGGTGCCGCTGGTCCAGCAGGCCGAGGAGGAGCCGGTGGACGGCGGCGACCGGGCTCTCGTCGGGGCGGCGGGTGCGTACGGCGTGGGTGAGGAGGTCGACGGCCTCCGGGATCCGGTCGAGGAAGAGGTCCTCCTTGCGCGGGAAGTAGTTGAAGACCGTCATCGCGGAGACGTCGGCGGCCCGGGCGATCTCGGCGACCGTCACGTTGTCGAAGCCCCGGGCTCCGATCAGCTGCGTGGCGATGTCGGAGATCCGCTGCCGGGTGAGCTGCTTCTTGCGTTGCCGCAGGGTCGGTTCCTCGTGGCTGCCCTCGGTCCCGCCCATGATGTCGCCGTCCTCGTTCATGGCCGAAGGATAACGAAAACGAACCAGCAAATTTATAGCCACTAAAAACTTTTAGTGGCTATAGTCAGGCCATGAACTGTGTGGACTACGACGTCGTGGTGTCAGGAGCCGGCCCGGTGGGTCTCACCCTCGCGTGCGAGCTGCGGCTCGGCGGGGTGAGCGTGCTCGTCGTCGAGCGGCTGACGGAGATCGATACGACCATCAAGGCGGGGGCGATCAACTCCCCCACCGCCGAGGCCTTCTACCGGCGAGGGCTGCTGCCCGAGCTGGAGAAGGCGCAGCGCGCGACGATGGAGCGGCTCGCCGCCTTCGCGGGGCAGCGGAAGGACGCCGACGGGCAGGAGCTGAAGCCGCCCCCGAGGTTCGCCGGGCACTTCGCGGGCATCATGCTGCGCGGAGACCTCCTGGACGCGGACGACCCGGAGTTCACGGGCGCCGGCCCGGCCGGCGCCGTCGGGCTCGTACCGCAGGAGGCCCTGGAGCGGCTGCTCGGCGCGCGCGCCGCGGAACTGGGCGTCGAGATACGCCGCGGGGTGGAGCTGACCGGCTTCGACGCGGACGAGGACGGCGTCACCGTGCACGCCGGGGGCGAGTCGGTGCGCGCCGGCTGGCTGGTGGGCTGCGACGGCGGCCGCAGCACGGTCCGCCGGCTCGCCGGCTTCGCGTTCCCCGGCACGGATCCGCAGATCACCGGCCACCAGGCGCTGGTGGAGATGGAGGGCGCCGAGGCGCTGAAGACGGGCTGGAACTGGACGGAGACCGGGACGTACGCCCACGGTCCGGTGCCCGGCCGCATCCTCACGGTGGAGTTCGACGGGCCGCCCGCGGACCGCGACACCCCCGTCACCGCCGAGGAGTTGCAGAGCAGTCTGCGCGCGGTGTCCGGGGTGGAGGTGACCGTCACCGGGGTGCGCACCGCGACCCGCTTCACCGACAACGCCCGTCAGGTGACGGACTACCGCTCGGGGCGTGTGCTGCTGGCGGGCGACGCGGCGCACGTGCACTCCCCCTTCGGCGGCCAGGGCCTCAACCTCGGTGTCGGCGACGCGATGAACCTGGGCTGGAAGCTGGCCGCCACCGTGCGCGGCTGGGCGCCGGAGGGGCTGCTGGACACCTACACCGCCGAGCGGCATCCCATCGGGGCGTGGGTGCTGGAGTGGACGCGGGCGCAGGTGGCCCTGATGCGCCCCGAGCCGCACGTCCGCGCGCTGCGGGAGGTGGTGGCGGAGCTGACGCGGACCGTCGACGGCACCACGCACCTCGTCAAGCGGATCTCCGGTGTGTGGCAGCGCCACGACCTCCCCGGCGACCACCCCCTGACCGGGCGCAGCGCCCCGGACCTGGAACTGGCCGACGGCGGCAGGCTCGCCGACCATCTGCACGACGGGCGGGCGCTGCTGATGGACCTCGCCGGTACGCCCGGGCTGCGGGAGTCTGCCGAGGGCTATGGCGACCGGGTCACCCTCGTCACGGCGGCGGCCGCCGAGCGCCCGGACCTCGGCGCGCTGCTGGTGCGGCCGGACGGGATCACGGCGTGGGCCGCGGACCGCTCCGCCGGGGCCGAGGGTCTCCGGGCCGCTCTGGCGCTGTGGTTCGGCTCCCCCTCCGGGGCTCGTACCGGCCCGGTGGGGGCTCAGCCGTCCACGGCCAGCCGGTAGCCGCGCTTGGGCACCGTGCGGACCAGCCCGGCGTACGGCCCGAGCGCGCCCCGCAGCCGGGCGACGGCCGCCTCGACCGTGTGCTCGTCCGCCCGCGCCCCGGCCCAGACGCGCCGCAGCAGTTCGCCGCGGCTGAGCACCCAGCCCGGCCGCTCGGCCAGCGCCCGCAACACGGCGGCCTGCACCGGCGGCAGCCACACGGCGGCGTCCTCCTCGTCCAGGAGCGCGCACCCCTGGAGCACCAGCGAGCGGCCGCCGACGCTCAGCACGCGCCGGTCGCGGGCCGGCAGCGTCTCGGTGAGGACGCGGACGAGCGAACCGAGACGGCCGCGGTCGGGCCAGACAGTGGGTACGCCGACGTCCTCCAACGGGCGGGCGCACAGCGGCCCCACGCATACGGGCACGACCGCCTCGCGCAGCGCGGTGAGCACATCGGCGCGCAGGCCGGCCGCGGCCGCGAACTCCAGGAAGGAGGTGATCGCCGGCGCGCTGGTGAAGGTCAGCGCGTGCACCTCGCGGCGCGCCGTCTGCTCCACCAGGCGCCGTACGGCGTCGGGATCGTCGGGCCCCGCCCACCGGTAGACCGGTATCTCGATCACCTCGGCGCCGCGCTCGCGGAGCGCGCCGGTGAAGCCGTCGAGCGGCGCGCCGTGCTGCTGCACGACGACACGACGGCCGCGCAACTCCCGCGACAGTAGCCAGGAGAGCAGTTCGTCGGACGCCTCGGTAGGGGGTGAGTAGCTCTCCTTCAGCCCGCTGGCCCGCACCGCGCCGGTGGCCTTGGGCCCTCGGCTGATCACCTCCGCGCCCCGGCACGCGGCGGCGAGTCCGGCGCCGTGGCCCCAGCCCTCGGCGGCGCTCATCCAGCCGCGCCAGCCGACGCCGGTGGTGGCGACCACGTAGTCGAGCGGGCCGGTCAGGCACCGCTGGGTGGCGTGCCGCAGCGCGGTGTCGTCGTCGAGCGGGACGATCCGCATCGTGGGGGCCTCGACCACGCGGGCCCCTCTGCGCCGGAGCAGGGCGGCCAGTTCCTCACGGCGCCGCACGGCGGTCACCCCGATGACATAACCGGTCAGCGGCCCGGTTGCGGCCGTAGTGCCTGTTCCCATGGGCCGCATGATCCGGCAGTCGGGTTTCGATCGCGTTGCCCGGCCGTCACGCGCCGGTTAGGGGGTGGCGCCGGGAGGTTACGAAAGATGTCGGGGAACCGACGTGGCCCGTGGGCCGGTGTGAAGAGCGCGTACCGCGTGCGCAACATCGCCGACCCGGCCGCGTAATGGTCGTCCATGACGCTCGTCCTATGACAACGACCGACACCCACTGCCCGTATTGCTCGCTCCAGTGCGGGATGCGGCTGCGCCCGGCAGGCGGCGTGGTCGAGGTGCTGGAGCGGCCGGAGTTCCCGGTGAACCTCGGGGCTCTGTGCGGCAAGGGCCGGACGGCCGCGGCGCCGTTGTCACCGGCGGTCCGGCTCACCGCGCCGCTGGTGCGCGACGAGCGCGGCGGGCAGCTGCGGGAGGCGAGCTGGGAGGAGGCCCTGGACCGGATCGCGACGGGCCTGTCGGCGGCGGCCGAGCGGCACGGCCGGGACGCGGTGGGGGTGTTCGGCGGGGGCGGGCTGACCAATGAGAAGGCGTATCTGCTGGGAAAGTTCGCCCGGGTCGTGCTGCGGACCGCGAACATCGACTACAACGGCCGGTTCTGCATGTCGTCCGCGGCGGCCGCGCACCGGCGGGCGTTCGGCATCGACCGGGGGCTGCCGTTCCCGCTCCAGGACATCACCCGCACGGGCTGTGTGATCCTCGTCGGCGCCAATCCGGCCGAGACGATGCCGCCGGCCCTGCGCTTCTTCCGCGAGCTGCGGGAGAACGGCGGCACCCTGATCGTGGTCGATCCGCGCCGGACCCGCACGGCGGAGCAGGCCGATCTGCATCTCCAGCCGCTGCCGGGCAGCGACCTCGCCCTGGCCATGGGCCTGCTGCACCTGATCATCGCGGACGGGCTGCTGGACGAGGACTTCATCGCCCGGCGTACGACGGGCTTCGAGCAGACGCGCGCCGCCGCGATGGCGCACTGGCCGGAGCGGGTGGAGCTGCTGACGGGGGTGCCGGTGGCGCGGCTGCGCGAGGCGGCGCGGATGTTCGCCGGCGCGGCGGAGGGCATGGTGCTGACCGCGCGCGGCCCGGAGCAGCAGAGCAAGGGCACCGACACTGTCAGCGCCTGGATCAACGTCTGCCTGGCGACCGGAAAATCCGGACGAATCGGCTCCGGTTACGGGTGTCTGACCGGTCAGGGCAATGGCCAGGGTGGCAGGGAACACGGGCAGAAGGCCGATCAGCTGCCCGGTTACCGCTCGATCGAGGACCCCGCCGCCCGCTCCCACGTCGCCTCGGTGTGGGGCGTGGACCCCGCCGCGCTGCCGGGCCCGGGCCGCTCGGCGTACGAGCTGCTGGACGGCCTGGGCCAGGAGGGCGGCGTACGGGCGCTGTTGCTGATGGGCTCCAATCCCGTGATCTCCGCACCGCGCGCGGCGCATGTGACCGAGCGGCTGCGGGCCCTGGACTTCCTCGCCGTCGCCGATCCGATGCTCTCGGAGACGGCGCGCCTGGCCGACGTGGTGCTGCCGTCCACGCAGTGGGCGGAGGAGACCGGCACGCTCACCAACCTCGAAGGGCGGGTGCTGCTGCGCCGGAAGGCCGTGGACGCGCCGGACGGGGTGCGCGGCGATCTGCGGGTGCTCCACGACCTGGCCGCCAGGCTGGGTGTGGAGACGGGCTTCCCGGAGGATCCCGAGGAGGTCTTCGAGGAGTTGCGGCGGGCGTCGGCGGGCGGTCCGGCCGACTACGCGGGCATCAGCTACGCCCGGATCGGGGCCGAGGACGGGGTGTTCTGGCCCTGTCCGGACGAGGCGCATCCGGGCACGCCCCGGCTCTTCCTGGACCGCTTCGCGACGCCGGACGGCAGGGCCCGGTTCGCCGCGGTGTCGCACCGGCCCGCCGCCGAGGAGCCGGACGCCGACTTCCCGCTGTTCCTGACGACGGGGCGGGTGGTGTCGCAGTACCAGAGCGGGGCGCAGACCCGGCGGGTCGAGGAGCTCAACCGGGCCGCGCCGGGCCCGTTCGTGGAGCTCCACCCCGTGCTCGCCCGGCGCCTGGGGGTCACCGAGGGCGAGCTGCTGACGGTCAGCAGCAGGCGCGGGGAGGCGCGGGCACCGGCCCGGGTGACCGACTCCATCCGGCCCGACACGGTCTTCATGCCGTTCCACTGGGGCGGTGCCGGGCGGGCCAACTCGCTCACCAACCCGGCGCTCGACCCGACGTCGGGGATGCCGGAGTTCAAGCTCTGCGCGGTGCGCGTGGAACGAACCGCGCAGGCGGACCGGTGACCGGCCGGATCGCCGTGGTGGGCGCGGGCATGGCCGCCGCGAGGTTCGCCGAGCGCTTCCACGCGCTGGGCGGGCGGGGCGAGGTGACGCTGTACGGCGCGGAGCCGGGCGCCCCGTACAACCGGGTGCTGCTCGCCGACGTGCTCGCCGGGCGGTACGCGGCGGAGGGGATCGGCCTGCCGTACGGGGAGGGGGTCGTGCGGGCGGGCGGCGCGGTGACGGGGGTGGACGCCGGCGCGCGGACGCTGCGTCTGGCGGACGGCTCCGGCGCCTCGTACGACGAGCTGGTACTGGCGACGGGGGCGGAGCCGGTGCTGCCGCGGGTGCGTGGCCTGCGGGGCGCCGACGGCGGGCTCCGGGACGGGGTGCACGCGTTCCGCACGCTCGCCGACTGCCGGCGGCTGGCCGGCGACGCGGCGGGGGCCGAGCGGGCGGTGGTGATCGGGGGCGGTGTGCTGGGGGTGGGTGTGGCGCGGGCGCTGGCCGCGCTCGGGCTGTCGGTGACGATCGTGTACCGGGGGCCGTACCTGGTCGAGCGGCAGCTCGACGAACAGGCCGGGGCGATGCTGCGCAGCGGGCTCGCGGATCTCGGCGTCGGGACACTGCGCGACGCCTGCGGCGGGCTCCTCCCCCACCCCGCCCCTTCCCGGAACCGTGGCTCCGCCCCGGACCCCGGTCCTCGATCGCCGGACGGGCTTGATCAAGCACGCCCCGGCCGCATCACCGGTGTCGAGCTGGCGAGCGGCACCGTCCTGGACGCCGACCTCGTGGTCGTGGCCTGCGGCGTGCGGCCCCGCACCCGCCTCGCCCGCGCCGCGGGCCTGCCCGTGCGCACCGGCAGCCTGGTCGACGACACCCTCGCCTGCGCCCCCGGCACGTACGCCATCGGCGACTGTGCCGAACACCGCGGCGTCACCCACGGCCTGGCCGGTCCCGCCTGGGCGCAGGCCGACGTCCTCGCCGCCCGGCTCTCCGGTGCCGACCCGGACGCGGTCTACACCGGCTCGCGCCCGTACACCCGGCTGACGGCCGGCCCCCTGGAGTACGCGGCGTTCGGCGAGACCGCCGAAGGGGGCCCCGGCCTGGACGTCCTGCGGCTGACGGACGCCACCCGCGGTTCGTACAAGAAGCTCGTCCTGCGCGGCGACCGGCTCGTCGGCGGCATTCTCATGGGCGACCTGGCCACGGTCGGCGCGCTCACCCGGGCCTATGAGCGGGACGACCCGCTGCCCGCGGATCCCCTGCACCTGCTCACCACCCAAGGAGCGTCGTCATGACGATGAAGGATCTGGTTCTGGTCGGTCACGGCATGGTCGGCCAGCGCTTTCTGGAGGCGCTGTTCGAGCAGCCCGGCGCGGCCGGGCGGTGGCGGGTGACCGTGCTCGCCGAGGAGAACCGGCCCGCCTACGACCGGGTGCGGCTGACGTCGTGGTTCTCCGACACCACCGCCGAGGAACTCTCGCTGTGTTCGAAGGAGTTCCTCGACACGCACGGCATCGAGCTGCTGCTGGGCGACCCGGCCGCCGCCGTCGACCGTGCCGCGCGGACGGTCACCACCGCCGCCGGCCGTGAACTGTCCTACGACACGCTGGTGCTGGCCACCGGTTCGTACCCCTTCGTGCCGCCGGTGCCGGGGCACGACGCCGCCGGCTGCCATGTGTACCGCACCATCGAGGACCTGGAGGGGATCCGGTCGGACGCGGCCGGGGCGCGGGTGGGCGCGGTGGTCGGCGGCGGGCTGCTCGGGCTGGAGGCGGCGGGCGCGCTGAGGGCCATGGGGCTGGAGACGCACGTGGTGGAGTTCGCCCCGCGGCTGATGGCGCTCCAGGTGGACGACGGCGGTGGCGCCGTACTGCGCCGCAAGATCGAGGAGCTGGGCGTCGCGGTGCACACCGGCGCGGGCACCCAGCGGATCGAGACCGGCGACGACGGCCGGGTGCGCGCCATGGCGCTCTCCGACGGCACGGAACTGGCCACGGACCTCGTGGTCTTCTCGGCCGGGGTACGGCCGCGCGACGAGCTGGCGCGCCGGTGCGGGCTGCCCGTCGGCGAGCGCGGCGGGATCGTCGTCGACGAGCGGTGCCGCACGGAGGATCCGCACATCCGGGCCATCGGCGAGTGCGCGCTGGCCGCCGACGGCCGGGTGTACGGGCTCGTCGCGCCCGGCTACGCGATGGCCGAGGCCGCGGCGCTCGATCTGGTCGGTGGCGAGGGGTCCTTCACCGGGGCCGACACCTCCACCAAGCTCAAGCTGCTCGGCGTGGACGTGGCCAGCTTCGGCGACGCCCACGGCACCACCGAGGGCGCCCTCGACGTGCTGTACTCCAGCAGCAGGGAGGGCGTGTACAAGAAGCTGGTGATCGGTTCCGACGGCGCGCTGCTCGGTGGCGTGCTCGTGGGCGACACCGAGGCGTACGGCGTGCTGCGGCCCCTGGCGGTCAGCGGCGCGCGGCTGCCCGTACCTCCCGAACAGCTCGTCCTGCCCGCCTCGGCGGGGGCGCCCGCCGGTCCGGTGGCCCTGCCCGACGAGGCGGTGGTCTGCTCCTGCCACAACGTCGACAAGGGCACCATCAAGGCGGCCGTGAGCGAGCACGGCTGCACGTCGACCGCCGAGGTCAAGCGGTGCACCAAGGCCGGCACGGGCTGCGGGAGCTGCGTCAAGCTCCTGGGCACCCTGGTGTCCGAGGAGCTGGCGGCCGGCGGCGCCGAGATCGTCACGGGGCTGTGCGAGCACTTCACCCAGACCCGCGCCGAGCTCTACGAGATCGTCCGCGTCAAGGGCATCACCGGCTTCTCCCGGCTGGTCGACGAGCACGGCACCGGCGAGGGCTGCGACATCTGCAAGCCGGTCGTCGCCTCGATCCTGGCGAGCCTGGGCAACGGGCACATCCTGGACGGCGAGCAGGCCGCCCTCCAGGACACCAACGACCACTTCCTCGCCAACCTCCAGCGCAACGGCTCCTATTCGGTCGTCCCCCGCGTCCCCGGCGGCGAGATCACCCCCGAGGGCCTGATCACCATCGGGGAGATCGCCCGGGACTTCGGCCTCTACACCAAGATCACCGGCGGGCAGCGGATCGACCTCTTCGGCGCCCGCGTGGACCAGCTGCCGCCGATCTGGAAGCGGCTGGTCGACGCGGGCTTCGAGTCCGGGCACGCGTACGGCAAGGCCCTGCGCACCGTGAAGTCGTGCGTCGGCGAGACCTGGTGCCGCTACGGGGTGCAGGACTCGGTGGCCCTCGCCATCGAACTGGAGCTGCGCTACCGCGGGCTGCGCGCCCCGCACAAGCTGAAGTCGGCGGTCTCCGGCTGCGCCCGCGAGTGCGCCGAGGCGCAGAGCAAGGACTTCGGCGTGATCGCCACCTCGGCGGGCTGGAACCTCTACGTGGGCGGCAACGGCGGCATGACTCCGCGCCACGCCGACCTGCTCGCCGCCGACCTGGACCGCGCGACCCTGATCCGCACGATCGACCGGTTCCTGATGTTCTACATCCGCACCGCCGACCGGCTGGAGCGCACCGCGCCCTGGCTGGAGCGCCTGGAGGGCGGCCTGGACCACCTGCGCGCGGTCGTCATGGACGACGCGCTCGGCATCTGCTCCGTCCTGGACGACCTGATGGCCCGCCATGTCGGGACGTACGAGGACGAGTGGTCCGCCACGCTGGCCGACCCGGAGCGGCTGCGCCGCTTCGTCTCCTTCGCCAACGCCCCCGGCACCCCCGACCCGACCGTGCGCTTCGTCCCGGAGCGCGACCAGATCCGCCCGGCCCGCCCCCACGAGGAGGGCCGGATCCTCACCCCGGCGGTCGCCGCTCCCGCGCTGATCGCCGGAACCGCCCTGGAGGTGCGTACCCGATGACGGTGGAGATCCATGACGGCCGCGACTGGCGGACCGTGTGCGACTGGACGGCCCTGATGCCCGGCCGCGGTGTGGCGGTGCTGGTGGGCGACGAGCAGGTCGCGGTCTTCCGCGACCGGGACGGGCAGGTCTACGCCGTCGGCAACCGCGACCCGTTCAGCGGTGCCTACGTCCTCTCGCGCGGCATTCTCGGCAGCCGGGACGGCGCCCCGGTGGTCGCCTCCCCCATGTACAAGCAGGCGTTCGACCTGCGGACCGGCGCCTGTCTGGACGAGCCGACAGCGCCCGACGGCAGCGAGGCGGCGCTGCGGGTCTGGAACGTACGGGCCCACCCCTCGCCGCCGCCCGCCGCCCGCGCCACTGGGGCCCGGCGGCACGACATCGACGACTGGCGGCCGGAGGACAACGCCTTCTGGACCGAGTCGGGGGCCGCGGTGGCCCGCCGCAATCTCGTCTTCTCCGTGCTGTCGGAGCACATCGGGTTCTCCGTGTGGAGCCTGTGGTCGGTGCTGGTGCTCTTCCTCGGCCCGGAGTACGGCATCGACCCCGCCGGGAAATTCCTGCTCACCGCCCTGCCCACGGCGCTCGGCGCGACGCTGCGGCTGCCGTACACCTTCGCGGTGGCGAAGTTCGGCGGCCGCAACTGGACCGTGTTCAGCGCCCTCCTGCTGCTGGTGCCCACCGTGCTGGCCGGTGTGGTGCTCGAACCGGGCGTCTCGTACACCACCTTGCTGGTGGTCGCCTGTGTGGCCGGGGTCGGCGGCGGCAACTTCGCCTCGTCGATGGCGAACATCAACGCCTTCTATCCGCAGCGGCTCAAGGGCTGGGCCCTGGGCGTCAACGCGGGCGGCGGCAATCTGGGCGTACCCGCGGTACAGCTGGTCGGCCTGCTGGTCATGACCGTCGCCGGTACCGCCCACCCCAGGCTGCTGCCGCTGCTGTACATCCCGCTGATCGCTCTCGCCGCCCTGGGCGCGGCTCTGCGGATGGACAACCTCACGGCGCTGCGCAACGACAAGCACGCCATGCGCGACATCTGCCGCGAGCCGCACACCTGGATCATGTCGGTCCTCTACATCGGCACCTTCGGCTCCTTCATCGGCTTCGGCTTCGCCTTCGGGCAGGTGTTGCAGGTGCAGTTCCACGACCAGTTCGACACTCCGGTCAAGGCCGCCGGCCTGACCTTCATCGGCCCGCTGCTGGGTTCCCTGGTCCGACCGGTCGGCGGGCTGATGGCCGACCGCTGGGGCGGCGCGAGGGTGACGCTGTGCAACTACGCCGCCATGGCGGTCGGCGCGGCGCTCGTCCTGGCCGCGTCCCGGCAGGGTTCGCTGCCGCTGTTCATCACCGGTTTCGTGGCCCTGTTCGTCTTCAGCGGCATCGGCAACGGTTCGACGTACCGGATGATCCCGGCGATCTTCCGGGCCCGGGCCCGGGTCTCGGTGGCGGCCGGAGCCGACCCCGAGGCGGCCGAACAGCGGTCACGGCGCCGCGCCTCGGCGCTGATCGGCGTCGCGGGGGCGGTGGGGGCCTTCGGCGGCGTCCTGGTCAACGTGGCCCTGCGCCAGTCCTTCCTCGCCTCTCACAACGGTGACGCCGCGTATCTCACCTTCCTCGCGGCGTACGCGCTCTGCGCGGCGCTGACCTGGGCGGTCTACCTGCGCCCGGCGCCCGGGCGGCTGACGGGGGTGTGAGTTCAGGGGTGGCGGACGTGGGCGCCGGGGGTGCGGCCGAAGGCGCGGCGGAAGACGTCGATGAAGGCGCTGGCGGAGGACCAGCCGCACCGGTGGGCGACGGTGGTCACCGGCACGTCGTCGGCCAGCATCCGCAGCGCGTGGTAGAGGCGTAGCTGGGTGCGCCACTGGGGGAAGGTCATGCCCAGTTCGCGGCGGAAGAGCCGGCTGAGGGTGCGCTCACCGGCTCCCGTCGCGGCGGCCAGGGCGGCCAGCGTGCGCGGATCCGCGGGGTCGTGGTGCAGGAGGTCGCAGACGGCTCGGAGGCGGGGGTCGGTGGGGGCGGGCAGCTGGACGGGTTGCCGCTCGAAGCCGCCGTCGTCCGGCCGGCGGCGACCGCCGACGTCACGAGACGCCCCTGAGCCCGTCGTCGGCGGGGCTTGTCAGCCGCCTCCGGCGCCCGCTCCGTCCCCGGCGTCCACCGGCTCCCCGATGTCCTCCGGCAGGACGAGCGTGGTGAGGGCGCCGCCGTCGGGGGCGTTGGCGAAGGTCAGCTCCGCGTCGATGGTGCGGGCCTGGCCGACGGCGATGGTCAGGCCCAGGCCATGGCCCTTGGCGCCGCTGGTGGTGGGCTCGGTGCGGAAGCGCTGCGGGCCGTGTTCGAGGAGGTAGTCCGGATAGCCGTCGCCGTGGTCGCGGACGGTGATCACCGGGCCGTCGACGGTGAGGGTGACGGGCGGGCGGCCGTGCCGGTGGGCGTTGGCGAGGAGGTTGCTCAGCACCCGCTCCAGGCGGCGCCGGTCGGTGACGACGCACGCGTCGCGGACGATCCGCACGTCGGCCTCCAGCCCGGAGGCCCGTACGGCGCGCTCGGCCAGCTGCCCGAGGTCGTGCGCGTCGAGGTCGGGCCGCTCCGTGGCCGAGTCCAGCCGGGAGATCTCCAGCAGGTCCTCGGTGAGCCGGCGCAGGGCCTGCACCCGGTTCCGTACGAGCTCGGTGGGCCGGCCCGGCGGCAGCAGGTCGGCGGACGCCTGGAGGCCGGCGAGCGGGGTGCGCAGCTCGTGGGCCACGTCCGCGGTGAACCGCTGCTCGCTCTGCAGCCTGGCCTGGAGGGTGCCCGCCATGGCGTCGAGCGCCTCGGCGACGGCGGCGACCTCGTCCTGTGCCTTGGAGGGGTCGGTGGTGCGCGGGTCGGCGACGCGGGCGTCGAGGTCGCCCGCGCTGATGCGGCGGGCGACGTCCGCGGTGCGGTGCAGGCGGCGGGTGACCCGGGAGACGGCGAAGACGCCGACGAGCAGCGTGCCGCCGATGGCCAGGGCGGACGAGCCGACGATGGCCCGGTCCAGGCCCTCGATGGTGCTCGCGCCGTGGCGGTAGTCGAGCCGTGCCGCCAGCACCCCGCCGTCCGCGGGGCCGGCGGCCCACATGGTGGCGATGCCCTTGTCGTCGCCGAGCGCGGTGCCGCGCCGGCCGCGCAGCGCCATCTCGCGCAGCTTGTCGGGGATTCCGGGCGGGTTCAGGTCGGCCTGGTGGTGCATCGGGTCACCGGCGGCGTAGGCACGGGCGCCGGAGTCCAGCTTCGCGAGCGCCTCGACGCGTGCCTGGTGGACGGTCTGCCGGGTGACGATGACGTGCACGAGGATGCCGAGCACCGCGGCGACCACACAGCACATCACGGCCAGGAAGAGCGTGAACTTCCCGTACAGCGACCCGAATCGGGAGATCCTTCGCAGCCGGGGCCGCGTCGGGCGCAGGCGGGCGCTCACCGGCGGCGCTCCGTGCCGCGGCGCGGGGTGGCGGTGTCGTTGTCGGTGCGGCGGATCTCGTCGCTCCGGAGGTCCATGTAGCGGCGGTGGGCGTCCCAGGAGTAGACCGAGCGCACGGCGTAGTGCGGGGTGGCCGAGGGCTCCCAGACGATCAGGTCACGGCCCGCCACCTCGATGGCGGAGGGCTGGACGACCGTGAGCATGATGCGGGTGAGGTGCCCGTCCACGACCGTGTAGCAGCGCAGTGCGACGAGGTGCTCCTCCATCTCGATGGCCATGATCAGCTCGTTGTGCCCGTCGCCGGTGAGGTCCCGGTAGACGGGGGTCCTGACCGGGCAGCCCCGATGCTTGCCGGAGCAGGAGGCGACCTTCGCGGCCGTCGCGTCGTCGAGCCCGTCGGCGCCGTTGTCGTCGTGCCCGCGGGCGGCGACCTCGGCCTTGATCACCGCGTACGGGTCCACGGCGCGGATGTCGCCGGAGGGGATCGCGGCGACGCCCGGGACGCGCGTGGCGGTGACGTCGTCGTGCTGCTCGCCGGTGGGCGTGGGGGCCGCCGGACGGTCGGGCCACAGCCGAGACGGGGCGGCGGCGGGCGCGGTCCGGCCGGCGCTGAGCGGCTCGCCCACGGTCCCGCACCCGGTGGCCGCGACCGCGAACAGCGCGACCGTCGCGAGCACCCGCGCTAGGTGGCGGCGGGGTGCGGCGGATCGGACGTACGGGGCGGATCGGGGCACTGCGGAGTTCCAATGTCGTGGGTCGGGCGCCGCGGTTCGCGCCTCGCGCGGCGGCTCGGCGGGCCCCTTCGCGGGGGCGGCATCCACGACGATGTTAAGCGAGTGGTCTCCAGGGGCTGCCGGGCCCGGCCGCGCGTGCCGGTGGAGGCGGCCCCGCCCGACCCGTGCGCCTGTGGCACCGGGAGCCCGCCCGCACGCCGGCCTCCGGTGCCGGTGTCAGCGCTTCCTGCGCTTGGCGATGGTCGTCATGACCACCGGAAGCAGGAGCTCCAGCGCGCGCGAGGCGGAGCCGACGGGCAGGCCCGTCCTCTTGGCGACCGCTTCGGCCACCGGCCCGGCGATCTTGCTGAGCACCCCGGACATCAAGCCGCCGGCCGGCCCGGCCGCTCCGCCCGCCGTTCCTCCCGCGCTCGTGAGCGTCGCGGGCAGGGCGTCGACCGTGGCCTCGACGAACGTCCTGGCCCCTTCGCCGTCGGTGCCGAGCTCACGGGCAAGCTCCTCGATCCGGTCCTCGCCGAGTTCGTCGAGTACGTCCTTGCGCAGCGCTTCGTCGCCCATGTCCACGACCCTACGCGCGCGGGCGCATCCCGGTACACCCGGCGACGCACCGGTCACCCCGAGGGACCACCGGGCGATCGAACACCACCGTCCGCAAGATCCTTAAGCGGGGGCGCGGCGGCTTTCACCTCATTGGGCGGAAATACGACTTCCCGATCTATCCGGGCGGCCGGTGCGAACTAGCGTGGTTCCCCATGTCGCAGCCCTTCGAACTCCCCCGCTTCTACATGCCGTATCCGGCCCGCCTGAACCCCCATCTGGAGAGCGCGCGCGAGCATTCCAAAGCGTGGGCCCGCGAGATGCGGATGATCGAGGGGTCGGGCATCTGGGACGAGACGGCGTTCGACTCCCACGACTACGCGCTGCTGTGCGCCTACACCCACCCCGACGCCTCGGCCGCCGAGCTCGACCTGGTGACGGACTGGTATGTCTGGGTGTTCTTCTTCGACGACCACTTCCTGGACATCTTCAAGCGCACCCGCGACATGGAGGGCGGCAAGGCGTACCTCGACCGGCTGCCCGCGTTCATGCCGATCGACCCCGAGGACACCTCACCCGAGCCGACCAACCAGGTCGAGGCGGGCCTGGCCGACCTGTGGGCCCGTACGGTCCCGGTGATGTCGCTCGACTGGCGGCGCCGCTTCAAGGAGAGCACCCGGCATCTCCTGGAGGAGTCGCTGTGGGAGCTGGCCAATATCAACGAAGGCCGGGTGTCCAACCCCGTCGAGTACATCGAGATGCGCCGCAAGGTCGGCGGCGCGCCGTGGTCCGCGAACCTCGTGGAGCACGCGGTGGGCGCGGAGGTGCCCGCCGCCATCGCGGCGACCCGGCCGATGCGCGTCCTGAAGGACACCTTCGCCGACGGGGTGCACCTGCGCAACGACCTCTTCTCGTACCAGCGCGAGACGCAGAACGAGGGTGAGCTGGCCAACGCGGTGCTGGTGCTGGAGAAGTTCCTGGGCGTCGGCACCCAGCAGGCGGCCGACGCCGTCAACGACCTGCTCACCTCGCGGCTCCAGCAGTTCGAGCACACGGCTCTCACCGAGGTCGAACCGCTTCTCCTGGAGCACGGCCTCGACCTGTCGGCCTGCGCCGATGTCGTCGCCTACGTCAAGGGGCTCCAGGACTGGCAGTCCGGCGGCCACGAATGGCACATGCGCTCCAGCCGGTACATGAACGGCGCGGCCGAGCGGGCGGCGGACGCGCCCGCGTCGGTGGCGCGCAGCCTGCTGGGCGGCCCGTCGGGGCTGGGCACCTCGGCGGCCCGGCTGGTGGCCTCGCTGGTGGAGACGGCCCCCGCCAGGCTCCGGAGCCACACTCATGTGCCCTTCGAGGTGGTCGGCGCGCTCCCCCACCCCGACTTCCCCATGCCGTACGAGACGCGGCTGAGCCCCCACCTGGACGCCTCGCGGCGGCACAACGTCGAGTGGAGCCACCGCACGGGGATCCTGGACGCCGTGCCGGGCCTCCCCGGCTCCGGCATCTGGGACGAGGAGAAGCTCAAGGACATCGATCTCCCGCTGTGCGCCGCCGGTATCCACCCGGACGCGACACCGGAGGGGCTCGACCTGACCACGGACTGGCTGACCTGGGGCACGTACGCCGACGACTACTATCCCGTCGTCTTCGGCCGCACGCCGGACCTGAGCGCCGCCAAGGCGTACCACGAACGCCTGCTGGCCTGCATGCCGTTGGACCTCGCCGCCATGCCGCCCGCGCTGACGGCGCTGGAGCGCGGCCTGGCGGAGCTGTGGCCGCGCACGGCCGGACCGATGGGGACCGACGACCGCCGGGCGTTCCGCGCCGCCGTCGAGGCCATGCTGGAGAGCTGGCTGTGGGAGCTGGCGAACCAGAAGGAGAACCGCATCCCCGAGCCCGTCGACTACATCGAGATGCGCCGCCAGACCTTCGGCTCGGACCTCACGATGAGCCTGTCCCGGATCGGCCACGGCAACTCCGTGCCGCGCGAGATCTACCAGACGCGGCCGGTCAAGGCCATGGAGAGCGCCGCGCAGGACTACGCCTGCCTGATGAACGACATCTTCTCCTTCCAGAAGGAGATCCAGTTCGAGGGCGAGGTCCACAACGCCGTCCTGGTGGTGCGGAACTTCTTCGACTGCGGTACGACCGAGGCACTCGGCATCGTCGCCGATCTGATGGCGTCACGGATGCGGGAGTTCCAGCACGTCGTCGCCGTCCAGCTGCCCGCGCTCTTCGAGGACTTCGGTCTCGACGAGAAGGCGCGGGCGACGCTGGAGGCCTACGCGGAGGAGCTCAAGAACTGGATGTCCGGGATCCTCACCTGGCACCGGGGCTGCCGCCGCTACGCCGAGGCCGACCTGCTGCGCCACAACGCCCCCAAGGCACCGCCGCTCGGTGCGCCGGGCGGTCTCGGCACGTCGGCCACCCGGCTGGCGGCGCTGCTGCGGTCACCGGCCGCGGAGGCGCTCACGGTCGGCTGACGAGGGTCCGTACGGCCTTCCCTCACCGTCGTCCGTGGCGAGCGGTCACGGACGACGGGACGCGCTATCGGGCGGCCAGTGCGCGGACCACGGCCATGTCGTCGAAGGGGATGAGCCGTTCCCCGACGATCTGATGGGGCTCGCTGCCCTTCCCCGCCACCAGCACGATGTCCTCGGGCCGTGCGGCGGACAGCGCGGAGAGGATCGCCGTCCGGCGGTCGGCCACGCGGTGGAAGGGGGTCCCGGTGGCGGCGAGGCCGGGGGCGATCTGGTCCAGGATGGCCTCGGGGTCCTCGTCGCGCGGGTTGTCCGAGGTGAGGAAGCACAGGTCGGAACGGTCCCCGGCGATCCGGCCCATGGGCGCGCGCTTGGTGACGTCCCGGTCGCCGCCGCAGCCGAAGACGGTGATGATCCGCCCGGTCGCGAAGCCGCGGATGGTGGTGAGGACCTTCTCCAGGGAATCCGGGGAGTGCGCGTAGTCCACGATCACGCGTGTGCCCCGCGGGGTGGTGTAGCGCTCGAACCGGCCGGGGATGGCCGGCATCCGGTCGAGTGCGTCGACGAGCGCCGACAGGTCGTGGCCGAGCAGGTGGCAGGCCGCGAGGGTGGCCAGCGCGTTGGCGACCGAGAAGCGGCCCGGGACGGGGATGGCCGCGGGGTATTTGCGGCCGTCGTGGTGGAGCGTGAAGCGGGTGCCGACGGCGTCGACGAAGAGGTCGGTCGCCCGGAAGTCGGCCGGTGCGTCCAGGCCGTAGGTGGTGACGGCGCCGGGCATCAGGGCGTGGATCCCGGCACCGACGGGGTCGTCGGCGTTGACCACCGCGCGGCCGCTCAGTCCCCTGAAGAGGCTCAGCTTGGCGTTCTTGTAGTTCTCCATGGTGCCGTGGTCGTCGAGGTGGTCCTGGGTCAGGTTGGTGAAGACGCCGATGTCGATGGGCACATGATCCAGGCGGCGCTCCAGCAGGCCCATGGAGGTGGCCTCCAGGACCACGCTCCGCACGCCCCGGTCGCGCATGTGGCCCAGGAGGTAGTGGAGGTCCGGCGACTGCGGGGTGCTGAGCGCCGAACGCGGCATCGGGATCGAATGCCCGCCGATCCGGCTGCCGGAGGTGCCGATGACACCCACCTTCGCGCCTTCGGCGATCCGCAGGGCGGACTCGACCATGCACGAGACGGACGTCTTGCCGTTGGTGCCCGTGATCGCCACGACGTCCATGGCGCGGCCGGGATGTCCGTAATAGCGGGAGGCGGCGAGCGCGGTGGCCGCCCGCACGTCCGCCACCCGTACGACGCATGCGCGCCCGGGCGGGCCGGCCGGTGGCGGCGGGGTGTCGTCCTCGGTCAGGACGGCCACGGCTCCGCGTGCCAGCGCCGGCCCGGCGAGTCCGGGGCCGCCGTCCTCGTGGCCGGGGACCGCGATGTAGAGCGCGCCGGGCGTCACCCGGTGGGCGTCGAAGGTCATTCCGGCGGTGATCGGGGTTTCCGGGTCGCCCTGGAGAAGGTGGTGGTCGTGGCCGTCGAGCAGTGCGCTCAGTTTCATGATGTCCCCTCGGAGGCGGCCGATGGCGCACCGCGCGTGGCCCGGCCTGACGGCGAGGGTGACGGTGACCGGAACCGCGTTGATGACCAAGGCCCGGTGGGGCCGGGGAGCATGTCGACCGGTCGGTTGCCGGCCTCGTCGACGCGGTACGGGTGCACGGCGGCGCGGGGACCGGGTCACCGGCGGTGACGCGTGAGAGCGAGCGGGTCCCCGCGAAGGGGATATCTGCGTGCGAGCCGAGGGCCGGACCGGCCGGGCGTCGCTACCTGTTCACCGAGCGTCCGGCCGCGTGTGCGACCGGTCCGGGTCCGTGCCCGTCTCCCGGGCCGGCTGACATCCGGGTGGCCGGACCTTCCGGTCGGGCCGCGGAGGGGTGGAACACAGGTGGCCGGGCGGAGCAGGGGCCTGCCCGACACGACCTCAGTGTACGGGGAAGACGGCGCCGGTCGCGGCTGACCCGGACGCGCGGACCGGGCCGCGGTAAAGCGCGCCCCGAGCGGCGACCGCCCGCCCGGATCGGCTCCCGGCACCGGCGGACACGACCGGCCGGTCCGGAGATGTCCGGTCGATCACGCTCACGCGTGATCCCGACAGGTCCGAGGCCCGTACGGAGCGGCCGGAAGCCCCTGGGGTCCCAGGGGCCGCACGGCGGCATCCGGTGGATAGGGACGCGCTCAGTCCGTGCGCCCCACGGGGGTGACCAGGACCAGGGGGATCTCCCGGGTCGTCGCGGTGCGGTAGGCCGCGTACGAGGGCATCGCGGCCACCACCATCGGCCACAGGCGGGCCGACTCGGCCGCCGTGGCCGGCCGGGCCGTCGCGGTGAAGGTGGCCGCGTCGACCTGGAGGGTGACCTCCGGGGTGGCCAACAGGTTCAGGTACCAGGCCGGATGGCGGTCCGCACCCCCGTTGGACGCCGTCAGGACATACGCGTCCCCGTCCCGGACGTACGCCAGCGCCGTGCGGCGCAGCAGGCCGGACTTGCGGCCCCGGGTGGTGAGGAGCAGGTCGGCCACTCCTGGGCGGGGGCGGCCGCCGGTCTCCTCGAAGCGACGGATGTGGTCGGCGATCCAGGGGGTCGGGTTGTCGTGGATCACGTCGTTCATGCGGCGGATACTCCGTTGTGCGTCCGGTGCAGGGTGGGGACCTCGACCTCGTCCAGCAGGGCACGGGCGAAGTCAGCGGTCGTGATCCGGCTGTCGGCGGTGGCGGGGGCGAGCGCGTATCCGCCCGTGGACTCGCCCTCATGGTCGAAGTCCCCCGCCGGGCTCAGTACCACCCAGTCCAGCGCCTCGGGCGCGGCCGCCCGCAGAGCATCGGTGCCGGCGCCATGGCCGACGTAGAACTCCCGCCACTCCTGCGGGTACCCGGGGGTGTCCATCAGCAAGGTCCCGGACGCGGTGGGCAGTACGGACGCCAGCCCGACCGACACCAGCCGCTTCACTCCGGCCGCCGGGAGCCCTTCCGCGAGGGCGCGGGCGACGGTGGGGAAGAACTCACCGGGGCGCGCATCGGGATCGTACACGGCGGCGATCGCCGCGTCGTGCCCGGCCGCGAGCCGCGCCACGGCCGCCGGGTCCGTCACCTCACCGTCGGCCCGCCCGGCCGCCGTGACCTCGTGGCCCCGCCGTCGGGCCTCCGCCACAACCGCCTGGCCGACCCGGCCGCCCGCCCCGAACACGATGATCCTGCTGCTCTTCGTTTCCATGATCGGGAGCGTAGCCCGAGGGCTGGTTTCCGATCGGATACCGATCTACGGTGTAGATCATGACGACGTCGCAGGCCGAAAGAGCTCCGCTGGACCCCGAGATGTTCGACCCCGTCTGCCCCTCCCCTCTGGTGCCGTTCCGCGTGGGCGACAAGTGGGCCACGCTGATCCTGCGCTGTCTGCAGGACGGCCCGCGCCGGTTCTCGGAGCTCAAGGTTCCCCTGCGCGGCGTCACGGCCAAGTCGCTGACCCAGTCACTGCGTGGGCTGGAACGGGACGGTTTCGTCGTACGGGAGGAGTACGAGGGAACGGAGCGCCGCGTCGAATACGCCCTGACCCCGCTCGGCCGGGGTCTGCTGGGCCCGCTGGACACGGCCTGCGCATGGACGCGGGAGCATTGGGACGAGCTGATCGACGCGCAGGAGGCGAGCCTTTCGAGGGCCGCCGGCCATTGACGGTCGGCGACCCCGGCCCGGGCTGGGCCCCGGGCCGGGCCCCGGGCGGGCGTGAGCCGGGCTCAGGTCCGCCGGGGCCCGTTCTCGATCCTGTACTGCGTCGCCAGCTCCTCGAACCCCTCGCCGCCGCCCTCGCTCAGTACGACCGGGTGCGCCCCGCCCACGACGGCACGCACCCGGTCGGCCACCTCCGCGGCCCGTTCGCCGGAGGTGTAGACACCCAGGACGAGCACCGCCGTCCCGTCGCCGCCCTCGACGCCGAAGCCCCACGGCACGTCGCACGGACCGTCGTGCTCAGGGTCCGGACACAGCGCCCGTGCGACCGGCTCCTGGAGCGGGAGCGCCTCTTCGTGGTTCGCGCACCCGTGGATCCGGATTTCGAACAAGCGCGGCTCTCCGACCGGCATGCGTCCCTCCCCCGCGATTCGATACGGACGAAACGGCTCTGACGGTAACGGCTGCCGGCTGCCGCCGCATCGGCGTTTCCCGGGTCGCGGGACCCGCCGCCGGAGGGCGGTCCCGCCTCGAAGTTGACCTTCAAGCTGGCTTAACGTCCAGAATCGCGGCCATGAGTGACACCACACAGCTGCTGAACATCAGTGCCTTCGCGCGGCGTGTCGGCCTCGCGCCGTCCGCCCTCCGTTTCTACGACGACTGCCGGATCCTGCGGCCCGCTCGGGTCGACGGCGTCACCGGATACCGCTTCTACAGCCCGGAGCAGGAGGAGCGCGCGCGGCTGCTGCGGAGTCTGCGGGAGACGGGGTTGCCGCTGGCCGAGATCGCCGTGGTGCTGGACGGGCCCGAGGAGGTGGGGCGGGAGTTGCTGGAGCGGCATCTGGGGACGGTGCGGGATCAGACGGAGGCGGCGCAGGCCGCGATCGCGGCGGTGCTGCGCGGGTTCGCGGGTGGGCGGTCCGCCGGCACGACGCGGGCGCGGCTCGGTGGTGTGGAACTGGCCAGCGCCGTACGGCAGGTGGTGCCGGCCGCGGCGTCCGACCCGGAGTATCCGGTGCTGGGCTGTGTGCTCGTCGAGATCGACGAGGGTGAGGTGCGGCTGGTGGCGACCGACCGCTACCGGCTGTCGGTGCGGGTGCTGAAGCCGCTCGCGCTGACAGGGGCGCCCGCCAGGGTGCTGGTGGAGGCCGCCGAGCTGGTGGAGCTGGGGCGGTGGGCGGCGCGGTCCGCCGACGTCACCCTGGAGATCGACGCGGACGGGTTCCGGGTGCGCGGCGCGTCCGGGGAGCGGGCGCCGGTGACGTTCGACGGGGAGTTCCCCATGTACCGCGAGGTGCTCGCCGCGATGGCTCCGCCCGAGCACCGGGTGATCGTCGGCCGGTCGGCGCTGCGCGACGTGGTCGAGGGGCTCGGTGAGACGGCGGCCGTCACCCTGACCTTCTCCGACGACGGTGTGGCCGTCGCCGCGCACGACGCGGACGACGCGACGGCACTGCCCGCGATCTGCCAGGACGGGCGGCCGCCGCGGATCGGCTTCGACCCGGCCGTGCTGGTGCCCGTGCTGGAGACGAGCGTCGGTCCCGATGTGCTGCTGGAGATCGCGACGCCGACCGCCCCGGTCGTGGTGCGCTCGGCGGACCAGGGCAGCTTCACGACGCTGGTGATGCCGGTGGCCCTGGAGTTCGTCCGCTGACAGCTCGCGCCCGCGAAGTCGGCCGGCCGTGCGGCGGCGTTCGCGCAGGGCGCGAACGCGGCCGCGGCTCGCGCAGGGCACCAGCGGCGGCGCCCCGGTCGGGTCGGCGAACGCGCCCCGGCAGTCGTGAAGCGCGCCTGACCGCCGGGGGCGCCCGGGGTCAGCTTCTGGTGTCCACCACCGTCCGCAGCTTGCCGCTCGTCGGGGTGCGTTCCAGCGCGGCGCCGTCGACGGCCTCGACGGTGAGGTCGAGGAGGCGCTCCTCCACCGCCGTGCGCAGCTCCGGGTAGTCGGCCAGGAAGGCATCCCGCGCCCGCTCCGCCGGAACGCCCGCCGCGCGTTCCACGCGGACGGTCAGCTCTTCGCGGGGGCCGCCGTTGGCCAGCAGGATCTGGATCTCGCCGCTGTAGCGGAGGCGTTCCTGCGCGATGGCCGTGAACCGGCGGTGGTTGAGGAAGTACGTCGCCACGCGCATCACGTCGCCG
Source organism: Streptomyces sp. NPDC023527 (assembly GCF_055560115.1). NCBI lineage: Bacteria > Bacillati > Actinomycetota > Actinomycetes > Kitasatosporales > Streptomycetaceae > Streptomyces > Streptomyces sp. NPDC023527. The sequence continues at coordinate 248,007 of NZ_JBVHJJ010000012.1, forward strand.
AGCCGTCCCAGCAGCTCGAAGCGCGGGGCATGACTGCCACAGGCACAGCGCCCGGGCAGGGCGCGGCCGAGGTCGCCGATGACGTAGCGGCCGAGGTCCTGGCCGCGCCGGGCGTGGGTGGTGAACACCAGTCGGCCCGTCTCCCCCGGTTCGACCGGGCGGTCGGACTCGACGTCCAGGATCTCCAGGGTGTGCAGGTCGGCGTGGAGGTGGTGGACGCTGCCGTCGCTCTCCGCGCACTGGTAGCCGAGCGGGCCGAGGTCGGTGCTGCCGTAGGTGATGGAGTGGACGACCTCGATGCCGAAGTTCCGCTCCAGGGTGCGGCGCTGCTCGGCGGTGAAGTGCTCGCCACCGTAGAAGATCTTGCGGATGCCGCCGTACGAGCGCAGCAGGTCCGCTTCCTCGTGCAGGAGCTGCCACAGGTAGGAGGGCATGCCGAAGAGGGTGTCGACCTCGTACGCCACCAGCATCTCGGCCGTGGCGCGGTGGTCGGGGCCGGCGGCCATCGGCATCTGGACGCCGCCCAGGCGCTCCAGGATGGAGAAGAAGCTGATGAAGCTGCCGTACATGCCGCCGCAGTAGAAGAGGTTGGCGGTGCGGTCGCGCGCCGGGTCGTAGCCGGCGGCCAGCAGGCCGCGGGCGGCGGCGTGCATCTGGACGTCGTAGTCGTCGTAGCTGAAGAGGGACAGGGCGGGCGCGCCGGTGCTGCCGCCGCTGCGGAAGTACAGCTCGGCGTCCCGCCGGTCCACGTGGCGGTTGAGCTCCTGGACGTCGGCCTTGTCGCGCAGCGGCCCGGTGGGCGGCGGGAAGGCGACCGGCCGGGCGAGGTCGTCGAGGCAGGCGGTGGTGGTGAAGCGCTCGTCGGCCTGGACGGCGACGCGGCGGCTGTAGCGCTGGAGGGCGTAGACGCCGTCGTGCGGTTCGCCGGAGTAGCCGGCGGTCATGGCGCCGACGGGCGTGACCCGGGTGGCGCCGGCGGCCAGCACCGTGCCGGAGAGCTCCGCGATGTCGGTGCGGCTGCCCCCGACGGCGGCCGTCTGGAGGTAGCGGCGCATGGGCCGCAGGGTGGGGATCAGGCGCTTGCGGGGCAGCGGCTTGATCCACACGCTGCGGTGCAGCGGGGAGGCGGTGAGCGCCGGCCGGGTGTCGGCGAGGACGCGCCAGGAGCCGTCGGGGGCGGTCAGGACGCGGGTGAGCCCGAGGTGTTCCTCCAGGCGGGCGATCATCTCGGTGGTGGTGAGCTCGGCCTCCTCGGCGGGGCTCGGCTCCTCCGTCACGGGCGCCGGGGGCACGGCGGCCAGCGCCGTGGCGAACCGCTCGGCGAAGGCGAAGACCTCGTCGGTGTCCTCGGTGTCGAGGTAGACGACCTGGGGGCTGGAGCAGGCCTGCTGCTCGTAGCGGCAGACGTCCTCGGCGAGCGCGGTCAGCGTGTCCGCGTCGTGCCAGGCGTCCTGGGTGAGGTAGGCGAAGGAGATCTTGTGTCCCCACTCCACCAGGCGGCAGCCGGGCGGCACATGGGCGGCCACGCCCTCGACGGCGGCCTCGCCGCCCCACACCGCGACGGCGTCGGCGGGGGCGCACATGAGCTTCAGCCACTCCTCGCGGGAGGAGGGGAAGCGCAGCACGACGACGCGCTCGGCGATGGCTCCGGTGGTGTCCAGCGCGGCCAGTTCGGCGAGCAGGTGCTGGGCGAGGAGGGTGTCGGCGCCGCTGGTCTTGAGGACGTTGACGTTGCCGGCGAGGAGTCCCTCGACGACGCTGAGCGGGGCGACGGTGGCGGCGTTGCCGGGGGCTATGTGGGCGACGAGGCCGACCGGGGCCCACGCCTCGTAGACGGTCTCCTTGGCGTCGGGGCGGGTGAGCCGCTGCGGCGCCGTGCCGCCCAGCTCGCGGCGGAGCTTGCGGGTGAGCTCCTCGCGGCTGAGGAAGGCGGCCAGTTCGCCGAGGACGGCCGCGTCCTCGCCGGCGGGGAGGTGGTGGCCCAGCCGCCGGGTGGCCGGGTGCTCCGGGTCGCGCAGGGCGGTCGCGAGCGCGTCGCAGGCGGCCAGGAGCGTCTCGGTGGCCAGCGGCGCGGCGAGGGCGGCCTCGACGGCGGCGGGCAGCGTGGCCAGGCGGCGGGCGGCTTCCTCGTCGCCGATGAAGGCGCCCTGCCAGTAGTGGTGGTTCGTCGAGATCTCTGCCTCGGTCATGACATTCCCTTCATCAGTTCGGCGGCGGCCACGGCGCAGTTGCGGTTGCGGCTGACCCCGGCCCGGCCGTGGATCGTGAACCACGGGGTGTCCAGTTCGCAGCCGCACTCCTCGCCCGGGTGGAGCGAGGCCAGGTCACCCATGACGACGCTCTGCGCCGGTACGGACGTGATGTACGGGGACACCAGGTGCAGGTAACCCCGCTCGCCGTACGGAAGGGCTTCGAGGGTGCGCGTCGAGCGGATGAAGACGCGGGACCAGACGGGCGCGTGGAGGTTGTGGTGCGCGCACTCGATGTAGGGGATGCAGTGCTCGACGGAGCCGAAGGTGTCGCGGATCCGCTCGGAGGGGATGCCGAGCTGCTCGGTGACGCGGGCGTACAGCTCGTGCTTGCCGATCTGCCGGTCGGTGTGTCCCTTCCAGCCGCCGCCGAGGATGATCAGGGAGCCCTCCGGGAGCCGCAGGGGCGGCAGGCCCATGGCGCTCATCCGCTCCAGGGTGAACCACAGGAAGGCGGGGAAGCCGAGGATGCGTACGGGCGCGTCGTCCTCGGCGAAGCGGCGCAGTGCGGCGACGCAGCCGAAGGGGTCGAACTCGTGGCCGTTGCCGGTGTCGCGCAGCGCGTACTCGACCTGCCGCGCGGGCGCGAAGTCGCACAGGTAGTTGTCGGTGAACGAGGTGCCCAGCTTCAGGTCGCGGGCGGGCTCATAGCTGTAGAGGAGGTAGTTGACCTCCTGCTCGGGGGTGATCCAGCCGTTGCGCTCGAAGATGCGGGCGACCATGCGCTGCGCGGAGCGGATGGTCCAGCGGTCGAAGAACATCTGCGACTTCTGGCCAGTGGTGCCGGAGGAGGTCAGGTGCAGGTCGACGTCGTCCGTGGGGATGGACAGCACTTCATGGCGCTTGAAGAAGTTCGCGTGGATGAGCGGGGCGTCGTAGGGCGTGGCCGGCCGCTCGCTGTCGTACAGGTTCCGGAAGAACGGGGACCGGTCGCGGTGCCAGGCGTTGACCTCCGCCATCGCGGCGGTGAACAGCTCCTCCTCGGCGGGGCCGGAGGAGTAGGGGTCGGTCAGGTCGCAGAGCCGCTGCACCCGGGCGAGGGCGGCCGCGTCGGGGACGTCGACGGGGGCGAGATGGGGGTTCAGGGGACTTACGGGGGTCATGAGGCAACCTCACGTGAGGGCAGATACGTCGACGCCCAGGCCGACACATAGGAATCGAGGAAGGGCTGGAGCGGTGCGTCGACGACCACGCCGCGGAAGTCGATGTGTTCGGTGGTCCGGGACATCACCACGTAGTCGTGGAAGCCGTCGCCGTCCCGGCGCATCGCGGGGTAGAGGGCACCGGCGATGAAGCCCTGCGCGGCGAAGGCGGAGAGCGCGCCGTGGTGGTCGAGGGGGACGAGCGCCTCGACGTAGCCCGCGCCGGCGCGGGTGAGCGTCCGGGTGACCGGCTCCAGCCAGCCCGCGGCGATCGCGGGGTCGGGGTGGGCGGTGACCAGGGCGCAGTATCCGCCGGTGCGGTTGAGGTAGGCGTACACCTCGAACCCGCCGTCGTCGGGCGTCAGCAGGATGTTCGGGGTGTGCAGCGGATAGAACCAGCGGTCGGCGTCGGGGAAGCGCTCCTGGAAGCGGCGGCGGACGAACGCGGGCGCCTCGATCATCTCCAGCCGCGCCGCCGTGGGCCCGGCCGGGGCCGGGCGGGGCGCGGTGGTCAGGGTGTCGGCGTAGCTGATGCCCAGGCTGCCCTCGACGGTGCGCAGGAGCGGGGCCAGTACCTCGGGCACCTCGGCGACCGGGACGCGCCGGTCCAGTACACCGGGCGAGTAACGCGCGTAGAGTGCGAGGCTTTCGCGGCTGCTGACGTCGACGGCGTTGGGCAGGATGCCCACGGGGCGGAAGCCGTTGCGGGCGACGACGCGCTGGGGACCGGCGCTGACCGTACGGACCGTGGCGTAGACGGAGTCGACGCGCCCGGCGTCGAGGGTTCCCGCGCACAGGGCCCGCGTCAGCAGCCCGGCGAGGCCGGAGCCGCGCCGGTCGGGGTGGACCGCGAGCCCTTCGAGCCGGCCGACGCGGCTGCCGGGCTCGCTGTGCACGGCGGCCGAGCCGGCGAGGCCCTCGGTGTCGGGGCAGCGGGCGACGAGCCAGAGGGTGTCCGGGTCCTGGATGAGACGGGCCATCTCGGCGGGGTCGGTGCCCAGCGAGGTGGGGTAGTGCGGACCGTAGACGGCGTAGTAGAGCTGCCGCAGATCGGCTATGTCGGCGGTGGTGGCGCGCTCGATGACGACGCTCATCGCCCGCCTCCCGCGGCCTCGGTGACGAGCTCGGCGTCGGGGGCGGACGGGGCGTCAGAGGTCGGCACCGCGCCGGGGGCGACCCCGGTCTCCGCCACGGCGTCCTTGCGTCCGTGGTCGCGCAGCAGGGCCAGCGCGCAGGCCGCCGGTACGAGTCCGGCCGCCTGGATCAGGCACAGCGTCCGTACGGGCAGGTGGTCGCCCAGCAGGCCGAAGAGCAGCGAGGCGACGGGGAAGGTCGCGCCGAGGACGGCCTGCATGACGGCGAAGAACGCGGGCTTGTCGGCGGCGGGGACCAGCCGCTGGAACAGTGCCACGAAGCGGACGCCGATCACACCGACGCACCACCCGGCGACGACCAGGCCGCCGGCGATGACGGGCCGTTCGGCGACGATCCCGGGGACGCCGAGCGCGAGCGCCATCGCGGCGAGGCAGAGGGAGCCGACGACGGTGGGCCGGCCGGGGACCTTGGCGCCGCTGAAGGAGCCGATCAGCGTGCCCGCGCCGAGCGAGGCCTCCAGGAGGGCGACGGTGCCGCCGCCGGCGTGGAGCTCCGACTTGGTGTAGAGCGGGATGACGACGAAGACCGCGGTGGTGAAGAGGTTGGCGGCGGTGAAGCTGATCAGGATCTTCCGGACGAAGGGCAGCCCGGCGAGGACCTGCCGCAGCGTCCGCCGCCCGGACCCGGCGCCCGCCTCGTCACCGGCGGCTTCGGGCGCGGCCGGGCGGAACCGTACGGTCGCCAGGAGCGCCGCGGCCGTCACATAGGCGGCCGCGCAGCCGACCGCGAGGCCGGCGACTCCGGCGCGGTCGACGATCAGGGCGCCGAGGAGGGCGCCGCCGAGGCTCGCGAGCGACTGGGTGGACAGCTCGAAGCCGGTCGCGGCCTCGATGTCCTCGTCGTCGACGAGTTCGGGCACGGAGGTGGTCAGGCAGGGGTCGAAGAACGCCTGGCAGGTGGCCAGGGCGAGCGTCGCGGCATAGGCGGTCGCGAGCGGCAGGTCGCTCGCGTAGGCCCAGCCGGCCAGCGCGCTCGCGACGACGGCGGCGCCGCCGGCCGCGCCGCGCAGCAGGGAGCGGTGGGCGAAGCGGGCGATGGCGCGGGCCACGACGGGCGCCAGGGCCACGGCGGGCAGCGTGCTGACGGCCATGAACAGGCCGGAGGCGAGGCCGTTGCCGCCGCTGACGGCGTAGGCGACGAGCCACCAGGAGACGCCGACCTGGAACATCCGCACGGCGGCCTGGGTGAGGACCTGGCTCAGCCATACGGTCCCGAAGGCGCGGTTGCGCAGGACGAGCGGCGGTCTGCGGCTCGCTGTCGGGGTGGTCATGCGGTCGGCCTCTCGTCGATCACGCGGACGAGCTTGCCGGAGCGGGAGTTGACGGAGAGGTCGCGGTGGCGCACCCACTCCACTTCCAGGGGGTGCACATAGCCGGCGGCCATGCTGTCGGGGTACAGCGGCCGGGCCGTGTACAGACCGGTGACGATCTCCTTGGCGAGGACCTCCAGGCCGGCCGGGTCGTCGTCGCCGGGGGCGGTGGCCAGGCGCAGCACCAGCCCGTCGCGCCCCTCCCAGCGGCGCACCACGAGCTGCATGCCCATGACGCGGCCCTCGGTGTCCGCCTCCTCGACGGCCGCCTGGGCGTCCTGGGAGTACAGCGACACGGGGCCGACGCGCACCCCTTCCTCGGCGCGGCCGAGGATGCGGAAGTGGCCCGCCTCGGGGTCCGTCCACTCGGCGCGGTCGCCGGCCGGGTAGCGGATGACGGGCATGAGCTTGCGGAAGAGGCTGGTGACCACGACGCGGCCGGGCCGGCCGGCTTCGAGGACGGGTTCACCGGTGGTCTCGTCGAGGATCTCGACGACGGAGTGCGGGGTGAACGCGCGGTGCACGCGGGGGTCGGGGCCGGGCACCGGGCAGCCGAGCAGGCCGGCGTCGACGCTGGCGTAGCCGAGGGAGCGCGGTTCGGCGTTGGGGAAGGCGGCGGCCAGCAGGCGTCGCTGGTCGGCGAAGAGCGCCTCGCCGCCGAAGAACAGCAGTTCCACCTCGGGCAGCCGCAGGTCCTGGGCGATCAGGTGCTCGGCGAGGCGGCACAGGGTGGTCGGGGTGCCGGCGACGACCTGGGCGGCGAAGTCCTGGAGCGTGGGGATCGTCGACTCCAGCGGGGCGCCGCCGCCGATGGGCAGCCGGACGTTCTCGACCGGGGCGTTGGCGAGCGAGTCGAGGATGAAGAGGAAGCTGGCGTACAGCTCTCCGGCGTAGAACAGGTCCGCCACCCGGTGGCCGGGCCTGAGTCCCGCCTCGACCAGTCCCTGGCCGAAGGCGGTGGTGAACTCCCGCCATTCCTCGCGGGTGTAAGGGGAGAATTTCGGCGCCCCCGTGGTGCCGCCCGTCTTGAATACGGCCGCTTCGGTGAGCGGCGCGGTCAGCACCTGATTGTCCTGGAGAGTGTTCGCCGCCCAGAACTCCCCTTGGTCGACGACGGGAAGGTCCGCGAGGCGGTCCGCGTCCGGCGTCAGGGAAGCGTAGAGATTCGCGTAGAAGGGTGACTGCCGACGGGCGAAACGTATGAGGTCCGATAGCTGTTGGACGGGCATGAGGCCTTGCCTATACACGAGAGTGAGAAAGTATTCCGGATGGCGAGGGACAGCACTCGCCGTTGCCTGTTGAAAGCTCAATGACCCACACGGGGTGGGGTCATATCGCTCCGGCGTCGCAACTGACGCACGCTCACAATCATGGAACACGCCCGAACGGACCGCAAAATTGACAGAGCCCCGACATGTGTGACTGGCCGGAAACAGCAGGGGTCCCACAGTGCTCTCGCGACACTTTCGCCCAGCACTCCTGACCGAGGCCACTCCCCCGCGACCGGGAACCGGCGCGTCGGCCGGTCAATGGAATGGCCGAATGTGGAGGTACGGGCTCCGAGGCGCGCGGCGCCCCTTTCATAAACTCCCTCCGAACACGAGCCGAATTGCTCGCGCGGAATCAGGAGTCGCGGGCCGGCCGGGGAAATCCCGCGGGCGGGACACCCTGGCCGACCGCGCCCGGTGCGGCGCGGCCACCCGCGCGGCCGCCTACACCGAGGGGGTGAGGAACCGTTCGGGCAGACAGGCGTCGCACGGCCGGGCGTTCCCCGCGAGGAGCTGCTCGCGGGCCTGGGCGGTGGTCATGGCCTCCTCGTCCCCCTTCGGTACCCAGCACCCCGCGTGGTGCACCTCGAGCATGGTGCGGCCCGACCGGCGGTGCGAGGTCATCGGCCAGAGGGCGTGCTCCAGGTCCGGCCGGTAGGGTGCGCGGCCGTCGGCGGCCCGGGGGTCGACGGTGGCCCGCGCGTCCTCGTAGAGGTCCTCGGGATCCTCGGAGAGGTATTGGAGGACGACACCGCGGACCCAGTCCCGCGGTGGCATGCCCGCCTCCTCCGCGGCCGCCGTGATAAGGGCGAGTTCATCCTGGCTGAAGAGCTGCTCCATGCCGCGCGACGGTAGCAGTGGCGCGTGGCCGGTGGGGCAAGGTCACGCGGCTTGAGTGGACCCGGCATATGCCCGCGCCCGGCGGGCCGGCGCCGGGCTGGGGCGCGCGGCGGGGTACGAGCCGCCGCGTACCCACGCGGATGCACCCGATCTCCCCTGGGAACAGGGGAGTTAACCCGACGCCCCGCCCTTGCCGCGCGGTTCCCCGGCGGCGATCGGTTCCCCCGAAAGAGTGGCGGCCGACGCTTGTCGCGTCAGCCGTCCGCAGCCCGTCGCACGACCCCGCGCGAGGGCCGCGTAACGGGCGGGGGTGGTGCCCACGTGCCGGGTGAAGTGCCGGTTCAGATGCGCCTGGTCGTAGAACCCCACGGCGGTGGCGACGTCGGCGGGGCGGTGGCCCGCGAGCAGGAGGCCGCGCGCCCGGTCGACGCGTCTGCCCGTCAGATAGGCGTGCGGCGGGAGCCCGTACAACTGCTGGAAACAGCGGATGAGATGGGTCGGGTGGGCGCACAGGACCCCGGCCGCCTCCTGGAGCGTGAGGCCCTCGCGTACGCGCGCGTCCAGCAGGTCCCGCAGCTCCGCCGCCAGCCGTCCCGCCTCACGCCCCGGTGTGCCGGGGCGGAGGGCGGCGAGGTGGACCCGGAGACGCTCGCCGATGAAGGAGAGCCGGGATTCGGCCTCGAAGGCATCGCCGTCATGGGCGAGGGCGGTGTGCAACTGATGGACGCGGTGGCGCAGGAGACGGTCGCAGAAGACGGGCACGCCGACCGCGGGGCCCGCGAGCCGCTCGGGGAGGACGGTGGTGTCGAGGTAGAGGACGCGCTTGCGGAAGCCCGCGTCGGTGACGGTTCTGCCGTCGTGGGAGACGCCGGGCGGCAGCAGGGCGACTCCCGCGCCGGTGGCGCCGTGGCGGTGACGGTCGAGGGCGAACTCCACCGAGCCGTCATCGATGATCATCAGCGCCCAGGTGTCGTGGGTGTGGGCGGGATAGGCGTGGTCGACGAACCGCGCGTGGAAGACCTCGGCGATACCGGGGACCGCGGGCCGCCAGGCTTCGATCCGCGTACGGGGTCGCTCTTCCGTACAGGGGCGATCTTCGGTCATGCAAGGACTCCGATCATGCAAGGAACGTACAAGACCGGAAGTGACCGCCCTCGGCAGACTCCTGACACCGGCGGGCGCGACGGCGTCATACGGCCCGGCTTTCCAGGAGGCATCCACACCATGACCACCCCCACTCGACCCACCCAGCCCTCTCGCCCCGTTCAGCCCGTGAATGTGGCCGAGCGCCTCGCGACCTTCCACGACCACTGGGCGCAGCGGAAGGTCGCCGACCTCAACGACTACGAGGTCAAACTCGCCAAGCTGCTGGGCGAGTTCGTCTGGCACAGCCATGAGGACACCGATGAGCTGTTCCTGGTCATCAGCGGCCGGCTGACCATCCGGCTCCGCGACGGCGAGGGCGAGGGTGGCAGCGAGGTCACGCTCGGGCCGGGCGAGCTGTTCGTCGTGCCGCGCGGCGTGGAGCACTGCCCGGTGGCCGAGGAGGAGACCGCCGTCCTGCTGCTGGAACCGGCGGGGGTCGTCAACACCGGGTCGGCGGGCGGTCCGCTGACCAAGCCCGTCATGGACGACCGTCAGTCGCGCTGACGGCCGGGGCGGGGCCGCCCCCGGCACCGGCTCGCCGGGCGCGATCCGCTGGCTCCAAGGGGACGGCCCCGTCCGCTCACCACGATCCGGGCGGCAGTACGTCGTCCATCAGGATGGGGGTCTTGCGCACCCGGATGCCCGTCGCGTGGTGCACGGCGTTGGCGATCGCGGCGGCGGTGCCGACGATGCCGAGCTCGCCCACGCCCTTGGCGCCGAGCGGGTTGACCACCTCGTCGTGCTCGTCGACCGTCTCCACGGTCACCTCGCCGATGTCGGCGTTGCAGGCGATGTGGTAGCCGCCGAGGTCGGTGTTGGTGAAGCGGGCCCGGCCGCGGTCGACGGCCGTCTCCTCCAGCAGGGCGTGCCCGGCGCCCCAGATCATGCCGCCCGACAATTGGCCGTGCGCGGTACGGGGGTTGATGATCTGCCCGCAGGCGAAGACGCCGACCATCCGACCCAGCCGGATCCGGCGGGTGCCGGGGTCGACCAGCACCTCCACGAACTGCGCGCCGTGGCTGAACATCGCGTGCGTGGCGCTGACCGCCCCCGCCTGGACGAAGCCGCCGAAGTCGGCGGCCAGCCCTCGGCGGGCCGTCTCCGCGTCGAGCTCCGGGGGCGCCCAGTGCCCTTCGGCCTCCAGGGAGCCACCGGGCAGGTGGGCCCAGGCCCACTCGGCCGTACGCCCCCGGCTCTCCGCCATGGCCCGCAGCCGCTCCCCCGCCGCCCGGGCCGCCAGTCGTACGGCGGAGCCCGCGGACGCCGTGGTCAGGGAGCCCGCCGACATCGGCCCGGTGGGCAGGTCGCTGTCGCCGAGCCGCACCGTCACCCCGTCGGCGGGCAGGCCGAGTTCCCGCGCGGCGATCTGCGCCAGCACCGTGTACGCGCCCGTACCGAGGTCGTGCGCGGCGACCAGGACCGTCGCGCGGCCGTCGGCGGTGAGCCGGACGCGGGCCCGGGACGGCGCCCGTAGGACGGGGTAACCGGAGGCCGCGCACCCCCAGCCGATGAGCCGGCCCTCGCGGTCGCGCATCGAGCCGGGCCGGGCGTCGCGCCGCGACCAGCCGAACAGCTCGGCGCCGCGCCGGTAGCAGGCCACCATCGAACGGCTGCTGAAGGGCAGTCCGGTGACCGGGTCGCGCTCGGGCTCGTTGCGCAGGCGCAGCTCGACGGGGTCGATGTCCAGGGCGACGGCGAGTTCGTCCATGGCGCTCTCCAGCGCGAAGACGGCGGGGAACTCGGCCGGCGCGCGCATGAAGCCGGGGGTGTTCACGTCCGTGGGCACCACGTGCTCGCGGGTGCTGATGCTGGGGTGGGCGTAGAGGCGTGTGGTGAGGTCGGTGCCCGGCAGGGCGAGGGTGTCGGCCCGGGAGTTCTGGCCCCAGCCGTGGTGTTCGTAGCCGAGCAGCCGCCCGTCGCGGTCGGCGCCGAGCCGGATGCGCTGCCGCGTCTGCGGGCGGAAGGAGCCGACGGTGAACATCTGCTCGCGGGGTACGAGCAGTTTCACCGGCCGGTCCAGGCGCCGGGCGGCGGCCGCGACCAGGACCGTGTGCCACAGCACGCTCGCCTTGGCGCCGAAGCCGCCGCCGACGTAGGGGCTGAGGACCCGTATGCGATCGACGGGCATCGCGAACATCGAGGCCATCGCGGCGCGGGTGCCGCGGACCCATTGGGTGGGGAGGTGCACGGTCAGCGCGTCGTCCCGCCAGACGGCCGTGGTGGCGTAGAGCTCGATCGGGTTGTGGTGCATCGCCGGGGTGGTGTATTCGGCCTCGATGACCACAGGTGCGGCGCGCAGGGCCGCTTCCGTGTCGCCGGTCGTGATCGACAGGGGGTCCTGCGCGCGGGCGCCGTCCATCGCCCCGTCCAGCGTGGCGTGGGCGGGCAAGGTGTCGTAGTCGGCCTCGACGCGGTGCGCGGCCTCCTCGGCGGCCTCGACCGAGTCGGCGACGACGAGGGCGATGACCTGGCCCGCGTAGTGGATCTCGTCGGAGCCCAGGGGGTTGACGCTCGACTGGAACGGCTCGCCTGCGGTCAGGAAGCCGCCGGGCGGCAGGGCGGCCTCGGGGCTGCGGTGGGTGAGGACGAGCCGTACGCCGGGTACGGCCTCGGCGGCGGCGGTGTCGAGGCGGGTGAGGCGGCCGCGGGCGACGGCGGACGTCACCAGCGCGGCGTGCGCGAGGTGCGGCTCCGGGGTGTCCGCGGCGTAGCGCGCGGCGCCGGTGACCTTGGCGAGGGCGTCCGCGCGCACCACCGGCGCTCCGACGGTGTCGGTCACGACTCCTGTCCCTTCCGGCTCGCGATCAAGACGGCTTCGGCGACGGTGCGCGGCCCCAGGCGGAGTTTGGCGGCGTTCCCGCTCAGGGCGCGGGCCTGCGCGAAGGCCGCCTGCCCGGCGCGGCGGGCGGTGGTCTCCGTCAGCGGCCGGCCGGTCAGCTCGGCCTCGGCCTCGCGGCTGCGCCAGGGACGGGTGGCGACGCCGCCGACGGCGACGCGGGCGCCGACCACCGTCGTGCCCGCCATCTCCAGGGCGACGGCGGCGGACGCGACGGCGAAGGCGTAGCTCGCGCGGTCGCGCACCTTGAGGTAGGTGGAGCGGCGGCCGGCGGGGGTGGCGCGCACGGTGATGGCGGTGACGATCTCACCGGGGCGCAGAACCGTTTCGACGTCGGGGCGGTCGCCGTGGACGCGGTGCAGGTCCTCGAAGGGCAGGGTGCGGCGCCCTTGCGGGGAGATCAGCTCGACCTCGCTGTCGAAGGCGGCGAGGGCGACGCCCCAGTCCCCCGGGTAGACCGCGGCGCAGGCGTCCGTGGCCCCCAGCACGGCGTGTTCGCGGTTGACGCCGGTCAGCGCGGCGCATCCGGTGCCGGGCGCCCGTTTGTTGCAGGGCGAGACGCCGTCGCGGAAGTAGGCGCAGCGGGTGCGCTGGAGGATGTTGCCGCCGAGTGTGGCGACGTTGCGCAGCTGCTGGGAGGCGGCTTGGCGCAGGCTCTCGGTGAGGGCGGGGTGGTCGCGGGCGAGGGTCGGGTCCTCGGCGACGTCGGCCATGTTGGCGAGCGCGCCGAAGCGCAGGAGGGGGCCGCGGGTGTCGAAGGCGCGGAGTTCGCCGAGCCCGGCGATGTCGACGAGGCGCCGGGGCCGCATGACCTCCAGCCGCATCAGGTCGACGAGGGTGGTGCCACCGGCGAGGACGACCGCGCCGGGCTCGCCGGCGGCTCGTACGGCCTCGTCCAGGGAGTGGACGCGGCTGTAGACGAAGGGCCGCACGGCTAGATCCCCTCGGCGGCGGTGCCCGTCGAGGCGATCGCGGCGACGATGTTGGGGTAGGCCGCGCAGCGGCAGAGGTTGCCGCTCATGTACTCGCGGATCTCCGCGTCGGAGCCGGCGTGGCCCTCGCGTACGCACGCGACGGCGGCCATGATCTGGCCGGGGGTGCAGTATCCGCACTGGAGGGCGTCGTGGTCGACGAAGGCGCGCTGCATGGGGTGGAGCGAGCCGTCGGCGCCGAGGCCCTCGATGGTGACGACGTCGCGGTCCCGCGTGGTGACCGCCAGGGTCAGGCAGGAGAGCACGCGGCGTCCGTCGAGGTGGACGGTGCAGGCGCCGCAGGCGCCGTGGTTGCAGCCGACCTTGGTGCCGGTGAGGCCGAGGTGTTCGCGGAGCAGGTCCAGGAGTGTGGTGCGGGGGTCGACGAGCAGCTCGTGGGACTGCCCGTTGACTCGTATGCGCAGGGGCAGCGGCGTCCGGTCGGCGGTGTCGCCGGGATCCTGGAGATCCGGTGCGTGCGGCGGTCCGGTCAGTGCGTCCATGTGTCCTCGTCCTTCCCAACCAGCCGTCGGATTGAGGGGTGTTGTGCCGTCCGGGCGCCCCAGGTTGTCATGGCCGGGGCGGCGCGGCCAGGGTCCGGAGCGAGATCGTCCCGGCCGGAAACGATCTGTTTCCATCCGGTTCGGAGGGTTACCTTCCACCCATGCCCGTCACCGCTGACCGACTCGGAGCCGAGGCCGCCGGACGACCGTCCGGAACCAGGGGCGTCCGCCGATGACCTTCCCCGCCGGCGCACCGCTCCACCCCGCCGCCCCGTCCCTGACGGACCGGGCGATGCGCGCCTTTCCCGTCCACCACCCCGATGCCCGCTTACGCATCGGGGCGCTGCTGCGCCTCGCGGGGGACGCCCCGAGCAGGGCACACCTGCGCGATCACATCCTCGAACGGCTGTCCGCGTTACCGGCCCTGACGCACTACCTCGCCGACGCCGACACCCGGTGGGCCGCCGCCCGGCGGCTCGATCCGGCCACGCACGTCGTGGACCATCCGCTGCCGCCGGGGTACGAGCACCTGGAGGAGGCCGTGCAGCGGCTCCTGCGGGACCCGCTCCCCGAGGGCGCGCCGCACTGGCGCGTCTGGCTGCTGCACGGGCACGCGCCCGGGACGTACGCCGTGCTCTATCTCGTGCACCACGCCGTGCAGGACGGCGCGGGCATGCTGCACACGCTGGAGACCCTGTTCACCCCGCACGGCGTGCCCGAGGAGCAGTCGTCCGCCGTCCTGCCCGGTCTGCTCGGCGCCCCGGCGCCGACCGTCCGCGACCGCCTGCGGGCGCTGGCCACCGCGGCGCGCGCGACCCGCCGTACGGGCGTGTGGCAGTCCGCCCGGCATCCGCTGTCGGCCCGGCGCACCTTCCGCTGGGCGCGGGTCCCGACGCGGTTCCTGCGCGAGGTCGCCGCCACCGGTGGCGGCTCCTCCAACGACGCCTATCTCGCCACGCTCGCCCATACGTTGCAGGACTGGGCGGCCACCTACTGGCCCGCGGCGTACCGTTCTCCGGAGCTGGAGCTGGTCATGCCGGCGAACGTCCGGCGCCCCGGCGAGGCCGGCGCGCCGGGCAACCGGACGGTCATGGTCCGGCTGACGCTGCCGGGCGGGGACGTGCCCCTGGCGCGGCAGCTGGAAGGCGCGGTCCGGGCCACGGCCCCGCTGAAGTCCCGCCGCGACCGCGAGGCCCTGCGCCGCGCCGCCGTCATGCCGCGCCTGCCCGGGTGGGCGCTGCGCGGCCTCACCCGGACCCTGGCCGGGCCGGGGCACGCGGTGGTGGGCGTCTCGGGACTGGTGGCCCGGCACGACCTCCAGCTGGGCGGGGATCCCGTCGTCGCGGTGGAGCCGATGGGCTGTCTGCCGGAGGGCAGTCCCCTGGGGGTGCTGATGCTGACGTACCGGGGCACGTCGGCGGCGTGCTTCATGGCCGACCGCGCGGTGCCGGGCCTGAACACGGTGCACCTCCGGTGGGAGCGGATCGTACGGGGGTCGGTGCCCGGCGGCGCGCCGTAGGGGGCCGGACCTGCCGGTGGCAGCGGAAGCGCCCCGCCGACTATGGGGACTGCCGGAGCCGCGCGCGCCGAGCGGTGTCCGAAGCGTTCGCCGAGCACACCAGCCGGTCGAGTCAGCACACCTTCCACCGACTGGGCACGGCCGTCCTCGATGCCTGCCCCGACGTCATGGAAGTACGGGTCGAAGGGGCGCACTTGACCCGGTCCCTGGTCGGCCTCGGCCCGTTCGGCCTGGAGAACGAAGGCCGGGTCTACACGGCTGCCGACTCGCAGCGCAGCACCGTCTCCATCGTCACCGTCAGCACGGGTGCCATCAAGGCGGGGAAGTTCAAGGGAGCCACCGTCGTCACCGAGGTCACGCTGGTGGCCTCCAGCGTCGGCGCCTGTCTGACACCCAAGGGCCTCACCGCGGCATCCGGTCCCACCACGGTCACCCTCGCCCGGCTCGGAAGGGGTCACGGCCACCGGCCGGAACACGCGGGTTGATCGCCGCAACAGGCCCCCAAGTCCGACGCCGCGCCGCGCCCGCTCGCGGAGGTCATTGCCGCAGCGAGTCGGTGAACCGGGTCTCGTACGCCGCGGCCAGGTCGCGCAGCGCCTGGCCGCAGTCGCCCGCGTAGGACGGGCCGTGCATCAGCCCCAGGGTGGTCGGGTCGAGGTCGGCGAGCCGGCGCATGGTGGGGGCGGTGTCGGCCGTCAGGCACGAGGCGTGGAAGACGTCCTCGGCGGCCAGCGCCGGACTTACGATCTCGGACTCGGTCAGGGCCGGCGCGTCGCCGATGGCGGTGAAGAGGTCGCCGCACAGGAGCGTGCCCGTCGTCTCCTCGTACATCAGCCCGGCGTCCCAGCCGTGCGGCACGTGCGGCGTCTCCAGGCGGCGCACCCGCTTGCCCCCGAGGTCGAGCACCTCGCCGTCGTCGAGCGGGCGCGGCGGACGGTCGGCCAGGTCGTTGACCGACACCAGGCAGCCCATCGCGCCATGCGCGACCGCGGCCCGCGGGGCGGCGGTGAGCCAGTGGTTGAGCGAGCCGCACTCGTCGGCCTCGACATGGCCGAAGGTGATCCAGCGGAGGTTCTCCACCGGCGTCACGCGTGCCACGGCCTCCGAGACGAGCGGGAACAGCGCCCGCAGTCCGCAGTGGAACAGCAGCGGTTCCTCCGCGTCGACGAGGAACTGGTTGAACATGAAGTCCGCGTCGCTGATGTACGTGGACAGCCGATAGATGTCCGGCGCGATCTCGGTGACCGTCGTCTCCATCGAGCATCACCTCTCTTCCGTGGCGCCCAGTCTGCGGGCGGCCCTGCGCCCCGGCGCCGCAGGCGGCGGCCTCGTTCCCTCCAACGGACCACGGCTGTGGGCCCCCCTGCCACACCCGGCTCCTATGCCGAGTGAAATTGCCAAAACGGTCTCATCGGGTTCCGTTTTCGATTACCTTCCGTCGCAGCCGTCCCTGCCGTTGGTGGCCGCCGCGGGGCGGCCGGTGTCCGTACGAACAGCGCCTGTACGAGTAGTCGTCTGTACGAGTGAGAGGTCCGAGTGTCCGGTATCGACGCGTGCTTATCAGAGGCCATGGCGATCCCCGGGGTCCGGGGGGCCAGCCTGGTGGACTGGACCAGCGGTCTGACGCTGGGCGCGGCGGGCGACGGACCGAACCGCGACCATGAGACGGCGTCGGCGGAGGCCGCCGAGCTGGCCCGGCTCGTCTTCGAGAGCAGCGCGTTCGCCCGGGCGGCGGAGGACACCGGCCCCGTCGAGGACCTCATCGTCACCGCGCGCGGCAGCTACCACCTCATCCGCTTCGTGGAGACGGCGTTCGACAGCAGCGTCTTCCTCTATCTCTGGCTCGACCGCGCCGAGGCCAATCTGGCCGTGGCGCGCTTCCGTCTCAAGGATCTGACCGCCGAGCTGGTCCTGTCGTGACGTCCGGTGCCTCGGATGCCGAGGAATCGATTCCGCAGCCGTCGTCCGCCGAGGACACCGCGCTGGTCCGGCTGGCCGACGAGCGGGCCACCGGGGCGCTGCACGGACCGGTCGGCGCGCTGTATCTCGCGGACGGCGCCGTGGTGCACGCGGAGAGCCCGGCCGCGCCGGACGTGGGCCGGCGGCTGACCGCGGGCGGCCGGCTGTCGGCGGAGACCTGGGAGGAGGCCGTCTCCCGGGGCGGCCCGGGCTACCGGGCCGGGGACTTCCTCGTCGAACACGGCCGGCTCAGCCAGGGCGAGCTGGAACTGTGCCACCTCAGCGCCCTGTTCGACGCCGCCTACTTCGTCCTGTGCCCGCTGGAGGCGGACGAGCGCCCTCCCGAGCGGTTCCTGCGCGAGGCCCGGCACTGGCTCGGCCCGGTGCGGCCCGTGCCGGTCGCGGCCGTGCGGCGGGAGGTGCGCCGCCGTCGTGACCTGCTGGAGCGGGCCTGGCCGAGCGCGGAGGTGGACGCCGCGCCGGTCGTGCCCGTACCGGACGCGGCCCGTCGGTGGGAGCGGGGCGCGGACCCGTCCCGCGGCCGGCGGGCGGTGCTGGGGGCGGCCGACGGCACCCGCACACCCGTGCAGATCGCCCGGGCGCTGGGCCGCTCGGCCTTCGCCACCCTCCTGGACGTACGACGGCTGGCCGCCCTGGGGCTGATCCGCGCCCCCGGACCGGCGCCCGCGCCGGCGCCGGGTGCGAGGCCCGCGATCCGTGACGCCCCGGAGATCTCCCTGCTCTTCAGGATCCGTGACGCCTTGGAGGCCCTGTGACCGTGCCCCGCATCCGCCCGTACGCCTGCCGGACCCGCCGATTCCCATGATGAGGCGCGCCCTGAGACAACTCACCGGAAGGAGACAGTCGATGACCGCCATGCCCGAGGTGCTCGCCGAGCTCCAGGGGTTACGGGTGCGCGTCCCGCATCTGACGGGCGCGCTGGTGGCGAGCACGGACGGGCTGGTGATCGCACACCATGTCACCGACATGGAACCCGACGGGGTCGCCGCGCTGACCGCGGCGGCGCTGGGGGTGGGCTCGCGGCTGACCGACGCCGTGGGCCACGGCGGCTTCCGCGAACTGCTCGTCCGCGGCGAGCGGGGGTACGTGGCCACGTACGCGGCCGGGCCGTCCTGCGTGCTGACGCTGCTGGCGACGGGGGACGCCAATGTGGGCCGGCTGAATCTGGAGGCCCGTCGGGCCGGCACCCGCGTCGCCGAGCTCGTCGCCGACGCGCTGGAGCGCCGGCAGCAAGCCTGAGCCCACCGGCCTCGCCACCTCTCATGACCTCATTTCCCTTTACATCATTGCCACTTTGACGACGAAAGCGGGATTCTCATGGCGAACACCGAAGCGGCTCTCCAGGACGCGATGACGGCGATCGAGGGAGCCATCGGGGTGGCGCTCGTCGACTACAGCAGCGGCATGGCGCTCGGGACGCTCGGCGGGACGCAGGCCCTCGACCTGAACGTCGCGGCCGCCGCCAACACCGATGTGGTGCGGGCCAAGCTGCGGGCGATGGAGATGCTCAGCCTCCAGGACAGCATCGAGGACATCCTCATCACGCTCAACACGCAGTACCACCTGATCAGGCTGTTGACCGGCCGGGGCGGCAAGGGCCTGTTCCTCTACCTCGTCCTGGACGGCAAGCGGGCCAACCTGGCGATGGCGCGCCACCAGCTCAAGCGGATAGAGGCCGAGCTGGAGGTCTGACGGGCCGCAGCCGTGCCACCGCGGGCTTCCGCGGCGGCACGGCGGTGACGGGATCGGCGCCGCGTTCGACCCCGCCGGTGCGCCCGGCCGACTCTGGCGGCGCGGAACCGCGGTGGGCGATGATGAATCCATCGCCCGTGGGCATGGCATCCACGCGGTTCGATCGAGTCGGAGGGCCGATGACCCCCATCGCTACCACCGGAGACGCCCAGCCCCTCACCCACATCCTGCCGATCCCCCGCGGACCTCTGTCGGCCGTCGTGGTCACCGCGCTGGCGCGCCGCCCCTCGTCGGAGCCGCTGCCGCTGCCCGACGTGGAGCACGTCGATCCGTACGGCGAGGACCTGACGCTCGCCCTGCACACCTGCTACGAGCTGCACTACCGAGGCTTCGACGGGGTCGATCCGCTGTGGGAGTGGGATCCGGAGCTGCTTCGGCTGCGGGCCGCGATGGAGCGTGTGTTCCTGGCCGCCCTGCGCTCCGACACCGGCGGCGACGACGATGTCACCGCCGCGCTGGACGCGTTGCTGGTCGAGCCGGTGCCCGGGGCCGGGGTCTCGCACTACCTCCGGGACTCCGCCCACTGGGGGCAGGTGCGCGAATACATCGCGCACCGCTCGGTGTACCACCTCAAGGAGGCCGACCCGCACGCCTGGGTCATCCCTCGTCTTCAGGGGCAGGCCAAGGCGTCCCTGGTGGCGGTCGAGTTCGACGAGTTCGGTGGCGGGCGCGCCGAGCGCGCGCACTCCCGGCTGTTCGCCGACCTCATGGTGGGCGCCGGGCTGTCCTCGGAGTACCAGCACTACGTGGACGACGTGCCCGCGCCCGCGATCGCGACGGTGAACCTGATGTCGATGTTCGGGCTGCACCGCAGGCTGCGCGGCGCCATGGTCGGTCACTTCGCGGCCGCCGAGATCACCACCGCCTCCAGTGCGCAGCGGATCGCCCAGGCGCTGGAGCGGCTGGGCGCGGGGCCGGAGTGCACGCTCTTCTTCACCGAACACATCGAGGCCGACGCCGTGCACGAACAGGTGTTGCGTCGCGACGTCGTCGGTGACCTGCTCCGCCGGGAACCCCGGCTCGCCGGTGACGTGGTGTTCGGCATCGCGGCCACCGAGCTGCTGGAGGGCAGGCTGGCCGACCATCTGCTCACCGCCTGGCGCGGCGGCACGACATCGCTGCGTCGCCCTCTGCCGGAGCACTCAGTCGGAGCCTGATCCCTCGGCCCGGTCCTCGGGGTCCTGGCGAACGCGTCGGCGGTGGCTGGTGTCGCAGAACGGCTGCCGTCGGCTGCGCTGGCATACGCACAGAGCGGTCATGAACCGATCGGAGACGACGACCCTGCCGTCGCCGGTCACCACCTCGACCGGTCCTTCGACGAGCAGGGGGCCGCCGGGGACCACGGTGACCCGCCTGCGGTGCCGGTCGGTCGGGCCGACGGCCGGGTCCCGCCGCCGGTCCGGTTCCACGTCACGGTTCGGGGTCGCGCCGGTCACCACGGATCACCACCAGTTCCTCGTGCCGTTGTCCTGCCTCTATGAGGCCCTGTTCCTCCAGCAGCGCGATCCGGTGCCTCATGACCGGGCCGAAGGGCACCGTCTCCCGCACCACCACCGCGGCCTTCAGCCCGCCCTGGTGCAGCAGGTCCACGGTGGTCTCCACGCCGCACACGGCGGAGTGGACGAGCAGCAGCATTCCGCCGCTGGAGAGCATCTCGGGCACCCTGGCGCACAGGGGGTCCAGCACGGCCCGGCCGTCCCGGGCCGCGTCCCAGGCCCTGCTCTTCCCGCTCCGCGGGAGCTCCCGCCGCGCGGAGGGTACGTACGGCGGGTTGGCGAGGATCACGTCGAACTGCCGACGGGCGGGGAAGGTCAGCGCGTCGCGGCGCTCGACCCGTACCGGGAGCCCGCGGACCCGGGCGTTGAACCGGGTCGCCAGCGTGGCACGGCGCGAGATGTCGACAGCCGTGACGTGGGCCGCCCCCACGCCGACCGCGGCGATGGCCAACGCGCCGGTACCGGTGCACATGTCCATCACCCGCGCGCCGGAGGGGATCCCGGAGTCGCGCAGAGCCTGAGCCAGCAACCAGGTGTCCGTCTGAGGCCGGTAGACCCCTGGGGGCCTCAGCAGCCACACAGCGCACCCCGTGAGGTGCGGGACGCGAGCTCGTCCATGTCAGTTCGCATCGGCGGCGTCACCACGGTCGGGCGAGCGCCGGAAGAGGAAGATGCCGTACTGCCACACCTCGTCGATCCACTGCGCGCGCAGGTCCATGCCGCGCGCGCGGACGTCGGCCACGAACCGCTCACGGTCGAACTTGTGGGACAGGCCGACGTTGAGCGAGTCACCGCGCCGTAGCTCCAGCTCGACGCCCAGCTCGCGGAGCGCGACGGAGTGGTCCTCGGTCGCGTAGAGGCGCGCCTCGACGGTGGAGGTGTCGGAGTCGTAGTGTGCCCGCGCCTGGAAGTACCGGGGGTCGAAGTCGCCTTTGAAGCGCCGGTTGAGGTGGTGCAGGTGGTTGAGCCGGAACTGGGTGAAGGCGGACCGGTCGGGCGGGTCGTTGTAACAGGCTTCCAGTACCCGGGCCGGCTTGCGGAGGTCGACCGACACCAGGAAGCCGTCGCCGGGGCGGAGCGTGCCCACGATCTCGGACAGCAGGCCGTCGCGCTCCTCCGGCGTGGTGTTGCCCAGGTTGCTCCCGAGGAAGGCCACCACCACGGGCTCGGGCTCGCTGTCGCGCAGCCAGGCCAGGCCCGCCTGATACCGGCCCCACAGCCCCCGCACCCGCAGGCCGGGCAGTCCGGCGGTCAGACCGTGCCCGCTGCTTTCGAGCATCTCGCGGCTGACGTCGATCGGGAGGTAGGAGGTCGGGCGACGGTCTGCGCAGGCCGCCAGCAGCACGCGGGTCTTCTTCGCGCTCCCGCTGCCCAGTTCCGCGATCCGCTCGCACCCGATCAGGTCGGCGATCTCGCCGGCGTTGTCCTGGAGCAGCCCGTACTCGACCCGGGTGAGGTAGTAACCGGGCAACTCGGTGATCAGCTCGAACAGATCCGATCCGCGCGCGTCGTACCCGAAGTGGGCGGGCACCCGTGGCGGGTTCTCCCGCAGGCCGGCCAGGAGAGCCGACCTGTCGTCCCAGAATGCCTCACCCTCGTCGACGGCCACGATCTCGACCTGGCTCAGCGCCATGACGCCTCTCCTGACTCTCCGGCCCACGCCCCGGGGCGGCGGTCGTGATTGCGCGCCTGTCCTGGTTCCGCGCCCGGCGTGCGTGTATGCCGGTCAAGCGGGCCGCGTCGGCGGATTGTGTTCCGGCCGTCGCGTGGAGCTTGCCACTGCGGCACAGGACGTAAACTCGTCCGCCGCCGTGCCCGGCGATTCCCCCGGGACGCCCCGGTCGTTCTGCAGCAGCCACAGTTCCCGGAACAGCCCTTCGGCCGCGGTGAGTTCGCCGAACGTGCCCTCCTGGATGACGCGGCCGTGGTCGAGGACGAGGATGCGGTCCGCGACGGCGACGTTCGCCAGCCGGTGGGTGACCAGGACGACGGCCCGGTCCCGGGCGGCCTCGCGCAGGCCCGTGAAGATGCGGTGCTCGGCGCGGGCGTCGAGGGCGCTGGTGGGTTCGTCCATGACGAGCAGCCCGGCCTGCCGGTAGAAGGCGCGGGCGATGGCGACGCGCTGCCACTGCCCTCCGGACAGGTCCACCCCGCCGAACCACTCGCGGGCCAGGAGTGTGTCGAGGCCGCTGCGGAGGCCGTCGACGACCTCGTCGGCGCCCGCGTGGGCGGCGGCCCGCATGACGGCGTCGTCACCGCCGTGCTGCGACTGGCCGAGGGTGATGTTCTCCCGGGCGGACAGCGGCCAGTGCGCGAAGTCCTGGGGCACGACGGCGGTCTGCCGCCACAGCGCCTGTGGCTCGAAGTCGCCGATGTCCGCGTCGTCCCAGGTGACGGCGCCCTCGGTGGGGAGGTACAGGCCGGCCAGGAGCTTGCTGAGCGTGGTCTTCCCGGAGCCGTTCTCCCCCACCAGCGCCAGGACTTCACCGCGCCGCACCTGGAGGTTGACCTTCTCCAGGGCGGGGCGGTCGGCCCCGGGGTAGCGGTAGGTCAGCGCCTCGGCCCGGACGGCCAGGGGCGCTTCGGGCGCCTTGGTGCCGCGCCGCATCCGGTGGCCGCCGGCCTCGTCGATGAACTCCGCCCAGTCGTCCAGATACAGGCCGGTGCGGAACAGCCGGCTGCCGTAGCCCACCATGCCGCGCAGGGACGAGCCGACCGTGCGCAGGGCGAAGACCGCCGTGCCGGCCGAGGCGACCGACATGTGGCCCGTGCCGAGGAGCAGGGCCAACGCCGCCCATACGAGCCCGGAGGCGGCCCCTCCGGCGAGCGAGCCGAGCAGTGCGTACCGCGCGCCCTGGTGGACGGCCCGGTCGGTCGCGCTGTCGATGCGGTCGCCGATCGTGCGGTAGCGGCCGAGGAGGAAACCGGCCATCGTGCCGGAGCGCAGCTGGTCGGCGAAGATCTTGTCGGTGGCGTGCCAGCGGAGGTGGCTCAGCACCCGGCGGTCGGCGCTGAGGGCTCGGGAGGTGAGGTAGTGGACGCGCGCGCCCTTCACACTGGCGATGCCCTGCGGGAGCGTGGCCAGCAGGAGCAGGGGCAGCAGCACCGGGTGCAGGAGCGTGACGACGCCGGCGGCGGCGACGAGGGAGGCGAGGCAGGCGATGAGGTCCTGCGATTCGGTGAGCAGGTCCTGGGCGACGTCCGCGCCCCGGTCCGCCGCCTCGCGCTTGTCGTTGAACCCGGGGTGGTCGTAGGCGGCGAGTTCGGCGTTGATCGCCGCTTCGAGCATCTGCATCTCCGCCTCACGGGAGATGCGCGGGGCCAGCCGGCTGGAGATGTTGCTGACGGCGATGCCGAGCAGGGCGCGGATGCCGGCGGCGGAGGCCAGCACCACCAGGGAGGGCAGCGCCTCGGCGAGCCGGTCCTGGATGTGGCCCGAGGTGATCAGGGCCGTGATGGTGCGGGTGGTGGCCAGCAGCCCGAACGCCTCGAAGGCGCCGGAGAGCACCTGGCAGCCGAGCAGCGCGACCACCGCGCGCCGGTCCACCCGCCAGGCCAGGGCCAGAGCCTTGCGTACGAGCTGCGGGAGTCTCCTGCTCATCGACCGCGCCGTCAGCGGGCTCTTGTCGAAGGCGGCCAGGGTGGGAGAGCGGAAGCGTAATTCCTCCGAGGGTGTTCCGGTGGTCTCGGCGGCCAACTTGTCCCTCCCGGTGTTCATGGGCCGGTTCACGGCGTGAGCGGGTTGCACGATGCCGTACGGCTTGGGCGAACCGGGCATGAACAGCGGCAATTCACCCATAAGTGGGGCAACTCTGTGACGCACAGGGCCGGTGGGCATGCTGGGGGGGAATGTCCGGTGCGGGCGGCACCGTCAATAAGTCGTCCGCGAGGCGGCACGGTCAGGAGAGCCGGCCGAGCTCCGTCATGAGGGCCGAGGCCAGGGCCCGGTCGTCGCAGCGTTCGACGCGGACGTCGTCGCAGCCCACCCAGTCGGCGGCCGAGCGCAGCGCCTGGGCCATGGGGCGTACGGCGCCCGGGCCCCGCATCGACACCTGGCGGGCGACGAGGGTGGTTCCCTCGCGGGCGGGGTCCACGCGGCCCGCGAGCCGGCCACCGGTCAGGAGCGGCATGACGAAGTAGCCGTGTATGCGCTTGGCCTTGGGGACGTACGCCTCCAGCCGGTGGGTGAAGCCGAAGACGCGCTCGGTGCGCGGCCGGTCCCAGATCAAGGAGTCGAAGGGCGAGAGCAGTGTGGTGCGGTGCCGGCCCCGGGGCGGGGCGGCGAGGGCGGCCGGGTCGGCCCAGGCGGGTTGTGCCCAGCCCTCGACCTCCACGGGGACCAGCCCGGAGTCCTCGACGACGGCGTCGACCTGCGTGCCCTTGAGGCGGTGGTAGTCGGCGAGGTCCGCGCGGGTCGCCACGCCCATGGCGGCCCCGGCCTGCGCGACGAGGCGGCGCACGCACGCGGTGTCGTCGAGGTCGTCGTGCAGGAGCGGGTCGGGCACGGCGCGCCCGGCGAGGTCGTACACCCGCTTCCAGCCCCGGCGCCGGGCGCACACCACGTCGCCCAGCATCAGCGCGCGTTCGACGGCGACCTTGGAGTCGCTCCAGTCCCACCATTCCCCGCCGTTCTTCGCGCCGCCCAGTTCGGTGGCGGTCAACGGCCCGCGCTCCTTGAGCTGCTGGAGGATGGCGTCGTAGGCGTGTCGCGGCAGATCGTGGAACCACTTCTCGCGCGCCCGGTAGGCCCGGCGGCGATGTACGAAGGCGGACGCGGGGTCTGGTGACGCATCGACGATGCGCCGTCGCTCCCGCGCGATATGACGGACTCCGCGTCCGCCTTCGGTCTGTGGGGCGGGCCTCAGCCCGCCGTGCGCCGTGCCATCAGCAGCGGCAGCACATCGGCCCGGACGCGGGCGGGCGAGCCCAGCACCAGGGACTCCACCGCCGCACGGCGGTAGAAGAGCTGCGCGTCACAGGCGTCGGTCATCCCGCGCGCGCCGTGGACGTGCAGCACGTCCCGGCCGGCGTCCCGGGCCAGGGTGGCGGCCGTCGCCAGGGCCTGGCCGGCGGTCAGCCGGTGGTCCCGGTCGTTGTCGGCCTCCCAGGCGGCCTCCCGGGTGAGCAGGTGCGCCGCGTCGATCCGGGTGGCGAGTCGGGCCAGCAGGAAGGCCAGCGACTGTTGGCGACCGAGGGCGCCGCCGAACTGCCGGCGCTCTTTGAGGTGGTCGACGCCGAGCCGCAGGGCGCCCTTGCTGAGGCCGACGAGATAGGCGGCCTGGAGGGTACGGGCGGACGCGATCAGCTCCTGCCAGGCGCCCTCGGCGTCCCCTGCCAGGTCGAGCCAGCCGGCGACCGGTGTGTCCGTGAGCCGCACCGCGTACAGCTCCCCGCGCCCCAGCTCCTCGTGTCTGCGCAGGTGAACGCTGGGGTGGTCGCGCCGGATCAGGGCGGTACGGTAGGTGCCGCCGGGTGCCCGGCCGGGGACGAGCAGCCAGTCGGCCTCGGCGGCGAAGGCGACGAAGCGGCGCTCGGCACCGACCGTCTCCCCCGCGGCGCCGGTCGTGAGCGGGGCGTCGTACGGGCGCACCCCGCCGTCGCGCACCGCCGCGGCCACGGACGTACCGGCGGCGATCTCCTTGAGGAAACGGTCCCGCTCGGGGCCGGGGGCGCAGCGCAGCAGGGCTTCCGAGGCCAGCACGGTGTCCAGCAGAGGCCCCTGGTAGAGCACCTCGCCAAGACGCTCGGCGAGCACCGCCAGACCGCTCAGGCCGCGCCGGTCGCCGGGGGCGGGCGACTGGTTGAGGCGCAGGGCGCCCATCTCGGTCAGCGCCTGCCAGACCATCGCGCGGATCGCGGCGTTGTCGGGGTCGGCGCCGTGGCGGGGGCGATCGGCCATCCTGCGGATGAGAGGGGCGAGTTCGTCGTCCAGGATCTCGGTGACGTGCCGGCGCAGTTCCTGGTGGCGCGGGGCGAGTGTGACGTCCATGGCGATCTGGGCTCTCTGTTCTCTCTCGACGGCTCGGTGGGGTTTCGACGGCTCAGGCGAGCAGTCCCAGGTCGGCGGAGGCGATGAGGGTGAGCATGACTTCGGAGGTCCCGGAGGCCAGGGTGAGGCCGGGGGCCTCCCGGCAGGCGGCTTCCAGCAGTCCGTGGTCCGTGCTCTCCTCGTCGTCGCCCGCCAGCAGGGCGTCGAGCCCGGCGTACTCGGAAGCGGCGAGCGCGACCTCGCGACCCGTCTCCCCCGCCCAGTACTTGGCCATGGCCGACCGCACCTCGTCGCTCCGGCCGCTGTGGAGGTCGTCCACGCAGCGCCAGGCCAGCAGCCGGGCCGCCCGTACGTCGGCGTCGAGGGCCACCAGCCGGTCCGCCTCGGCGGGGGTGAGGTCCGTCGGGCCGGTGGCGGCGCGGTCGAGGACGGCGTCCAGCCAGCGGCGCGCCTTGGCCTGGAACTCGATGCCGGTGCGCTCCAGCCCGAGCACCTCGCCGATGATCTGCCATCCGTCGTCGACCGTGCCGAGCACGTCCTCGTCGGTGACGCGGATGCCGGAGAGCGTCACCTCGTTGAACCGCTCGTCGCCGATGTTCCACAGCGGCTCCACGCTCACGCCCGGGGTGCGCAGCGGCACCAGGAAGACGGTGATGCCGTGGAACCTGACGTCGGACTCGGTGGTCCTCGCGGCGCAGAGCGCGAAGTCGGCCAGTTGGGTCTTGGCGCTGTAGACCTTCCGGCCGGACAGCCGCCAGCCGTCGCCGTCCCGCTCGGCGCGGGTCCGCAACGCGCCGAGGTCGGAGCCGGCCTCCGGCTCGCTGAAGAGCACGCCGGCCAGGCTCTCGCCGCGCGCGATCGGCGGCAGCAGGCGCTGTTTCTGCCGGTCGGTGCCGTACAGCAGGAGGGCGAGCCCGACGATGTCGATACTGAGGGTGTGCGCGATGTCGGGTACACCGTGGGCGATCAGCTCCTCGGTGAGGATCGCCTTCTCGGCGATGCCTAGGCCGCCCCCGCCGTACTCCTCGGGCCAGTTGGGAGCGAGGAGCCGGCAGGCTCCCAGCTTCCGGTAGACGTCGAGGAGCCCGCCTTCGGTACCGGGGCGGCCGCGGATCGCGGCGGTCTCCGCGCGCACCTCGTCGGTGTCGAGCAGCGCGCGGATCTCGTCCCGGTAGGCCCGCTGCTCAGGCGTCGGCGTGAGCTCCATCGGCACTGCCCTCCTTGTCCTCGTCGCGCGCCCGCTCCATGCCGGCGGCGAGCACCTCGATCAGGGGGTCGGGAGCTCCGAGGAACGCGTAGTGCTCCCCCTGGAGGACGGTCGGGTGGAAGCGGCCGGGCTCGGCGTACTTCTCCCAGCCCCCCATCTGGTCCGGCCGGATCTCCCGGTCCGCGTCCCAGCCGATGGTGTGCACGGCGGTCGGCAGCCGGACCGGCTCGGTGAGGTGATAGGCGCGGTTGGCGTCCACATCGGCCCTCAGCACGCCGAGGCTCATCTCGATCAGGGCCGGGTGCGGCGTGCCGCCCATGGCCCGGGTCAGTTCACCGAGCTCCACGGCCAGCTCGTCGTCCGTCATGCCGAGGAAGCGGCCGAAGGGGCCGTCGTGCGGGGCGACCTGCGAGGAGACGAAGAGGGCGGACGGGGTCGGCAGCCCGTGCTCCTGGAGGTGGAGGGCGGTCGCGAAGCCCGGCAGCGCGCCGCCGCAGTGCCCGAAGAACGCGAACGGCCGGTCCAGATACGGCAGCAGGGCCTCCGCGAGCGTGCCGGCGAGCTGCTCGTACGTACCGTAATGCGGATCGCGCAGGCGGTTCTCGCGGCCGGGCAGCTGGATCAGGCACACCTCGGCCGGCCCGATGCGCTTGGGCCACCGGTTGTACATCGACGCCCCGACACCGGAATACGGGAAGCAGAAGAGCCGGGTGGGCGCGTCTCCCTTGGGCTTGCGCAGCAGCCAGCGCTGCGGGCGCGGCGTAGGAGCCATGCTGGAGGTCACCTCGTGAGAGAAGCGGCGAAGGCGGTGCCGGCCATGCCGGCGGTGAGCGTGGTGCCGTCGGCGGGGTTGATGAGGAGGAAGGAGCCGGTGCGGCGCGAGTGGGCGTAGGGGTCGAGCGCGAGCGGCTCGGCGGTGCGCACGGTGACCTGCCCGATGTCGTTGGCGGTCAGTTCACCCGGCGCCGGGTGCTGGGAGAGGTCGTCCAGGGTCAGCCGGGAGGGGATGTCCTTGACGACGGCCTTGACGGTGCGGGTGGCGTGCTTGAGCAGCACCCGGTCACCGGGCCGCAGGGGCTGGTCGGCGACGTGGCACACCGTGGCGTGGACGTCCTGGGTGGTGGCCGGCGCGGTGGTCGTGGGGGCGATGAGGTCGCCGCGGGAGATGTCCAGGTCGTCCGCGAGGCGGACGGTGACGGACTGCGGCGCCCACGCCTCTTCCACCGCCTCGCCGAGCATGTCGATGGCGCTGATGGTGCTGGTCCGGCCGGACGGCAGCACGGCGATCTCGTCTCCGACGCGGAGGACGCCGGAGGCGATCTGACCCGCGTAGCCCCGGTAGTCCCGGTATTCGGGTGTCTGCGGCCGGATGACGTACTGGACGGGGAAGCGGGCCGCCTCGCCACCCGGGTCGGTGGCGACCGGGACGGTTTCGAGGTGTTCGAGGATGGTGGGGCCGTCGTACCAGTCCATGTGCGCGGAGGGTTCCACGACGTTGTCGCCCGCCAGGGCGCTGATCGGAATGGCCGTGACCTGGGGGGCGCCGAGCGACGCGGCGTAGGCGGTGAACTCCTCGGCGATCGCGGCGAAGACCGGCTCCGCGTAGCCGACCAGGTCCATCTTGTTCACCGCCAGCACCAGATGCGGCACCCGCAGAAGAGCGGCGACGGCGGCATGGCGGCGGGTCTGCTCGACCACACCGTTGCGGGCGTCGACCAGGACCACCGCCAGATGCGCCGTGGAAGCACCCGTGACCATGTTGCGGGTGTACTGCACATGCCCGGGAGTGTCGGCGAGGATGAAGCGGCGGCGGGGGGTGGCGAAGTAGCGGTAGGCGACATCGAT
>NZ_JBVHJJ010000013.1:0-272687 GCF_055560115.1 Streptomyces sp. NPDC023527
CACATCCCGCACCGAGCACACCTCCACCGGCGTCGCCACATGCACCTCCACATATCCGGTGCCGTGCTGCTGATGGCGCTTGCGCACCGCCTCCCGGGCGTCCGCGTAGGGGGCGATGACGGGGACGAGGACCTTCACTCCGTGCGAGGCCAGCAGTTGGGCGACGAAGCCGATCCGCTGCACGTTCACCGAGCGGTCCTCGCGGGAGAAGCCGAGCCCGGCGGAGAGGAACTCCCGGATCTCGTCCCCGTCGAGCACCTCCACCCGGTGCCCCTCGCCGCGCAGCCGCTCCGCGAGCGCCCGCGCGATCGTCGTCTTGCCGGCGCTGGGCAGGCCGGTGAGCCAAACAGTCGCACCGCTCACCGTGTTCACACGGCCAGCCTGTGGGCGTGGAGCTTCTCGTAGAACGGCAGGTGGTGCTCCAGGTAGCCGCCGAGGACGGGGTGCGTCGCCACGTCCACGCCGTGCTTACGCCGTTCGGCGGAGAAGCCGCTGCTGGTGCTCACGTCGGAGTGCCAGCGCTCGCTGGGCTGCCATTCCTTTCGCGATTCCGGCTGCCAGTTGAGGGCGTTCTCCAGGTAGGGGATGGAGACGGCCCGCGCATACGCCTCGACGACGGCCTGCGGCTTCTCGATGAGGTCGTTCCCGTCGATGACCACCGGCATTCGGCCGGTCGCCTCCCAGGCCGCCTGGAAGATCTCGTACTGGGCCTCGAAGCCGATCTGGTGGCGTCGCACGTCGGGGTTGATGGCGTGGTAGGAGGCGATGGTCTCGGCCGGGTGCCGGATGATGAAGGTGTGCGTGGCGTCCTCGGTGAGGAAGCGCCGGTCGTCGAGTACGCCGGCGTAGCGCTCGTCGGTGGTGTCCTTGAAGAACAGCGGCGACCGTTCGGCCATGTCGCGCATGGCCGCGAGGAGTTCGGGCTCCGTGCGGAGGGTCTCGCCCTCGACCTCGACCTGACCGAATTCGGCGAGGTAGGAGAACGGCTCGTGCAGCACCTGGAAGTCACCGCGCTCGCACATCATGCGGAAGAAGGCGGTGGACCGGCTGCGCGGCGCGCTCCACAGCGCCAGGATCTTCGGCCGGTCTCCGGGCCGGCCCCCAGGTCGGGCTCCGAGGTCGCTCACAAGAATTCCCTCCACAGACTCCACGGATTCCATCGGGCTCCGCAGCTCTCCACGGGCCGGCTCGCGACCGATGGGCCGCTGCGGGGCCAAGCAACGCACGGTCCGCCGATCGGTGTAAAGGCTGGGGCGGCCCGGCGCGGCAAAGAGCGACGGGGTGTCGACGTGGCGTCGATCCGGCGGGGACGCGTGTCGACACAGGATGTGCTCGACGACGGGGGCCGTCAACGGAGTTCGGGAGGGCATTCATCACCGCGATGGACGCAGCCCCGGTGGTCGGGCGGATCTACTGTCCAGCGATCCGGTGGAGGCCGGAGCCCGGGCGACAGGTCCGGGCGGTCTCGGAAAGGAACAGCGGAATGGTCATCTGCCCCGAGTGCGAGAGCTCCGTGGCTCTCGCCGAACCCCCCAAGGTCAATGAGATCATCGAGTGCGGGGACTGCTCCAGCGAGCTGGAGGTCCTCACGGTCGATCCTCTCCAGGTCGCTCTCGCCCCCGACGTCGAAGAGGACTGGGGCGAGTGACCGCCGCCACGCGCCCGGCGCCCGCGGCGCCGTTCGCCGTCGTCGCCTCGCGGCTGCGCGCCGATGAGAAGCGCGTTCTGGAGGCCCTCGAACGCCGCGGGCTGCCGTATGAGTTCGTCGACAGCCGGGCGTTGTGGCGGGTGCTCCAGCAGTCGGGCACGCCCTGGCCGTTCGTGCTGAACCGCGAGATAGGTCAGGCGCGTGCTCTGTACGCGGCCCGGGCGCTGGAGGCGGCCGGCGCGACCGTGGTCAACTCGGCCCGGGCGATCGATGTGTGCGGTGACAAGTACCGCACGTCGGTGGCGCTGCGCGACGCGGGACTCCCCACGCCCCGCACCGCGCTCGCGCTCACCCCCGAGGCCGCTCTGGACGCCCTGGACGCCATCGGCTACCCGGCCGTGGTGAAGCCGCTGACCGGCTCCTGGGGCCGGCTGGTGTCGAAGCTGCCGGACCGGGAGACGGCGGAGACGGTGATGGAGTACATCGCCGCGCTGCCGTCGCCGGTGTCGCACATCGTCTACGTCCAGGAGCTCATCCCCAAGCCGGACCGGGACATCCGGGTCGTCGTCGTGGGTGACGAGGCGCTCGGCGCCACGTACCGGCGCAGCGCCGACTGGCGCACCAATGTGGCCCGCGGGGCCGAGACACAGCGCTGCCCGCTCACGCCCGAGCTGGCCAAGCTGGCGGTCTCGGCCGCTCAGTGTGTGCACGCCGAGATCGCCGGGGTGGACCTGGTGGAGGACACCGACGGTGCCCTCCTCGTCCTGGAGGTCAACCACGGCGTGGAGTTCTCGGGTTTCCAGCGTGCCGTCGGGCCGGACGTTCCGGTGGCCGACCGCATCGTCGATCATCTTTTTGCGAGGTCGCAGTCATGCTTCGAGTAGCGGTCGCGGGTGCTTCGGGATACATCGGCGGTGAGCTGCTGCGCCTGCTGATCGGCCACCCCCGTGTCGAGGTCGTCCTGGCCTCGTCCAACACCTTCGCCGGGCGCCGGGTGGACGGCCCGCATCCGAACCTGCGCGGCCGTACGGACCTGTCGTTCGTCGCCCACGACCGCTTGGCGGAGCGCTCCGGTTCGTACGACGTGCTGTTCCTGGCCATGCCGCACAAGCAGACCATGGGGCGGATGGCGGAGTACCTGGAGCTGGCCGGCACGGTCATCGACCTGTCCGGCGACTTCCGGCTGCGTGATGCCGAGGTCTTCGCCGACTACTACGAGACCGCGCACTCCGCGCCCGGTCTCCTGGACTCCTTCACCACCGGGCTGCCCGAGTGGCACCGCGACGAGCTGCGTACCAGTGACCGGATCTCGGTGCCCGGGTGCATGGCGGCCGCGGGGATCCTGACGGTGCGGCCGCTGGCCGAGGCGGGGCTGATCGACGGGTCGGTGGACATCGACGCGCGGACCGGCTCCAGCGGTTCGGGGGTGTCGGCGGGCTCGTCGAACCTGCACGCCGAGCGCAGTGGCGCGATGCGGCTCTTCGCGCCGACCCGGCACCGGCACGAGGCGGAGATCGCCCAGGCGACGGGGTTGCCGGTGCGGATGACGGCGACCGGTGTGGAAGCGGTGCGCGGCGTGCAGGTGCTGTGCCGGGTGCGGCTGGCCGAGGGCGCGCGGGAGGCGGACCTGCGGTCGGCCTACCGCAAGGCGTACGCGGACGAGCCGTTCGTACGGATCGTGGCGCACAAGCGCGGGGCGTACCGGCTGCCCGAGCCGAAGATCCTCGCCGGTTCGAACTTCTGTGACGTGGGGTTCGCGGTGGACGGCGACGGTACGCGCGCCTCCCTGGTCGGAGCGCTGGACAACCTGGTCAAGGGCGGTTCGGGCAACGCCGTGCAGTGCCTGAACGTGCGCTTCGGGTGGCCCGAGGAGACGGGCCTGGAATTCCTGGGCCTGCACCCGAACTGACCACCCGGACCGATTGGTCGAGACCGAGCGAGGCAGGGGACGAGAATGCGAGAGACCATCGTGGTCAAGTGCGGTGGCAATGCCGCCGTCGACCCGCTGGCGGTGTGCGAGGACATCGCGGGGCTGACGCGCGAACGGCGTCCCGTGGTGCTGGTCCACGGCGGTTCGGCCGACATCGAGGCGCTGGCCGCCCGGATGGGTGTGGTGCCGCGCCGCCTCACCGCCCCCGACGGGGTGTCGGCCCGGTACACCGACGAGGAGACCCTCCAGGTGGTGCACCTGGCGCTGGCCGGGCTGGCGAAGCCCCGGCTGCTGACCGCGCTGGCCTCGGCCGGGGTGTCCGCCGTGGGCCTGACGGGTCTGGACGGCGGGCTGCTGCGGGCGCGGCGCAAGACCGCGCACCGGGCGGTCGTGGACGGGCGCAGGATCGTGATCCGGGACGACCACAGCGGGCGCATCACCGAGGTGAACGCCGCGCTGCTGCGGACCCTGCTGGCCGGCGGCCATGTGCCGGTGGTCTCGCCGCCCGCGATGGCCGAGGACGGCCGCCCGGTGAACACCGACGCGGACCGGGCCGCCGCCGCTGTCGCGGGGGGTCTGGGCGCGGGCACGCTGATCCTGCTCACCGGTGCGCCCGGGGTCCTCGCGGACCCGGCGGACGAGGGTTCGGTGCTGCCGGTGTGCGCGGTGGCGCCCTCGGGGACGCCGCCGTTCACGGGCGGCGGCATGGGGCTGAAGCTCGTGGCCGCGCGGGAAGCGCTGCAGGGCGGGGTGGGCCGGGTGCTGATCGCCGACGGGCGGCGCCGTGACCCGGTGCGGGCCGCGCTCGACGGGCGGGCCACCGAGGTGGTCCTGGACGACGCGCCGGCCGCCCCCGCGCCGGACGCCGCGATCGGAGCCGGGCGATGACGACGGACACTTCCCACGAGAACGCCGGGTGCTCGGGCGCCCGTTCGGAGCCGTACGCGATCGGGCTGCTGCGCAGCATGCTCCAGATCCCCTCGCCGTCCTACGGGGAGGGGAAGCTCGCCGCCCATCTGGTCGGGGTGA
Organism: Streptomyces sp. NPDC023527; assembly: GCF_055560115.1. Classification (NCBI taxonomy): domain Bacteria; kingdom Bacillati; phylum Actinomycetota; class Actinomycetes; order Kitasatosporales; family Streptomycetaceae; genus Streptomyces; species Streptomyces sp. NPDC023527. The sequence continues at coordinate 4,608 of NZ_JBVHJJ010000013.1, forward strand.
TGCGGGAGATGGGGTTCTCGGCGTACGTGGACGAGGCGGGCAACGCGGTCGGGGAGATCGTGCGGGGGCCCGGCCCGACGGTGATGCTGCTGGGGCACATGGACACCGTGCCCGGCGACATTCCCGTGCGCATCGACTGCAACCGCCTCTACGGCAGGGGCGCGGTGGACGCCAAGGGACCGCTGGCGGCGATGATCTGCGCGGCCGCCGACGCGGTGGACTTCCGCGGCCGGATCGTGGTGGTCGGGGCGGTGGAGGAGGAGACTCCGCTGTCGCGGGGCGCGGTGCACATCCGCCGTACGCATGCCCGCCCGGACGCGCTGATCATCGGTGAGCCCAGCGGCTGGCAGACGGCCGTGATCGGCTACAAGGGCAAGCTGGACCTGCGCTATCGGGTCGAGTGCGCCTCGACGCACCCGAGCAACCCGGTGCCCAAGGCGTCCGAGCTGGCCTGTGCGGCGTGGCCGGTGCTGCTGGAGCTGCTGGGCCCCGAGGCGGGGCACGGCGGGTTCGACGTGCCGGGGGCCACGCTGGTGTCGATCCGGGGTGATATGACCGAGGCGGAGGCGGAGTTCGACATCCGTACGCCGCCGGGTTACGACGCCCCGGCGCTGGTGGCGCGCCTGGGCGAGCGGCTCCCGGGCCACTTGGAGGTCATCAACTCGGTGGCGGCGTGCCGGGTGAGCCGTACGGACCCGGTGGTGCGGGCGCTGTCCGCCGCCATCCGGGCGCAGCAGGCCCGCCCGGTGATGAAGGTGAAGACCGGCACCTCGGACATGAACACCCTGGCGGCGGAGTGGGACATCCCGATGGCCACCTACGGCCCCGGGGACAGCCGGCTCGATCACGCCGACGACGAGCACATCGCGCTCAGCGACTTCCTGCGCGGCATCGATGTGCTCACCCACGCGCTGCTGGAGCTGGGCGAGCGCCTGGGCCCCCGGCATCAGCTCTCGCTGGTGCCGTCCCTTCCGGGCCGGCCGGCCCCTCGTACGGACGGTAATTCGAGATGACAGCGACGTCGGACGGACGTACGCTCCCCGAACATGCGCGGAGAGTACGGGAATTGATCGTGGACATGTGCGCCAATCCGGAGGGCGGCCACCTCGGCGGCTCGATGTCGGCGGCGGACATTCTCGTGACGCTCTATCACTCGGTGCTGCGGATCGATCCGGAGCGGCCGGAGGCGCCCGACCGGGATCTGCTGGTGCTCAGCAAGGGCCATGGCGCGATCGGGCTCTACGCGGCGCTGGCCGAGCGCGGTTTCTTCCCCGAGGAGCGGCTCGCGACGTACGGCGTGCCGGACAGCGTGCTGACGGCGCACCCGAACCCGGCGGTGCCCGGGGTGGAGATGCCGACGGGTTCGCTGGGGCACGGCCTGTCGCTGGGGGTGGGCTTCGCGCTCGACTTCCGGCTGTCGGGCAGCGACCGGCGGTGCTTCGTGGTGCTGGGCGACGGCGAGCTCCAGGAGGGTTCGGTGTGGGAGGCGGCGATGGCGGCCGCCGCGCACCGGCTGGACCGGCTGGTGGCGGTCGTGGACCGCAACGGCCTGCAGATCACCGGCTCCACCGAGGACGCGGTGGGCCTGGAGCCACTGGTCGACCGTTGGCGGGCCTTCGGCTGGACGGTGCTGGAGGTCGACGGGCACGACACGGAGCAGCTGCGGGTGGCCCTGAGCGGCGCCCCGCAGGTGCCCGGGCGGCCCACGGTCGTCCTGGCGAGCACGGTCAAGGGCAAGGGCCTGCCGTACGTCGAGGGCCAGGCCCGCAGTCATTACGCCCGGCTGGCCGGACGCCAGCACAAGCGCGCGCTCGCGGTGTTGCGGGCCCAGGGCAGGAGAACGGAGACGACCGCATGACGGTGACGATCACCGAGCCGGGGACACCGGCCGCGCCGGCCGAGGCCGCGCCGCGGCCGAACCGGGAGGTCTACCGCGACGTCCTGGCCGGGCTGATGGCCGAGGACGAGCGGCTGGTCTGCCTGGACAGCGACACGGGCCTGTTCTCGGGAGTGGACTGGGGCACCGCGGCCGACCGCTACATCAACCTCGGGATCGCCGAGCAGAACCTGATGGGCGCGGCCGCGGGGCTGGCCCGGTCGGGGCGGGTCCCCTTCGTCAACACGATGGCGACCTTCGCCTCCACCCGGGCGGTGGAGGCGGTGAAGCTGGACATCGCGCTGAACAATCTCCCGGTGCGGATCGCCGCCACGCACGGCGGGCTGTCGGCCGGGCACCTGGGCTCGACGCATCACTCGCTGGAGGACCTGGCGGTGATGCGGATGCTGCCCAACATGACGGTGCTGGTGCCGGCGGACGCGGCGTCCGCCGAGGAGCTCGTACGGGCGTGCGCCGGCATCCCGGGCCCGGTGTACCTGCGGCTGGGCCGCGGGGCGACCGAGGACCTCCCGGCGGGCGGGGAGCCGCTGCGCGTCGGGCGGGCCCAGCGGCTGCGCGAGGGCGGCGACGTCACCCTGGTCGCCACCGGCCCCTATCCGGTGCTCGCGGCCCTGGCGGCCGCCGAGGAGCTGGCCGGGGAGGGCATCGAGGCGGCGGTGCTCAACATGCACACCGTCAAGCCGCTGGACACCGAGGCCGTGACGGTGGCGGCGCGGACGACCCGCGCCGTGGTCACGGTCGAGGAGCACTGGGCCGCCGGCGGTCTCGGCTCGGCCGTCGCCGAGGTGGTCGCCGAGCTGGGCACGGGCTGCCCGGTGCTGCGGGTGGCGGTGGGTGACACCTTCGCCGCCGGTACGGGCGGGCAACGGCACCTGCTGGAGCGCAACGGCATCACCGCCGAGGCGGTGGCCGACCGGGCGCGGCGGGCGCTGAGACGCCGCTGAGGCCGCAGAGGCCGCAGAGGCCGCAGAGTAAGGGCGCGTCGCCGAGCGCGCCGGAGACCGAACACCACGTCGTGGACGGCGTACAGGTCGTAGACGGCGTACAGAGAGAAAATGAAAGAGGAATCCGTGACGGATACCGCGCACGAGGCAGGGCCCTCGGCAGCACGTTTCCAGGAGTTCCCGCTGACGGAGATCCAGTACGCCTATTGGGTGGGCCGGGGTTCCAACTTCGTTCTGGGAAATGTCGCTCCGCACGCCTATTTCGAGTTGGAGGGGCGCCGGGTCGATCCCGACCGGCTGTCGAGCGCCTGGCGCCGGCTGATCGAGCGCCACGACATGCTGCGGGCCGTGGTGGGTCAGGACGGGCAACAGCGGGTGCTGGCCACCGTGCCCGATTTCCACATCCGATGTACCGATGTGCGTTCCGCGTCCGAGGACGAGAGGGAGCGCACGCTGCTGGGCATCCGGGAGGAGATGTCGCACCACGTCTACACGGCCGCCGACTGGCCGCTGTTCGACATCCGCATGACCCGGCTTCCCGAGCACGACCGGATCCACATCAGCCTCGACCTGCTGATGGTGGACCTGGCCAGCATCACCCTGCTGTTCAGCGAGTGGAGCGCGCTGTGCCAGGACCCGGACCTGGAGCTGCCGCCGGTCGACGTGACCTTCCGCGACTACGCGCTGGCGCTGGAGCGGGGCTCCGAGGCGCCGCGGCACAAGAAGGCGCTGGAGTACTGGACGTCCCGGGCCGAGACGCTCGCGCCGCCGCCCGACCTGCCGCTCGCCAAGTCCCCGGTGAGCGTGTACAAACCCCGCTTCACGCACCGCGAGTTCCACCTGCCGGAGGCCGAGTGGAAGCGGCTCCAGGAGCGCTGCGAGGAGCGCGGCCTGACGCCCACCGCGGTGCTGGCGACGGTCTTCTCCGAGGTGCTGGCCGCGTGGAGCGGCACGCGGCGCTTCACGCTCAACCTGACGCTGTTCAACCGGCTGCCGCTGCTGCTGACCGAGGACGGCGCGGGTCACCGGTCGGTCCATCCGCATCTGCGCCGGGTGGTCGGTGACTTCACCTCCATCTGTCTGCTGGAGGTGGACGCGGCCGGTGGCCGGCCGCTCCTGGAGCGGGTCGAGACGACGCAGCTCCAGCTCCAGCGCGACCTGCGCCACCGCCACGTCAGCGCCCTCCAGACGCTGCGCGAGCGCCGCCGCCGGGGTCTGCAGAGCGGCTTCGAGACGATGCCGGTGGTCTTCACCAGCGGTCTGGGCACCGCGTCCGACGTGTCGGGCGCCATGAGCTACTTCGGTGACATCTCCTACCGGGTCAGCCAGACCCCGCAGGTCTGGCTCGACCACCAGGTCGTCGACATCACCGGGTCGCTGGACCTGACCTGGGACTGTGTGGAGGAGCTGTTCCCCGAGGGCCTGCTGGACGACATGTTCGCCACGTACTGCGGCATGGTCCAACAGCTGGCCTCGGACGACGCCATGTGGGGCGAGGAGCTGAGCGTCGCCCTGCCCACGCACCAGCTGACCGGCCGCGAGCAGGCCAACGACACCACCGGCACCCTGCCCGCCGGTCTGCTGCACGAGCCGTTCCTGGACATGGCCGCCCGGCACCCGGACCGGACCGCCGTGGTGACCAGCACGGACAGCGTGACTTACGGCGAGCTCGCCGATCACGCCCGGGCCGTCGCCGGCCTCGTCGGTGAGCACACCGGCGCCGGTGCGAAGGACCGGCTGGTGGGCATCACCCTGCACAAGAGCCCGGCCCAGGTCGCGGCCGCCTACGGCGTCATGATGGCCGGTGGCGCCTACCTGCCCGTCAACGCCGGGCTCCCGGCGCAGCGGCGGGAGCGGATCCTGGCGGACGGCGAGGCGCTGGCCGTCGTCACCGACCGCGAGCTGGACGCCGGCCTGGAGTGGCCGCACGGCGTGCCGCGCGTCCTCGCCGACCGGGAGCGGGAGTCGGCGAGCGGCGTCCGGCACCCCTCCGGCCCGTCGGCGCCCGAGGACCTGGCGTACGTCATCTACACCTCGGGCTCGACCGGCGCCCCCAAGGGCGTGATGATCGAGCACCGGGCGGCGCTCAACACCGTCGTCGACATCAACGAGCGGTTCGCCGTCGGCCCGCAGGACCGTGTGTTCGGCCTCGCCGACCTGGGCTTCGACCTGTCCGTCTACGACCTGTTCGGCACCTTCGCCGCGGGCGCGACGCTGGTGCTGCCCGATCCGGACATGCGCTCGGAGCCCTCGCACTGGGCCAAGATGATGGGCCAGTGCGGGGTGACGGTGTGGAACTCCGTACCGGCGCAGATGCAGATGCTGGTGGAGCACCTGGAGGCCGGTGGCGAGATACCCGAGGCGCTGCGGCTGGTGATGCTCAGCGGCGACTGGATCCCGGTCGACCTGCCCGACCGGATCCGTGCCCTGTGGCCGGAGGCGGAGGTCATCAGCCTGGGCGGTGCCACGGAGGCGTCGATCTGGTCGATCTCCCACACGGTGGGCGAGGTCCCGGCGGGCGCCAAGAGCCTGCCGTACGGCACTCCGCTGCGCAATCAGACGTTCCACGTCCTGGACTCCCGCCTCGACCCGTGCCCGGTGTGGACCGCCGGCGAGCTGCACATCGGCGGCGTGGGGCTGGCCCGGGGCTACTGGGCGGACGAGGAGCGCACGGCCGCGAGCTTCTTCACGCACCCGCGCACCGGCGAGCGGCTCTACCGCACCGGTGACTTCGGCCGCTACCTGCCGGACGGCTCCATCGAGTTCCTGGGCCGGCGGGACGGACAGGTCAAGATCAATGGCCATCGGGTCGAGCTGGGCGAGATCGAGTCCACCCTCGCCCGCCACCCGGGTGTCGACAGCGCGGTGGTGGTGAAGTCCTCCGACGACCGCGGTGCCGCCCGCCTGCTGGGCTATGTGGTGCCGGCGAAGGAGGACGACACGCTCTTCGTGACCGAGCGGGCCGACTCCGAGGTGAGCGGGGGCCAGTGGCGCGCGCTGTGCGGCACGGCCGGCCGGCCCGCGGCGGGTCCGGGCCCCGAGGAGCTGCGGACCGCCTGGGACATGCTCAACGAGGTGTACCTCACCGCAGCGGCCACCGCGTTCCGTTCGTTCGGGCTGCCGCACTCCCCCGGTGAGCCGTTCGACCCGGCGGCCCTGCGCGGCGCCGGTGTCGCGCCCCGCTACGAGCGCTGGCTCGCGCGGGCCGTGGCCGCCCTGGAGAGCGGCGGGTACCTGCGGCGCGTGGAGCCCACGGGCCTGGAGGTGGCGCGCGAGCTGCCCGCGGCGCTCCCCGCCGAGCTGGCGGAGCGCGCCCGCACGGTGCTGCGGGAGGTCCTGGAGATCCCCGAGGACGTCAGCGACTGGATGCTGTCCCTCGCCGGTGACCTGGCCGGGGTGCTCACCCAGAGCATCCACTCCGCCGAGCTGTACGCCTCGGACCGCACCCCCGGCGTCTACGCGCGGCTGTTCGGCCCGACGTACGAGGCCGCCACCGCCGCCGTACGCGCCATGGCGGAGCAGTGGCCGGCCGACCGGCCGCTGAACGTGCTGGAGGTCGGCTCCGGGTACGGTTCGCTGACCCAGCACCTGCTTCCGCTGCTGCCGGCCGAGCGCACCGAGTACGTCTTCACGGACATCTCCCGCTACTTCACCGACCGGGCCCAGACCGCCTTCGCCGACCACCCCTTCGTACGGTACGAGCTGTTCGACCTCGATCTGCCGCCGGAGACCCAGGGGTTCGAGAACCACTCGGCGGACCTGGTGATCGCGGCGAGCGTGCTGCACGACATGCGGCAGATCCGGCGCACCCTGAACAGCCTGCGCTCGGTGCTGGCGCCCGGCGGGGTGCTGCTGCTGGTCGAACAGACCACCTTCCACCCGTGGTTCGACCTGGTCATGGGCCTTCAGCAGGGCTTCGACAACTTCGAGGACACCGATCTGCGCACCGGGCACTGCCTGCTGGACCGCGAGCAGTGGCAGCGGGAGCTCGCGGCCGCCGGGTTCACCGAGGCGGAGGTGCTCACCACCTCCGGCGGGCCGGCCTCGGTGGGCTTCGACGTGATCGTCGCCCAGGGCCCGTCCGTACGCCGCCGGTTCGCGCCCGACGAGCTGCGCTCGTTCGCCGCGCAGCACCTGGCCAAGCACATGCTGCCCGCCCAGCTCTTCGCGCTGGAGGAGATGCCGCTGAGCGGCACCGGCAAGGTGGACCGCGCGGCGCTGGCCAAGGCGGGGGCGCGCAGCTCCATGCGCGGTCGGCCCGCGAAGCCGCCGCGCACCGACCGGCAGCACAAGCTGGTCGAGCTGTGGCGGGAGGTGCTGGGCCTGAACAAGGTCGACCTGGCGGACGACTTCCTGGAGGCGGGCGGCGACTCCCTGCTCGCCGCGCGCCTGGTGGCGGGACTCCAGTCGGCGTTCGGTGTCGCCGTGCCGGTCGGTACGGTCCTTCAGTACACGACCGTGGAAGCGCTCGACGGATACCTGGAGCAACTTCTCGGCCCGTCCGAGCTCATGCCGGAGGACAAGTGATGAACAACGTGATATCCCCGCTGACCCATCAGCGGGTCGTCGACTGGCTCGTGGAGTTCCTGGCGGAGATCCTCGACATCGCCCCGCAGGAGATCGACCCGACGGTCCCCCTGGACCACCTGGGCGTCGACTCGGCGACCACGCTGGTGATCTGCGCACGGCTCCGCGAGGACCTGGGCGTCCAGGCGCGCCCCAAGGACGTCCTGGAGCACTTCACGGCCGACGCGCTGGCCCGGCACCTGACCGGCGCGCTCCCGGCAGGGGTGTGAGGCACCCCATGCACACTGTCACGTCGCCCCGCTGGCTCGTCAGCGGGGCGCCGCGGCCTGCCGCCCCCAAGCTCTACTGCTTCGCGCACGGGGGCGGCTCGGCAGCGGAATATCTGCGTTGGGCCCGCCAGTTGGCGGGCGCCGAGTTCCACGCCGTGCAGCTGCCCGGGCGGGGGGCGCGGGCCGCCGAGCCGCCGTTCACGTCGATGGACGCGCTGGTCGAGGCGTTCCTCGCCGAGGTGCCGCTCGGCGGCGCCCCCTTCGCCTTCTTCGGGCACAGCCTCGGCGCCCTCGTCTCGTACGAGATCACCCGGGGGCTGCGCGCGGCGGGCCGCCCGCTGCCGGCGCGGCTGGTCGTCTCGGGCTTCCCCGCACCTCATCTCCCACGGCGGGTCGAACCGTTGCACCAGCTGCCGGACGACGAGCTCATCGACGCGGTGGCGCGGATCCACGGCGGCATCCCGGAAGAGGTGCTGGTCTCGGCGGAGCTGCGGGCGCTGACGGCCACCGCGCTGCGCGCCGACTACCAGGTGCTGGAGACCTACGCCTGGCGGTCCGAGGAGCCCCTGGACGTGCCGGTCACGGTCTTCGGCGGGCGGGACGACCACGTCACGGCCGAGCAGCTGGAGGCGTGGCGGGAGTTGACCACGGCGGAGGTGAGCGTGCGGCAGTTCCCCGGCGGTCACTTCTATCTGCGCGAGCAGCCCGCCGTCGCGCTGCGGGCGCTGGCCGGGGCGCTCAGGCCGGTCCGTACCGGGGACGGGGGTGTGCCGTGCTGACCTTCGCCGCGGCCTCCCTGGTCCTGATCATGATTCCCGGCCCGGACCAGGCCCTGATCACCCGCAACGCGCTCTCCGGCGGACGGGCGGCCGGGCTGCTCACCATGGTGGGCGGGGTGCTGGGGCTGAGCGTGCACGTCGCGGCCGCGTCGCTGGGCATCTCGGCGCTGCTGATCGCCTCGGCCACGGCGTTCACGGTGCTGAAGATCGTCGGCGCCGGGTATCTGGTGTGGATGGGCATCGCGACGCTCCGCAGCGCCCGGCAGACCCGGTTGCGGGCGGCGGAGGACGGCGAGGAGGAGTCGGCGGTGGACCGCAAGTACCTGCGGCACGGCTTCCTCTCCAACTCGCTCAACCCCAAGGTCGCCCTGTTCTTCGTGACGTTCCTGCCGCAGTTCCTGCCGGCCGGGGAGAGCGTGCTGCCCAACGCCCTGCTGCTGTCGCTGGTGTTCGCGGTGATCTATCTGCTCTGGTTCAGCGCCTACGTGATCCTCGTCGACCGGCTCGGCAAGGTGCTGCGGCGCCCGCGGGTCCGCGCCCGCATCGAGCAGGTCACGGGGCTGCTGCTGATCGGCTTCGCGGCGCGGCTGGCGCTCCAGTCGCCCTGATCGGGCCCGTACGGACACGAAGGGGCCCGGCCGCTCGGCGGCCGGGCCCCTTTTCGTACGCGGCCGGCGTCAGTCGCGTTCGCCCGTCACACAGAATTCGTTGCCCTCCGGGTCCGCGAGCACGGTGTGGCTCTCGTGCTCGGACACCACGCGCGCGCCCAGGCCGGCCAGCCGCTGGATCTCCCGGCTCGCCGAACCGCCGTCGGTGGGGCCGACGTCGAGGTGGACGCGGTTCTTGCCCGCCTTCTCCTCGGGGACGCGCATGAAGTAGAGGTGCGGGCCGCCGTCGGGGTTGCGGACCACGGCCTCCTCCGTACTGGACCAGTCGGCCGCTTCCCATCCGGTGGCCGCCGCCCAGAATCCGGCGAGCTTGCCGGCGTCGGCCGCGTCGATCACGACGTTCTGGAGCTGGATACCCATGGTGTTCCGTTCTCTCGGATTGCCTGCGGCTTCGTCCCCGGGCGCGAACCCCGGGGCCGGGCCGGATATTACGCGCGTGCCGCCCGGCATCTCCCTACCCGGCGCCGCGTCCTTCCCGGTGTCGTTCTCAGTGGGACTCCCCCGCCTCGACCGCGGGTGTCGGGGCCACGGTCCCGGTGTCCTCGCGCCGCCCGTCGTCCGGCACCACCTCGGACAGGTCCCGCAGCCGCGGCAGCGGGGAGCGGGCGAGGAAGAGCAGTGCGGTGAGCGTGCCGAGGCCGACCACGACCAGGGTGGCCCGCAGACCGATGAGGCCGCCGAGCCAGCCGCCGAGCAGCGCGCCGAGGGCGGCGGTGCCGGTGACGAGGAAGCGGTAGCCGGCGTTCGCCCGGCCCAGGATCTCGGACGGCACGACGGTCTGCCGCAGGCTCATCACCTGGATGTTGCTGATGACCACGCCCATGCCGTTGATCATCAGGGCGAGTCCGACGATCACCGCGCTGAGGACCTTGCCGCCGCCCGCCGCCGGGATGAGCAGCGGCGCGGCACAGGCGATCACCATCGTCACCATGATGGTGGGGCCGATGCCGAACCGGCGCCCCAGCCGCCCGGCGACCAGGCTGCCGAGGAACGCGCCGATGCCGGTCATCGCCATCACCACGCCCAGGGTGACCGGGGAGAAGTGCAGCTCACGCGTCAAGTACAGGATGAGGACGGCCCACAGCCCCTGGTTGAACAGGTTGTACGTGGCGGCCTCGCCCGCGATGGCCCGCAGGTACTGGTTGCTGCCGACCAGGCGCAGGCCGGTGGCGATGCGGGAGACCACCGAGCCCTCGGCGGCCGTCGACGCGGGCGCTTCCTCGGCGCGCCGGATGAACAGCAGGGATATCGCGGAGACGAGGTAGGTGCAGGCGTTGATGAGGACCGCGGCGGGCGCGGTGACCAGGCCCACGAGCACACCGCCCAGGCCGGGCCCGCTCGCCTGGGCGAGCGAACGGCTGCCCTCCAGCTTGCCGTTGCCCTCGATCAGGTGGTCCCGGCCGACCAGTGACGGGATGTACGCCTGGTAGGCGAGGTCGAACAGGACGGTGAGGGTGGCGGCGACGAAGACGATGACGCTCAGCAGCCCCACCCCCATCACGTCCAGCGCGGTGAGGAGGGGGATGAGCCCGAGGATCACCGCCCGGCCGAAGTTGGCGCCGATCATGATGGGCCGCCGTCTGCTCTGGTCGATCCACACCCCGGCGAGCAGGGTGAACAGCATGTAGGGGGCGAACTGCGCGGCGTTGATGACGCCCATCTCGAACGGTGTCGCGCTCAGGGTGGTGGCGGCCAGCAGCGGGATCGCCAGCAGTGAGATCTGCGCGCCGAACATCGACAGACTCTCCGCCGACCAGAACTTCAGGAAGTCCGCGTCCCGCCACAGTCCCAGCGGCCGTTTCCCGGCCTGTGCTTCGCCCATGTCGTCCGTGTCCTCACTTCTCGTGGTCCAGGCACCGCCGCAGCGTGCGCGCCAGCGTCGGCAGGTGCGGGTGCTGGAGCATGGTGTGGTGGGTTCCCGGCACCACGTGGTGGTCCAGGCCCCCGCCGGCGAAGGCCCGCCACCGGTCGACCTGATCATCCAGCTCCGCCCCGGCGCTCAGCAAGGTGATGCGACCGTCGTACGGGGTGGGCCGATGCGCGTGGAAGGCCCGGGAGTTGGCGAGGAAGACCGCGACGCGGGCACGGACCTCGTCGCGCATCCCGGCCGGGATCAGCCCGGTGCGCTCCAGGACCGGCAGCAGCGCCTCGATCCGCTCGCCGACCGGGAGACCGGGCCGCGGCGCCGGGTCGAGTACGGGCGGCTCGGCTCCCCTGAGACCGGCCAGGTCGTGGACGAAGGCCGTGAGGAGCTCTTCGTCGCCGGGCGCGGTGGCCGTCTGCGGCGGGAAGCCGGTGTCGAGCAGCGCCACCATGGCCACGTCCTCGCCCGCGGCCCGCAACCGGGCGGCCATCTCCAGGGCCACGGCACCACCCAGCGACCAACCCCCCAAGTAGTACGGGCCGTTGGGCCGCGCCTCCCGCACGGCGGCCAGGTAGGTGTCGGCGAGCGCACCCAGGTCGGGTGCCGTGCCAGGGTCGTCGCCGTTGAGGCCGGGGTGCTCCAGGCCGTACACCGGTGTCCCGGCGTCGAGGAGGCGGGCGAGCGGCACGTAGGGCACGACTGCGCCGCCCACGGCGTGCACGAGGAAGAGCGGCGGCCGGTTGCCGGTGGCTCGCAGGGGCACCAGGGGCGAGGTGGCGGCGGAGGGGGAGGCCACGGCGTGCTCGTCGACAGCTCGCGCCATCGCCTCGACGGTGGGCGCCGCGTACAGCGCCCGTACGTCGAGCAGGACCCCGAAGGACTCGCGGACCGCGAACCGCAGCCTGATCAGGTCCAGGGAGCTGCCGCCCAGGTCGAAGAAGCCGTCGAGCGCGCCGACCCGGGCGGCGCCCAGGGTGCGCGCCCAGAGGGCCGCGAGGGCCCGCTCGGTGGTGGTGCGGGGCGTCACGAACGAGGCCGCGCCGGTGAGTTCGGGGGCCGGCAGCGCCTTGCGGTCGACCTTGCCGTTGACCGTCAGCGGAACGCGCTCCAGGGGCACCACCACCGCCGGGACCATGTAGTCCGGCAGCGCCGTGCCCAGGTGGGCGCGGAGCCTGGCGGGCAGGTCGGGGCCGGCCCCGGGGGCGGGTACGACGTAGCCGACCAGCCGCCGCCCGTCGTCGCTGCCGTGCACGGCGGTGTGCGCGTCGGCGACCTCCGGGTGGGCGGCCAGCGCCGTGTCGATCTCACCGAGTTCGATGCGGAAGCCCCGGATCTTCACCTGGTGGTCGATCCGGCCCAGGTACTCCAGGGTGCCGTCGGGCAGCCACCGGGCCAGGTCGCCGGAGCGGTAGAGGCGGCCCGTACCGCCCGAGAACGGGTCGGGCACGAAGCGCTCGGCGGTCAGGTCGGGGCGGCCGAGATAGCCCCAGGCCACGCCGGGTCCCCCCACCCACATCTCGCCGGGCACACCGGTCGGCGCGGGCTGCCCCGCCCGGTCGACGACCCATACCGACAGGTCGCGGATCGGCACGCCGATCGGGCCGGGCGAGCGGGTGAGGAGTTCCCGGCTGAGCGGGCAGTAGGTGACGTGCACCGTCGTCTCGGTGATCCCGTACATGTTGACCAGCCGGGGCGCGTCCTCGCCGTGCCGGTCGAACCAGCGCAGCACCGAGTCCGTGTCCAGCGCGTCACCGCCGAAGACGACCGTCCGCAGCGCCAGGTCGGCGCCGCGTTCCTCGTCCACGGCGACCAGTTGCCGGAAGGCCGCGGGCGTCTGGTTGAGGACCGTCACCCGCTCCCGGTCCAGCAGGTCGTAGAAGCCCTCGGGCGATCGGCTCTCCCAGTACGGGACGACGACGAGCCTGCCGCCGTGGGCGAGGGCGCCCCACAGTTCCCAGACCGAGAAGTCGAAGGCGAAGGAGTGGAAGAGCGTCCACACGTCGCTCTCGTCGAAGCCGAACCACTCGTGGGTCGAGCGCAGCAGGCGGACGACGTTCCCGTGCGGGATCATCACCGCCTTGGGGCGGCCCGTGGAGCCCGAGGTGTAGATGAGGTAGGCCAGGTCGTCGCCGCCGACCGGCACCGGATCCGGGTCACGGTCCTGGTCGGGGGTGCCCGGGCTCCCGGCATCGAGCGGGACGCGCTCGTACGGGCCGTCCGGCAGTTCCACCCCGTCCTGGGCGAGCACCACGCGGATCCCGGAGTCCTCGACCATGTACGCCAGCCGCTCGGCCGGGTAGCCGGGGTCGAGCGGCACGTACGCGCCGCCCGCCCGCAGGATGGCGAGGATGCCGGCGACGAGGTCGGCGGAGCGCTCGCCGCTCAGACCGACGAGGTCACCGCGGCCGACGCCGCGCGCCCGCAGCCGGGCGGCCAGGCGCCCGGCGCGTACGCGCAGTTCGCGGTAGGTGAGCCGGGTGTCGCCGTCGACGACGGCGACCGCGTCGGGGCGCAGCCGGGCCTGCTCCTCGAAGAGCGCGTAGAGGGAGCCGTCGGCGGCGTACGTGCCTTGTGCCGCGGACCAGGCCGCGACCTCGGCCCTCTCCGGTCCGGTGAGGAGGGTCAGGGTGCCGACGCGCGCGTCGGGGGCCAGTACGGCCTGTTCCAGGACCGTGCGGAAGTGGTCGACCAGCCGCTCCACACGGTCGTGGTCGAACAGTTCGGTGGCGTACTCCAGTTGCAGCGCGATCCCACCGTCCGCCGTCTCGCTCGCGCTGATCGCCAGGTCGAAGCGGGCCCGGGTGCCGGCGGCGGTCTCGACGTACTCGCCGCGCGTGGAGCCGAGCCGGAAGGGCACCTCGGCGACATCGGCGGCCTGGAGGGTGAGGCTGATCTGGAACAGCGGGTTGCGGCCCGGGACACGCTCGGGCTTGAGCGCGTCGACGACCATCGTGAACGGGACGTCCTGGTGATCCAGCGCACCGAGGACCGTCTCCTTGCAGCGCCCCACCAGCTCACGGAACGACGGATCACCGGCCGTACTCGTCCGCAGGACGAGAGTGTTGGCGAAAAGCCCCACAAGGGATTCGACCTCGGAGCGCGTACGACCCGAGAAGACGGACCCCACCGCCAGATCGTCCTGACCCGTATAGCGGGACAGCACCGTCAGCAGACCCGCGTGCAGCACCGCCAGCAACGACGCCTGCTCACCCCGCGCGAGCTCCCGCAGCCCCTCACCCAGGGAGGCGGGGAGCCGGCGGTCGACAAGGGCTCCGGTCTGCCGGGGGGCGGGGGGACGGGGGCGGTCGGTGGGGAAGTCCAGGACCGGCAGATCGGCCAGGGTCCGGCGCCAGTACGCCAGCTGGTTGTCCAGGGCCTCCCCGGTGAGCCGGTCGCGCTGCCACGCCGCGTAGTCGGCGACCTGCACGGGGAGGGCCGTGGGCTCGGCACCCTCGTACAGTGCCGCGAGCTCCTGGCCGATGATCCCGGTCGACCAGCCGTCGGTGACGATGTGGTGGAGGTTCATCAGGAGGACGTGGTCGTCGTCCGCCAGCCGGAGCAGACCCGTCCGCAGTAGGGGCCCGGTGGCCAGGTCGAAGGGGCGTACCGCCTCCGCGTCCGCCAGGTGCCGTGCCCGGGCCTCGCGGTCGGCCTCGGCGAGATGGCGGAGATCGGTCACCGGCAGGGGCCAGCTCTCGGGCGCTTCCGTGACGACGAGGCGCGGTTCCTCGCCCTCGCCCGAGAAACGGGTCCGCAGCGCCTCATGGCGTACGACCAGCCGCCGGAACGCGTCGCTCAGGGCCGCCGCGTCGAGCGGGCCGCGCAGCCGCAGCGCGAACGGCATGTTGTAGACCGGGGACTCGGGGTCGAGCTGGTGCAGGAACCACAGCCCCTCCTGCTGGTAGGAGGGTACGAGCCGCCGTCCGTCGCGGGGAACGGGGACGATGCGGTCGGTGTGGTCCGCCGCGCGGTCCTGGTCGATGCGGGCGGCGAGCTGCCGGAGCACGGGGTGGGTGAAGTAGGTGCGCGGCGAGAGCGTGACGTGGAAGGTGTCGCGTACGCGGGAGGCGAGGCGGGTGGCCTGGAGGGAGTTGCCGCCCAGGTCGAAGAAGCTGTCGTGGATGCCGATGGAGGCCGGGTCCACGTCGAGCAGCCCGTGCCAGATGTCGGCGAGAGCGCGTTCGGTGTCGGTGCTCGGTGGGGTGTGCACCGGCTGGTCCGCGGGCCGTGGTGCGGGGAGCCGGGCCTGGTCGAGCTTGCCGCTGGGGGTCAGGGGCAGCGCGTCGATCACCATCACCTGGGACGGGACCATGTGGAGCGGCAGCCGGTCCATCAGCTCGCCACGGATCCCGTCGGCGTCGGCGGCGCCGGCCCCGGTCGGGACGACGTAGCCGATCAGCCGCGCGGCCGGGGTGCCGGCGTCGCGCACGACGACCGTGCCCTGCCGGACGCCCTCGCAGCCGGCCAGGGCGTGTTCGATCTCGCCGGGTTCGATGCGCAACCCACGGATCTTGATCTGGCGGTCCGCACGCCCCAGGAACTCCAGATTGCCGTCCTCACGCCACCGCACGACGTCACCGGTGCGATACATCCGCTCACCGGAGGCCGAGAACGGGTCCGGGATGAAGCGCTCGGCCGTCAGATCGGGGCGGTTCAGATAACCGCGGGCCAGACCCGCGCCCGCGATGAACAACTCCCCCGGAACACCCACCGGCACAGGCTCGAACGTCCCACCGTCCAGGACATACGCACGGTGATTCGCCATCGCACGACCGATCGGCGGAGACGCGGTCAGACCACCGGGCGGGCACAGGTAGTCCACACAGGCCACCGTCGCCTCGGTCGGACCGTAACCGTTGTGGAACTCCCGCTCCTCATTCGACCACCGGTTGACCAGCTCGGCCGGGAACGCCTCCAAGCCGACGAACAACGCCCGCAGGTCCGTAAGCGGCTCCGGGTCAAGAAGTCGCAACACCGCCGGAGGCACATCCGCCACCGACACCCGCTCATGGGCCATCAGCTCCTGCAACGCATCCGGATCCAGCAACGTCTCCCGGCGCGCACCCACCACCGTGGCACCCGAACCCAACGCACCGTAGAAGTCGAAGATCGACACATCGAAAGCAGGATTGGCGAACTGCAACAGCCGGTCCCCGGGACCGATCCGGAACAGCTCCCGGGCATTGAGGACGAAACTCACCGCCGCCCGGTGCGAGATCATCACACCCTTCGGCGCACCCGTCGAACCAGAGGTGTAGATCAGGTAGGCCAGGTTCTCCGGCCTCGCCGCGCTGTGCGGGCGGGTGTCCGGTGTTCGCGCCAGGCGCTGTACGAGGGCGGGGTCGTCCAGGCACAGTCGCGGCATGTCCGTGGGCAGTGCCGCCGCCAGCGCGCGGGTGGTCACCACCACACGGGCGCCCGCGTCCGTCAATTGGCCGGCCAGGCGGTCGGCCGGGTGCTGGGGATCCAGCGGCAGCCAGGCTCCGCCCGCCTTGAGCACACCCAACTGCGCCACCGGCAGCTCCGCACCACGCTCCAGCAGCACACCGCCCACCACGTCCGGACCGAGCCCGAAGTCCATGACGAGCACATGCGCCAGCCGGTTCGCGGCCGCGTCCAACTCCCCGTACGACAGCTCCGCACCCTCGAACCGCACCGCGGGCGCCGCGGCATCCGACGTCACCCACCGCTCCACCACCTCGTGGAGCAGCAGGTCGCCCTCGTCCCGCGTGACGGGAGCCGGGTTCCACTCCCCCAGCACCTGGTCGCGCTCGCGTGCGTCCAGCAGGTCCAGCGAACCCACCCGCGCGTCCGGCTGCGCCACGGCCTGCTCCAGCACCGTACGGAAGTGACCGACCAACCGCTCCATCCGGCCCCGGTCGAACAGCTCCGTCGAGTACTCGATGACGACGTCCAGCCGGCCCTCCGGCGCCTCGATGACCGTGACGCCGAGGTCGAAGCGGGAGCTGATCTCGTGGGAGGCGAGCGGTTCGGCCTCGACGCCCGGGAGGCCGAAGCCGCGGCCGCTGGTACCGGCGGCCTGGAGGGTGAGGCTGACCTGGAACAGCGGGTTGCGGCCCGGAACACGCTCGGGCTTGAGCGCGTCGACGACCATGGTGAACGGGACGTCCTGGTGATCCAGCGCTCCGAGGACCGTCTCCTTGCAGCGCCCCACCAGCTCACGGAACGTCGGATCACCGGCCGTACTCGTCCGCAGGACGAGAGTGTTGGCGAAAAGCCCCACAAGGGATTCGACCTCGGAGCGCGTACGACCCGAGAAGACAGACCCCACCGCCAGATCGTCCTGACCCGTATAGCGGGACAGCACCGCCAGCAGACCCGCGTGCAGCACCGCCAGCAACGACGCCTGCTCACCCCGCGCGAGCTCCCGCAGCCCCTCACCGAGCGCCGCCGGAAGAGCCGCCTCCAGCGTGGCGCCGGAGGATGTGGGCTCCAGGGGACGCGGGCGGTCGGAGGGGAAGTCCAGGACCGGCAGATCCGCCAGGGTCCGGCGCCAATAGGAGAGCTGACCCTCCAGGGCGTCCCCGGTGAGGCGTTTCCGCTGCCAGGCCGCGAAGTCCGCGGCTTGCAGGTCGAGCGCGGGCAGGTCCCCGCCCCCGTACAGCGTGGCCAGGTCCTGGACGATGATCCCGGTCGACCAGCCGTCGGTGATGATGTGGTGCAGGCTCAGCAGCAGGACGTGGTCGTCGTCCGCCAGCCGCAGCAGGCCCGTCCGCAGCAGGGGTCCGGTGGCCAGGTCGAAGGGGCGTACCGCCTCCTCCTGGGCCATCCGGAGTACGCGCTCCTCCCGTGCTCCGTGCGGCAGCTCCGACAGGTCGGTCACCGGCAGCGGCCAGACGGCGGGCGCGTCGTCGACGACCGCGCGCGGCCCGCCG
This sequence comes from Streptomyces sp. NPDC023527, assembly GCF_055560115.1. Lineage (NCBI taxonomy): Bacteria > Bacillati > Actinomycetota > Actinomycetes > Kitasatosporales > Streptomycetaceae > Streptomyces > Streptomyces sp. NPDC023527. Next base: position 22,452 of record NZ_JBVHJJ010000013.1, read on the forward strand.
TCCTCGCCGGGGAAGCGGGTCCGCAGCGCCTCATGGCGTACGACCAGCCGCCGGAACGCCTCGCCCAGAGCCGCCGCGTCGAGCGGGCCGCGCAGCCGCAGCGCGAACGGCACGTTGTAGACCGGGGACTCGGGCTCCAGCTGGTGCAGGAACCACAGCCCCTCCTGCTGGTACGAGGGTGCCGCGGGCCGCCCGTCGCGGGGGGTCGGGGTGACCCGGTCGGCCCCGGCCTCCGCCGCGCGCTTCTGCCGCAGCCGCAGGGCCAGGAGGGCGCGACGCTTCTCCTCGATCGTCGTCTGTCGGGACACGGAGTCGGTCATCAGGCTTCCTCACTCAACAGACGGTCCAGCTCCTCCTCGGACAGCCCGGCGATCTCCGCCTCCAGGTCCGTCTCCTCCGCCGCGGCCGCCGCGAGCTCCTCGTCGATACGGCCGGCGAGGTCCCTGAGCACCGGGTGGACGAAGAGGAGGCGGGGTTCGAGCGTGATGTGGAAGGTGTCGCGGATCCGGGAGATGAGGCGGGTGGCCTGGAGGGAGTTGCCGCCCAGGTCGAAGAAGCTGTCGTGGATGCCGATGGATTCGAGCGGTACGTCCAGCAGTCCGTGCCAGATCGCGGCGAGGTCCCGCTCGGTCGCGTCGCGCGGCGCCACGTGCGTGCGGGCCACTCCCTCCTGGGGTGCGGGGAGCTTGGCGTGGTCGACCTTGCCGCTGGGGGTCAGCGGCAGGGTGTCGAGGGCGATCAGCTGCGCGGGGACCATGTGCTGGGGCAGCCGGTCCATGAGCCCGGTGCGCAACTCATCGGTGTCCAGCGGGCGTCCGGGCTCGGCGACGGCGTAGGCGATGAGCCGGGCCTCGGGGGTGCCGGGGCGGTCGACGGTGACGACGGCCTGGGCGATGCCGGGGCTGGTGGTCAGGGCGTGTTCGATCTCGCCGGGTTCGATGCGCAACCCTCGGATCTTGATCTGGCGATCCGCGCGCCCCAGGAACTCAAGGTTGCCGTCCTCGCGCCACCGCACGACGTCACCGGTGCGATACATCCGCTCACCGGAGGCCGAGAACGGGTCCGGGATGAAGCGCTCGGCCGTCAGATCGGGGCGGTTCAGATAACCGCGGGCCAGACCCGCGCCCGCGATGAACAACTCCCCCGGAACACCCACCGGCACGGGCTCGAACGTGCCACCGTCCAGGACATACGCGCGGTGATTGGCCATCGCACGACCGATCGGCGGGGAAGTGGTCAGACCGCCGGTCGGGCACAGGTAGTCCACACAGGCCACCGTCGCCTCGGTCGGACCGTAACCGTTGTGGAACTCCCGCTTCTCATTCGACCACCGGTTGACCAGCTCGGCCGGGAACGCCTCCAAGCCGACGAACAGGGCTCGTAGATCGGACAGCGGCTCCGGGTCGAGGAGCCGCAGGACCGCCGGAGGCACATCCGCCACCGACACCCGCTCACGGACCAGGAGATCCTGCAACGCATCCGGGTCGAGCAACGTCTCCCGGCGCGCACCCACCACCGTGGCACCCGAACCCAACGCACCGTAGAAGTCGAAGATCGACACATCGAAGGCAGGATTGGCGAACTGCAACAGCCGGTCCCCGGGACCGATGCGGAACAGCTCCCGGGCATTGAGGACGAAACTCACCGCCGCCCGGTGCGAGATCATCACACCCTTCGGCGCACCCGTCGAACCAGAGGTGTAGATGATGTACGCGAGGTCTTCGGGGCGGGTGTCGCTGATCGGCGGGGTGTTCGGGGTGCCGGCCAGACGGTCCCGCAGTTCCGGGTCGTCCAGGCACAGCCGTGGCACCTCCGGCGGCAGTGTCGCCGCCAGGGCACGGGTGGTGACCACCACGCGTGCCCGGGCGTCGGAGAGGTAGGACGCCAGACGTTCGGCCGGGTGCTGGGGATCCAGCGGCAGCCAGGCTCCGCCCGCCTTGAGCACGGCCAACTGCGCCACCGGCAGCTCCGCACCACGCTCCAGCAGTACTCCTGCCACCACGTCCGGGCCGAGACCGGACTCCACGAGCACATGCGCCAGCCGGTTCGCGGCCGCGTCCAACTCCCCGTACGACAGCTCCGCACCCTCGAACCGCACCGCGGGCGCCGCGGCGTCCGACTCGACCCACCGCTTCACCACCTGGTGCAACAGCAGCCCGTCCTCGCCCCGGACCACGGGCGCGGGGTTCCACTCCTCCAGGAGCCGGGCGCGCTCCTCGTCGCGCAGCAGGCCCAGTCGGCCGACCCGCGCGTCCGGCTGCGCCACGGCCTGCTCCAGCACCGTACGGAAGTGACCGACCAACCGCTCCATCCGGCCCCGGTCGAACAGCTCCGTCGAGTACTCGATCCAGACGCGCAGGCGTCCGTCCTCGGCCTCGTTGACCTGGAAGGCGAGGTCGAAGCGGGAGGTGCCGTTCTCGACCGGTACGGGCTCGACGGCGAGGTCGCCGAGGCCGAACTCGCCGACCATGGCGCCGGTGAGCAGGGTGAAGCTGATCTGGAACAGCGGGTTGCGGCCCGGTGTGCGCTCCGGGCGGAGCTCCTCGACGAGGGTGCCGAAGGGGACGTCCTGGTGTTCCATCGCCCCCAGGACGGTTTTCTGGCAGCGGGCGACCAGTTCTCGGAAGGTCGGGTCGCCGGCCGTGCTCGTGCGCAGCACCAGGGTGTTTGCGAAGAAGCCGACCAGCGGCTCGACCTCGCTGCGGGTGCGGCCCGAGAAGACGGAGCCGACCGCCAGGTCGTCCTCGCCGGTGTAGCGGGCCAGCACCGTCAGGAAGGCGGCGTGGAGTACCGCGAGCAGGGAGACCCGTTCGGTCCGTACCCACTCGCGGAGGGCCGTGCCGAGGTCGGCGGGCAGGTCCAGTTCGAGTTCGGCACCCGTCCAGGTGGGACGGGTGGGGCGGGGGCGGTCGGTGGGGAAGTCGATGGCGGGTACGCCGTCAAGGGTGGTGCGCCAGTAGTCGATCTGGGCGCGCAGGCCGTCGCCGGACAGCCTGCGCCGCTGCCAGGCCGCGTGGTCGGCGGGCTGCACGGCCAGTTCGGGCAGGGGCTCGGCTCCGGACCCGTACAGGGCGGCCAGTTCCTGGGTGACGATGCCCACCGACCAGCCGTCGGTGACGATGTGGTGCAGGCAGAGCACGAGGATGTGGTGGTCGGCGGCCAGGCGCAGCAGGTGGGTGCGGAAGAGCGGGCCGGTCTCCAGGTCGAAGGGGGCTCGGGCGTGGTCTTCCACCAGGGCGTGGGCGCGGTCGTCGCGTTCCGCGTGGGGCAGGTCGGCGAGGTCGGTGACCGGCAGGGGCCAGGCGGCGGGCGCGTCGTCGACGATCTGGTAGGGCACGCCGTGTTCGGAGCCGAAACGGGTGCGGAGCGCCTCGTGCCGGGCGACGAGCCCGCGCAGCGCCCCGGCCAGTGCGCCGGTGTCGAGTTCGCCGCGCAGGCGCAGGGCGAAGGGCACGTTGTAGACGGGCTGGTCGGGTGCCAGCTGGTGCAGCAGCCACAGGTGGCGCTGCTGGTCCGAGACCTGGAGTCGGCCCGTGCGGGCGACGGGGGCGATCCGGTTGCGCTCCGCGGCCTCGGCGCGCTGCCGGTTGAGTTTGGCGTCCAGCAGCGCGCGCTTGATGTCGGAAAGACTGGCCGTACCGGTGGTGTTCTCGCCCGGTCCCGTCATGCTCATTCCTCGATCCCTTCGAACCTTGTCCGCCGGATCCTGACGCTAATGAAGTGACCGGTGACGGCGCGTCCACACGGGTGTGGAGGCTGTGTCCCCGCGTGTGGACACCGTGCTGACTGCGGGCTCGGGGGCGATCAGAGCCGAGGAATGACAAGCGTCATCAGCGCACGCTGACGGCTCCTGTCAGTGCGTCGGGCATTCGACGCGCTGACAGGAGCCGTTGAGCTGTGGCGGTACGGGAAAGGTGAGATACAGACGCTGCCGCGCGGGCTAGAGCGGCCATCCGTACATCGTCGACGTCCTGGGCTCCGGGGCGGCGCCCACCGCCTCGACATCGTGTTCCGCGGTGTGTACGAGCTGCTCGCCCAGGTCACGCAGCGCCCTGCCGGCGGCGAGCTCGTCCCCGATCGCCGGGATGTCCTTGTCGTCAGGGGCGCACTTGGCGACGCCCCGGCCGGTGACGGTCGTCTTCCCGGCTTCCAGGGTGGCGTGTGCTTTCGTGGTCCCCTCCTCCTCGGAGAGGTGAAGGCGGACCTGCCAATCCGTGGTGTGCGGCATCGTGTGCTCCCCTCGTGCGCCGAACCGGTGGCTGCCGCTCCTCTTCAGTGTCCGTCACCAGCGCGGTACTCGCCTCCCTCACTGTCCGGGGTCGTTCGCGACCCGCTGTGATTTCCCGGCCTCGCCGGGTGCGCCGTACGGTCCGGGCCCGGGCGCGCGGCGCCGCCACCGGTGAATCGTGGGAGTCAGGCGTCGTACGTGATCCGCAAGGTGTCGTCGAGGGCGGCGAGCGTCTCCGCCAGGGCTTTGTGGTCCGGTGCCTCGCCGTAGACGATGGCGGAGAACGCCTGGGTGCCCTGGCGCCAGTCCACCCGGTCGCCGGGGCGGCGGACGATCTCGACGCGGGCGATGCCGTCGAGGCGGCGGGCTTCCTTGCGGCCGGTCGTGCCGGTCACGGTGGTCGCTCCGACGGGTGGCGGGGCGAACCGCTGGAAGGTGACGCGGGCGGCGGGCGCGTCGGCGCGCTCGGGTACGGGCGTGCCCGTGCCCAGGGCGTTCTCCAGGGCGATGCGGAGCATGCTGACGCCCGTGGCGCGGGCGACGAGGTCGTTGACGAAGCCGCCGAGGCGGCCGTTGACCTCGATGAGCCGTGGGCCATCCGGGGTGAGCTTGAACTCGGTGTGGGCGATGCCGGAGGCGACGCCGAGCGCTCGTAGGGCCTCGTCGGTGCGGGCGAGGACCTCTTCGGCGGTCGGTTCGTCGAGGGTGCTGGGGAAGAACACCCCGCTCTCGCGGAAGGGTTCGACCAGCGGGAGCTTGCCGGTGATGCCGATGTGGGTGATGCGGTCGCCGTCGACCGCGGATTCCACGGAGATGTAGTCGCCCCACCGGGGGCCGGCGACAGCGGGGTCGCCGAGGAGGCGTTCCTCGGCGATGAGCGGCCCGTCGCCGGCCTCCAGCAGGTCCCCGGCGACCCGGCGGAACTCCGGTGCGGAGTCCACCGGGAAGGTGCTGCGGCTGCCCGCGCCCTGCCGGGGCTTGAGGACGGCGGGCAGCCCGACGGCCGCCAGCGCCTCCTCGGTCCCTTCGGTGTCGGACAGTTCGGCGAACCGCACCACCGGTGCCCCGGCCTCGGCCAGCCGCTGCCGCTGGCGCAGTTTGTCGCCCAGCCGGGCGGCGACCTCGGGTGTGTGGAAGCGCAGGCCGAGGGCTTGTGCCAGGGCGGCGGTGAGGTCGAGCCGGGCGTCGGTGAAGGTGGTGATGCCGGTCGTGCCGAGTTCCCGGAGCCGCCGGGCGGTGGCGTCCGGGGGCGTGCCGGGGGTGTGGTGCACCAGGGTGCCGGTCCGCTCCAGTACGGGCAGCGAGGTGATCACCGCCGGCGAGGCCGGGTCCACGACCAGCACGATGTCGCACAGGCCGGTCGCGGCGTGCGCGATCTCCACGGGGCTGACCGCCCCGTTGTCGTAGACGACCGCCAGCAGCTCAGGCATCGCGCGCGGCCCGCTCGTTCTCCTCCTGGAGCATGCGCAGCGCCTCCTCCTCGGACAGCTCGCCGAGGGAGGCGAGCAGCCCCTCCTCGATCAGTTCGACGAGCCGGTCGACACTGCCCTCGGCGAAGACGACGGGCAGCGGGATCTGGACGCCGAAGGACTCCTCGATGCGGGTCATCAGCTGGACGGCCTGGAGGGACGTCCCGCCGGCCTCGAAGAGGCTCTCCTCGCTGTCGAACTCCTCGGCGGGGACGGCGAAGACGTCCAGCCAGATGTCGGTGAGCTCCTGCCGGAGCTGGTCCCCGGTACTCATGCCCGCTCTCCCCCGGCCGCTCCGAACGCGGCGTCCCACTCGGCCTCCGCGGTCTTCGCGGCCTGGTCCCAGGGGTGGGTGTAGGGCAGGGACCGGGCGATCCCGGCGAGCGTGTCGCGGTGCTCCCAGACCTTCTCGAAACCGTCGGCGTACCGCTGGAGCAGCGGGCCGGCCTCCGGGTGCAGGTGGGCCTTCTGGATGGCGAAGGAGTCGTCGATGACGCGGAGGGTGACCGGGAAGTCCTCCTCGCGGTAGGGCCGGTCGGGGACGCCGGGCAGCGCCCAGGGGTACGCGCCGAGGCCGATGCGCTCGCGGAAGACGCGCTGTGCGGGCAGGGGCATGAGCTGGTAGGGCGCGGCGGGGACGCCTTCGGCGCGCAGGGCGCGCTGCACGGTGGCGCGCAGCGGGCCCGCGAGGTCGTCGGGGAGGCCGAAGGCGGCCGGGGCGACGCGGAAGCGCAGGATGTGCCAGGCGTGCGTGCGGTCGTCGGGGACGACGGGCGGCAGGAAGCCGGGCAGGGCGGCGACCCGGTCGAGCAGGGCCCGGACGTTCTCGTCGCGCCGCTTGGACTCCTCGGGCAGGCGCGTCAGCTGGCTGCGGGTGAACGCGGCCTGGAGGGCGCTGGGCTTGTTGTTCCAGCCGAGGAGGTGGGCGACGTAGGAGCGTTCGCCGCGCTCGGGGATGAGCTCGCCGAACTGGCGCAGCATGGTGGCGCGGGTGGCCAGCCGCTCGTCGTCGGTGGTGATCAGGCCGCCTTCGCCGCAGGTGGCGAGGTTCTTGCTGACGTTGAGGCTGAAGGTGTTGATGGCGCCGATGGAGCCGACGCGGCGGCCCCGGTACTCGGCGCCGTGCGCCTGGGCGGCGTCCTCGACGACGGCGATGCCGTGGCGGGCGGCGAGCGCGGTGATCTCGTCCATCTCGGCGGGCAGGCCGTGCAGGTGGACGACGACGATGGCCTTGGTGCGCGGGGTGATCGCCGCTTCGACGGCCGCCGGGGTCATGTTGTACGTGCGGGGGTCGATGTCGACGAAGACCGGTACCGCGAGCAGGTGCAGGGGCGCGGAGGCGGTGGCGATGAAGCTCAGCGCGGGCACGATCACCTCGTCGCCGGGCTCGATGCCCAGGGCGCCGAGGGCGACGGTGATGGCGGCGGTGCCGTTGCTGACGGCGATGGCGTGGCGGGTGCCGGTGTGGCGCGCCCACTCCTCCTCCAGGCCGGGGATCTCCCGTTCGCCGGAGGAGGCGGTGGTGTACCGGCCGGAGGCCAGGGCCAGCCGTACGGCCTCCTCGTCCTGCTCGGTCACCCGCGGCCAGGCGGCGATGCGCAGGTCCTTGGGCACGGCCCGGCCACCGCCGAGCATCGCGAGTCTGCTCGCGGAGTCGGTCGGACGCTGTGCTGTCACAGTTCTGCCCTCTCGTTGTCGAGAGCGGTCAGGACGCTCTCGTGGTCCTTCAGGAGTGCGTGGACGCGGCGGGCCAGGCGTCGGGGGGTGAGCCCGCCGTCCCGGGTGAGCGCCGCCATGATGCGGACGGCCGACCAGTGGTGGGCGACCCGTTCCACCGAGCGGGCCTGCTCCACGAGGCCGGGGAGGTCCAGGGTGCGCCCGGCGAGGGCCAGCCAGTCGGCGTGGACCGCGGTGCAGGCGAGGGTGGCACCGGCGACGACGAACAGTTCGTCGCGGATGTCCTCGCCGGCGTTCAGGCGCTTGACGGCGTCCTCCAGGAACGCCTGCTGGCCGGCGAGGCCGATGTAGGCGTCGCCGTCGGCCGGTGCGGCGAAGTGCGCGAGGTTGAGGTCGAGGATCCGGGCGACCTCTCCCAGGTCCAGGGCGGGGAAGTCCTCGGGGGCGGCGTCGAGTTCGAGGGACAGCCAGCGGTTGTCGATGTGGACGCCGGTGAAGAACATGTCGCGCTCGTGGACCAGCTCGTTGCCCGAGTCGCGGGAGGCGGTGAGCTCGGCGATGGTGATGTCGCCGTGGAAGACGGGCGGCACGGCGTCCAGGACGCGGACGGTGCCGCGCTCCTCGTCGTAGCCGTGGACGATCACCATGTGGTTGGAGTGCACGTCCCGGTAGGCGGGGCGGAACGGCAGGTGGTAGTTGTCGACGGCGACGGCGACGGGGGTGCCCGCGGCGACCGCGTCCCTGACCTGCCGCCAGCCGTCCGCCGCGTCGGCGGGCTCGTGCCAGCGGGAGCGTACGGGGTGGTGGGGGGCGAGCGCGGCCAGCAGCGATTCGCCGCTCGCGCACGGGTAGTAGTACTCCTCGCGGCGGACGCCGCCGGGGAAGTGGCGGAAGGTCCACGCCGCGCCGAGCACGGGGAGCGCGGGGATACCGCGGTGCTCCAGGAGGGTGGCGAGGCAGCCGTGCAGGCAGCCGCCGAGGTCGTGGCGCCAGGGTCGGACCCCGTCCAGCAGGACGCTCATGCCGCCACCTCCAGGGGGGTGGCGGGCAGCAGGGTCATGGCGAACAGGTGGACGGCGGGGTTGTCGGGCAGCCGCAGGGCGCGCAGGTCGCTCTCGCGGGGCACCGGCACCCGGTGGCGCCAGATGACCGGGCCCATCTTGTGCTCGACGTGGCGCGGGTAGTGCAGACGCGTGCAGGTGAAGGCGGGGGTGCCGCCGACCCGGGAGCCGGTCTCCGGCCAGAAGTCGGGGACCCGCAGCCACTCGGGGTCGACCGAGCCGTCGGCGTAGTGCAGCAGCACCTGGTCCTCGGTGCGGCGCTCGGCGGCGGCGAGCAGCTGGATCCAGTCGTAGCGCCCGGTGGGCAGCTCGATGAGCTGGCCGGCGCAGCGTACGTTGTCGGGCCGCCCGGCGGCGACGGCCGGGAACACGAAGGGCACGCCGTCCACGACGACCGGGCCGCCGGCGGGCAGTTCGTCGGCGGGGAAGGTGTTGCCCCAGATGTTGAAGGCGCCCTCGGACAGGGCGTCGGCGCGGGTGATCCCGGTGTTGTCGGCGTGTCCCGCGAGGTCCACCGGGACGGCCTCCGCCTGTCGGCGGTCGGCCCGGGCAGGGAGTCGATCCATCAAGTGCACCTGACTGCGGCAGTAGGGACGGCGGAAAGTGCCCGCAGGGGGAGCTCCGCGCCGGGCCGGAAGCGGCACCGGGCGTGCAGGCGCGGCTCCACGGTGCGGGGCATGAGGTGGGCGCGCGTCGCGAAGCGTGCGGACGGGAAGGCGACGACCGTGTCGCCGACGCGGCGGCCGAGCGCGGCGAGCCGGTCCGTGAGCCCGGCCCGTTCGGCGGCTGTCGCGCCGTGCCACACGTCGACGCCGGCGAGGCGGGCGCCGGGGACGGCGGCCGCGTCGTCGCCGACGACGGCGACGAGGGCGCCCGGCGTCGTCAGCCACAGCACGCACAGGTCGTCCGGTCCCGGCGCCACCCAGGGCCGGGTGTGCGCGGGGACGGGCGCGCCGGGGCGGCGCTCCATGGTGACCTCGGTGAGCGGCTTGTCGCCGCTGGGCCAGTGGCGTACGGGCGTGAAGCCGAGGCGGGCGTAGAGGGAGGGCAGGCAGCGTTCGACCACCGCGTCCAGGCGGAGCACCGGCACGCCGAGCCCGGCGGCGGTGGCCTCGACGGCGCGCAGCAGGGCCCCGGCCACTCCCCGGCCGCCGGCGGCCGGGTCGACGGAGACCCGGCCGATCTCCCAGGCGCCGTCCGGCCGCGCCAGGACGCGCAGCGTCCCGACGGGCTCGCCCGTGGGGTCCTCGGCGAGCCACACGGTGGCGCCCCGGACCACGTCGGCGCGGACCGCCGCCTCGGTCTCCGCGGCCCCGTCGGGGACGGGCAGGCCGGGCAGCGGGTCGGAGTCGCGGTAGGCCGCCCTGGTGAGGGCGGCGACGCGGGCCGCGCGGCCGAGGGCCTCGGCGGTGGTGAGGGCGACGGCGGTCGGGCCGGCCACCGTGGGCGGCCGCAGGGTCCGCTCAGTCATGGCCGATCAGCAATTCGTGGAAGCAGTCCGCCCCGAACTCCAGGGCACCGGCGGCGATCCGCTCGTCCGGGCAGTGCAGCCTGCCCCGGTAGGACGCGTCGAGGTCGTGCAGCAGGGGGAACCACCCGTAGCACTGGATGCCGAGCCGGGGGAAGAGCCGGGCGTCGGTGGACGCGGTGGTCACCATGGGGAACGGGACGCCCTCGGGGTCCTTCGCCTTGAGGATGCCGGCGAGCCGCTCGTAGAAGCCGTCGAGCCGCGGTGCCGGCATCTTGTCGCCCTCGACCAGGACCTCCAGGTCCATGTCGCAGCCGACGCGTTCGCGCAGCTGGGCGAGGAAGTCCTCGCGCCCGAAGTCGCCGGGCAGCAGCCGCCCGTCGAGCTCGACGTCGATGCGGGCGGGCAGGACGTTGGTGGCGGTGCCGCCCTGGATGACGGTGGCGTTGACGGTGTGCTGGACGAGGGACCGCAGGTAGCGGGCGTCGGTCTCGTCGAGCCCGTCGAGCGCGGCGGGGTCGTCGGGGTCGGCCCGGAAGGCGGCGACGCGGCCGCCGAACGGGTCGGGCAGGGCGGCCGACAGGTCGTGGAGCATGCGGTCGACGGCGGGGGTCATGAGGGTGCCGAGGCCGCCGCCGTCGATGGCGGTGAGCAGGCGCTGGAGCTTGTGCGCCGCTCCGGTGGGGCCGGCGGCGCGGGAGGCGTGGCCGGGTATGCCGTGCAGGGTCGCGCGGACCCATACGGCGCGCTTCTCGGCGACCACGATGGGGTGCAGCCGCACCTGTCGGCCCAGACCCAGTTCCGCGCCGCCGTCCTCACCGATGGCGTACCGCACGCCCGCGAACAGCTCGGGGTGCTCCTCCACGAGGAACCGGGCGCCGGTCGCGCTGCCCGCCTCCTCGTCGGCGACGACGGCGAGGATGACGTCCCCGGCCGGCGGGGTGCCGGCGGCGCTCAGCCGCAGGAGGGCGGCCAGCATCATGGCCAGGTGGCCCTTCATGTCGACCGCGCCGCGGCCCCAGAGCTCGCCGTCGACGAGTTCGCCGCCGAAGGGCGGCCTGCTCCACTCCTGTCCGGCCACGGGGACGACGTCCACGTGGGCGTGGAGGAGCAGGGGCGGTACGAGTCCCCGGCCGGGCAGCCGGGCGATCAGGTTGGGCCGGTCGGGGTCCTTGGCGAGCAGCCGGGTGTCGAGGCCGGCGGCGTCGAGCAGGTCGCGTACCCAGTGGACGCAGGCGGCCTCGGCCCCGGGGGGATTGACCGTTTCGAACCGGATGAGCCGCTGGGCGATCGCGACCGGGTCCGAGGGGAAGGTGTCTTTCGGTTGCGTGGTCATGCCTCGACGAGTCCGTCCCGGGCCGCGTCCTTCAGCAGCTCCTCCGCTCCGTCGCGCAGCCGCGCGGTCAGCGGCAGGTGCTTGATGCCGGCCACGAAGTTCGATGTCAGGTGCTCGACCGGGCCCGCGACCTCGAACTCCTCCACGACGCGCACGATCTCCTCGAAGAGCAGGTTGAGGGCGATCTTGGCGAGGGGGGCGCCGATGCAGTAGTGCGGGCCGAAGCCGAACGCCACATGGCGGTTGGGGCGGCGGGTGATGTCGAAGCGGTAGGGGTCGGGGAAGACGTCCTCGTCGCGGTTGGCCGAACCCAGCCAGGTGACGAGCGCGTCGCCCTGCTTGATGGGCACGCCGCGCAGTTCGAGGTCGTGGACGGCGTAGCGCATGAAGTGGTTGGCGGGAGAGGACCAGCGCAGGCCCTCGTCGACCGCGCCGGGCACCAGCGAGGGGTCGGCGAGGAGGCGCCGGTACTCGTCGGGGTGCTCGATCAGGGCGAGGACGGTCGAGGCGATGGCGTGCGGGGTGGTGACATTGGCGCCGAGGAGGAGGCTGTAGCAGTTGTAGACGATCTCGTCGTGGCGCAGCCGCCGGCCGCCGGCCTCCATGCCGATGAGGAAGCCGACGAGGTCGTCGTCCCCGCCGCGGTGCCGTCGGACGAACCGGGAGAAGTAGTCGAAGAGCTCGTGGTGGGCGGCGACCAGGGTGCTGTGGCCGCTGCCCTCCTGGAACTCGGAGTCGGTGGGGGCGACGGCCATGGTGGTGAGCTTGGTCAGCCGCGGCCAGTCGCGTTCGGGCAGGCCCATGAGGGCGCCGGTGAACGCCATCGGGAAGTCGGCGGCCGTGGTGGCGATGTCCCAGACGCCGCCGTCCAGCAGGTGCGCGAGCATGCGCCGGTGCACGATCCGGCGGATCTGCGGCTGCCGGTCCTTCAGGGCCCGGTGGGACATGACCTTCATCAGCGGCTCGCGCATCGCGGTGTGCACGGGCGGGTCGCTGGCGGCCATCATCTTGCCGCCGGCCGGGTCCTGCGAGCCGAGGATGCTGAGCAGGGTGCCCTTGGTGGAGGTGAACCGTGTGTGGTCCCGGAGCACGTCGTTGACGTCGTGGTATTTGGTCACCGACCAGAACGACCGGCCGTCGGGCAGAGTCTGCCGGTGCACGGGCGCCCGGTGCCGCATGGCGTGCCATACGGGATGCGGGTCGCCGGTGGCGTACAGCTGGGGGTCGAAGAGGTCGACGGTGTCCAGGTCGATGTCGGTCCCGTCGGCGGGAACGCTGATTCTCACCGCTTCAGCCCCTCGACGACCTCGGCCAGTTCGGCGACGGTGGGATTCTCGTAGAAGGCGCGCGGCGGGACCTCGACGTCCCACAGCGTGGCGATGTCCGCCGTGATCTGGGTGGCCATCAGGGAGTGGCCGCCCAGCTCGAAGAAGTCGTCGTCGACGCCGATCTCGTCGATCTCCATGAGATCGCCCCACATCAGCGCGAGGGCCCGCTCCACCTCGCTCTCCGGGGCGCGGTAGTCGCTGTCCAGGTCGGGGCGGTCGCGGTTGATGTCCTTGCGGAGCTCGGCGCGGTCCACCTTGCCGTTGACGGTCAGCGGCAGGGCCATGAGCCGGACGAAGGCGGCGGGGACCATGTAGGGCGGCAGCGTCTCGGCCAGGCCGCGGCGCAGCTCGGGGACGGACAGGCCGTGGTCGGCGACGTAGAAGGCGACGAGCCGGCGGCCCATGCGGTCGTGTTCCTGGGTGACCACGGCGGCGTCGCCGATCTCGGGCCGGGCGAGCAGGGCGGCCTCGATCTCGCCCGGTTCGACGCGGAAGCCGCGGATCTTGACCTGGTTGTCGACGCGGCCGAGGAACTCCACGATGCCGTCGGCGCGGCGGCGTACGAGGTCGCCGGTGCGGTAGAGCAGGCCGCCGGCCTCGGGGTCGAACGGGTCGGGGAGGAAGCGCTCGGCGGTCTGCTCGGGGCGGCCGAGGTAACCGAGGGCGACACCGTCGCCGCCCGCGTAGAGCTCGCCGGGCTCCTCGCCGGTGACCGGCCGCCGCCGCTCGTCGAGGATGTGGATCCGGGTGCCGGTGACGGGCACGCCGATCGGCACGGTGTCGGAGTCGAGCTGCTCGGTCATCACGTGGCAGCAGGTGAAGGTGGTGTTCTCGGTGGGCCCGTAGCCGTTGATGATCCGGATGCCGGGGAGCATGGCCAGCGCCTTGTTCACATGGGCGACGGAGAGCACGTCGCCGCCGGCCAGGAGCTGCCGGACGCCGGAGAGCCGGTGCAGGGGGCCTTCGACCATCTGGTGGAACAGACCGGCGGTCAGCCACAGGATGGTGACGCCCTCGCGCTCGACGATCTCGGCGAGCTGGTCGAGGGTCGGCTCGTACGACGGGAAGACCGCGAGGCGAGCGCCGTTGAGGAGCGGGGCCCAGATCTCCAGGGTGGAGGCGTCGAAGGCGACCGGGGCGAACTGCAGGACGGCGTCCTCGGGACCGACGGTGAGGAAGTTGGGCTCCGTGACCAGGCGGAGCACGGCGCGGTGCGGGACCACGACGCCCTTGGGGGTGCCGGTGGAGCCGGAGGTGTAGGCGATGTACGCGGGGCTCTCGGGGTCGCCGGGCAGCCCGGGGTCGGTGGCGGGCAGGTCCTGGAGCCGGGGGTCGGGGCGGTCGAGGAGCACGTGGTGCTCGGCCAGTCCGTCGAGTCCGGGCAGGAGGCGCTCCTGGGTCAGCAGGACGGTGGCGCCGGCGTCGGTGAGGATGGTCCGGTGGCGCTCGTGCGGCTGTTTGGGGTCGAGCGCGACGTAGGCGGCGCCCGCCTTGAGCACGGCGAGCAGCGCGACGATCGTCTCGGGCGACCGCTCGGCGCAGACGGCGACGTTGCCGCCCCGGTCGACGCCGTGCTCGCGCAGGAGGTGGGCGAGGCGGTTGGCCCGGGCGTTGAGTTCGGCGTAGCCGATCCGCTCGGAGCCCGCGCTGACGGCGGTGGCGTCCGGGGTCAGCGCCGCCCGGCGTTCGAAGAGCTCATGGACGGAATGCGCGTTCCCGCTGCGAGCGGGTTCGGCGGTGGTGGTCATCGGGGAATCCTTCTCCGCGGGAATTCGGATACCGGGTGCCGAGTGCCCGGTCAGGCGGCGTCGGCGGACGTCCGGCGCAGGCTCAGGGGACGCATGTCGTGCCAGACCTCGGCGACATGGGCGAGGCATTCGGCCTTGCCGCCCCGGAATCCGGTCGCGCGCCAGCCGGCGGGGACCGGATTTCCGGCGGGCCAAATGGCGTACTGCTCCTCGTCATTGACGACGACGGAACAGGGGGTGGAATCAGCTTCCTCGGCTGCAGTCATCGCGATTCCCTCTCTGCTGCGGGTATCCGCTTTCCACGGCGTCCACGTTTCGCGGAAAAGCTATGCGCCGGGGTGGCGGTCCCGCGTCCACGCGGTGATGGATTCCGGGAGGGTTCAGCTGTGGACGCGCAACGCACCGGGGGTAGTCGTGTCGTTGACGGCGGCCCACACGGCCGAGGCGTGCGCGATCAGCCGCCCGTCCGCGGTGTGGAGGGCGGTGGCGTTGACGGCGGTGCGGCCGGTGCGGCGCTCCCGCCGTCCGACGATGACGTACGGGTGCCCGGTCAGCGGCCGTTCGGCGATCCGCGCGGTCATCCGGCTGAGCACCATGGGCTCCTCGGCGGGGTTCTCCGTCCACCCTCCGGGACAGTCCAGCGCGCCCCAGAGGACGGGGAGTTCGACGATCCCGTCGCCGTCGGTGACGGAGTGGTCCGGGGTCCATACGCAGGCGACGGTCCCGGGCCGGCCGGGCAGCGGTCCGGGCTCCAGGAGCAGCCCGTCCCCTTTCTCCCGGTCGACGCCGCAGACGAAGCAGGTGCGGAAGGGGTGGCCCGCCGCACCTCCGAACCCCCGGGACGCCTCGGCCGCCGCCGCGCGGGAGACCGGTTCGAGGACGGTGAGGCCGCCGGAGGCGGAGGTGACCGTGGCGATCAGGTGGTCACCGTGCCGGATCTGCGAACGGCGCCCCCCGGGGTGGAACTCCAGGGGGGTGTCGAGCGGCGGCGGGGAGAGGAGGGTGACGGCGGCGTCGGACCCGTGCCGCGCCGCGCCCAGCCCGGCGAACAGCCCGCAGGCGTAGCCGCCGTTGGCCGAGTCCGCCGGGCCGTTGAAACGGGAGGGGATGGTGAAGGTGACGACCTCGTCGTCGCCGTCGGGCGGGGCGGGCATGGTCGTGCTCCCTGGGCTGGGTACGGGCGGGGGTCAGGCCGCTTCTCGCATGAGACCCGTCTGGTAGGCGAAGGCGACGAGCTGCGCCCGGTCCTTGAGGTCGAGCTTGTGGCGGATGCGGTGCAGGTGGGTGCGTACGGTGCTGATGCCGATGTACAGCTCCCCCGCCACGTCGTCGATCGACATGCCGCGGCCGATGAGCTGGAGCACCTCGCGCTCACGGCGGGTCAGCCCGCCGACCTCGGGCCGCTCCTCGGCGCGCGGCGCGGTGCCGCGCTCGCGGAACCAGTCGACGAGCCGGTCGACGATCTCGGGGCCGAGCACGGTGCGGCCGCGGGCGGCCGTACGGGTCGCCGCGACCACTTCGTCGCTGGTGGCGTCCCGGTTGACCAGGCCCTTCGCACCGGCGCAGAGCAGGTCGGCGACCATGGCGTCGGTGTAGTCGGAGTGGAAGACCACGGCGTGCGGGGGGTTGTCCCGGAGCCGGTCCTCCGCGCCGAGCCGGCGGATCAGGTCCAGGCCGGGTTCGAGCTCGTCGAAGCCGATCAGCACCACATCGGGGCGGTGGGTGCGGGTCAGCACCACTGTCTGCATGGCGCTGTCGGTCGTCGCCACCACGTCGATGTCGGGAAGGGAGCCGAGCAGGGTGCGCAGTCCGTCGCGCATGAGGGGGAGCTGGTCGCAGATCAGGACTTTGATGGGCACGGGGTTCGATGCTCCTCGCGAATGCCGGCCCGGCTGGGGGCCGGCGAAGAAGGTCAGTCGAAGTCGGGGCAGAAGGACGACGGGCGCGCGCGGCGGGGTCAGTGCCGCTGATGCCGTCGGCGGGGCGGGGTGCCGGCGGGCGAAGGAGCTCGCCCGTCGCCGCACCCCGCCGGTACGGAAGGCCGCGCCCGGGGTCGACTGTCGCGATGGTCCGGCCCCGGAAGGACAGCACGGGACACGGGCGGTACGGGACGGCTCCGCGGGCCGGTCGGATGGACTCGGCCCGCGGAGCCGTCTCGTTCGGGGACCTCTTCCGCCCCGGCCGAGTGGTCAGGTGCGAGGGGCGAAAGGCCGCGGTCGTCGGTCAGCCGGTGACCGGCGGGTGGCTGGCGTGCTGTCCGGAGCCGGCGGCCGGCCAGTCGATGGCGACGGCGGCCCGCTCGGAGACCGGACCCGGAGCCGGCCAGTCGATGCCCGGTCCGACGGGCCCGGTGAGGGCGGCGGCGGCCAGGGCGGCCGCGCCGGCGGCCACGGAGACGGCGACGGACACGCGAGCTTGTCGCAGGAACTTCTTCACTGCTTCCCCCTGAGAATGTGGTGCATCGCGAGGCGACCCCGGGATTGCCAGGCTTCGCCTCCAACCGCCCAGCAAACTAACGGATTCGTTCAGCCGTAGGCAAGATCTTGCCAAGAACTTGGCAAACGTAGTTGAATGCCCCCCACCGCCGACCCGGCGGTCCCCCGCTGGAGCACGCTCCAACCCCCGCGCACACCAGGCGGATCGACCGTTTCGACCGCGCGTCGACCAGGGGTCTAACGCCGCCTCACACCAGGCAACTTTTTGTCAAGTAGTCCACCGTGGGCTAGCCTGCGACCTCAACGATCGCCGTGTGCCGGGGCCGCGGCCGGTCCGGACCACCGCTGGGGATTGATCACATGCTCGAACAGCCGTCCTTCGGACGACGGCTCAGGCGACTGAGAACCGAGCGCGGCCTCTCCCAGGCCGCGCTCGTCGGTGACGGTATGTCCACCGGCTATCTGTCCCGGCTGGAGTCGGGGGCCCGGCAGCCGACCGAACGGGCCGTCGCCTTCCTCGCCGAACGGCTCGGAGTGCAGCCCTCCGACTTCGTGGAGCCCAAGGCCGGCTCCCTGGCCCAGGCGCTCACCGTCGCCACGTCCGCCGAGACGGACGACGCCATCCTCGCGCTGGCCGGCACCCTGGATCACGGCCGGGAGCAGGACCGGGCGCTGCGCTGGCAGGCCCTGTGGCTGCTGGCCAGGACCAAGCGCAAGCACGGCGAACGCGCGGAGGAGCTGGGCCACCTGGAGGAGCTGGTCGAGCTCGGCGACGAGCTCGGCCTCCCCGAACTGCGCGCCCGCGCCTACACCCAGCTCGCCCAGTGCCTCCGCGCCATGGGCGACATCACCCGCGCCGCCGAGGTCGCGGCGTGCGCGTACCGCATCGTGCGCGACAGCGCGCCGTCCGTGCACGACACGGCGGGCGCGCTCCTGGCACTCGTGTCCGTGGAGGCCGAGGCCGGCCGCCTGTCGGACGCCCGCGCCCACGCGGACGAGCTGTGCGCGCTGACGGACGGCCTGCACGGCCCGCTCCCGATCGAGGCCATGTGGTCGGCCTCGACCGTACGCTTCCGGCAGGGTGACCACGCGGCGGCCCGGGAGCTGCTGGAGCGGGCCCTGGAGCGGATGAGCAGCCATGACGGCCTGCTGCTGTGGATGCGGCTGCGGCTGGCCGCCGCCTCCCTCCACCTCCAGCTCACCCCGCCCGCCACCCGGGCCGCCCGCGAGCGGCTGGAGGAGGTCGAGCCCGTCCTCGGCCTGATCGGCACGACCCTGCACTGCCAGGAGCTGACGACGCTCAAGGCGCACCTCGCCTTCCACGAGGGCCGGTTCCAGGACGCTCGCGCCCTGCACGACAGCCTCCTCGGCGACAAGCTGCGGCTGACGTTCCGTGACCAGGTCAGGCTCGATGTCCTCTACAACCGGCTCCTCGCCGAGGAGGGCCGCGTCGACGAGGCGGCCCGCAATCTCCATGAGCTCGGCGACCGGACCCATCTCGGTTCCAACATCGACCTGGCCGCGGAGATCTGGCGCGTCCTGGCCGGAATCCTCTCGGACCACCGGCCGCCGCCCCCGGACACCGCACAGGGGGGCGTCGGCACGCTGACGACCGGATCCGACCAGGGCGCGTAGCGGCTCAGCGCGGTGCCGCGACGGGGCACGTGCGGTCGGTGGCGGGCAGCTTCCCGTCGGCCAGATAGGCGTTGACGGTGTCGTTGACACAGGCGTTGCCGTAGGCGCCGTAGACCGCGTGCCGGAACGACCCCTGGACGGTGATCAGCCGGGAGCTGTGCCACGTGGAGCGCATGGCACGGGCCGTCGCGTAGGGCACCCGGGGGTCGCCGGTGGCGTTGACGAGCAGCGCCGGGACGTCGTTGTCGACGACGGTGGGCCGCTCGCGCGGTGGTGACCAGAAGGCGCACGGAGTGACGTCGTTCAGGAGGGGTCCGAACAGCGGGTGCCGCGCCCGGCCGCGCTCGATGGCCCGCCAGAAGACCTCGAGGTCGCGGGGGCCGGGCGTGTCCGCGCAGAGGTAGGCGGTCTGTGTGCTGCCGTAGGGCGAGCCCTTCCCGGTCAGCAGGTCCGGCAGCAGCTCGGCGAGCAGGTCGTCCGGTTCGGCCCGCCCGGTCTCGGCGGCACCCTTGAGCGTGCGGACCATACCGGCGATGTAGGCGTCGCCTTCGGTGGTGTCGTCGCCGAGGACGGCGAGCATGAGGAGCGGTACGACGTGCTGGTCCAGCCGGTACGCGCCCACGGACAGCGGTCGTTCGGCGGCCGCGGCCCGGATCCGCGCGACGGTGGCCAGCACCGCGTCCGGGGTGGCTCCCAGCCCGTACGTGCCGTCGTGGGCGGCGGCCCAGCCCGCCCAGTCGCGCAGGGCGTCGTCGTGGGCCTGGTCGGTGCCGTACACCGGCCAGGGGGCGAGGCGGCTCGGCTCGTGCACCCCGTCGAGGACGACCCGGTCGGTGCGGCCGGGGAACATCGCGGTGTAGACCTCGCCCAGGTAGGTGCCGTAGGAGATGCCGAGGTACGAGATCCGCCGCTCACCCAGGACGCCGCGGACGATGTCCATGTCGCGGGCCGCGTCGCGGGTCGAGGCGTACGGCAGGAGGTCACCGGCGTGCGCGCGGCAGCGTGCGGCCAGGTCGCGCTCGAAGGCCGTCATGCGGTCGAATCCGGCGCGGTCGGCGCCCGCCGAGCGGAAGTACGCGGCGGTCGTCCAGCCACAGTCCAGCGGTGTGTTGCGGCCGACGAACCGGGGATCGACGCCCACGAGGTCGTAGCGCGCGCCGACGTCCTTCATCGCGGCCCGACGGGCCGGCAGGGAGTCGATCACCGGGTCGGCGGGGCCGCCCTCGTTGACGAGGAGCGCGCCGACGCGGTGGGCGGTGTCCGTGGCCGGGATACGGGCGAGGGCGATGGTCAGGGTGCGGCCGGCGGGGCGGGTGTGGTCCAGCGGGACGGTCACCTCGGCGCAGCGGGCTCCGGCCGCCTCCAGTTCCTTGCCGGGCGCGTCCTCCGGGCCGCGGGCACAACTCGTCCAGCCGGGGCTCTGGTGGTGATAGCGGGCGAGGGCGTCGCCACCGGCGGGTGGCGCGGCGGCTGTGGCCGGCGGGGCGGCCAGGGCCGCGAGAGCGACAAGTGCCGCCGCCCCGGCCCGCGTTCGGAGTGTGATCGCCATGTCACCGAAGGTAGCCCTCGCGTCGGAGGTGCCGCATGGGGGACAGCCCCCGGATCGAAGGTGGGGAACGCCTCCATGGCGCTGCGTCACTTCACGGGAGAATCACCGGAGTGGGGGCGAGAATTCCTACGCCGAACGACCGACCGCCGAACGAGTCGGTGAGCTGACCCGCGGTGCGCGACGGCGCCCCCGGCGGCCCGCCCAGGAACGGGCGCGATCCGCCGGGGGCGTCGGTGCGGCGCGTCCGCGTGCGGCCGGAAAGGATGCAAGCCGCACAAACGTTTCCCTCTTCGCGCAACCGTACAAGCGTGCAGATCATCTCTAGCACTGTGACGGCTTCTTCCGTCGCGTGGAGGGGCGGCAGGGTCGCGGCCCGCCGCTTCTGTTCCGTTTGCTGGAAAGGTCGATGCACGTGTACGTCGGTTCGGGCCGTCGCTCCGTTCTCCTGGTGTCCGCTCTCCTGGGCTCGATGGCCCTCACGTCCTGCGCGGGAGGTTCCGGCGACACCGGCTCCGAAGCCGGGGCCGAGGCGAAGATCACCATCAGCCCGGCCGGCGGCAAGGAGGTCAAGCCCGGCTCGCCGATATCGGTGAAGGCCGACGGCGGGCGGCTCACCGAGGTCGAGGTGAAGGACGACAAGGGGAACAAGGTGACCGGCGCGCTGGCCGGTGACGGTTCCACCTGGACCTCGGACAGCAAGGCCGGCCCGCAGACCACGTACACCGTGCGCTCCACCGCGAAGGGCGGCAAGCAGGGCAAGGGCAAGGTGTCCTCCTCCACCGCCACGTTCAGCACCCAGCAGGTCTCGCAGCTCAACAAGCTCACCAACACCCCGAGCAACGGGCAGACCGTCGGCACGGGCATGCCGGTCTCGATCCTTTTCGACCACCCGGTGGACGCGGGCAAGCGCGCCGAGATAGAGAAGTCCCTGAAGGTCACCTCCCAGCCGCGGGTGGAGGGCGCCTGGGGCTGGGTGAAGGACTGGTCGGGCCAGGACCGCGTCGACTGGCGGCCCAAGGACCCGTGGCCCAGCGGGACCAAGGTCTCCGTCCAGGGCGCGCTGTCCGGCATCGACTCCGGCGAGGGGGGCATGTTCGCGCGGAACTACGCCTTCGGCTTCACCATAGGCGCCGACCACAAGGCCGTCATCGACGTCCCCGCCCACACCCTGACGATGTACGAGAACGGCAAGCCGGTCGGCGACATCAAGGGCTCCGCCGGCTCCCCCGTCGACCCCACCCGCGGCGGAATCCACACCGTGCGCAGCAAGAACGCCGCCGAGACCATGGACTCCGCCACCATCGGTCACGGCAAGGAGTGGATGCTGGACTCGCAGTGGGTCACCCACCTGACCGCCTCCGGCACCTTCCTGCACTCCGCTCCCTGGAACAACTCCCTCGGCGTGGAGAACAACAGCCACGGCTGCTTCGGCATGACCACCAGCGATGCCAAGAAGGTCTACGACTTCCTGCCCATCGGCTCCACGGTGGAGGTCAAGAACACCACCAGCACCAAGCAGACGGACGTCGGCAACGGCCTCGAGGTCTGGCAGGAGAACTGGCAGCAGTGGCAGAAGCGCAGCGCCCTGAAGTGACGCGGTGCCGGCGCTCTTCCCCGGTTCCCGCCTGACGGGGCCGGGGAAGAGCGGGCCGCCTAGGCGCCCCGCGCGGCGGGGGCCGCCGCCGGCAGCGTCTCCAGTCCGGCCGGCAGAGCGCCGGTGTGCACCACACCCAGCCGCTGCGTCGCCCGGGTCAGCGCCACATAGAGGTCGCTCGCCCCGAACTCCGCCGGCTCGGCCACGATCACCGTGTCGAACTCCAGGCCCTTGGCCTGCCGCGGATCCAGCAGCACCACGGGCCCGGTCAGGTCCGGGGCGGGGCCGGCGGAGGCGTCCGGCAGAGCGGCGGCCAGGGCTTCATGGCACCGGCGCGGTGCGATCACGGCGAGCCGGCACTCCGCGTACCGCTCGCGCGCGACGGCCTCGGCGACCGCGCCGGGCAGGTCCGCGGTCCGGTGCGCCCAGGGGCGTACGCCCGTCGAGCGGACCGAGCGCGGCGGTACATGGGAGGGGTCCACGGACCGGAGCACCCGCGCGGCCACCTCCATCAGCTCGGCGGGCGTGCGGTAGTTGACGCCGAGCCTGACGTGGTCCCAGCGGTCGCCGACGTACGGCGCGAGGGCCGTCTCCCACGAGCCGCAGCCGCCCGGCTCGGCGGTCTGCGCCGGGTCGCCGACCAGGGTCATCGAGCGGGTGGGACAGCGGCGCATCAGCAGCCGCCACGCCATCGCGGACAGCTCCTGCGCCTCGTCGACGATGATGTGGCCGAAGGCCCAGGTGCGGTCGGCGGCGGCGCGTTCGGCGGCGCTGCGGTGGTCGGCCTCCTCGTGCCGCTCCGCGAGCCGTTCCGCGTCGACCAGGTCGTGCGCGCCCAGCACCTCCGACTCCTCGTCGTCGCGGTCCTCGAACTCCTGGGTGCGGGAACCGTAGGAGAGGTCGAGCACGCCCTGCGCGTACGCGATCCGCTCCTGGCGCTCGGCCTCGGCGGCGGCGCGGGCCGCCGAGTCGTCCTCGCCGAGGAGTTCGGCGGCCTCGTCGAGCAGCGGAATGTCGGCGGGGGTCCAGTCGCCGCCGATGCGGCGGATGGCGTCCGCGTCGGCGTCGGGCAGGTGGACGGGGTCGGCGAGGAAGTCGGTGACCAGCGCCTCCGGGGTGCGGACCGGCCACAGTTCGTCGATGGCCGCGTGTACGGCGCGGCTGGCCGCGACGGCCTTGGCGAGCTGGGCGATGTCGTCGGGGCCGAGGAAGTTCGGCCCGCCGTACGGGTCCGCGCCGAGCCGGTCGGCCAGTTGCGCGGTCAGCGCGTCGATGACGTGGAACGCGAAGTACGGGCGGGCGAGGTTGTGGGGCAGCGCGGTCTCGCGGGCCCGGCGCCGCGCCTCGTACGCCATGGCGGTGTCCAGCCGCAGCTCGCCGTCCTCGTGGTCGATGGTGATCGCGGGGTCGGGGAGGGTCTGCTGGTCCCGCACGAACCGGGCCAGGGCCTCCGCCATCGTGGCCGCGCCCTTGATCTCGGCCGCCCGCGCGGTGTCGGTTCCGGTCGCGGTCACGCCGGGGAAGAGCTCGCCGGGGGTGGCGAGCAGCACGCCCGTCTCACCGAGCGAGGGCAGCACCTCGGAGATGTAGCCGAGGAAAGCGGGGTTGGGACCGACGATCAGCACGGCGCGGCGGGCCAGTTGTTCGCGGTGCGCGTACAGCAGGTAGGCGGCGCGGTGCAGCGCGACGACGGTCTTCCCGGTGCCGGGGCCGCCCTCGACGACGAGCACGCCGTGGTGCGGGGCGCGGATGACGCGGTCCTGTTCGGCCTGGATCGTCTGCACGATGTCGTGCATCCGGCCGGTGCGCGCCGCGTCGAGCGCGGCGAGCAGCACGGCGTCCGCGTCGGCGCCCTCGTGCCCGGTGCGTTCGGTGTCGGCGAGGTCGAGGATCTCGTCGTGCAGGGCGGTGACCCGTCGGCCGTCGGTGGTGATGTGGCGCCTGCGGCGCAGGCCCATCGGGGTGTGGCCGGTGGCGAGGTAGAACGGGCGCGCGACCTCGGCCCGCCAGTCGATGACCAGCGGGGTGCGGTCGGCGTCGGCGCGCCGGATGCCGATCCGCCCGATGTGGTGGTCACGGCCGTCGCGGAAGGCCAGCCGGCCGAAGCACAGGCCGTTCTCGCCCGCGTCGAAGGCGGCGAGCAGCCCGGACTGCTCGGCGACCAGGACGTCACGCTCCAGCCGTGCCTGGAAAGTGTTCCCGGCCGGCGCCAGGGCCTCCTTCATCGCCGTCTCGGCTCCGGTCCGCAGTTCGGCGAGGCGCTCGTACAGCAGGTCAATGAATTCCTGCTCGTCACGCATTTCCACGTTTGACAATTCAGCTCCCACCCGGGTATTATGGCCTCATAAAGCTTCTCCACGCCTTGAGTTGGACATTCGGGTTGGCAAGACCGAGCTCAAGACATGGAAACCTTCAATATACGCGGATAAACGCCTCGGACGTCAATACGGTCCGGGGTTTTTTCATTTCCGGAGGACGGAGCGCTCCGGACCGCGCCACCCTCCCCTGCTCTCCGGGCGGCACGGGTCCAGACTGGAAGCAGAGCCAGGAAGCAGAGGCCGAAAATCCCTCGCACCCGGAAATCGGCCCCCGAAGGGACGGAGGCGCTGGTCATGGATCCCGTCATCACGGTCGGTCTGGACGGTTCTCCGGAAAGCCGGGCAGCCGCGCTGTGGGCGGCGCAGGAGGCCCGGCTGCGCCGGTGCACGCTGCGGATGCTCCACGCGTGGATCCTGCTCTCCGCCACGGAGAAGGAGGGCACGGCCGAAAGCGACCGTAATTACTGGGCGAAGCGGATCGTCGACGACGCGCAACGCGAGGTCCACCAGCGCTGGCCGGACCTCCCGATCACCGAGGACCTCGTGGCGGAGGACCCCGGGCCGTCACTGCTGGCGGCCGCCGCGGAGTCGGAGATGCTCGTGCTCGGCTCCCGGGGCATGGGCCCCATCAAGGCGTTCTTCCTCGGGGACACCGGTCTGCACGTGGTCGCCCGGGCCGACCGGCCCGTGGTCCTCGTCCGCGCCCTGGAGGACACCGGCGCGGGAGAGGCGCCGCCGGCCGGCGAGGGCCCGGTGGTCCTGTGCCTGGGCCTGCACGGCCCCTGTGAGCGGCTCTTCGCGTTCGCCTTCGACGCCGCCGCGCGGCGCGGTGTCACCCTGCACGCCGTGCACGGCAGGAGCCTTCCCGTGCAGGCGTACGCCCCCTGGGGGGTGGATCCCGACATGGCGGAGGAGCTGGCGGGCGACGCCCGCAAGGAGCTCGCCGACGCCCTGCGTCCATGGCGCGAGAGGTTCCCCGGTGTGGACGTGATGGAGAGCGTCCATCTGGAGAGCCCGCCCCGGGCGATGGCGCAGGCGGCGGCCGGAGCCGGGCTGCTCGTCATCGGCCGCCGGCGCAAGCGGCCCCCTCTGGCGCCGCACATCGGCCCCGTGCTCCAGTCCGCCCTGCATCACGCCCCGTGCCCGGTGGCGGTGGCCCCGCACGAATGAGCACCCGCTGATTGCTCCGTCAACGACCGGGGGCGCCCGGAGCCGGCTGCCCTCCGGTCGCGTCCCGGTTCGTACGGTCGGTGACGGAGACGACGCCGTCGACGGACCGGCACAGACGCAGCACGAGCGGTACGAGCTCGGGCGGCTCGATCGTGCCGCTGAGCACCACCTGCCCCTGCTCCACCTCGACGCCGACCGCGGCGGGACTGACCCCCGTCACGTCGCCGAGGACGTCCTCCACGATCTCGGTGCGGATGGCCTTGTCGTCGCGGAGGAACACCCGCAGCAGGTCGCCGCGGCTGACCATGCCGGCCAGCCGGCCGTCGGCGGCCACCACCGGCAACCGCTTGACGTGGTGGGTGGCCATCAGGCGGGCGGCGGCCACCACGCTCTCGCCGGGCGCGATGCACACGGCCGGGCTGGTCATCAGCTGTCCGGCGGTGACCGCCGCGGGGCCGGTGGACGGCGGCAGGGGGTGGGTGCCGCGCTGGTCGGCCTGAGCGGCCTGGGTGTGGATCAGGTCCGCCTCCGAGACCACCCCGACCGGCCGGTCCTCGCTGTCGACCACCGGGACGGCGGTGATGTCGAACTCGGTCAGCAGGTTGACGATCTCGCGGAAGCCCGTCTCCGGTGCCACGCGGACGACCTCCGGGGTCATCACGTCCCTGACGGCCAGGTGCTGCATGTACGCGCTCATTCCCCGAGGTCACGGCGGCCGGGCGGCCGTCGTCGGTCCCCATCATCGCCGGTCCGGCGCAAGGAGCGCCGCACCGGTCACCCGGCCGGCCGCGGGCGCGGCGGCCCGCGCCGGAGTTCGCCGGCGGCCACTGTCTGATCTCCTGGTACGGAGCGAGGAAGCGAGGCCCCGCCATGTCCGACTGGACCTGGGAGTACTCAGGCTACGACCCGGCCGCCGAGCGGCTGCGGGAAACGCTGTGCACCCTCGGCAACGGCTATTTCGCCACCCGCGGCGCCGCCCCCGAGAGCACGGCGGGGCCGGTGCACTACCCCGGTACGTACGTGGCGGGCTGCTACAACCGTCTGGTGTCCACGGTGGCCGGGCGCGAGGTCCACAACGAGGACATGGTCAATCTGCCGAACTGGCTGCTCCTGCGCTTCCGCCCGCTGTCCGGCGACGGCCGGCCGGGCCCGTGGTTCACGATGGACACCTGTCGGATCCTCGATCACCGGCAGTCCCTGGACCTGCGGGGCGGCACGCTCGGCCGGTGGTCGCGATACCGGATCGCCGACGGCCGGGTACTGCGCGTGGAGCAGCACCGGCTCGTCCATATGGGCGACCCGCACCTCGCCGGGCTGCGGACCGTCTTCACCCCCGAGGGCTGGTCGGGGCGGATCCAGGTGCAGTCCGTCCTCGACGGCCGGGTGCTCAACGGCAATGTGCACCGCTATCGCGAACTGGACCGCACCCACCTGACGCGGGTGGCGACCGGCGTGACGGAGCCGGACACGGTGTGGCTGGGCTGCCGTACGCGCACGTCGGACATCGGCATCGGCATGGCCGCGCGGACGACGGTGTCCGGGCCCGCGCCCGCGTCGTCGCACAGGATCGCCGTCGGCCGGCGCGCCGTCCACCACCTGGAGCTCGTCGTGGCACCGGACCGGCCGACCACCGTGGACAAGGTCGTGGCGCTGCACACGTCCCGCGACCGCGCGATCAGCGACCCGCTGACGGCCGCCCTCGAACGGCTCGCCGTCGCCCCGGACTTCTCCGACCTGCTGCGTTCGCATGTCGGCGCCTGGGAGCGGCTGTGGCGCCGGGCGGACCTGCACGTGCCCGGTGAGGCCGGCCGGATCCTGCGGCTGCACCTCTTCCATGTCCTGCAGACCCTCTCGCCCCACACCGCGGAGCTCGACGCGGGGGCGCCGGCCAGGGGGCTGCACGGCGAGGCGTACCGGGGCCATGTCTTCTGGGACGAGCTGTTCGTCCTGCCGTATCTGAACCTGCATTTCCCCGAGGTCTCGCGGGCCCTGCTGGACTACCGCTACCGGAGGCTGCCGCAAGCGGTGCGCGCCGCTCGCCTGGCGGGCCGGTCGGGGGCGATGTACCCGTGGCAGAGCGGCAGCGACGGGCGCGAGGAGACGCAGCAGATGCACCTCAACCCCCGGTCGGGGCGCTGGCTGCCCGACCATTCACGGCTCCAGCACCATGTGGGCTCGGCCGTGGCGTACAACGTGTGGCAGTACTGCCAGGCCACCGGTGACTCGGAGTACCTGCACACCAGGGGCGCCGAGATGCTCCTCCAGGTCGCCCGCTTCTGGGCGGACCGCGCGGAGTTCGACGCGGTGGAGGGCCGGTACCGGATCCGTGGTGTCGTCGGCCCGGACGAGTACCACGACGCCTATCCGGGTGCGGCGCGGCCGGGCATCGACGACAACACGTACACCAACGTCATGGCCGCGTGGGTGCTGACCCGCGCCCTGGAGCTGACGCGGGAGCTGCCGGCCTGGCGCCGGCAGGAGCTGTTCGAGCGGGTGGGTCCGGACGGCCGGGAGCTGGAGCGGTGGCAGGACGTCTCACGGCGGCTGCGGGTGCCCTTCCACGGGGGTGTCATCAGCCAGTTCGAGGGGTACGGCGAGCTGGCCGAGCTGGACTGGGAGGGCTATCGCGGCCGTTACGGCGACATCCGTCGGCTGGACCGCGTCCTGGAGGCCGAGGGCGACTCCGTCAACCGCTACCAGGCGTCGAAGCAGGCGGATGTGCTGATGCTCGGCCATCTCTTCTCCCCCGCCGAACTCTCCGCCGTCTTCGGGCAGCTGGGCTACGGGCTCACCGACGGGATGTGGCGGCGGACGGTCGACTACTACCTGCGGCGCACCAGCCACGGTTCGACGCTCAGCGGGCTGGTCCACGGCTGGGTGCTGGCCCGGTCGCGGCGGGCCGACGCGTGGCGGTACTGCCAGGAGGCTCTCGAGGGCGATGTCGCCGACATCCAGGGCGGGACGACGGCGGAGGGCATCCACCTCGGGGCGATGGCGGGCACCCTGGATCTCGTACAGCGGGGCCTGACCGGCCTGGAGTGCCGCCGGGACGCGCTGTGGCTGGACCCGGTGGACCTGCCCCAGCTGTCGGAGTTCGGCTTCTCGATCCGCTACCGGGGCCACTGGGGCGTCGGTGTGACGCTGAAGGGCGCGGACCTGACCATCAGCGTCCCGGACTCGGAGGAGTCCGAGATCCGTGTCGTGCTGCCCGGCCACGAGGTCGGTCTCGCGCCGGGCGAGACGAGCACGTTCCGGCTCCGGCGGGGGCGGCGGAAGCGGTGAGATCCTCCGCCGGTGGCCGACCGGCCGGCGGGGCCGGGTCTCGTCGCGGCGTGCGGCGGGGCGGCGCCCACGGGATCCGGCCGCGCCATGGGCGGGCACGCGCCTTGGTCTTGGCGCGCACGGGCCGCTTCCACCGCGGATTCCGCGGCGGGCGGGGGCGATCGACCGAGGAGTGGCGGCACCGCGGCACCGACCGCCCCACCCGGACGGTGATCCTCACGTGGCTCAAGTGGCACTCTCCCGCTGATCGCTTGCGGCGATTAGCGTCCGTCGGCGCGGGGGTCGCTTACGGAGAGAGGGCTCACTGAGTTGTTCTACTACGTGTTCAAGACCGTCGTGATGGTGCCATTGCTGCGGTGCCTCTTCCGGCCGCGGGTCGAGGGGCTGGAGCACGTGCCGACCGAGGGCGCGGCGATCATCGCGGGGAACCATCTGTCGTTCTGCGACAGCTTCCTCATGCCGACGATGGTCAAGCGGCGGATCACCTTCCTGTGCAAGCAGGAGTACTTCACCGGGCGGGGCCTCAAGGGCCGGCTGACCGCGGCGTTCTTCCGGGCCGTCGGAGGGATCCCGGTGGACCGGTCGGGGATGGACGCCGCGCAGGCCGCGGTCAGGGAGGGGCTGTCCGTCCTGGGCAGGAGCGAGCTGCTCGGCATCTACCCCGAGGGGACGCGCTCGCACGACGGCCGGCTGTACAAGGGGAAGATCGGGGTCGCGGCCATGGCGATACGGTCGGGGGCGCCGGTGATCCCGTGCGCGATGATCGGCACCTTCGAGTCCCAGCCCACGGGCCGCCGGCTGCCGCGCGTCATGCCCATCACCATCCGCTTCGGCGAGCCCCTGGACTTCTCCCGCTACGCAGGACTGGACGAACAGCGCGAGGTCCTGCGAGCCGCCACGGACGAGATCATGTACGCGATCCTCAAGCTGTCGGAGCAGGAGTACGTCGACAGGTACGCGGCCGAGGCGAAGGCGGAACAACAGCCGCCGAACCTGTCCGACCGCTCCGTCACCCCCACCGTCACCGCCCTGCCGGTGCGGGACCGGGCGGCGTAGGTCCGTCGCCGGCCGCTCGTGGGGGCGCGGCCATGAGGTGCGGCACGTCGTCCTGCCGGCCGGGACCGGGCAGTGTCCGAAAAGGCGGGGCGGGAGACCACCGGGCACGGCGCGAAGCGCCCCCTCCTGGCCCCGGCCCGCCGAGCGGGCCTTCGCCTACTTCTTCAGCGTGTACTCGCAGAGGCCTTTCCTGCCCTCGTCGTTGTCCGCGACCTGCTTGCCGTCGACCGTGATGACGCACGTGCCGGCCTTGAGCATGCCGTCGGGTCCGCGTACCGATCCGGGCACGATGGACAGCAGGTGACCGACCGTCGGTTGCACTCCTTCGAGGGTGACCTTGGTCGTCTTCTTCCAGGGGAGGGTCACCTGCTCGGCGTGGTTGGTGTCCGAGACGTACATGATCTGCGTCGTTCCGGTGCCCTTCACTTCGAGGGTCACCTCATACGTCGCCTTCCCGCCCTGCGCGGCGGCCGGCGGCTTCGCGGCGGGCCCGGTGGCGTCGTCCTTCTTTCCGCCGCTCTTGTCGTCACCGCCACTGCCGCACCCCGTCAGCAGGGCGGCCAGCACGGCCCCGGCCAGCGGTATTCCGATGACTGACTTACGCATGTTTCCCCTCACGGACCACAACCGGCGCGGGGCCCTTCGCCCCGGCCGACCGCCGATCATAGCCTCGCGGCCGCGCCCGGCACGCGGGAGTCCGGAGGGTAGACGCGCTTCTCCCGGCGCGGGTTGAGCCGATTACCGAGAATTCGGCGCACCCGTACGGCGCGCGGGGGCGTGACGTCCCGGTTCCCCGATTTCCGGAATGCTTCCGGCCGCCCTCTCATGATTTATCGCGGCGGCGGGTGAATATACCCCTCCACGCGTCCCGAAGTGCCGGACGAAATAAAAAAGTTGTGATCTTACCACCCAGTCAACTAGCATCCAAGCCATGCTGACGTCGGGTCAATCCCGCCTCCTTTTATCGATCCTTTCGATCGCCGCGTTCATGGCCGGCCTGGATCTTTTCATCGTCAACGTGGCATTTGATGACATCGGGCGCGACTTCCAGGGCGAGTCGCTGTCGAATCTCTCCTGGATTCTCAACGGATACGCGATCATTTTCGCCGCGTTGCTGGTGCCGCTGGGGCGGCTCGCCGATCGGTACGGGCGCAAGGAGGGGTTCCTGCTCGGCGTCGCGCTCTTCACGATCGCCTCGGGGCTGTGCGCCGCCTCGAACTCCCTGTGGATGCTGGTGGCCTGCCGGGTCCTGCAGGCCGTGGGGGCCGCGGCCCTGACGCCGGCCAGCCTCGGGTTGCTGCTGTCGGTCTTCCCGCCCGAGCGGCGCTCGGGCGCGGTCCGGATCTGGTCGGCCAGCGCGGCGCTCGCCGCGGCCGCGGGCCCGGTCTTCGGCGGTCTGCTGGTCAGCGCGTCATGGCGCTGGGTCTTCCTGGTGAACCTGCCGATCGGCTTGCTGACCCTGCTCGTGGCGGCCCGTCGGCTGCCGTCCTCCCGCGACGAGACGCCGTCGCGGATGCCGGACCTGGCCGGCGCGGGCGTGCTGACCCTCTCCGTGGGGCTGCTGGCACTGGGCCTGGTGAAGATCGACGACTGGCCCGCGGTGCGGGTGGTGCTCGTCGTGGCGGTCGCCGTTCTGGGCGTCGCGGCCTTCTGGCTGCGCTCCAGGCGCCACCCGTCACCGGTGATCGAACCGGCGTTGCTGCGGGTGCCGGTGTTCGCCTGGTCCAACGCGACGGCGATCGTCTTCAGCGCCGCGTTCGCCGCGAACCTGCTGTGCGCGATCCTGTGGATGCAGAACGTCTGGGACTATTCCGCGCTGCGTACGGGTCTGGGCGTCGCCCCCGGCCCGCTCATGGTGCCCCTGGGCGCGATCGTGGCGGGCAAGCTGGCCCACCGGGTCCCGGCCGGGCGGCTCGTCGCCGTGGGCTGCCTGCTGTGCGCCGTCGGGGTGACGATGATGTGGCAGCAGCTGGCCCGGCAGCCCGACTACGCGGCAACCCTCCTGCCCGGCTGGCTCGTCGGCGGGCTGGGCGTCGGGCTCGCTCTTCCGACCATCCTGTCCACGGCCACCTCCGATCTGCCGCAGGAGCGCTTCTCCACCGGCAGCGCGGTGGTCAACATGAGCCGGCAGATCGGCAGCGTCCTGGGCATCAGCCTGCTGGTGGCGCTGCTGGGCACTCCGAGAACGTACGACGAGACCCATCAGGCCTTCGGGCATGCCTGGATCGCCATCGGCGTGTTCATGCTCCTGGGCGCATTGACGGCCATGGGAATGTCTCCCGTTCCGCGCCGGCGGAACGTGCCGTCCCGCACTCCGAACTCCGCACAAGGAAAATCCGCGTAAGGAAAAGCTGTACCAGAGGTCAAGGGGGAAGCCTCATGAACCGTAACTCCACCCGAATAGCCTACGTCGACTGCCTGCCCGGAATCCGGCCGGAGGGACAGCTGTCCCTGGCCAGGTTCGGCGAGATCACTCTCGACCGTCCGCGGCCGGACGCCTTCGAGCGCTATCTGCACGAGCTCGGCGAGGGCGACGTCCTCGCGGCGGTCTTCGTCGGCGGCAGCGGGGCCTCCGCCCCGGACGCCGTACGGAAACTGCGCAATCACCGGGCATTCGCCAAGACACGGGTGTACGTCGTCGGTGAGGGCGCGGGCGGCCGTGTACCCGGCTGGGCCGAGACGCTGGACGTCGAGGACATCCTCGCCCTGTCGGACTTCGACGGCTACGGATTCTCCGACAAGGCCGAGATCGGTATGCGCGCCTACCACTCGCTGGTCCAGGACGAGAACTACACCGACTACTACCTGGACATGACGTACAACAAGATCTTCGACTGGTTCGAGACCACCCGGTGGGACTGGAAGGAGCTCGACCTCGACCGGATGCGGCCGGAGATGCTCGACGAAGAGGAGATCGACTTCCTCACCGAGGCGGCGATCATCGAATTCGGCACCCTGCCCGGTGCCCACAACTTCCTGCGGGAGTGGGAGGGCGAGACCAGCTTCTCCTCCTGGGCGCTGATGTGGGGGGCCGAGGAGGCCCGGCACTCGCTCGTACAGGCCCGCTGCCTCGACCGGCTGGGCGTGAAGGTGCGCTCCAAGCACGCGCTGTACAAGCGGGAGCCGTATCCCATCGGCGACACCCGCGCCGGCACGCTCATGATGAACATCATCTCCGAGTGCCGGGCGGCCGAGCTGTACAAGGCGCTCGCGACCGACACCACCGAGCCGGTCATCAAGCGCGTGTGGAAGCTCCTCGGCCGTGACGAGTCCCGGCACGCCAGGGCGTTCTACGTCTTCACGCAGGAGCTGTGCGACGGCAGCAAGGAGAGCCAGGTCGCGGCCCTGAAGATGGCGTATGTCTGGCTGGCCGACCGCAGCCAGGGCATCAAGCACCCGGCCGGCCACTTCTATCCGCACTCGACCTCCGCCGGCGGCATCCGGCGGATCGAGACGGTCGAGGCGGGCGCGACGGACGCCGCCGACGAGAAGGTCCTGTCGATGGTGCGCCGGCTGGCGGAGGACGACAGCATCGAGTCGTCGACGGACATCAAGAGGAAGCTGCGCACGCTCATCTGACGGCCCCGGCCCGGACGGGGCCGGAGCCGCCGGGGATCCCTCGGCGGCTCCGGTCCGGCGGGCGGGCGCCGATGTGCCGGAAAGGTCCGACGGGGGAAATGAACAGCGGATACCAGTACGTTCCGAGCCGGTTCTTCTCGTCGATCCACAGCACGACCAACGGAACCGACGTGAGGAGCCCGGCGTGCCCGAGCCCATGACAGCAGAGACCGAATCCCATTGCTTCGGATGCGCCCCGAGGAACCCCATCGGGCTGCGCCTGGATTTCGAACGCCACGGTGACGTCTTCACCACGCGCGTCAAACTCGGGGTGGATTACGAGTCGTTCCCCGGGGTCGTCCACGGCGGCATCGTCGCGTCGATCCTGGACGAGACGCTGGCCCAGGCCGTGTACCGCTCGGGCCGCGTCTCCGCCTTCACCACCGGCCTGCGGATCCGTTACGCGCGGCCGATGGAGACCGACACCGAGCACACCGCCTACGCCGAGATCGTCAAACGTGACGAGATCTCGGTGCGGGCCACCGGCCGGGTGGAGACGGGCGACGGACAGACGGTCGCCGTGGCGGACGGCACGTTCTACCTACTGACCGACGACGCGCTCGGGCAGAACTCCGAGCGCATTCCCAGGGAACTCATCAAGGTGCTGCGTGCCGCCAACGGTCCGGCACCACAGGGGGATTGATCACACATGGACACCCGTGCGCGCGTCCGCGCCATCATCAGCAAGCAGTTGTCCGTGCCGGAGTCGGAGCTCACTTCGGACCGGCACTTCCGCGCCCTTCCGAACGTCGACTCGATGCGCATCCTGCAGATCATCCTGGAGACGGAGAAGGCGTTCGACATCGAGATCGACGACGACGCCACCTTCCGGCTGCAGACCGTCGGCGAATTCCAGGACCTGGTCGAGCGGCTGTGCCGGCAGGGAGCCGCCACGTGACCCTGACAGCGGCGCTCAGGGATGTGGCGGAGCGCGGCACCGGGCACGGCATACGCCTGTTCCGCGGGGACCGGGAACGGGAGCGTGTCGGTTTCGACGAGCTCTACGACCAGGCGGGCCGGCTGGCGTGCGGTCTGCTGGAACGCGGGGTCCGGCCGGGTGAACGGGTGGCCATCGCGCTGCCCACCTCGATCGACTTCGCCCGCGCCCTGTTCGGTGTGCTCGCGGCGGGGGCGGTGCCGGTACCGGTGCCGCCCCCGGCCCGGTTCGCGTCACTGGAGATCCACATGCGGCGCATCGTCATCGCGATGCGCCAGTCGAAGGTGCGGGTCGTGCTGTCCGACGCGGCGCTGGGCAGCCTGCTGGGGCCGGTGCTGGACGGTGCGAGCGGGGGTGACGGCGCGGAGTTCCGCGTCCTGGACATCGCGACCGTTCCCGCCTCGGCCGCGGTCCACGCCGAGGTGGCCCCGGACGCGCCGGCGCTGGTGCAGTACACCTCCGGCACCAGCGAGGACCCCAAGGGCGTGGTGCTCAGCCATGCCAATCTGCTGGCGAACGTGGAGGCGATCACCAAGGGGATCGGCCTCACCGACGCGGACGTCGGCTGCTGCTGGCTGCCGCTGTTCCACGACATGGGCCTGATCGGTGCGCTGCTGTCGGCGGTGCTGGCCGGCGCGGACACCCTCCTGATGCCGCCGGAGGACTTCCTGCGCGACCCCGGGCGGTGGCTGCGCGTCATCAGCCGCCACCGGGTGACGCTCAGCGCCGCGCCCAACTCCGGTTATCTCCACGCCCTCCGCAAGGTCCCCGCGGAGGCCGTACGCGAACTCGACCTCTCCTCCTGGCGGCTGACGCTCAACGGCGCCGAACCGGTGGACGCCGAGTTGATGCGGCGGTTCGCCGCGCACTTCGCCCCGGCCGGCTTCCGCCCCACGGCGTTCCTGCCGGTCTACGGGCTCGCGGAGGGCACGCTCGCGGTCACCATCCCGCCCACCGGACGGGAGGTGAGGACCGTCTGGGTGCGGCGCGACATGCTCGGCGAGGGCATCGTGGAGTTCGGCGACCGGGACAGCGGTCTCTGCCGGGAGATCGCCTCGGTGGGGGTGCCGGTCACCGGCACGGAGGTCCGGCTCGTGGGCGAGGGCGGCGGTGTGCTGCACTCGGAGGCCGCGGTGGGCGAGATCCACATCCGCGGCGCCTCGGTGATGCGCGGGTACGAGGCCAATGAGCCGGCCACCCGGGCCACCGTCCACGACGGTGGCTGGGTGTCCACCGGTGACCTCGCCTTCCGGAAGGACGGCGAGTTGTTCATCGCCGGCCGGAAGAAGGAAATGATCATTGTCTTCGGCCAGAACCACTACGCCAGTGACATCGAATCGGTCGTCGGCCGGCTGCCGGGGGTGACGAATCACGGCGTTCTCGCGGCGGGCGTGCCGTTCGCGGACGGTGACGGTCTGGTCGTCATGGTGGAAACCAGGGAAACCGAGCCGTACGCTCGGTCCGAGCTCGTCGCACGCGTACGGTACGCCGTCTCCAGCGAGCTGGGCATCACACCCCGGGAGGTCGTCCTCGTGCGCAAGGGCCGGCTGCCGCGTACGTCGAGCGGGAAGCTGCTGCGGCACGGAGCCCAGGCCCTCTATCAGCAGTGGGCCTCCGCCCCGCCCGGCACGGACCCGCCTTCCACCACCGATCGAGCCACCGTGGAGTAGGACGATGACCGCAGATCCCCATGGCCCGGCCCCGCTGACCGCCACGGAGAGAGAGGAGCTCCTGCGGCGGTCGTGGATGGCCACCGACGGCCTCTGGTACTACCAGACCGCCCAGGCCCGAGGCATCGACGGCGCCAACGAGGCCAATATCCAGGTCGTCCGCGAGTTCGGCCGCCAGGAGATGCGGCGGCTCATGCGCGGCCTCGGCATCACCAAGGTCGAGACCGTCGAGCAGTACCGGACGCTCTTCGCCACCGCCGTGGACCTCTACCTCGGCTCGCTGTTCGAGGCGGAGGAGTCCATCGACGGTGACACGCACACCATGGACGTGAACGTGTGCTTCGCGTACAAGGGCGTGAAGAAGGCCGGCATCGACAAGGTCTACCACTGCGGTCCCGGCGAACGCCTCACCGGCTGGCTGCAGGCCATGGACATGCCCACCGCGCTCGATCCGGCGGTGGGGCTGTGCCAGATGGCCCACACCGGACGCTGCTCGTACCGGCTCAAAGTCGTCCTGCCGTCCGGAGATTGACGTCCGTCCCGGGGTGCGCCGCGGCTACTCGGAGCCGGTCGCGCGGACCCCGGGCGGCCTCCCGGCCGGACCTCGCCCCGACCGGCTCCACCTGGGAGTTCTCATGGGTGAGTCCCGGCACGTATCCGCCCGGCGCGTTCCCGTGCGCCTCTCGCCGGAAGGTATCGACCAGCACGGCGAGAACGCCCGGCTGAGGGCGCTCGGAGCGGCGGTGGAGGTGGAGCTGCCGGACGGCGTCACGGCATGGGCGATCACCCGTCACGAGGAGCTGCAACGCCTCCTGGGCGACCCGCGCGTCGTCAAGGACCTCGGTCACTGGGCCGCGTGGGAGCGCGGCGAGGTGCCCGACAGCTGGCCGATGCTGAGCTTCGTGTCGGTCCGGGCCATGACCGCCACCGACGGTGCGGCCCACCGCCGCCTGCGCGGCCTGGTGTCCCAGGGCTTCACGGCCCGCCGCATCGAAGCGCTGCGGCCGCGCGTCCGGCATATCGTCGGGGAGCTGCTCGACGGCCTCGCCCCGGACGCCCCCGGCCCGGTGGATCTGCGCGAGCGGTTCTCCTATCCCCTGCCGATCGGCGTGATTTGCGAGCTGCTCGGCATACCCGAGGAGCGCCGCGAGGAGCTCCACGCGCTGTCCGCCGTCATGACCGACACCACCATGGACCGGGAAGGGGTCCTGTCGGTGCAGCGCTCGATGTACGCCGGGCTCGGTGCCCTGATAGCCGCCAAGCGCGAGAAGCCGGGCGACGACCTGACGAGTGATCTGATCGCCGCCCGGGAGGCGGGCGACCGGCTCACCGAGGAGGAGCTCGTCGGGACCCTGCTGCTGATGTTCGTCGCGGGCCACAACACCACCCTCAATCTGATCACCAATGCCGTACGCGCCCTGCTCACCCACCCCGACCAGCTGGCCCTGGCCGTCAGCGGCGCGCGGCCGTGGAGCGCGGTGACCGAGGAGACCCTCCGCTGGGACGCCCCGGTGGGCCGGTTCCCGCTCCGCTTCGCCGTGGAGGACATCGAGGTCGACGGCACGGTGATCCCGAAGGGCGACGCCATCCTCGCCGCCTACGGCGCCACCGGACGCGACGAGACCCTGCACGGCCCGGACGCCGGGGAGTTCGACATCACCCGGGCCTCCTCCCGGCACCTGGCCTTCGGCCACGGTCCGCACTTCTGCCTCGGCGCCTCGCTGGGCCGTCTGGAGGTCGAGGTCGCGCTGCCCGCCCTCTTCGGCCGCTTCCCCGACCTGGCTCTCGCCGTGCCCGCCGGGGAGCTGCCCCCGCTGCCGTCCATCGTCAGCAACAGCCCGCGCGCCCTGCCGGTGCTGCTCACCCGGGACTGACGGGAGACGGGTTCCGCGCCGCATGGCACTGGTGGCATCAAGTCGGCCGCGTCACCGTGTTGTTCGGTGTTTTCTGTTCGGTGCCGCTCCCCCGACACCGAACAACCGCCTCGCGGTAGACATGGGGTATCCGGCCGTTCCGCCGGGAGGAGCCGACGGGAGGAAGCCATGCCGCGGAACCACCGGCGGGACACCGGAGACCATGTGCCGCCCGGTCCGGGTGCGGGGGCCCGGATGTGAGCGTCACGGGGTGGCCCCGGGGCGCCGGTCGTCCCGGGGCGCACTGGTGCGGTTACGAGGCTTGAGGAAACATGGCGGCGGTCGGGGAGGTGGCCGCCAGTGCCTCGTGGGGAGCGTCCGCTGGACGCGGGAGACAGCCCGCTGCTGCGGTTCGCCGCCGACCTGCGCCGACTGCGGCAGAAGGCGGGGAACCCGACCTACCGTGCCCTGAGCGACCGCGCCCACTACTCCATCGCCACGCTGTCGAGCGCCGCGGCCGGGCGGAGCCTGCCCACCCTGGCCGTGACCCTCGCCTATGTGCGCGCCTGCGACGGCGACCCGCGGGAGTGGGAGCGCACCTGGCACGCGGTGGCCGGCGAGCTGGCCGCCGCGGCCCCGGCCGCCGAGGAGGGAGGCGTCGCCGTGCGGGGTGACGACCGCCCGCCGTACGCGGGACTGGCGCCCTTCCAGGCCGAGGACGCCGACTGGTTCTTCGGCCGTGAGCGGCTCGTGGACGATCTGGTGGCCCGGCTGGCGGCCCGGCGGTTCGTGGCGGTCTTCGGCGCCTCGGGGTCCGGCAAGTCCTCCGTGCTGCGGGCCGGTCTGCTGCCCCGGCTACGGACCGGCGGGCCCCCGCGGACCGCTCTGGTGTTCACCCCCGGATCCCGGCCGCTGTACGAGTGCGCGAGCCGGCTCGCCGGCCTCACCGGCGACGCCGTCGAGGAGCCGGCCCGCGAGCCGGCCGCCGACCCGCTCGGCCTGCGCCGCGCGGCGTCGCGGGCCCTGGCCGGGCAGCCGGACGAGGCCGAAATGGTCCTGGTCGTCGACCAGTTCGAGGAGCTCTTCACCCAATGCTCGCGGCAGGACGAGCGCGTGGCCTTCATCGGCGCCCTCCTGGCGGCCACCCGGAACCCGGACAGCCGCTGCCGTGTGGTGATCGGCGTACGCGCCGACTTCTACGCCCACTGCGTCCGCCACCGGGACCTCAGTGACGCCCTGAGCGACGCGCAGGTGTCCGTCGGCCCGATGAGCGCCGAGGAGCTGCGCGGCGCGATCCTGCGGCCCGCCGCGCGTGCGCGGCTCAGCGTGGAGGGCGCGCTGCTCGCGACGCTGATGACGGACGCCCACGGCCGGCCGGGCACGCTGCCGCTGCTCTCGCACGCCCTGCTGGAGACCTGGCGCCGGCGGCGCGGCCACGCCCTGACCCTGACCGCGTTCCAGGCCGCCGGTGGGGTCGAGGGCGCGCTGGCCCAGACGGCGGAGGAGGTGTACGCCTCCTTCGACGCCGCGCAGCGGGCGGCGGCCCGGCAGGTCTTCCTGCGGCTCACCGCCCTCGGTGAGGGCACGGAGGACACCAAGCGGCGCCTGGCCCGTGACGAGCTGGACTCCCTGGCCCACGACCCGCCGGCCGTCGCCGTCGTCCTGGAGCGGGCCGCCCGCGCACGACTGGTCACGCTGGACCGGGAGCGGGCCGAGATCACGCATGAGGCGCTGATCCGCTGCTGGCCCCGGCTGCGCGGCTGGCTCACCGAGGACCGGGACCGGCTGCGGCTGCACCGCCGGCTCACCGAGGCCGCCCAGCAATGGCGTTCGCTGGGCGAGGACCCCGGCGCCCTGTACCGGGGGGTGCGCCTGTCGATGGCCCGGGAGCTCGCGGAGTCGGACGACGGCTCCCTGGCCGAGCCGGAGCGTGCCTTCCTCGACACCAGTCTGGCGGTGGAGGCCGCCGAGACGGCGCGGTCCCGGCGGGCCGCCAGGCGGCTGCGGCATCTGGCGACGCTGCTGACGGTACTGCTGCTGGTGGCCGTCGCGGCGGCGGCGTACGCCGTCCGGGCCGAGGACACGATGGCGCGGCAGCGCAACAACGCCCTGTCCCGGGACGTCTCCGGCGAGGCGGTCGCGCTGCGCCACGCCAACCCCGCGCTGGCCGCGCAGCTCGCCCTCGCCGCGTACCGGCTCGACCCCACCGCGCAGGCGCGCGACGGCCTGGTGTCGACGATGACCACCGAGCTGACGGGACACACCCAGTGGCTGAGCTCGGTGGCGCTGGCGCCGGACGGCCGCACCCTCGCCACCGGGAGCTTCGACCGGACGGTACGGCTGTGGGAGCTGGGCGACCGCGGTCGCCCCGACGCGCTGACCACGATCACCGGGCACACGGACACCGTGACCTCGGTGGCCTTCAGCCCGGACGGCCGGCTGCTGGCGACCGCCGGCCGCGACCGTGCCGTACGCCTGTGGAACGTCACCGACCGGCGCCGACCGGCGTTGGTGCGTACGCTCACCGGTCACCGGGACACGGTGTTCTCCGTGGTCTTCGCGCCGGACGGCCGCAGTCTCGCGACGGGCGGCTACGACCACACGGTCCGGCTGTGGGACGTCACCGACCCGGCCACCGCCGCCGAGGCGGCGACGCTGAAGGGCCATGACCTCAACGTCAAGCCCGTGGCGTTCAGCCCGGACGGGCGGACGCTGGCGTCCGGCAGCGACGACCGGACCGTACGGCTGTGGGACGTCACCGACCGGCGGCGCCCCGTCGAACTGGCCGTCCTCACCGGTCACCGGGACTTCGTCGATGCCGTGACGTTCGGACCGGACGGGCGGACGCTGGCCTCCGGCAGCGACGACCGCACCGTACGGCTGTGGGACGTCCGCGACCGGCGGCGCCCCGCCCAGCTGGCCGTGCTCACCGGCCACGCCGACGTGGTCACCTCCGTGGCCTTCGCCCCGGACGGGCGGACCCTGGTCTCCGCCAGCGACGACCGCACCGCCCGCCTGTGGGACGTGGAGGACGTGCGCCGCCCGGAGTTGCGGACCACCTTCACCGGCCATGTGGGTGCGGTCAACGCCGTTCTCGTCCTCCCCGAAGGGCGCCGGATCGTCACGGCCAGCGCGGACCACACCGCGCAGATCTGGGAGACCGACCCCCGGCGCGCGATGCGGCGCGCCTGCCGAAGGGCCCGGCCGGCCATCACCCGCACGGAGTGGTCGCACTATTTCCCCGGCATCGCCTACCGGCCACCGTGCTGACGGCCTCCGCCACGGCGTCCGCCCTCGTGGTCGGTGAGGACGCGGCCCTCGACCATGGCGCGCCGCTCACCGCTTCGCCCTTCCGGCGAGGGCCCGCGGCGCGGCCCCCACCCGACGTCGCGGCCGTGATGTGCGCCACACCGCCGACCGGTCGGTGCGCCGCGTTCCCGTACGGCGCTTCCGCGCCCGGCCCGAGGGGGACGGCGGCGGCAGGCGCCGATTACCCCCAGGGGCGCCTCTTCGGCAGGATGGGCGCCATGACCGAGATCCTCACCCCCCGTCTCCTCCTCCGCCGCTGGCACGACGACGACCTCGCCCCCATGGCGGACATCCAGGCGGACCCGCAGGTCATGCACTGGATCGGCGACGGCTCGCCGCGCGACCTGGAGCAGACCGCGGAGGACATCGAGCGGTGGGAGGAGGAGTGGGACGAGGAGGGTTTCGGCGTCTTCGCCGTCGAACTGCTGGGCTCGGGCGAACTGGCCGGCGCGGTGGGTCTGTCCGTACCGGAGTACCTGCCGGAGGTCATGCCCGCGGTGGAGATCGGCTGGCGGCTCGGGAGCCAGTTCTGGGGCCAGGGTTACGCCTCGGAGGCCGCCCAGGCCACGCTGGAGTTCGCGCTCCAGGACCGCGGCCTCGACCGCGTCATCGCCATCGACCGGCTGGGCAACGACGCCTCCGAGAACATCATGCGCAAGCTCGGGATGACACCGGAGCGCGAGGTGACGCACCCGGTGTACGGTTTCCCGCTGCACATCCAGGCCATCGACCTCACGGAGTACCAGGGCTGAGCCTCCGGCGGCCGGCCGGGGCCGGTACGCCCCTCAGAGCAGCCCGACGATGTCGAATCCCCCACCGGGCACGGCGGGGGCCAGTGGCTGTTCGGTCCACACCGTCTTCCCCTCTCCCCCGTAGCGGGTGCCCCACCGCTCCGTGAGCTGGGCCACCAGGAACAGGCCGCGGCCGCCCTCGTCCATGCTGCGGGCGCGGCGCAGGTGCGGCGCGGTGCTGCTGGCGTCGGAGACCTCGCAGATGAGGCGGGGGCCGAGGATGAGCCGCAAGGTCACCGGACCGGAGCCGTAGCGGTAGGCGTTGGTGACCAGTTCGCTGACGATCAGCTCGGTGGTGAAGGCCATCTCCTCCAGGTGCCAGGCGCTGAGCTGGTCGTTCATCAGGGCCCGGGCCCGTGCGGCCGCTTGCGCCTCGGCCGGCAGGGTCCAGGTGGCGACCCGGTCCTCCGCCAGCACATGGGTACGGGCGATGAGCAGGGCCACATCGTCGGCGGGCCGGTCGGGCAGCAGGGCCTCCACCACGGCCTTGGACATCTCCGCCAGGGGACGGGCGGGGTCGGAGAGTTCCCCCGCCAGGGCCGCGAGCGCCTCGTCGACGTCGCTCGCGCGCGTGTCGAGGAGGCCGTTGGTGTAGAGGGCCAGCAGGCTTCCCTCCGGCATCTCCACCTCCGCGCTCTCGAACGGCAGGCCGCCCAGGCCCAGCGGCGGCCCGGCGGGCAGGTCGGGGAAGCTCACCCGGCCGTCCGGGGTCACCACGGCGGGGGGCGGATGGCCGGCGCGCGCCAGGGAGCAGCACCCGGTCACCGGGTCGTACACCGCGTACAGGCAGCTGGCCCCGGTCACCTGGTCGTTGGGGAAGTCCCGGCTGTTGATCTCCTGTTCGGCGGCCAGCCGGTGCACGAGGTCGTCCAGGTGCGAGAGGACGTCCTCGGGGTCGAGGTCGAGTTCGGCCAGGGTGTGCACGGCGGTGCGCAGGCGGCCCATGGTGGCCGCCGCGTCGATGCCGTGCCCGATCACGTCGCCGACGACGAGGGCGACGCGGGCACCGGAGAGGGCGATGACGTCGAACCAGTCGCCGCCCACGCCCTCCACGGCGCCGGCGGGAATGTACTGGTGGGCGACGTCGACGGCCGGCAGCTCCGGCAGCTCGCCCGGCAGGAGACGGCACTGCAGGGACAGCGCGGCCTGGTGCTGGCGGGTGTAGCGGCGGGCGTTGTCGATGCAGACGGCGGCGCGGGCGGCGAACTCCCCGGCCAGGGTGAGGTCGTCGTTCTCGAACGGCTCGGGGGCGCGGGCCCGCCACAGGGTGACGAACCCGAGGACCAGACCCCGGGCGGCCAGCGGCACCATCATGACGGAGTGGACGCCCAGGGCCCGCGCACCCTCGGCGCGTTCCTGCGCCACGGCGGCCAGGCCGGAGGGGCCGTCCACGTGCCGTACGAGGATGGGGCGCCGCTCGTCCAGGCAGCGGGCCTGGGGTGTCTCGGGCGCGAAGTGGATGAGCCCGCCCAGGGGATGGAGGACCTCTTCCGCGCCGGCGACGACGGACTTGATGGCCTCCCGGCGCACCGGCCCGTAGCCGTCCAGGGACGGCTCCTCGCCCCGGCTCACGGGTTCGAGGAGGTCGACGGTGACGCAGTCGGCGAGCTCGGGCACGAGCACGTCGGCGAGCTCGCGGGCGGTCGTGTCCACGTCCAGTGTGGTGCCGATGCGGGCGCCGGCCTCGTTGAGCAGCGCGAGCCGGAGCCGGGCCCGGTGGCGTTCGGTGACGTCTTCCACCAGTTGGGTGACGCCCAGCACCCGTCCGGCGGAGTCCACCGTACGGAACGCCGAGACCGAGACGTACCGCTCGTGCGCCGGGTCGGAGCGCAGCCGGCAGGACTGCTCGGTGAAGATCATCGGGCGCCCGGTCTCCAGGACCGGCCGCAGCCGGCCCTCGATCGTCTCCGCGTCCTCCGCCACCAGGAAGTCGCCGATGCGGCGGCCACGCGTCTTCTCGGCCGGAATGCCGCCGATGTGGGAGATGGCCTGGTTGACGCGCAGGATGGTGAGGTCCGGCGCGTGGACGGCGAGCCCGATGGGCGATCGCCGGAAGAGCCCGT
This sequence comes from Streptomyces sp. NPDC023527, assembly GCF_055560115.1. Taxonomy (NCBI): domain Bacteria; kingdom Bacillati; phylum Actinomycetota; class Actinomycetes; order Kitasatosporales; family Streptomycetaceae; genus Streptomyces; species Streptomyces sp. NPDC023527. The sequence goes on from NZ_JBVHJJ010000013.1 coordinate 66,047, forward strand.
CCAGGACCGACCGGTCGGTCTCCCACTGGACGACGTCCTCGGCGGGGGCGCCGACCAGGAACCACTCGCAGTCCGGGCCGTCCCGCGTCACACAGCGGGCCCGGACGCCCAGCGGCACCGGGCGGCCGTCGCGGTGGAGGACGGGGACGACGCCGAACCAGCCCCGGTCCCGCCGGCAGGCGGCCGCCGCCTCCGCGACCTGGCCCGCGTCTCCGGGGGCCACCAGGGCCTCGACCGCCGCCCGGCCCAGCACGTCGCCGGCCGGGTATCCCAGCAGCTCCTCGGCGCGCCGTCCCCAGCCGACGATCACCCCTTGGTGGTCCAGCACCGCGGAGGCGGCGCGGTCGATCGAGAACGGATCCTCCGGACTCTCGCTGAACAGCGTCATCGGTTCGTCCGTCACCACCGTCCTCCTTCCGCGAGCCGGCCGGCCGCCGCCGGACACAGTCCTTCCCCCTCCACAGTGACGGGTGTCCGGCATCGGCGCTTCTCACACGCCGGGCGCAAGGGCGGGGGTTCCCCGAGGGGCTCAGGCGGCGGGCCGGGCACTGCCGTCACCCTCGGGAGAGGCGACCCGCGCGGCGCCGACCGGCGGGGACGGCCGACGGGAGGGCAGGCCGGGCACGAGCCGCAGATGGCGCCGGCCGTGACGTGGAGCCGCCGGCCGGGGCTCGGGCTCGCCGAGCAGTCGCTCCTCGTAGCGGCCCAGCGCGAGAACCCCGCACAGCAGCAGAGGAGGAAGGAGAAGGGCGACGACGACCATGTGGTGCTCCTTCCGGGAGGGCGGAGGTCACCCATCACGCGTTGCCTCACTCGGCCGGGGCAAACCCCGGCAGGAACCTTCGACCGCGATTCGAACCCACATGCACACCGATGGCGTGCGACCGAGGCGGATCGACGCGGGCCCCGGCCGCGGCACCGATCCATGGGGCGGGAAAGCGCCGTCTTCGCCGAGGTCCGGCACGCCCGTCGGTGCGCCGGGCCCCGGCGCCGGCGTGGTCGGCCCGCCACCGACCGGGGGCGCCCGCGCGCCCAAGTGCGCTCGCCCCAAGGACATTTGACAGCGGCGACGCGCGGGCATCGAAGCGGACTGCCAGGGGCATACGGGGAAGGGGAGACCCGGCCGGGGCGGCCGGTGACCCGACAGGACCGGGAGGTGGACGATGGTCTGGTGGGGGTGGCTGGTCATCGTGGTGGTGTGCCTGCTCGCGGTGGCCGTCGTGGTGCTCGGCATACAGGCCCGCAGGCGGGCCGGCACGGTGATCGCGGTGCGACGCGGGCACCGGGCGGGCAAGGGGGGAAGGCGATGAAGGCGTTGATGATGGCCTCCGAGCTGACCAAACGGCCGGTGGTCACCCTTGGCGGGGAAGCCGTCGCGCAGGTCAAGGACACGGTGTTCGACGGCCGGGCCGGACGGATCACCGGTTTCACGCTCAGCGGCCGCGGGCTGCTGGCCGGCCCTTTGAAGCAGAGCCTGCCCTGGTCGTCGGTCCACGCGCTGGGCCGGCACGCCGTGATGATCCCCGGCCGGGAGGCGCTGGTGGAGCCCGCCGTGGTCGTCGCCTCCGGTGAGGCCGCGCGCGGCGCGGTGCCGGGGGCGAGGGTGATGACGGACGAGGGGGTGGAGGCGGGCACCGTCCTCGACGTCGTCGTCGAGAGCGGCGGCCGGGTGGCAGGGTTCCGGATCTCCGCCACAGAGGCCTTCGAGCGCCGCAAGGGCAGCGTCTTCGTGCCGCGCGGGGAGGTGCTGGCCGTCTCGGGCCAGGCCCTGGTGATCCCCGCCGGTGCCTGTCATTTCGTCGCGGAGGACCTGCCGAGCTTCACCGCCCAGGTGGAGATCTTCCGCGCCCGGCAGGCGGACGAGCCGCCCCGGGCCACCGCCCCGGAGGGGAAGGAACGCGCATGGTGATGCTGCTCTCCCAGGTCAGGGGCCTGCGGGTGATCACCGTCGACGAGGCGGCCGAACTGGGCACGGTCGACGCCCTGACCCTCGACGCCCCGGCGGGCCGCGTCGGCCACCTCCGCCTCTCCGGCACGTCGGCCAAGGGCCACCGCGTCCTGGCCTGGGAGCTGGTGCGCGCGGTCGGTCCCGGCGGAGTCATGGTCCACTCCGCCCCCGAGGACGGGACGGCGGCCGCCGGTGCGCCGGAACACCGGGAGGCGCTGGGCAGCCGCGTGCTGACCGACCTCGGCGACGAGCACGGAACCGTCGAGGACGTCGCCTTCGACCCCGTGACCGGTGACGTCCGGACCATCCACACCACCCTGGGGGCCGTGCCGGGCGAACGCCTGACCGGACTCGGTGACTACGCCCTGGTGGTCAGGGCCGATTGAGCGTACCGGGGTCTCTCCCCGAGGGGGCCCATACGAGACCGGACCGGCCGTCCCGCCTCAATACGGGTGCCGGTTCGGCTTGTTCGTCCACGCGTCGTAGGCATGGGCGCCGATTTCGGGGTGGAGCTGCTCGATCCTGATCCTCCGCTCGTCGAGCGGCTTCCCGAAGTCCTCGTACTGGAACGAGTCGTCGAAGCCGATGCGCCGGGTGTCGTCCAGGGCGCAGCTGAAGTACACGGCGTCGATCCGGGACCAGTAGATGGCGCTCATGCACATCGGGCACGGGGCGCCACTGATGTAGATGGAGCAGCCCTGGAGCATCCGGGCCCGCTCGGGCACGGGGTCCGGTGAGCCTTCGGGGCGGGGTATCAGTTCCAGGTTGCTCTCGTTCTGGTGGTCCTCGGAGATCGACGGCGCCTCGGGGTTGAGGTACTGCACGGCCTTGCGGATGGTCTCGACCTCGGCGTGGGCCGTGGGGTCGCCGGTCAGGAGGACCCTGTTCTGTCCGCGAGCGATGATCTCCCCGTCGCGGGTGATGACCGCGCCGAAGGGGCCGCCCCAGCCGTTCTCCACGGACTCGGTGGCGAGGCGTACCGCCTCGGTGATGAGCTCTTTGTGTTCCATCACAGAGTCTCCGATCGGCGTCGACGCCCTCTGTGGGATGTGGGAATGGATGCCTCTGCGGAGGAAGTCGCGGAGCGGGTGATCGATCACAATCAAATGCCCGGTTTGCCGCATAACTACCTTATGAACTAGGCTACTCCAGGTGAGTCCACGTGCAAGCCGTGACTCCGCGGCAGAGAACGCCACCGTTGTGACCTCGCAGAAAGTGCGCGCCGGTCGCGTGGACGAGTACCGCCGCTGGCAGAACAGGACGAATGACGCGGCCCGCGCGTTCGACGGGTTCGAGGGCTCCGAGGTGTATCCGCCCGGCACCGATTCCGAGAACGAATGGGTGGCGGTCTTCCGCTTCTCCGGGATCGACCAGCTGACCGCCTGGCTGGAATCGGACCGCCGACGGGAACTGCTCGACGAAGGCCTGCCGCTCTTCGAGGGGGCTCCGACACAGGAGGTGCTCCGTGGCGGCGCCCCGGCCGAACAGGCCCCCGAAACCGTCACCGCCGTCGTCTCCCACGAGGTGCGACCCGGATGCGAAGAGGGCTTCCTGCGCTGGCAGGAGAAGATCCTCGAAGCGCAGGAGAGATCACCCGGATTCATGGGTTCCGAGTTGTTCGAACCGGTCGAGGGGGTCCAGGAACACTGGGTCGTCGTCTTCCGGTTCGACTCCCGGGCGCACCTGGAGGACTGGCTCGCGTCCGACGCCCGCGGCAGGCTCCTGGAGGAAGGGCGCGCCTACTTCGTCTCGTACGACGTGCGCAAGGTGGGGTCCGCGTTCAGCGGCTGGTTCCGCTTCGACACGGGCGGCCAGGGCGCCGCTCCGCCCAACTGGAAGCAGGCCATGTCGGTGGTCCTCGCGCTCTATCCGACCGTCATGGTGCTGAACCTGACCGTGGGGTCCGAGCTGGACGAGCTCGACGTCCCGGGATACGCCGCCCTGTTCATCGGCAATGTGCTGAGCGTCAGCGCGCTGACCTGGCTGCTGATGCCCCTGGTGAACAGGGCGCTCGCCTTCTGGCTCGTCCCGAGCCGCGCGCGCGGCTACCGCGTCCACGTGGCGGGTGCCGTGGCGGTGGTGCTCTGCTATCTGCTGCTCATTACGATCTTCGGCCTGACCACTCACTGACACCGCCCACCTGCCGCTCCTGCCCCTCCGTCCTCCGAGGAGGTCACGATGCCCGGACCCTCACCCGCGGCACGCTTCGAGGGAAGCCTGCTGAGACGCGGCGACCGTGACTACGACGGCGCCAGGGCCGACGCGGTGTGGAACGGTCTCACACCGGAGCGCTTCCCCGAGGTGATCGTGCGGGCGGCCGCCGAGAAGGACGTGCCGGAGGCCGTCTCCTACGCACGCGCCGAGGGGCTCCGCGTCTCGACGCGTTCCGGCGGCCACAACTGGTCCGGCTCACAGCTCCGCGACGGGAGCCTGCTGATCGACCTCTCCGGGCTCCGGCGGTGCGATGTCGATCGCGCGTCGGCGACGGCCACGGTGGGGCCCGCCGTCACCGGACAGGACCTGGTCGAGGCGCTGACCCCGCGGGGGCTGGCCTTTCCCGTGGGCCACTGCCCTTCCGTCGCGGTGGGCGGCTTTCTGCTCAGTGGCGGGCTCGGCTGGAACTCCCGTGCCTGGGGGCCTTCCTGCGCCGATGTCCTGGAGATCCAGGTCGTCACCGCCGACGGGCGGACGGCCACGTGCGGCGAGACGGAGAACCCCGACCTCTTCTGGGCCGCCCGCGGCGCGGGGCCCGGCTTCTTCGCCGTCGTCACCCGCTTCCGGCTCGGCCTGCACCCCCACCCGGGGGCCGTCCTGACCGCCGGTCTCACCTTCCCGCTGGCGGCGGCCGGCCCCGTGGCGGCCTGGGCGGAAGGGGTCGCGCGCGAGCTGCCGGTGAACGTCGAGACGGCCCTCGTCCTCACGGCCTCCGGTGAAGCGACGGCCCTCGCCCCGCCGGGCCCGCGCGTCACGGTCGGCATGACCGCGTTCGCCGCCTCCCACGAGGAGGCGCTCGCCGCTCTCGCGCCGGTGGAGACCTGCCCGTTCGCCGACAGCGCCGTCTCCTGGCAGCCGCCGGAGCCGACGTCGTTCGCCCGCCTCCACGAGGGCGCCGGCGCGGCCTGGCCGCCGGCGCACCGGTACGCGGCGGACACCCTGTGGTCCGGGGAGTCGTACGAGACACAGCTGTCCCGGATCGCCGAAGCGGTGGCCCACTCCCCCTCCGGCAAGTCCCTGGTCCTCGCGCCGGTGCGGCCGGTCTCCGAAGCCCCCGCCCTGCTGCGGAACATGGCCTTCTCCCCGCTCGGCGACTCCTACCTCGTGTGTTACGCGATCTGGGACGACCCCGCCGCGGACGCGGCCAACGCGCGGTGGTTGCGGGAGGCCATGGCCTCGGTCGATCCGTCGGGGCAGGGCGGCCATTACATCGCCGAGACGGACCTGGAGGCGGACGCGGCCCGGGCCCGGCGTTCGTACGCGCCCGCCGACTGGGACCGTCTGCAGGAGCTCAAGGCCGCGTGGGACCCGGACAACCGCTTCCACTCCTACCTCGCCCCGTGACCGGGGGACGTCACCGGCCGCGCTCCCCCGCGAGGGAAGGAGCGCGGCCGGCGGTCGTTCGGGGCGCGTGCGTCAGCGGTTTCCCGGTGAGAGCACGAAGGTGGCCGGTGCGGTGGCGTTGCCGGCGTTGTCGTAGCCGATGGCGCAGTACGTCCAGGGGCCCTCATCGGCCTTCAGGGACGCGGCGATGCCCAGGAAGTCGCGGTATCCGGCGGTGTCGGCGCAGTCCGTCGTGGCGCGCGGGCCGTACTTGACCTTGTAGCCGCTGAGCTCCCAGGGCGCGTACACCGGGGTGACCCAGTAGACGGCGTCCTTGCCCTCGCCGAAGAACGGGCTGTCGATCTTCGGGGAGACGGTGGGCGCGGTGTTGTCGACGCGGGCGTACGCGTACGCCGGGTGTTCGAGGGAGGCCGTCCAACCGGCGCCCTTGAAGGTGCCGTCCGGGCCACCGGCCACGCACAGGACGTAGAGGTTGTCCTTCGCCGGCAGGACCTCCTTGTACTCCAGGCCCGTGCCGGACAGCCGCCGGGGCTTGCCGTAACCCTCGGGCCTGGCGCAGTCGACAACGCCGAAGGGGCCGCTCTTGAAGGCGACGTAGGGGTGGCGCCCGGCCGTGCCGGGCGTGACGCGGGCGTCCCAGCGGGCCGGGCCGGTAGCGGTCTCGCTCCGCGTGTGCGGGCTGGAGGAAGTGACCTGTGCCTGCTCGCCGCGGTCCAGACGGCAGCCCTTCTTGCGCAGTTGGAGACCCTTCGCGTCGAGGCAGGAGGCCACCGCGTCGACGGGGGTGAGGTAGGCGGCGTTGTCCTCGGGCACGATCAGGCCCTTGGCCCCTCCCTCGCAGGGGCGGCCCGGACCGCAGCCGAGGTAGCCGGGGGTGGCGATGGTGTTGAGCATCGCGACGAGCCGGCCCGGGTCCGTGGCCGTGGTGACGGCGCCACCGGAGGAGCCGCCGCTGATGCCGAGGCAGTCGGTGCGGGTGGCGCCCTTCCACAGCCAGGTGTTCTCGTGCAGGGCGATGCCCGAGGCGGTGGCCTCGCAGGTGGACAGGCGCAGGAACTTCTGCCCCTCCTCGATGCCGTCGGTCGGGGCGTGGCCGACTCGCAGCTTGGTGCCGGGCGCGGGGCGGTCGGCCGCGAGCGTCCGCGGGGTGACGTCCAGTGCGGCGAGGTCCCGGTAGGTGGCCGAGAGCTGGAGCACCGATACGTCGATGTCCTTCATCGTCGCGTAGACGACGCGTTCGACGGAGAACTTCTTGTGCTCGGCGACGTTGTCGTGGAAGTAGGCGGGGGTGTAGCTCCACTCGGCCGGCGCGGGCTTGCCGACGACGACGTCGTTGGTCCCCATGGTGTCGTCGACGCAGTGCCCGTTGCTCAGGACGAGGGCCTTGGCACCGGGGTCCGGCTTGCCGGTCGCGTGGACGAGCGTGGCGGTGCAGGTCGTGCCGCCACCGCCGACCAGGCGTCCGGAGGCCCGGAAGCGCTTTCCCTCGGGGGAACCGGCGTCCAGCAGCGGCGCGGCGTCCCCGACCGCCGCGGTGACGGGCGCCGAGGCGCCCTCGGCGAGTGGCGGTCGCACCGCTTGGGCCGGCGAGGCTCCCCATATCAGCCCCGCGGCGAGGCCCCCGGACGCGCATGCCGTCAGCGCGGCGCGTATCCGGATCCGGACGGCACTCTTCACAGCACATCTCTCCTTGTCGGTGGACGGTCGTGGGTATGCGTTCGTGGGTATGCGTTCGTGGCCCACGACGCGTGGGCGACGCGGGGTCCGACCCTGGCAGAAGCCCGGAGGACGCCGCGACGCCGCCGAGCTCGATCCGGACGATCACATTCGGTGAGGGGCGGGGGTCGGTGTCGCGGAAAACCGTGGCCCTACGCGGAGTTGGTGACGCCATGTCCCCCGGAGACCGGCCCCAGCGGCCTTCAATATCGTCCTGAAGTCCTCACCCACCGGCCTGATCATGGTGGTGCTGCCCCCCTGCTCGTGGCGGTGTGCTGGGTGGCGATGGGCTGCGTGATCATCGCCATGCGATGTGCCGTTGTTCGGTCGTTGTTTGTTTGACTCCCTCGCGCGACACCGAACAATCTTTTCCCGCTAGACAAGCTGCGTGAAGTCGCACCGTGGCTCGTCCGGGAGGGCAGGAAGATGCCGAACAACGCGGCAGGTCGTAGAAGCTCGACGACCGTGGGTGCGTGTGCCTTGTCGGCCGCGCTGCTCGCTCTCGCCGGATGCGGCGGCCAAGGCGGACAGGGCGGAGAAGGCGGCGGGGACCAGGGCCGGAAGAGCGCCACGAGCGGGCCGACGTACCGCGACGACGCGGTGCGGGGCATGGAGCGGATGCTGGACCTGGCCAGGCAACTGCTCGAACGGGACTGCATGAAGCGGCACGGGTTCCGGTTCTGGGTCGCGCCGAAGGAGACCGCACACCGCGACTTTCCCTATGCCGTCACCGACACCGCCTGGGCGAAGGAGCACGGATACGGCTCCGATCTGCGCGCCGGCATGGCGAAGGAAGCGGCGGCCGACCCCAACAAGAAGTACTTCGACTCCCTGCCGGCGAACCGCCGGTCCGCCCTGGTGGCGGCGCTCAACGGTCGGCGCCCCGAGGGGCTCCGGGTCACGCTGCCCAGCGGGGCCGTGGTCAGCCACAGCGACGAGGGCTGCACCGCCGAGGCCGAGCGGTACCTCTACGGCGATCTGGCGGCGTGGTTCCGCGCCACCCGGGTCACCGGGAACCTCCGGGGCGAGCGCATGGCGATGGTCTTCAAGGACCCGCGCTACGGCGAGGTCGTCGTGCGCTGGAGCCTGTGCATGAAGGACAAGGGACATTCCTTTGAAAGCCCGGCGGAAACGGCCGCCGCCGTCGCCGATCCGCATCGCGGCTTCACCCGGGAGGCGGAGAAGGAGCTGGCGGTCGCGGAGGCGGTCTGCGCGCGCACGTCCCGATTGTCCACCGTCGCCGCGTCGCTCGACAGCGAGTGCCAGAGCCGCCTGCGGGCGCGCTACGCCAAAGAATTCACCGACCGCGACCGGCTGTCGCGCGCCGCGCTGCCACGCGCGCGGGCCGTCGTCGCCCGCGGCTGACAAGCCGCACCCCCTGGATCACCGTGGCGGCCCACGCCACGACCTGCCCGAAACGCACGAAATACTCAACGTGAGGGACACAGCATGAACATCAAGAAGCTCACTCTCGCCGGCGCCGCGACTGTCGGCCTGGCGTTCGCATTCGTACCCATGGCGACCGCCCAAGGGACCGCTCCGGCGGGAACGAGCGAGACGCGTTCCACCCAAATGTCGGACGGCCTCCTGCACGCGTGGAACGAACCCTTCGGGCAAGGCACACACTGCTCCTGGGGCGGCAACTCGGACAACTGGGGCGCCTGCCGCAACAAGGCGTCCGATCTGTGGAACAACGGACATCCCACGAAGTTCGACGCCGTCGACCTGTACACCGCGCCGAACGCCGGCGGTGCGCACGCGTGCATCAGCCGCGGTGACTCGTGGAACAACCTGCCCTCGGGCAAGTGGAAGTTCACCTACGGCGCCGGGCTGGAACAGTTCGGCAAATCCGTCAACGACAACATCTCGTCCCACCGTTGGGTCGACTACTGCTCCCAGGGCTGAGGCCCTACCGCGGCCGAGGTGAGTCGGACACGATTCCCTGAGCACCAACCGCTCCGCCCGCCGACCTCAGGGTGCTCCACCCCGAGGTCGGCGCCAGTGGGCCGGGCCTTGACATCACGAGCGTACGAGCCGGTGCCGGCGGTGTCAGGCGGCGTTCCGGGCGGAGCGTCGTCGCATGGCCAGGAACACGGTGGCGGAACCGGCTGCCAGGATCCCGGCGCCGCCGACGGCCAGCACGGTCGTACGGCTGTCGCCGCCGGTCTCGGCGAGGCGCCCGCCCTGGGCCACGGGGGCGTTGGCGGCCTTCGCCGCGGAGTGGGGCTCCTGCCCGTTCCCGGCGTGATCCTCGCCCTTGCCGTGCCCCGCCTCGCCGGGGCTGTCACCGCCGTGTCCACCGTGGTCCACCGTCGACTTGCCGGCCTCCTCGGCGATCTGCGCCTCGCTGGGAGCGGACGCGGCCGGCGCCGGCGCCGGTGCCGCCTTCGTGACCGGCGCCTTCCCGCCGAGGTCGACGTCCGAACAGGTGTAGAACGCCTCGGGGCTGTCCGAGCGCTGCCAGACGCTGTAGATCAGATGGCGGCCGGACCTCTTCGGGACGGTGCCGTCGAAGACGTAGCTCCCCTCCTTGAGCTTGGGGTCGGTGACCTTGGCGAACGGCTTCGCCTCCAGGTCCGCCCACTTCAGCGGCTTCTTCGGGTCGTAACCGTCCTTCGTGATGTACAGCTCGAACGTGCCGCGGTGCGGAGCGGTGGCCCGGTAGCGGAAGGTGTGCTTGCCCGCGGCCAGCTTCGTCCCCGGCCAGTCGGCGCGCGGCAGGTCCAGTCCCTTGTACTTGTCGCGTCCGGCGCTGCACAGCTTGCCGTCCGGGATGATCTGCCGGTGGCGTCCGGCGGCGTCGCCGATGTTCACCTCGTTCCAGTCGTAGAGCGGCTGGGTGCCGCCGGCCGCGACCATCGCCTTGCAGGCCGCCGAGCGCGGGTGCTCCGGCCCCTCCGCGAAACAGGCGGACACCCGGCTGACCGGGTCCGTCATGGAGCCGTGCGCCCGGGCCGGGCCGGCGGCCAGCGCGGTGAGCGCGAGGGGGGTGATGCCGAGCAGGGATATCCGTACGACCTTGTCACGCATGCGCATGAGGGGTGTCTCCTTGTGGGTGAGGGGGTGCCCCGCACGCCGACCGTGAGGTGGGGGTGCCGTGCGTGCGGGGCGGTGTGGGGGGGTGTGGGGGGAAGCCGGGAGGGAGGACGTCAGCCCTGGAAGGCGGCGAACGCCTTCGTGAAGGCGAGTTCACCTTGCGGGATCGAGCTGCAGGTCGCGGAGGCGGAGTTCTGCGCGCCGCCCGGGCACTGCTTGTCGCGGGTGGCGGACCACATCGACAGCCGGCCGATCCCCTTGGCGCGGGCGAACTGCACCAGCTGGTCCGCGTCGTCGACCTTGAAGACCTCGGCCGCCACGTCGTTGACGCCGATCATCGGGGTGACCGCCACGGCCTTCCAGGCGGCCTTGTCGCTCAGTCCCAGGACACCCTTGACCTGCGCCTGGGTCGCGGTGGCCGCGTCGATCGCGTACTGCCCCATGTCGCCGCCGAAGGAGGGTCCGTAATCCATCGCCATGATGTTGACCGTGGAGACGGACACGCCGTTCTTCTTGGCGTTCTCGACCAGGTTCACGCCGTCCTGCGTGAGACCCGTGGGCATCACCGGCAGGGTGAAGGAGACGTCGAGGCCGGGGTGCTTCTTCTGGAGCGTGGCGACGGCTTGGGCGCGGCGGGTGTTGGCGGCCGTGTCGGGCAGCGCGCTCCCTTCGATGTCGAAGTCGACCTTGGTGAGCTTGTACGCGTCCACGACCTTGCCGTACGCGGCGGCGAGCTCGTCGGCGGAGGAGCAGGCTAGCCCCAGCTCGGAACCGGCGGCACCGCCGAACGAGACCCGTACGTCGCCGCCCGCCTCGCGCAGCGCGCCGATCCGCTGCGCCACGGGGTTGTCGCCGAGCTCGCTCACGCCGCCCCACTTGGGGGTACACCCGCCACCGGAGGTGATGAAGGCGAGGGTGAAGTCCTTGACGCCGGTCTTCTTCGCGGTGTCCAGGAGGTCGTACGGGGGGTTGAGGAGGGTGTCGACGTACGGGGAGAAGGCGGCGCTCTTGCCGCCGTCCGGAGCCTGCGAGGTCGCGGTCGGATCGGGCTGCGGCCGCGACGGATCGGAGGTGGGGTCGGACGTCGGGGCGGTGGGCTTCGCATCGGGCGAACCGTCCAGCGAGCACGTGCCGTTGTCGATCCGGCACGCGGCCGGGGCGCCGGCCGCTCCGTCACCGGCGGCGACGAATCCGACGGTCACGGACTTGCCGGGGGCGATGGTGCCGTTCCAGCTCTCCGGTTCGACGGTGACGCTCCGGCCGTTGACGGTGTGCTTGCCGTTCCACAGCGAGGTGATCTTCGTGCCTTCCGGGAGCTCGAACGTGAGCTTCCAGCCCGGCAGTTCCTCGGCCGTGTCGTTGGTGACCACGAACTGCCCGGTGTAGCCGCCCGTCCAGGAACCGGTGCGGGAGAAGGCCGCGCCGACCGTCGCGGCGCTCGCCGTGCCGGTGAGCGTGAACGCGGCGCCCGTCGCGAGCGCCACGGCGATGCCGATGCCGGTCAACTTCGCCTTGCGGCTCACTCGTCGACGATGTGCGGAGGAACTCATCGCGTACCTGCCTGTCATGTCGGGGGGTGACGCGGCAGCACGCTAGCGGGAACGAATCGGACCAATCGCCGAATCATCAGCTCGGGCCCGCTATTTATGGCGGGCTTAAGAAACGCATGGGTGACGGTTAAAGAAAGCGGGGCCCGTCAGCGAAGGGCGGGCGGGGGTCGGTGGGCGAGCCGGCTCAGGAGGTCCGCCGGCTCGTCCCCCGTCCCGCGCCGACGCGACGGATCCGGCGTATCCGGCGGCGCCGGTCGCCGCGTCGGGGCCGGCCTCCGCCGTCCAGCGAGAGCCACACCCGCACCTCGGTTCCGCCGAGCACCGACCGCCCGATCCGTACGTCACCCCCCGTGGACTCCGCGACCCGGCGCACGATGTCCAGGCCGAGACCGGTGGAGCCGGGGCCGCCGTCGCCGTGGCCGCGGCGCAGCGCGGCGTCCGGGTCCGCGATGCCGGGGCCCGCGTCGGAGACGAGCACGATCACGGCGTCCTCGCTGTGGTGCACGTCCACCGCGAAGGCGGTGCCCTCGGGGGTGTGCCGGAAGACGTTGCCGAGCATCGCGTCCAGGGCGGCGACGAGTTCGGGGCGGGCGACGGGGACCCGTACGGTCGCGTCGACGCCCGCGAGCCGCACGGTGCGCCCCTCGTCCTCGGCGAGCGCGGACCAGAAGGCCATCCGGTCACGGATCACCTCGCAGACGTCGCAGCCGAGCGTGGGCCGCTCCGTCCGCTCGTCCTGTTCGCGGGCGGTACGGATCAGCTGGTCGACCTCGCGTTCCAGCTGCGCGACGGCGGCGCGGGTCTGGTCGGCGGCCGGGCCGTCGCCGAGCGAGGCGGCGTTGAGGCGAAGGACGGTGAGCGGGGTGCGCAGCCGGTGCGAGAGGTCGGCGGCGAGCTCGCGTTCGTTGGAGAGGAGCTGCACGATCTTGTCGGCCATGGAGTTGAACGCGACGGCGGCGGCGCGCAGTTCCGCCGGGCCGTCCTCGCGCACGCGCACGCCCAGCTTCCCCTCCCCCAGTTCGGCGGCGGCTCTGGCGAGCCGCTCCGCCGGGCGGACGAGCCGCAGCCCGAGGCGGTCCGCGGTGACGAGGGAGCCGGCGATCAGCCCGAGGCCCACGCCGGCGAGGATCACCCAGGAGGTGGTGACGCCGTTGCCGACCGCGCGGTGCGGCACATAGACCTCGACCACCGCGAACTCGCCGGTGCTCAGGGCCGTCGGCTGGAGCAGGGCGTAGCCGCCGGGCACGGAGGTGACGGCGGAGCGGCCGCGGCGGGCCGTCTCCACATCGCGCGGGTCGGCCCGGCGGTGGCCGATGTCGTACGCCTCGTGCGTGTCGGGGCTCGTCCCCTTGCGTGTGCCGTCGTTGCCGGGCACATGGACGGCCATCCGCCCGTCCCCGCCGGCCTGTGAGCTGGCGACCGCCCGTTCCAGCTGGTCGCGGTCGGTGGTGATGGCGAGGGCGGGCCGTATCTGGGCCGCCTGCCGTTCGGCGTCGGCGAAGGCGCGGTCCCGGGCCAGCTCCCTGACCACCAGCCCGAGCGGCACGGCGAAGGCCAGCACCACCATCACCGTGACGGCCAGCGAAACCCTGATGAGGGCCCATCTCACGCCTGCTCCAAGGGTGCCTCCGGCGGTATCGGGGGCGGGCCCTGCGGGGGCTCCAGCTTCACCCCGACTCCGCGGACGGTGTGCAGGTAGCGCGGGCTGGCGGCGGTCTCGCCCAGTTTGCGGCGCAACCAGGACAAGTGCACATCGATGGTCTGGTCGTCACCGTAGGACTGCTGCCAGACCTCGGCGAGGAGTTCCTTGCGGGGTACGACGACGCCCGGGCGGCCGGCCAGATAGGCGAGCAGATCGAACTCACGCCGCGTCAGGTCGAGGGCGGTGCCGTCCAATTCCGCCAGCCGCCGCAACGGGTCGACCGACAGGCCGCCGACCCGCAGCGTCCCGGACGGCACCGGCTCGCCCGCCGCGCCGCCGCCCCGGCCCGTGCGGCGCAGCACGGCTGCCATGCGCGCGGTCAGGTGCGCCACGGAGAAGGGCTTGACCAGATAGTCGTCGGCGCCGTCGGTGAGCAGCCGGATGATCTCCGCCTCGTCGTCCCGCGCGGTGGCCACGATGACCGGCACATCGGTGATGCCGCGCAGCATCTTCAGCGCCTGTGCCCCGTCGAGATCCGGCAGGCCCAGGTCGAGGATGACCAGGTCGAAGCCGACCTGTGCCACTTCGCGTAACGCCTCCAGGGCGGTTCCGACGCTACGTACGCTGTGCGAAGCCTCGGTCAGCTGCCGGATGAGGGCGGAGCGCACGAACGGGTCGTCCTCGACTACGAGCAGTCTTGCCATGGGCCGCACCGTACGCCATACGAGTGAGGCACTATGAGCCAGGTGAGGCGAGGAATCATGCAGGCCCTGGCGTGGGCGCTGGCGACCGCGGCGGCCACGGCGGTGTCCTGGTACGGCGTGCGGACCGTGCTGGCGGGCACGGCGTACGAGCCGCCGCGCGCGCTGCCGATCTCCGGCACCGCGTCGCCCGCGGCGGGCGGGCCGGCCTCCTCGACCCGCGCCCCGGAGCCGTCGGCCTCCCCCTCGTCGCCGGGTTCGCCGTCGGCGCGGCGCGGCACGCCCGCGCCCGAGGCCGCGCGGAGCCCCGATGCCGCACCGTCGCCCGGCACCGGTGAGGTGAAGAGCTATGCGGTCCGGGGCGGCCGCGTGGTCTTCGATCTCGGTGCGAGCTCGGCCACGCTGGTCTCGGCGACGCCGGAGGAGGGTTGGCAGATGCGGGTGTGGAAGCAGAGCGCCTGGATCCGGGTGGACTTCGTGGCGGCCACGAGGACCACCTCGGTGTTCGTCACATGGAACGGCCATCCGCCGCGGGTCGAGACGGTGGAGGGGTGACCCTGCGCTGCCGACGGCAGGAGGACGCGCTCAACGGGCGGCAGGGCGGCGAAGCGGCTTCGTGTGGGGGCAGGTGCGGGCCTGGGCCGTGCGGGGGATGCGCATGCGGCGCAGGAGGTCGCGGGTCAGGCGGCGGTGCAGCGTGGTGCGCCAGGTGACGTCGGGGTAGCGGGCCCGTAGGTGCGACAGTGAGCGCGTGCCGAGTCCGCTGTGGTGGAAGCGTTCGTCGAGTACGACATCGGTGATCAGACCGTCGCCGCATTCGCCGCAGACCTGATAGGTGACCTGTCCGACCACCTTGCGGATGTGCACCAGGAGCAGGCACTGCCCCTCGTCGTGTCCGGGCGCGAGGGACTGGACGAACTCGACGTCGCGGTAGGCGACGATTCTACGGTGCCACCGGCCTTTGCCCCGGCCTGAGCGGCGGTGCCTGCCGGCACCGTGGGGATCGTGGGCGGCGGACATCCGGGCACGCAGTCGGCCGACCACAGCGGGCATGAGATGCGCTGGGTGTACCTGCATGGCGGCCGCCTGCCCCCTCTGCCCGGAAACAATCCCGCCTTCCCCCGGTCGCCGTTCCGGAGCCGGGGACGGAGCCCGCGTACGGCCCGTCGAGTACGGCGGCGGTGATGCCCGCGGACCGGGCGCCCCATATGATCACCAACATCCATGGGGACAAGGGGAGACGCCGCAATTGGCCACGCCGCACGAGGTGACGCGCATCCGTCTGCTCGGTCCTGTCCAGTACGTCTCGGCCCGGGGGGCGGACACCCGTCCCGGAGCTCCGGGGCCGCAGGCCGTACTGGCGGCCCTGGCGCTGCGCGCCGGGACCCTGGTGACCATCGACGAGCTGATCGACGAGCTGTACGACGACCGTCCGCCGTCCTCCGCCCGGCGGGTGATCGTGAACTATGTGCACCGGCTGCGGACGCACTTCGACCGTGTGGACGCGGACGGCGACGAGCGCCCGCCGGCGGTCATCGGCACCACGGACGACGGTTACATACTGCTGCTGCCCGAGGAGTGCGTGGACGCGCTGCGGTTCGGCCGGCTCACCGCGCGGGCCAGGCGCCGGGCCCGGGACGGTGACCCCTTGTCCGCCGTGGCCTGCCTGGAGGAGGCGCTCGGGATGTGGCGGGGCGCCGCTCTGGCGGGGCTGCCCGGGCCCGGTGCCGAGGACCAGCGTCGCGCGCTGACCGAGCAGCGCGCGTCCGCGGTGGAGCACCGTCTGGAGCTGCTGCTGGAGTGCGGGCGAAGCGCGGAGCTGGTGCCGGACATCCTGCGCGCCCTGGAGGCGTACCCGTACCGGGAGCGGTTGCACGGTGCCCTGATGCTGGCGCTCTACCGTTCCGGGCGCGGCGCCGAGGCGCTGCTGGCCTACGACGACGCCCGCCGGGTGCTCGCGGACGAGCTGGGCATCGACGCGGGCCCCGACCTCCGGGAGTTGCACGCCGCCATCCTGGCGGAGGACCGGGGGCTCCTCGCGGCCCCCTCCGCGGTGGACGAGGGGGCGCCGGCGCGGGCCGACCGGGTGCGGCCGGACGCTCGGGGCCCGCGAACGCCCGCTCAGCTGCCGCCCGTGCCCAGCGACTTCACCGGCCGTCACGAGCAGATATCCGCGCTGGTCTCCTCGCTCACCGGCGGTGCCGAGCACGCCGTCGCGGTCATCACGGGGATGGGCGGCGTCGGCAAGACCGCGCTGGCCCTTCGTACGGCGCACGCCGTCGCCGGCACCTATCCCGACGGACAGCTGTACGCGAATCTGCGCGGGCCCGACGGGGCTCCGTGCGACCCGGCCGGGATCCTGACGAGCTTTCTGACGTCACTGGGCGTTCCGCACGAGCGCTTCCCGGTGTCGCTCGCCGACCGCACGGCGCTGTTCCGTACCCTGCTGTCGCGGCGCGCCGTACTGGTCGTACTGGACAACGCCACCAGCGTGGCGCAGGTCGAACCGTTGCTGCCGGGCGCGGCCCAGTGCGCTGTGCTGATCACGGCCCGGGCGCTGGCGGCGATGCCCGTCACCCGCACCGTGCCCCTGGTGGGCCTGGGGCCCGACGAGGCCGTGGAGCTGATCGGCAAGGTCGCCGGGGCGCGGCGGCTGGAGGAGGAGCCGAGGGCCGTCGCGGCGCTGGCGGCGGCCTGCGGGTACCTGCCGCTGGCGCTGCGTGCGGCCGGGGCTCGCCTGGCGGCCCGCCCGGCGTGGACCGTCGACACGCTGCTGGCACGTGTGTCGGACCAGGCGCGGCTGCTCGGCGAGCTCCGGGTGGGAGAGCTGACGGTCGAGGCGGTCTTCGAGTTGTCGTTCTCCCAGCTGGCTCCCCGGCAGGCCCGTGCGTTCATGGCGCTGTCCATCCCGCACTGCACGCAGTTCGACGTCAAGGGCGCGGCCGCCGTTCTCGAACTGCCGGAACGGGACGCCGAGACGGTGCTGGAGGCGCTGGTCGACGCCGTGCTCCTGGAGACCCGCGCACCGGGCCGCTACCACTTCCACGACCTGGTCGGCGCGTACGCCCGGGCCAAGGCACAGGCGGAGCTGACCGAGCTGGAGCGCCGCGCGGTGGTGCTCCGGGCGGCCGACTACATGTGTGCCAGTGTCGTGGCCGCCGTACGGGCCTCGCAGCCTTTGGCCGGCCCGTTGACCGCGGAGATCCACCCCCGGCGGTCGGCGGGCGCGGACGTGGGCACCGGGCGCGAGGCGATGGTGTGGATGCGGGGCGCCATGCCCACGGTGGCCGCGGTCGTCGAGCAGGCCGCGGCCTGTGGTGACCCCGACGCGGTGGCGCTGGCCGTGGACATCATGACGCTCGTGCCCTGCTTCGAGGAGATCGTGCCGCTGGGGTCGCTCGCGCACGCCGCCATCGCGCTGGTCCCCGCCGCCCAGAAGCACTGCGGCGGGGTCATCGCGGGCACCGCCCACTACGCGGCGGGAGTGATCCTCAAGAAGCACTCCTCCCCCGAGTCCCTCCACCGCTCACGGGCGCACCTGTTGAAGGTCCTTGACCTCTTCGACGACGCCCCCGACCCGCGCGACGGCCACCGGCCGTTCCTGCTGGTCCTGTTCACCCTGTCGATGCTGGCCCAGCTGGAGCTCCAGTTCGGGAACTTCGCGTCGGCCCGCGCCTTCGCGGAGCGGTCGGTGGCCCTCGCGGCGGCCAGCGGCGATCGGGAGCTGGTGGCGCGCCGGCGCACCATCCTGCTCCAGATAGAGGTCGAGGATCCGGACCGGCGGATGGATCTGGACCGGATCGGGGCGGAGTGCCGGGAGTTGGCGGGAATCTTCACCCGGACCAACGACGAGAAGTGGCTCATCAGGATGATGATGACGGAGGCGGACAGCGTCCTGCGCGGCGGCGAGCACGCGGCGGCGGCCCGGCTGTACCACCGGGTGCTGGAACGGGCCCGGGACAGTGCCCACGCCCGCAACGAGACGGAGTGTCTGTTCCGGCTCTCCGAGGCGCTCCTGGCGACCGGGGACACCGGGGGTGCCGTCGACACGGCGCGGGAGGCCCTGGCCGGCGCGCAGCTGGCCCAGGAACCGCTGCTGATGGCGCACAGCCATCAGGCTCTCGGCCGGGCCCTGCGGGCGGTGCGCGAGGAGGCGACGGCCGACGCGCACCTGGCGCAGGCCGAGGAGCTGTACCGGGGGCTGCGAGGGGCGGCGGAGATGGCGGCGGGAGCCATGGCGGGATCCCGTCCGGGTGCGGTGTCGTAGCACCCGGACGGGACGCGGTCACCTCGGTGCGGGCCTCACCGCCCGTGTCGCCGCAACCAGTCGGCCAGTACGGGGCCGATCTCGGCGAGGCGGTCCGGCCGGGTCAGCTCGCCGTGCGCTCCCCGTACGGGCGTGACCTCGATCCGGCCCGTCACATGCGGGCGCCAGTCGTGCGGGCGGGCCGAGCCCGGGGCCTTGTCCTCGGTCGCCTCGAAGACCAGCACATCGCCCCGGAACGTCCTCGGTACGAAGCCGTCCTGCAAGCGGGCGTTGTGGGCGAACACGCGGACCATGGCCGCGAGGCCCCGGTCCCCGAGCAGCGCGAGCGGGTCGGTGAGGTCGGCGGACGAGTCCGGCCGGTGTCCCAGTGACCGGTGTCCCAGTGACCGGTGTCCCAGTGAGGCGAACAGGGCCTGCCTGAGCTCCGCCTCATCCGCCGACTCCGCTCCCGGTCCGCCCGGCTCGCCCGCGGTCCGCTCCGCCGGAACGCCACTGGCGGGCGGGTAGCTGTCGAGCAGTACGAGGGAGTCGACCCGCTGCCCCTCCTCCTGGAGCCGCACGGCCATCTCGTGGGCCACGACACCGCCGAAGGACCAGCCGAGCAGGGAGTACGGGCCCTCCGGCCGCACGGACCGGAGCTGTGCCAGGTATGCCTCCACCATCTCGGCCATGCTCTTGGGAGCGGCGTCCGGTCGCGTGAGCCCGTGCGCCTGGAGACCGTACAAGGGCTGGTCGGACGGCAGGTGCCGGAGCAGCCCGGAGTACACCCAGCTGACGCCCGCCGCCGGGTGGACGCAGAAGAGCGGCGGGGCGGCGGCGTCCGGGAGAGGCGCACGGGCCGGCCGGCGCACCGTGCGCAGCGGCAGCAGAACGGCGAGCGAGTCCTCCCGCCGGCCCTCGGCGGTGGTGAGCCGCTCGGCGAGGTCGGCGACGGTGGGGGCGTCGAACAGGGTCCGGATGTCCAGCTCGGCCCCCAGCACCGAACGCACCCGGCCGATCAGCCGCATCGCGAGCATCGAGTGGCCGCCGAGTGCGAAGAAGTCGTCGTCGACCCCCACCGCGGGCACCTCGAGCACCTGCGCGAACAGCCCGCACAGCAGTTCCTCGCGTACCGTCCGCGGACCGCGCCGGCCCACCGCCGCCCCGTCGTCCGGCGCGGGCAGGGCCCGCCGGTCCAGCTTTCCCCGTGAGGTCAGCGGCAGGGCGTCCAGGAAGACGAACGCCGACGGCACCATGTGGCGCGGCAGTCTCTCCGCCGCGAACCGGCGCAGCGCGCCCGGGTCCAGGACCCCGCCCGCCTCACCGTCGGGGCCGGCGACCACGTACGCCACCAGGCGGCGGTCGCCCGGGCGGTCCTCGCGGACGCTCACGGCCACGTGGCCGACCGCCGCGTGCCCGGCGAGGACCTCCTCCACCTCGCCCGGCTCGATCCGGAACCCCCGGACCTTCACCTGGTCGTCGGCGCGGCCCACGTACTCCAGCACCCCGTCGGCGTGCCATCTGACCAGATCCCCGGTGCGGTACATCCGCTCGCCGGGCCGACCGAACGGGCAGGCCACGAACCGCCGCGCCGACAGGGCCGGGCGGCCCACGTAACCGCGTGCCACGCCCGTACCCGCCAGATACAGCTCGCCGACCACCCCGACCGGGACCGGCCGGAGCCGCTCGTCGAGCACGTACACGCGGTTGTTGCCCATGGGGCGGCCGATCGTCGGCCGCTCGTGGTCCGCGGCGGTCGCGTAGGAGACGTACACCGTTCCCTCCGTCGGGCCGTAGCCGTTGACGGTGACCGTGCCGGGTACGGCCCGCAGGTCGGTCCACAGGGCCTGGTCGCAGCCCTCGCCCCCGAGCTCGATGACGCGCGGGCGCGACGCCTGCCCGTCGGACAGCAGGCCCGCCGCCAGCAACTGACGGCAGTAGGTGGGCGACACCTCCAGGTAGTCGATGGCCTCGGAGGCGACGTACTCGACCAGCGCCCGCGGGTCGCGGCGGGTCTCGTCGTCGATGAGGTGCAGCTCGTGGCCGCCCATCATCCACAGCAGCGGGCACCAGGAGGAGTCGAACGTCAACGGCCCGGTCAGCGCGGCCCGGATCCTCCGGCCGTCCGCCGTCTGGGGTGCGTGGACCTCGCCGAGGTGGCCGTGGAACAGGTTGGCCAGGCTGTGGTGTTCGACCGCCACGCCCTTCGGTCGCCCGGTCGAACCGGATGTGTAGATCACGTACGCGAGGTGGTCCGCGCTCAGCCGGGTCCGCCGGTCGCCGGGGCCGGGGTCGACGGGCGCGTGCCGCGCGAGGGTGGCGCGCACGGTGGGGTCGTCGAGGGGCAGCAGCGGCGGTGTCGTCCCACAGTGCGGCCGGAGCCGGGCGGCCTGATCCATGTCCGTCAGCAGGACCGCCGGTGCGGCGTCGTCCAGCATGAGGGCCAGCCGGTCCAGCGGGTACTCCGGATCCAGCGGCACATAGCAGGCGCCCGCCTTGAGGACGGCGAGCAGGGCGACGATGTGCTCGCCGGTGCGTGGCAGCAGGGTGGCCACATGCTGCTCCGGCCCCACGCCCTGGCCTATCAGCAGCCGGGCCAGCTGGTTGGCCCTGTTGTTCAGCTCCTGGAACGTCAGCGTGCCCCGCGCGTCGACGAGCGCCGTGGCGTCGGGGGCACGCCGCACCTGCTCCTCGAAGGTCTCGTGCAGCAGACGGTCGTCGGGCAGGGTGCGATCGGTGTCGTTCCACCGCACCAGGAGGCGGTCCCGCTCCAGCGGCGAGAGCAGCTCCAGCGCCCCGATGGGGGCATCGGGGTTCGCGACGGCGGCATCGAGGACGCGGATGAGGTGCCGGGTCAGGGATTCGGCGGTGGAGCGGTCGAACAGGTCGGTGGAGTAGTGCAGCAGACCGTCGACGCCACAGGGCGCCCTCTCCTCGTCGCGGCTCTCCGCGAAGGTGAAGTCCAGATCGAATTTGGTGGGTGCGGCGTCGAATTGCCGGGGGGTGACGGTGGTGCCGGGGAGGTCGAGGGTCCCTTCGGCGTTGTTCTGGAGGACCAGCATGGTCTGGAACAGCGGATGCCGGGCGGCGGTACGGTCCGGGTTGAGCTCCTTCACCAACCGCTCGAAGGGCAGATCCTGGTGCGCGAAGGCCGCCAAGTCGCCCTCCCGCACCCGCTGGAGGAGCTGCGAGAACGTCGGATCACCCGAGGTGTCCGTACGCAGCACCAGAGTGTTCACGAAGAACCCGACGAGATCGTCCAGCGCTTCGTCGCCACGGCCGGCCGTGGCCGTGCCGAGGGGAATGTCGTCGCCCGCGCCGAGGCGCGTCAGCAGTGCGGCCAGCGCGGCCTGAAGGGTCATGAAGAGGGTGGCGCCGTGGCTGCGGGAGAGGGTGTCGAGCCGCGCGTGGAGGTCGGCGGGGAGGTGGAAGCGGACCAGTCCGCCGGTGTGGGTCGGTTGCGCGGGGCGGGGGCGGTCGGCGGGGAGGGCGAGCTCCTGAGGGAGCTCGGCCAGGGCATGGGCCCAGAACTCGGCCTGCTCCGCCCCTGTGTCCTCGAGGAGGTCGCGCTGCCACAGCGCGTAGTCGGCGTACTGCGCCGGCAGCGGCTGCCACCCAGGTTCCCCACCGTTCAGGCGGGCCCGGTAGGCGGTGGAAAGATCCCGCAGCAGCGGCGCCTCCGACCAACCGTCGCTGGCGATGTGATGCAACGTCAGCAGCAGCACGTGCTCGTCATGGCCGGTCGAGAACAAGGCCACGCGGAACGGCAGCTCGGCGGCGAGGTCGAACGAGGTGAAAGCCGAAGCATGGACCATGGAAGGCAGGTCCTCGGCGGCACACCGCACCACCGTCACCTTCACCGAGGCGTCCTCGGGCGCCGCGATCACCTGCCGGGCCTCGCCCTCGGCAGCGGGAAACGTCGTACGCAGCGCCTCGTGGCGGGCCACTACGTCGTCGACCGCCGCCTGCAGGGCTTGGACATCGACCGGGCCCTGGATCCGGAAGGCGAAGGGGGCGTTGTAGGTCGGGCTCTGCTCCAGACGGTCCAGGAACCACAACCGCTGCTGAGCGAACGACAACGGCAACACCTCCGGCCGTGAGCCGGGCGTGAGCGCGGGACGAGCAGCAGCCCCCTCCGCCAGCCGCCCCGCCAGACCTGCCACCGTCGGCGCCGAGAACAGCTCTCGGACCCCCAGCTCCACACCCAGCACCGACCGGATACGGCCCAGCAGCCGAGTGGCGAGCAGCGAGTGGCCCCCCAGGGCGAAGAAGTTGTCGTGGACGCCTACGCCCGGGACCTCGAGGACCTGCGCGAACAGCACGCACAGCAACTCCTCCTGCACAGAACGTGGACCACGCCCCTCACCACCACTCCGCTCCACGGCCGATGCCTCAAGGGC
This sequence comes from Streptomyces sp. NPDC023527, assembly GCF_055560115.1. Classification (NCBI taxonomy): domain Bacteria; kingdom Bacillati; phylum Actinomycetota; class Actinomycetes; order Kitasatosporales; family Streptomycetaceae; genus Streptomyces; species Streptomyces sp. NPDC023527. The sequence continues at coordinate 88,844 of NZ_JBVHJJ010000013.1, forward strand.
TCGCCTGCGCTCTCCCGTCCGCCCCAGAAGCGCCCGCTCCTGCTCCGCCGACTCGAAAACCTCCAGCGAGCCGACAGCGACATCCGGATCCGTGGTGACGGAATCGAAGAGACGCAGCAGGCGCTGAGTGAGGGCCTTCGCCGTGGAGTGGTCGAAGAGGTCGGCGGAGTAGTGCAGCAGGCCGTCCATGCCGTACGGCGTCCCGTCCTCGCCGTGATGCTCCGCGAAGCCCCAGCTGAGGTCGAATTTGGTCGGCGCGTTGTCGAGTGGCCGGGGGGTGACGGTGGCGCCGGGGAGGTCGAGGGTTCCCTCGGCGTTGTTCTGGAGGACCAGCATGGTCTGGAACAACGGGTGCCGGGCGGCGGTACGGTCCGGGTTGAGCTCCTTCACCAACCGCTCGAAGGGCAGATCCTGGTGGGCGAACGCCGCCAGATCGCCCTCCCGCACCCGTCGCAGCAGCTCCGAGAACGTCGGATCACCCGAGGTGTCCGTACGCAGCACCAGAGTGTTCACGAAGAAGCCGACGAGGTCATCGAGCGCCTCATCGCCGCGGCCGGCCGTCGCCGTACCCAGCGGCACATCCGTCCCCGCACCCACACGCGTCAGCAGAGTCGCCAGAGCGGCCTGGAGAACCATGAAGATCGTCGCATCGTGGTCGCGGGCCAGCGACACGAGACGGGTGTGCAGCGGTGCCGGAACGCTGAAGGGGATGAGTCCGCCCGTGTGGGTCGGTTGGGCGGGGCGGGGGCGGTCGGTGGGGAGGGCGAGCTCCTGGGGGAGATCGGCCAGAGCGCGGGTCCAGAACTCCTTCTGTTCCGTCCCCACGGTGTTCAAAAGCTCTCGCTGCCACAGCGCGTAGTCGGCGTACTGCACGGGCAGCGGCTGCCACCCCGGTTCCCCACCGTTCAGGCGGGCCCGGTAGGCGGCGGACAGATCCCGTAGCAACGGCGCCTCGGACCAACCGTCGCTGGCGATGTGATGCAACGTCAGCAGCAGTACGTTCTCGTCAGGGCCGGTCGAGAACAAGGTCACGCGGAACGGCAGCTCGGCGGCAAGGTCGAAGGGCCTGAAGGCCGTGGCATGGAACCGCGCGGACATCTCTTCGTCGGAACACCGCACCACATCGATGCCCACGCTCGCCCGGTCGGCCCCCAGCACGCGCTGGAACGGTTCGCCGTCAGCCATGGGGTAGACCGTGCGCAGTGCCTCATGGCGGGCGACCACATCGCCGACGGCCGCCTGCAACGCTTCCACGTCGACAGCACCCTGGATCCGGAAGGCGAAGGGGGCGTTGTAGGTCGGGCTCTGCTCCAGACGGTCCAGGAACCACAACCGCTGCTGAGCGAACGACAAGGGCAACACCTCCGGCCGTGAGCCGGCTGTGAGCGCGGGACGAGGAGGCGCCCCCTCCGCCAGCCGCCCCGCCAGACCCGCCACCGTCGGCGCCGAGAACAACGCGCGAACACCCAGCTCCACACCCAGCACCGACCGGATACGGCCCAGCAGCCGAGTGGCGAGCAGCGAGTGCCCTCCCAGGGCGAAGAAGTTGTCGTCCACCCCTACGACGGAAACGTTGAGCACCTGGGCGAACAGCCCGCACAGCAGCTCCTCCTGAACAGAGCGTGGACCACGCCCATCACCCCCGCTCCGTACCACCGTCGACGACTCAATGGCTCGTCGGCGCTCCCCCGCCCGCTCCAGGAGCGCCCGCTCCTGCTCCGCCGACTCGAAAACCTCCAGCGAGCCGACAGCGACATCCGGATCCGTGGTGACGGAATCGAGGAGGCGTACGAGGAGACGCGACAGGGATGTCGCGGTGGAGTGGTCGAACAGGTCCGTGGCGAACTGGAGGACTCCCGCGATCCCCGCAGGGCGTCCTTCCGCGTCCCGCTGTTCCGTGAGGCTCCAGCCGAGGTCGAATTTGGTGGGTGCGGTGTCGAACTGCCGGGGGGTGACGGCGGCGCCGGGGAGGTCGAGGGTTCCTTCCGCGTTGTTCTGGAGGACCAGCATGGTCTGGAACAGCGGGTGCCGGGCGGCGGTACGGTCCGGGTTGAGCTCCTTCACCAACCGCTCGAAGGGCAGATCCTGGTGCGCGAAGGCCGCCAGGTCGCCCTCCCGCACCCGCTGGAGGAGCTGCGAGAACGTCGGATCACCCGAGGTGTCCGTACGCAGCACCAAAGTGTTCACGAAGAAGCCGACGAGATCGTCCAGCGCCTCATCGCCGCGGCCGGCCGTCGCCGTACCCAGCGGCACATCCGTCCCCGCACCCACACGCGTCAGCAGAGTCGCCAGAGCGGCCTGAAGAACCATGAAGAGGGTCGCGCCATGGTTGAGGGCCAGGCACTCCAGGCGAGCGTGGAGTTCGGCGGGAATGGGGAAGTGGATGAGTCCACCGGTGTGCGTGGGTTGCGTGGGGCGGGGGCGGTCGGTGGGGAGGGCGAGTTCCTGAGGGAGGTCGGCCAGGGTGCGGGTCCAGAACTCCGCCTGCTCCTCCCCTATGCCGTCAAGCAGCTCGCGCTGCCACAGCGCGTAGTCGGCGTACTGCACCGGCAGCGGCAGCCACCCCGGTGCCCTGCCATCCTGACGCGCCCGGTAGGCGGTGGACAGATCCCGCAGCAGCGGTGCCTCCGACCAACCGTCGCTGGCAATGTGATGCAGCGCCAACAACAGCACGTGCTCGTCACAGCCGGCTGAGAACAAGGTCACACGGAACGGCAGTTCGGCAGCGAGATCGAAAGAGGCGAACGCGGACGCCTGGACCATGGAAGGCAGGTCCTCGGCAGCGCATTCCACGGTCCCCACCTTCACCGTGGCGTGCTCGGGCGCCGTGATCACCTGGCGCGCCTCACCGCCCGCGGCGGGGAACGTCGTACGCAGTGCCTCGTGGCGGGCCACCACATCGTCGACAGCCGCTTGCAGCGCGACCGTGTCGACCGGGCCCTGGATCCGGAAGGCGAAGGGGGCGTTGTAGGTCGGGCTCTGCTCCAGACGGTCCAGGAACCACAACCGCTGCTGAGCGAACGACAAGGGCAGCACCTCCGGCCGCACCCCCGCCACCACCGCGGGACGAGCGGCCGCACCTTCGTCCAGCCGTCCCGCCAGACCCGCCACCGTCGGCGCCGAGAACAGCTCTCGGACCCCCAGCTCCACACCCAGCACCGAGCGGATACGGCTCAGCAGCTGAGCCGCTCTCAACGAGTGGCCTCCCAGGGCGAAGAAGTTGTCGTCCACCCCTACGACGGGAACGTTGAGCACCTGGGCGAACAGCCCGCACAGCAGCTCCTCCCGCACCGACCGCGGTCCTCGGCCGCCGCGTCCGGAGTCACCGCCGCCATAACCTCGCTCGTCCGTCTGTTCCGCCGACAGGTTCCGCACTTCAGTCACGACACTTCCTTGGAGATCCGGGAACGGTTCACTGACCCACGACGGTCTTCGGCGACAGGTCGCGCCAGTTCGCCTCGATGTGGTCGAGGCACGCCTGGTAGCCGGCCGCGCCGTGCGTCACGGTCCAGCCCATGGGGGGCGCGATGTGCGAGGGCCACAGGGAGTGCTGGTCGCGGTCGTTGACCAGGACCAGGTAGGTGCCGTCGGGGTTCTCGAAGGGGTTCGTCACGAGGGGGGCCTTTCTGGCCGGGAGGAGGTGGGAGAGGGGGCGGAGGAGCGGCCGGCTCAGGCGGGCGTCGGGGCCATGGGAGTGGTGAGCGCGGTGATGTGGGCGGGCAGCCCCCGCCAGATGTCCGGGGTGTAGAAGTGCCCGCCGGGCAGCACGTCGTGGCGGTAGGGGCCGCGCGCGACCCCGCGCCACTGGTCTCCGGCGTCCTGCTCGATGACGTCGTCATCGGTCGCGGAGAGCATCTGCACCGGGACGCCCACGGTGGTCCCGGGTCGGTAGGTGAAGGTGTCGCGCACGCGGATGTCCTCGCGCATGAGCTCGACCGCCATGTCCTGGAGGTCGGGGTCCTCCAGGACGTGCGCGGGCATCAGACCGTTGCTCAGCATCCAGTCCAGCAGCTGGGCGTCGCTGTCCTGGCGCGCGGGAAACATGTCGCGGGGTGTCAGGCCGCGGTCGGGGGCGTTGCACGAGGAGACGACCAGCGCCTCGGGCAGCGGCCCGCCGGCGCTCTCGATGCGGGCCGTCACGTCGAACGCCATCCATCCGCCCATGCTGTGGCCGAAGAGCACGTACGGGCCGTCGACGGCCGAGAGCACGGCCGCCGCGGTGTCGGCCGCGAGCTCCTCCCAGTCGGCCGCGCACGGCTCCAGGAAACGGCCCTCCCTGCCGGGGTAGCAGATGGCGGAGAGGGCCACGTCCGCGGGGACCTGCTCGCTCCACGCGTGGTAGGGCCCGGTGCCTCCGCCGCAGAAGCCCAGGCAGAGGAGGGTGCGCCGGGTGGTGTGGTCCGGCTGTTTGATCCGGATGACGGTGGTGTCCTGTCGTGCGGCCATCGTGGCCCTCTCTCTTCTCGAACTCTTCTCGAACGGATCCCGCCCGGGGCGTCGCCGCCACGGTCATCGGCCAGGGACTACGGGTCTGCGGCCCGCAGGTCTACGGTCCGCAGCTCAGCGACCGGCGCGGACGGTCTCGACGTGCCGCGCCAGGTCCCTGAGCCGGGGGTGCCGGTAGACCTCGCGGGTGGCCAGGGCGACCCCGAGGTGTTTCTTCAGCCGGGCGACGACGCGCAGGGCGATCAGCGAATGGCCACCCATGGCGAAGAAGTCGTCGTCGGCCCGGATGTGCGGACGGCCCAGTACCTCGGACCACACATCCGCTATGAGCGTCTCGACCTCGCCTTCCGGGGCGTGGTGCCGCCCCGGCTCCTCGTCCGGCTGTGCGACCGGCGTCCCGTCCGTGGCCTGTCCGGGGGCGGGCAGGGCGGCGAAATCGACCTTGCCGTTCACCGTCAACGGCAGGGCGTCGAGGGCGACGTACGAGGTCGGGAGCATGTACCGCGGCAGGATTCCGGCCAGGTGGTCCCGCAGGGCGTCCGGGGCCGGGGCGGCGGCCGCCGCTGTACCTTCGGTGCCGTCCGCGGTCCCCTCGGCCCCGTCCACGGCGACGAAGTACGCGGCCAGTTGCTCCCCGGCGGTCGCGCTGCTGTGCAGTGTGACCACCGCGGTCGCCACCGCGGGGTGGGTGGCCAGCGCCGCCTCGATCTCACCCAGCTCGACGCGGTATCCGCGGAGCTTCACCTGCCGGTCGATGCGCCCCAGGTATTCCAGGGCTCTGTCGGCGCGGCGGCGCACCTTGTCCCCGGTGCGGTACATCCGGCTGCCGTCGTCCGCGAAGGGGTCGGCGACGAACCGGGTCGCGGTGAGCGCGGGCCGGTTCACGTACCCCGCCGCCACTCCGGCGCCCGCCAGGTACAGTTCGCCCTCCTCGCCGTCGGTCACCGGTCGCAGTGCGGCGTCCAGGACGTGGGCGCGTACGTCCGGCAAGGGGTGACCGATGTGCGGGGAGTCGCCCTCGATCCAGGTGACGGTGGCGTCCACGGTGCACTCGGTGGGGCCGTACAGGTTGAGCGCTTCGAGCCGTCCCCCGGCGCGTTCGGCCGCGAGCTCCCGCCAGGTGTGCTCGGGCACCGGCTCGCCGCCCATGAACAGTCTCAGCCGTCGTCCCTCGGCGGCGCGCACGAGCAGGTCGGCGCGGAGCAGGTGCCAGTGCGAGGGGGTCAGGTCGAGGTCGTGCACGCCGTGCCGGTCCAGGGCCTCGCTCAGCCGGCCGGGGTCGGTGCGCTCGTCGTCCCCGAGCATGACCAGGGTGTCGCCCCGGCACACCCGCGCCCACTGCTGGACGGAGGCGTCGAAGGAGACGCTGGCGTTCCAGGCGACGACGCGGGGTCGCTCGGCGTACATGCCGGCCGCTTCCAGCCCGGACACCAGGGACGCCACACCGCCGCGGGTGGTCTGGACGCCCTTCGGGGTGCCCGTCGAGCCGGAGGTGTAGATCACGTACGCCGGGGCGTGCGCGGGGGTCGGGACCGGTGGCGCGGGGTGCCGGTCCGCCGGGGCGGGGAGCCCCTTGACGGACAGGGGGTGCACGCCCGTCGGCCACGTCCGGTCGTCGCCGGCCGTCAGCAGGGTCCGGATGCCCGCGTCACGCACCATCGTGTGGAGGCGCTCCGACGGATACGCGGGGTCGAGCGGAACGTACGCGGCGCCCGCCCGCCATACGGCGAGCAGTGCGACGACGAGGTCGGTGCCGCGGGGAAGGCTGACCCCGACCCGCTCACCGGGGGCGGCGCCTCGTGCGGTCAGCGCCTGGGCCACCTGGGCCGTGCGCCGGTCGAGTCCGGCGAAGGTCAGGCTGCCGGCCTCGTCGTGGACCGCCGTCCGGTCCGGGGCGGCCGCCACCGCCTGCTGGAAGCGGGTCAGCAGGTCGACGGGGTGGTCCCGGTGAGGGCCCGGGGCCGGCGCGCTGTCGTACGAGCCTTGGGGAAGGGCGGTCATACGGCCTGCTCCTCTCGCGCCGCGGGGGCCACCGTGGGCCGGCAGTCCGCGAGCTCCACGGGGTCGCCCATGGCGACGACGATGCGCCGGTCGCCCCGGAAGGGGTCACGGCCGTGGGTGCACAGGACGTTGTCGACGAGCAGCACGTCACCCGGCCGCCAGGTCTCCCGTACGGTCGCGGCCTCGTAGGCGGCGTTGATGGTGTCGATGTCCTCCCGTGTCAGGGGCGGGCCGTCGCCGAGGGCCGTCTCGAAGGGCAGGCCGTCGGGCCCGAACTCGTCGAGCAGCGCCTCGCGGAGCTCCTCGTCCAGGGACCAGGAGTTCCAGAAGGCCATGTGGTTGAACCAGACCTCCTCGCCCGTCTCCGGGTGCCGGATGATGCCGGGCCGGAGCTGCCGTGTGCGCAGGCCGTCCGACGCGTCCCACTCACAGGAGATGAGGTTGTCCGCGCAGTACTCCTCGACGGCCTCCCGGCTGTCGGCCGCGAAGGCGGTCCGCCAGTCCAGGGAGATGTGCTCCGAGTAGGTGCGCGTCAGCAGCCAGCCGGCGGACCGCATCCGGGCGACCAGGTCGGCGGGGATGCGGCGCAGCACCTCGCGGCAGTCGGCGACCGGCGTCGCCCCGCCCTCCTCCGGTGCGGTCAGGCAGGAGAACAGCAGCAGGCCCGGGAAGGTGAGGGTGTAGCTGTTCTCGTTGTGCATCCGGATGGGCTGGTTCGGCGGGAGGTCGGTGGAGGAGTAGACGTCGTTGCCGTAGCTGCTGCGGGGGGTGGCCTTCTCCCGGTAGGGGGTGCGCCGGGGTACCAGGGCGTCCCGTACCTTCGCGAAGTCGTCGACGTCGTCGACCGGGAGGCCGCGCAGGTACAGCGCGCCGTACCGGTGGAGTGCCGCGCGCAGCTCCGAGTGGTTCGAGGTGAGCCACTGGCACGCCTCGTCGGTGTGCGCGAACCGGGGGACGTGTGTCGTCGCCGGTTTTCCGGGCTCGACGATCCAGGCGGGTATGCCGACGGTGTCGGACTGGGAAGAACTCATCGTGGTGCGCGTCCTTTCATGCCGTTGCCGGCGGATTTCCTCATGCGCTGTTCCGGAAAGGTCATCCCCATCCGGTGTCGCACCGCCTCGACGGGCGGGTCGTCTTCCGCGCAGGGCCCGGGGAATGCTTCACGGCGTACTTCCTCCCGCATCGGGATGTGCTGGGGATTTCTCGGCCGGTCGCGTCGATCAGCCGCATCGCTCAGCCGCATCGATCGGTGGCATCGACCGGTCGCATCGACCGGTCCGAGGGGATTCACGTTGTCAGCAGGAAGTGCCGAATCCCAGGGAGTTCGGGGCTGGTGTTCGCGCCTGTCGCATATATGAGAGGGGGGAAGCGGGAGGTCCGGAAGGATGGCGTGCGGCCCGCTCAGTCCGTCCCGGCCGCCCGCACCGGCAGGTCCCGGCGGGCACGGATCGGTGAGCAGCACAGGATCAGCGCGGCCAGCGGCATGCCCGCGGTCAGCAGCCACATCGTCGGGCGCACCCCCAGCCAGGTGCCCAGTCCCCCGGCGGCCAGCGCGCCGAGCGGCAGCGTCCCGTAGTTGAGGAACGCCGAGCAGGCGGTGACCCGGCCGAGCACCCCCGAGGCGCAGTAGCCCTGGATGAAGCCCGCCTTGATGATGTTGCCCGCCACCACGCCCAGCGAGACCGCCGCGTAGCCCACGACGAAGAACACCAGTCCCCCGCCCGGCGTCGTGAGCGCGGTGAGCGGGGCGAGCGCGGGGACGCCGAGCTCGAACAACAGCAGGGCGCGGGCGGTTCCGAAGCGGGCCACGCACCGCCGCACCAACAGCGCACCCAGGACCCCGCCGGCTCCGCCGACCGCCGCCAGGACCCCCACCACACCGGAGGAGAGGCCGACGTCGCGCACCAGGAACACCACGAGCAGCGAGTTGGACCCGCCCAGGACGAGGTTGGAGGTGGCCCCGAAGAGCGTGAGGCTGCGCAGATACGGGTCGCGGGCGACCAGCTCCACGCCCTCCGCCACTTCTCCGAACAGCGCGCCGCGTGACCGTTCGGCCGCGGCGGGGGGAGGTGGCTCCCGGTGCCGGATGCGGGCCACGCACATCAGGGAGACGAGGAACGTCGCCGCGTTGGTCAGCATCCCGTTGACCGCCCCGGCGGTCTGGGCGATCAGTCCGCCGGACCCGAATCCGACGATCTGCGCGGCGGAGGCGCTGCCGTGCAGCTTCGCGTTGCCCTCGGCCTGGTCGGCGGGGCCGACGACCGTGGGGAGGTAGGCGGTGTAGGCGGTCTGGAAGAAGACGGCCGCCGTCCCGGCCAGCAGGGCGACCAGCAGGAGTTGACCGAAGCCGAGCACGCCGAGCCAGGCGGCGACGGGTACGCTCAGGAACAGGGCGCCGGAGACGGCGTCGCTGACGAGCATGACCGTTCTGCGGCGCAGCCGGTCCACCCAGACTCCGGCGGGGAGCCCGATCACCAGCCAGGGCACCCAGGTGGCGGCGTTGAGCAGGCTCACCTCGAAGGTGCCGGCGTGCAGGACGGAGACAGCGGCCAGCGGCAGCAGCACACTCGTGACCGAGGCGCCGAACTTCCCGGCCGACTCACCGCACCACAGCATGCGGAAGTCCCGGTGCCGGCGCAGCAGTCCGCCGCCGCGGGCCGACGGTGCCGCCACCGGCCCGGTGCCGTCGGCGCCTTGTCCGTCCTGCTTTCCCGCCCGGCCTTTCACTTTCACGTGGACATTCCCGTCTGCTCGTCGTTGACTCGCTGTTGATCAGTCATGCCTAGGCTTCCTCCTGATTCGTGGACAGTGCTGGTGCGACAGGAGGGTCATGAATACCTCGGGGCCGTTCGGCGGGATCGAGCTGAGCCAGGAAGCTCTGCGCGTCTTCGAATTCGCGACGCGGCGAGCCGTGTGCGGCCCGGAAGACCTCGGTGTTCTCGGACTTGACGACGACACCGCGGAAAGGGCGCTCAAGGAACTCCTGGGGTTGCGGTTGTTGTCCCGCGCCGAGACGGAGCCCGGCCATTTCGCCGTGGTGCCGCCGCGGACCGCCGCCAATCGGTTGCTGCGCCCGATGGAGCGGTACCTCCGGGAACAGCACGAGGAGATCGAGCGGTTCCGTTGGATGTTCGAGTCACTGCTCCCGGCCTACGAGTCGGGGTGGGCACACCGCTCCGACGCGGCACCGGTCGAGCTGGTCACCGACCTCTCCGTCGTGCGGGAGACCATCGAGGAATTGACGCTCTCCTGTCGTGAGGAGCTGCTCGCCGCGCAGCCGGGTGGCCCTCGCTCGCCCCTGGTCCTGGAGGAGGCCGCGGGGCGGGACGACCGGGCGCTGGCGCGCGGTGTCGCCATGCGCACGCTCTACCAGCACACCGCGCGCTATCACCGGCCGACCGTGGAGCACGTGCGGCGCATGACGGGTCTGGGGGCGGAGGTCCGTACCCAGTCCGAGGGCCTGTGCCGCATGCTGATCTTCGACCGGCGGGTGGCCCTGCTGGGGCTGCCGGACGATCCGCAAGCGGCGCTGGTGGTGCGCGAGCCCCATCTCGTCCATTGCCTGCGGGCCTTCTTCAACTGCTGCTGGCGCGGTGCCTCGCCGTTCCCCGTCACCTTCGACTCGGCGTCGGCCCTGCGGATCTCCGGTGAGATCCAGGAGTCGATCGCCGCCATGCTCTCCGAGGGCCTGGAGGACAAGTCCATCGCCCGGCGGCTGGGCATGTCGGTGCGCAGCTGCCAGCGCCATGTCGCGGAGATCATGAAGGCCGTCGGCGCCACGAGCCGCTTCCAGGCCGGCTATCTCCTCGGGCAGCTCCGGGCCGGCGGGGCCGTCCGGGGCCGGGCGAGACCCGGCCCGGGTCGGCTCAGCCCCGACCCAGCGTGCGTACGGCCGTCGTCGGCCCCGCCGCGGCCAGCTCCCTGATGAGGAGGCCGAGGCCGTCGGCCTGGCGCTGCGTCTCCTGCGCCGAGTAGTTGGCGGGGTTGGCCTCCACGCCGATGGCGACGCCCTCGCTCCCGGCGCGGGTGTCGAAGAAGAAGCCGAGGTCCGGGATGGGGCCGGTGACCAGGGTGCGCACCACGCCCTCGGCCGCTCCGAAGCGCAGTTCGCGGTCGAAGTTCAGGATGTTGACCAGCGGCCCGACACCGTGCCCCGCCGCGGGGCCCGGTCGGGCGGACAGCGCCCGCCGGAATTCCTCGTAGCGGTACCGGTGGTGGCGCAGCGCCTGCCGGATCCGTCCGTCCGCCCGCTGGAAGGTCTCCCGGAGGGACAGGTCCGGCTCCACGGCGACCCGCATCGGCAGGATGTTCGACATGGGTGCGACGACGTCACGCAGCTTGCGGGTGGTGCGGCCCGCCACGGAGCACCCGAAGGTCACCTCTTCCGCTTCGGTGGCCCGCCACAGGTGCAGGGCGGTCGCCGTGATCTGGAAGTGCGCCGGGGACACCCCGAGCCGCTCGCTCTGCTCGTGGATCGCGTCGACCACGGGCCGTGGCAGGTGGTGGCCGGCGTGCCGGGCCACGGGTGCGGGTGGCGCGGCCGCCTTCAGGCGCCCGGTGACCGGCCATTCGGCCAGCTCCTTCTCCCAGAAGTCCCGGTCGGCCCGGCACAGGCGGCCCTCCGTGTAGGCCCGTTCGTGCTCGATCGCGACCGTCACGGGCCGGAAGGGGTTCGGGGTCGGAGGCTCCCCGTTCTGCGAGGCGGTGTACAGCTCCGCCGTCCTGTGGGCGAGGGCGGCGAAGCTGTGGGCGTCGATCAGGATGTGGTGGAAGCGCCGGTACCAGAAGTGGCGGTCGGCCGACACCTTGATGAGGGCCGCTGTGAGCAAGGGGCCGCGGGTGAGGTCGACCGGCCGGTCGAATTGCGCACGCATCCAGGCCAGGGCCGCCGCCTCGGGATCGGGGGTGCCGCTCAGGTCGAGGATGTCGAAGTCCCACTCCGCCGGTGCCGGCTCCTGGGCCGGCGTCCCGTCGGGCGCGGTGACGAACCGCGCGCCCAGCGACCCGGCTTCGTCCACGGCGGTACGCGCCGCGCGTTCCAGGAGTGCCGCGTCGACGGTGCCGGTGATCTCGTAGTAGTCGCCGACGTTGTAGACCGTGCTGCTCGGTTCCAGGATCTGGGATATCCAGATCTCCAGTTGGAATGCGGTCAGGGGAATGCGCACGCTCGTCGCTCCAGACGTCTCGGGGCCCGCGGTGAGCCCACCCTGGCAGCCCTGCGGGGCGGGGCACAGGCCGGTGCGGGGGTGGTGTTCGCGTCTGTCGTGCACCCGAGGGGTGGCAGTGGCCGCGGTGACCGCGGCGCGAAGGGCCAGGAGGCTCCCGCGCTTGCTACCCGAACGCCACAGCGAATGAACGTGGTCGATATATCTGAATGGGCTAGGTTCTCGCGCACGTGCTGTGCCGCACGAACCGCCCGGCCCGTCGGGCGCTCCCATCCTTCTGCTTCAAAGGAAAGCCGTTCGTCATGCGTGATAATAGAACTGCGATTGTGGACCCGGCGATCGCAGTGGTCGGTGCGTCATGCCGCTTCCCCGGGGGAGTCAAGGATCTCGACGGGCTCTGGGAGGTGTTGGAGCAAGGCCGCGATGTGGTCGGCGAGGTGCCTGCGGACCGCTTCGACCCACGCCGCTTCGTGGACACCTCGATGCCCCGCACCGGCAAGAGCTACACGGCCGCGGGCGGCTTCCTCGACGACGTCGCGGCGTTCGACGCCGGGTACTTCGGCATCGCGCCGAAGGAAGCGGCCCGGATGGACCCCCAGCACCGGTTGCTGATGGAACTGGCCGTCGAGGCGCTGGACGACGCCGGCATCGCTCCCGACCGGCTCGCGGGGTCGGACACGGCCGTGTACGTGGGGGTTTCGGACACCTCGTACGGCGGCCTGCAGATGATGGCGCCGGAGTCGGTCAACGCCTACACGATGTCGGGGGCCGCCTCGTCGATCGCCGCGAACCGGCTGTCCCACTTCTTCGACCTGCGCGGCCCGAGCATGGCGGTGGACACCGCCTGCTCCTCGTCCCTGGTGGCGCTGGACAGGGCCTGCCGAACCCTGCTGGACGGCACCAGCCGCGCCGTGCTCTCGGCCGGCGTCAACGTGCTGCTCAGCCCTTACCACTATGTGGGGTTCTCCCAGGCGGCCATGCTCTCGCCCAGCGGCCGGTGCGCCTCCTTCTCGGCCCACGCCGACGGGTTCGTACGCGCGGAGGGCGGCGGCCTGGTGGTGCTCAAGCGGCTCGCGGACGCCATGGCGGACGGCGACCGGATCCACGGGGTGATCCTGGGCAGCGCGTCCAACAGCGACGGCAGGACGATGGGCCTGGCGCTGCCCAACGCGGAGGCGCAGGAGGACCTGTTGCGCGCCGTGTACGCCGAGGCGGGTGTCGGCCCCGACGAACTGGTCTACCTCGAGGCGCACGGCACCGGCACCCTGGTCGGGGACCCGCTGGAGTGCCGGGCCATCGGCCGGGCCATCGGCCGGCACCGCACCGGCGGAGTGCTGCCGATCGGATCGGTCAAGACCAACATCGGGCACCTGGAGCCCGCTTCCGGCATGGCGGGCCTCCTCAAGGCCCTGCTGGTGCTCCGGCACAAGGTGATCCCGCGCTCCCTGCACGCCTCCCCGCCGAACCCGGACATCGACTTCGCGGCGCTCAACCTCGCACCGGCCGACGAGCCCAGGTCGCTGTGCGGCGCCGGCCGACCCGTCGTGGGAGTGAACTCCTTCGGCTTCGGGGGCTCCAACGCCCACGTCATCGTCACCGCTCCCCCGACGCTGCCCTCCCCGCCGCGGGAGAGCGCCCCCGCCGAGCACCCCGTGACACCGGGCGAGACGCTCCCGTTGATCGTCTCCGCGCGCACTCCGCGGGCGCTGGAGGAGGCGGCGGCCCGGCTGGCCGACCGGCTGTCGGACGCGACGCCGCAGGAGTTCTACGACATCGCGTACACCACGTGCCTGCGGCGCGGGAAGCACCCGCACCGTGCGGCGGTCCTGGCCACCGCCGGCACCGCGGCGCAGCGGCTGCGCCGGTTCGCCGGTTCGCCCGTACCCGCCGCCGACGGGGAGACCACCGCGCCGGAAGCCCCGGTCATCCCCTCCCCGCGGGACGACGAGGCCATCGGCACCACCGCACAGGCGGTCGACCACGGACGCGTCGCCTTCGTCTTCTCCGGCAACGGCTCGCAATGGGCGGGCATGGGCGCCGAACTACTGGCGCACAGCCAGGCGTTCGAGGCAGCGGTCGCGGCCGTCGACGCGGCCCTCGCTCCCCACCTGGGCTGGTCGGTCAGGGAGGAACTCACCGTGCCCGCGGACCGGGCACGACTGGAGCTCACGGAGATCGCCCAGCCGTTGCTGTTCGCCGTGCAGGTCGGTGTGGCGCGGATGCTGGAGGAGCAGGGCGTCGTCGCGCACACCGTGCTGGGCCACAGCGTCGGGGAGGTCGCCGCCGCCCACGTCGCCGGCGCCCTCGACCTGGAGCAGGCCGCGCGGGTCGTCGCCGCCCGCAGCCGGACCCAGGCGGCCACCGCCCGCATGGGCCGCATGGCCGCCGTCGGCCTGCCGGCCTCCCGCGCCGAGAAGCTCCTCCCGACCCACCCCGGGCTGGAGGTGGCGGCGGTGAACAGCGCGCGGGACGTGACCGTCGCCGGGCCGGCGCCTCAACTGAACGACTTCGCCGAGGAGATGTCGCGGCAAGGAGTGGCCTGTACGGAACTCGACCTCGACTACGCCTTCCACAGCGCCGCGATGGACCCGATCCGGGAGCCCCTGCGCGAGGCGCTGAGCGGACTGCGGCCCGGCCCGACGCGCGTCGCGATGGTCTCCTCCGTCACCGGCGCACCGGTCGACGGCACGAGCCTGGACGCCGAGTACTGGTGGCGCAACGTCCGTGAGCCCGTCCTGTTCGCCGACGCCGTCGAGCAAGCCCTCGACGCGGGCGCGGACGTCCTCGTGGAGATCGGGCCGCACCCCGTCCTGCGCTCCTACCTGCGACGGATCGCCGCCGCACGGCCCCGTACGCCGATCGCGGTGACGGCCACCCTGCGGCGGGGCGTCGACGCACGCGCCGCGATGCGCCTGGCGGTGACGGCGCTCATGGCCCAGGGCGCCCGGATCGACTGGGGTGTGCACTTCCCCCGGCGGGGCCGGGTGGCGGAGCTGCCGGCGTACCCGTGGCAGCGGGAGCGCCACTGGAACGGCACCCCGCAGACGTGGGTGCGCACCAGCGGCTCCGGTCTCCTGGACCATCCGCTCCTGGGCGAGCGGCTGCCGTCCCCGCTGCCGACCTGGCAGGGCGCGATCGAACCGGCGCTGGCGCCCTGGCTGGTCGACCACAAACTCGCCGGCTCGGTCGTCGTCCCGGCCACGGCCTACGTCGAGATGGCCCTGTCGGCCGGGCGCCTCACCCTCGGCGCCGCCGCCGAAGTGGACTGCCTGGAGATCACCCGCCCGCTGGTCGTGCCCTGGGCGGACGCCGGCGGCGTACGGGTCCAGCTGGCCCTGACCCCGGACGACGGGCTGGTCGAGATCACCAGCACCGACCCACAGGCCCGGCAACCACGCCCCCACGTACGGGCGAGGGTCCGCACCCGCCTCGGCCGGGCACCCGCGCCCCTGGAAGTCCCGGCCGTCCACGCACGCTGCGCGCGCGTGGTGAGCGCCGAGGAGCACTACGCCGCGGTCGGGCGCGCGGGCCTCCAGTACGGCCCCACCTTCCAGGTACTGCGGGAACTGCGCGCGGGGGACGGCGAGGTGCTGGCCGCCTACCGGCACGACGCCCCGGCCGAGGAGTACGAGGCCCATCCGGCCCTGCTGGACGGAGCCCTGCAGGCGGGCGCACCGCTGATCGCCGAGGCGGTGACCGACGGCGAGGTGTATCTGCCGGCCGCCGTCGGAGCCGCCCGGGTGTGGCGCACTCCGGCCACCTCCGGATGGGTCCATGTGCGGCAGCGGTCGCTCTCGGCGGCCGAGGCGTGCTGGGACATCGTCGTCACCGACGAGGACGGAACGGTCAGTGTCGAACTGGAGCGATGCCGGCTGCGGCGCCTGGCCGGGGCCCACCGCACACCGCTGACCTCCCACCACACCGTGCTGCGCGCGGCGCCACACGCCCAGGAGCCGGTGCCGGTGCCGGACGAACCGCCCGTCACCCCCTCGGCCATCGCGGCGGCCGCCGCCGATCACGTGGCGGCGCTCCGCGCGGACTGGCACGACCACCCCTACGAGCGGTTCGTGGCCATGCTCAAGGAGGCGGCCGCCCACCGGCACGCGGCGGCCGTCGCGGCGCTCCTCCCCGACCCCTCCGCGCCCTTCGACGTCACCGCCCTCCTCGCGGCGGGCATGGACCCGCGCCGCACCCCCTGCTTCGAAGCGATGATCCCGGAACTGCTCCGCCACGGCCTGCTGGAACGGGAGGAGAGCGGCCTGCTGAGACTGACCCGGACGACCTTCGCCGACCGGGAACTGCTGCGCCGGCTGGTACTGGAATTCCCGCGCTGCTCGACCGAGACCCGACTGGCCGTCCGCGGCCTGCGCGACGTCCTCACCGGCGACGGCACCGACCCCGTGGACCTCCTGCTGTCGGACGGCAGCCTCACCGACTTCGAGCAGCTCTACGACACCGCCGCCACCAGCCGCTTCCACAACCGCCTCGCGCAAGCGCTCCTGCGCGAGACGGTACGGGCCTGGCCCGCCGACCGGCCGCTGCGCGTCCTGGAGGTGGGCGCCGGCACCGGTGGTGCGGCGGCCGCCCTGCTCCCGCTGCTCCCGGCCGAGCGCACCCGGTACGTCTACACCGACATCTCACCGGTGTTCCTGGCCCGTGCCGAACGGCGCTTCGCCGCGTACGACTTCGTGACCTACCGCACCTTCGACCTGGATGCCGACGCGGACGCCCAGGGACTGCCCGAGGCCGGCTTCGACATCGTCATCGCCTCCAACGCCCTGCACACGGCCAAGGACCTCGGCGCCGCGCTGCGCCGCGTCGCCACGCTGCTGGCCCCCGGCGGGCTGCTCCTGGCCGTCGAGTCCCACGATCCGTACGTCCTCGCGCCGTACTTCGGCACCCTGGACAGCTTCTGGAACCGCACCGACCACGACGAACGGCCGGATTCGCTGCTGCTGCCCGCCGACCGGTGGCCGGACCTGCTCACCCGGTGCGGATTCACCGACATCGTGCGGACCGGTGACGACGCCCTGCCCTGCCGCGAGGACTTCTCCGTCCTCCTCGCCGCCGCCCCCGATCGCACCGTCGCCCTACCGCCGCCGACCGACACGCCGCCCGTCCGCTGGGTCGTCGCCGCGGAGACCCCCGGCGAACTGGAGCTCGCCGAGGCGGTGGCCGGGCTCCTCCCGCGAGCCGACGGCGTGGAGTCCCGGGCGCGCCTGGTGGGCGAGGACCCGGCCGACTGGTTGCCCGAGGAGTTCGCGGACGGCGCGGCCCTCTGCGTCGTCCTGGGCGACACGCCCCCGCTCGACCCCGGTGACCTGGTGGCACTCACCACCCGGCGGGCGGCCTTCCTGCGCACCGTCTCGTTGGCCTGCGAGCACCTGCGGGAGAACTCGCGGGCGCCGCTGGCCGTCGTGACCCGGCCCAGCGGCGCCCTCCCGGCCCCCGAGCGGCCCGCCGCCACCCAGGACGCCGCGGTCTGGGGGATCGCCCGCAGCCTGGCCAACGAGGAGCCGCGGCTGGCCGTCCGGGCCATCTCGCTCGATCGCGGCGAGGAGGTGGCCACCGACGCGCACCGGCTGGCCCGGGAACTCCTCGCGGACCCCGCGGAGACCGAGGTCGTCCTCACCGCGGGCGGCGGCAGGTTCGTACCCCGCGAGACGGCCCTGCCCGCCGATCACCGCATGGTGACGCCCACCGCACCGGAGGCGTTCGCGCTCGACGTACGCTCGCCCGGCCTGTCCTACCGACTGATCTGGTCCGAGCGGGACCCGGTCACGGCCGGCCCCGGCCAGGTCGCGATCGCCGTACGAGCGGCCGCCCTGAACTACCGCGACATGATGCAGGCCGTCGGGCTGCTGCCGACCGAGGCGATCGAAGGCACCTACACCGAGGTCGGTCTCGGTCTGGAATGCGCGGGGGTCGTCACCTCCGTCGGCCCGGACGTGACCGGATTCCGCCCCGGGGACCGGGTGTTCGGGCTGGCACCCGCCTCCCTCGCCTCGCACACCCTCACCGCCGCCCAGGCCGTCGGACACATCCCCGACGGGATGAGCTTCACCGAAGCCGCGACCCTGCCCGTCGTCTTCTCCACCGTCCACTACAGCCTCGACCACCTGGCCCGGCTCTCCGCCGGGGAGACGGTCCTGGTGCACGGCGGGGCGGGTGGCATCGGGCTCGCGGTCCTGCAGTACGCCCGCCTGCACGGTGCCCGGGTGATCGCGACCGCGGGCACCCCCGCCAAGCGGGAACTGCTGCGCCACCTGGGGGTCGAGCACGTACTCGACTCACGGAGCCTGGACTTCGCCACCCAGGTCATGGACGTCACCGGCGGGGCCGGCGTGGACGTCGTCGTCAACTCCCTCGCCGGAGAGGCCATCACCCGCAGCCTGGAACTCCTGCGCCCCGGCGGCCGCTTCATCGAGCTGGGCAAGAGGGACATCTACGAGAACAAGCCGCTCCTCCTGCGCCCTTTCCGCAACAACATCGCCTTCTTCGGCGTCGACCTCACCACACTGGCCTTCGACCCCCGTGCCGGCGCCAAACTGTTCGCCGACGTCACCGCACACGTACGGAGCGGGTCCTACCGCCCGCTGCCGCACCACGTGTTCCCCGCCGCCCGGGTGACCGAGGCGTTCCAGCTCATGCAGCACTCCCGTCACGTCGGCAAGGTCGTCGTCGCCCTCGACCCGCTGGACGAACCCGTACGGGTGGAGCGGCGCGGCCATGCACCGGACCTCGACCCCGACGGCACCTACCTCGTCACCGGCGGCCTCAGCGGCTTCGGCGCCGCCACGGCCGTACGGCTCGCCGAGCGGGGCGCACGGCACCTGGCCCTGGTCGGCCGCCGCGGCGAGGAGACCCCCGGCGCCGGAGAGCTGCTGGCCCGGCTCGCCGAGCACGGCGTGCGGGCCACCGCGTACGCGGCCGACGTCTCCGACCTCTCCGCGATGCGCGGCGTCATCGACGGGATCGACACCGGCGGCCATCCCCTGCGGGGTGTCGTCCACTGCGCGATGCACCTGGAGGACGACCTGCTGTCCCAGCTCACCGACGAGCGGTTCGCCGCCGCTCTGGGCGCCAAGATGGCCGGCGCCGCGGTGCTGGACCGCATCCTCGGGGAACGCGAGCTGGACCTGTTCGTCCTGTACTCCTCCGGCACGACCCTCCTGGGCAACATCCGGCAGTCCAACTACGTGGCCGCCAACCTCTGGCTGGAGGCCCTCGCCCGCCGTCGCCGCGGCGCCGGAGCGGCCGGACAGGCGATCGCGTGGGGCGCCATCGGCGAGACGGGCTATGTCGCCCGCAACGAGCTCACCCAGACCCTGGCCTCGGTCGGCATCGAACCCCTCGCGCTCCACGAGGCGTTCGCCGCGGCCGAGCGGCTGCTCGGCGGCGATTTCGTCGTGGCGGGCGTCGGCCGCTACAACTGGGCCCGCCTGCGCGGCTTCCTCCCGGCCACCGAAGCTCCCCGCTGCTCGTTGCTCCTCCCCGAGCGGATGGACGAAGCGGACCACACGCGGGAGGAGATCCTGCGGGCCCTGGCGGCCATGGCCCCCGAGGAGGCGGTACGGGCCGTAGCCGACAATCTCGCGCACCTGCTGGCCGAGGTCCTGCACATGGAGGAGAAGGACCTCGACCACAACCGGCGGCTCGACGAGTACGGACTCGACTCGCTCATGCTCGCCGAGATGCTGGTCTCGCTGCGCAGGCGGTTCGACATCGAGATCCCACCGCTGGAACTCCTGCGCAGCGGCGGCACGATCACCGACATCTCCCACCTGGTGCTGCTGCGCCTCGGACTCGCGGGCAGCCCCGACGGCGCCGGGACGGGCGACGCGGCTACCGCCGAGGGGGCCGCGGCGGTAGGTGCCCAGCCCGGGGGCCGGGAGCCGTCACCGGTGTGAGCGGGGTGTCCCGGGGGCTCGGCACCCCCTCGGGACCCCTGGCCCCGGAGCCGTGCCACCGCTCCGGGGCCAGGCGCCGGTGGAGCGCGGCGAGCGGGCGGGGCGCCCACCAGTTGGCACGACCGGTCAGCCGCATGAAGGCGGGTACGAGCACGCCCCGGACGACGGTGGCGTCGACCAGGACCGCCAAGGCCAGCCCGCAGCCGAAGAGTTTCAGCAGGGTGATGTCGGAGAGGACCAGGGGGAACAGCGCGGCCGCGAAGATGGTCGCGGCGACGGTGACCGTCCTGCCCGTGCGGGCGATGCCGGCGACCACGGAGGCCCGGTGGTCGCCCGAGATCCGGTACTCCTCCTGGATGCGCGAGAGGAGGAACATCTCGTAGTCGACCGACAGGGCGAAGGCGGCACCGAAGATCAGCACCGGCATGGCGGTGTCCAGCTCGCCCGTGACGGTGAAGTGCCCGAACAGGTCGCGGAGATGGCCGTCCTGGAAGACGTGGACCATGGCCCCGAAACTCGCGCTCAGGCTCAGGGCCCCCATGAGTACCGCCTTGAACGGGATGAGCACCGAGCCCGTGAAGAGGAACAGCAGGAGCAGGACGCTGCCGACGACGATGGCCGCCGCCCCCGGGAGGGCGTCGAGGACGGCGTTCTTGGTGTCCAGGACCCGGGCCGGCCTCCCCGAGACCAGGTGCGGGCCGGGCGAGGGCAGCGCGCGCAGTTCCTCGACCAGTCGCTCGTCCCGGGCCGGCGGTCCGCTGCCGATCACGGCCAGCCATGTGGCGCCACGGGTGATGTAGAGGAGTGAGCCGATGGTGGGGCCGGCCGTGGGCCGGCCCCTCTCGTAGACACCGCCCGCGGCGGAGACCGCGCCCACTCCGGGGAGGACGGAGACGCGGCGCGCGTAGGCGTCCAGCTTCTCCTGCTGGTCCACGGCGTCGACGCCGGGCAGCAGCACGGCCAGGGTCCGGTTCCACGGCAGGTCGAATTCCCGCTCGATCCTGGCGGCCGTCGCGTGCGACTCCACTCTTGCCGGCAGGACGCGCTCGTCGGTGACGCCGAAGCGCACATGGGCGAAGGGGAGTGCCAGCGTCGCCAGGAAGAGCACCGCGCAGCCGCCCGCCAGTACCGGCCGTGCCGTCGCGGCGCGGGCCGCGCGGTGCCAGAGCGACGCGTCGTCCTCCCGCCGCGTCCGGCGCAGCGGCGCGAACAGGTCGCCCCGGTCGATACGGGTGCCGACGACGGCCAGCAGGGCGGGCAGCACGAGCACGGTGGTCGCCGCCGCCAGCACCACCACGCTCATCCCGGCGACGGCCAGGGAGCGCAGGAATCCCAGGGGGAAGAGGAGCAGTGTGCTCAGGCAGACGACGACCGTGGCCGCGGAGTACGTCACGGTGCGGCCGGCCGTGCGCATGGTGCGGGCGATGGCCTCGGCGGGGTCGGCGGCCGCTTCCTCCCGGTAGCGGGTGACGACGAAGAGGCCGTAGTCGATGGCCAGGCCGAAGCCGAGCGCGGTGGTGATGTTCGACGCGAACGCCGAGACGGGCATGACCGCCGTCAGCAGCCGCAGCACCGCGAAGGTGCCCGCCACGGCCAGCCCCCCGACGGCCGCGGGCAGCAGAGCGGCCGTCAGCGAGCCGAAGGCGAACAGCAGGACGAGTACGGCCAAGGGCGCACCGATCAGCTCGGCCCGCATCAGTTCCTGTCCGCTGACCTCGGTGGCCTGTGCCATCACCCAGGCCGGGCCGGTCGCGGTGACCCGGAGCGGACCGTGTTCGCCGGTCAGCCGGGGCACCAGCGTCGCGGCGCGGCGCGCGGCCGCGTGCTCGTCTCCCTGGAGGTCGACGGTGAGGAGGGCGGCGCGCTTGTCCCGGCTCAGCAGCCGGGGCTCCCCCACGGTCCAGTAGGACAGCACTCGGCGCACCCCCGGCTGTGCCGCGGCCTTCCGGGCGAACGCGCGGCCCGCGCGGTCCACGGCGGGGTCGGTGACGGGCGCGTCGGCCCGTACGTGCAGGACGAGGTCGGGAATGCCGGCGTCGAACCGCTCCTTGAGTACGCTCTCGGCGCGCGCCGCCTCGGTGCCGCCCGCGATGTATCCGCCGTTGGACAGACGGGCGGGGGAGCCGATCGCGGCGAGGGCCAGCAGCGCTCCGAGCCCCAGCGCCGTCACCAGCACCCACCACGGATGCCGTACGGCCCATCGGGTGGCCCCGCCCCGTCCCGCACCGTTCTTTCGTGGACGGGCTGTTGGACCGGGGACGGAACGGCGCCATCGCATGAGGGGGTCCTTTCGTCGGCGTGGCGATCCTGGCGAAAAGCGGACCACTGGGGCAAATTTCCTGTAGACCATGTGGTCTATGAAAGCCGGTCAAATCCGGCAAGCAGGAAGTGGTTCGGCCGGCTTGCGACACACAGGCTGGGCCGAGCGACCTCATGAACCTTCAGCGGCAAGGAAGAAGTCATATGCCCGACAGGGCCCACACCGTTCATCTCGTCGGAGCCGCCCGGGCGCGTTCCGGCACCAAGGCGCTGGCCGCGGCCGGGGCGGCGCTCGTGCTGCTCGTGACCGGCGCCACCACCGCCCACACCGAGCCGCGGACACGGGCTTCCGCACGGGCGGCCAGCACGCTCAAGTGCTCCCTGCGGACCGCGCCGGGCGACCGGATCACCTTCTCGCCCGCCGTCTCCAACTTCCCCCGGCGCATCTCCGCCCGCGGCACCGTGGACCTGGACGACTGCACCTCACCCGACGGCAGCCGGCGGCAGATCAAGTCCGGGCGGATGGTACTCAGCGGCAGCGGCCTGGCGACCTGTTCCGGGGCGACCGGCGTCCAGGGCACCGGCACGGTCACCTGGTACTCCGGCGCGAACCGCACGGGCCGCGTCCTCGGGCGGACCACGGTCCGTCCGGCCTCCCACGGCGGCCGGGGCTATTCGCCGGTCGACTCCTTCCTCGGCGGCGAGGCTGTCTCCGGTCCCATGGCGGGCCGCACCTTCTCGGGCACCGCGGTACCCACCAACGACGTCAGGAGGTGTTTCACCGGCGGCCTCGGGTACATCGAGGGCCGCGGCAGGCTCACCGTCGGGTGACGCCGCGAAAGCCTCCATCCAGCCGACGTCGGGCGGCACACCGTGGCCGAATCGGCGCCGCCCGAAGAACCCGCGCCGAATCCGGCCAGATTGGGCCGACTGCCGCATAGCCCCTAGCCACTGCTCCCACCGCTTGGCATCGTGCCGCACGGCCTACCGCCCGTAGGCCAATCAGTGGCCTTCTACGCTCGGAGACGGTGGGGGAAGTGCTGCGCATTCATTTCACGGATGCCGATCTGCTCCGTACCCGTGTCGCCCCGGCGCCCGACCCCTCCTGGGAATTGGCGCTCAGCGTTCACCGATTACGGAGACGAACTCCGACAGCCCGCTACGAACCCTGGTACCAGCATGTCGTGACCCGGGCCGGCCGCACCGGCCTCGCACCCCGCATACGGCACATTCTGATGCCGCTGTTCCCCTGCGACGGGAACGTCCCGGAGGGGATCCAGGCCCTCGACGGCCTCTCCTCGCTCCGCCGCGACTATCACGAATGCGCCCTCGCCCCGTACTGGGAAGTGGTCCGCGCCAGTGTCGAGAACGACCGGGCACTGCGCGCCCGGGCGCTCCTCGACGACGGGATCCACGGCCTGTTGCGCAGTTACGCGCCCTGTATGCGCTGGACACCGCCCGTCCTGCATGTGCAGCACAAGGACGACCGGGACCTGCATCTGCGCGGCGTGGGACTGTTGTTGCAGCCCTCGCACTTCTGCCACGGCACGACGCACGTGTCCGACGGGGAGCCCACAGCCCCGGGTGCCCCGCCCGTCCTGGTCCACGCGGCCGTCCACGCCCAGACCGACACGGCCCCGCAGGGACAGGTGCTGGCCAGGCTGATGGGAACGACCCGGGCCGCCATCCTGCTCGCCGCCGGGACCGCGTCCACCTCCGGAGAGCTGGCCCGCAGGGTGGGGGTGTCCGGGCCCACGGTCAGCCATCACCTCTCGGCGCTCCGGGACGCCGGCCTGCTCAGAACGCTGCCGCACGGCGGAAGCGCCCTCCACGTCCGCAGCCGTGCGGGGTCCGCCCTGGTGAGAACCGTCCTTCAGCCCGCCCACTGACCATCACCTGTGGGTTTCGACGTGGTTCGAAGGAGCTGTCCCTCCCCCACCGGCCCTCGACAGGATGAGGCCCGCAAGGCCAACCCATCCTGCACGGGACATACAGGAGGGCACTCGTATGAGCATCAAGCGTCTGGCCATCGCCGGAGCGGTCGCCGTAGCCGCCCTCGGCACCGGCTTCGCCACCACGACCACCGCCGCGGCCACGCCGACGGCGTCGTCGGAGCAGCGGCTCGCCCAGAACTGCTCCACCGGTTATGCCTGCCTGTTCTACCACCAGAACTACACGGGTGCGATCTACAAGCAGAACAACAACGACGCCAATTACGGCAACAACACCTTCGTCCCCAGCACCTCGTCACTCGGTAACTCGGGCAGCGGGCAGACCGTACGGAACAACGCCGAATCGGTCGACAACTGGGACTTCGACAAGGCCATCACGGTCTACTACAGCACGAATTACCGGGGCGACAGCCAGCGGATCGGCAAGGGCGCCCAGGCGAACCTCAAGCCTTCGCTGCGCAACAACAACGCCTCGGGCCGCTTCAGCTGATTCCCGGTGCGGCATCAGCGCCCCGCTCGCCTCTCGGGCGGGGCACGTCCATGTCCACGAGCGGAGGAGGCCCGGCCCATGACCGGTTCCGTTGTCCACGGCATTCACGGCGGTCGTCCGGCACAGGGGGCCGTGCTGCTGGGAACGGCCATTCTCCTGCTGTCCACGGGGTGTTCCTCCGACCCGCCGACCCGCGATGCCGCCATCCCGTCGATCCCTTCCGTGGTCGAACTCACCACGGCGGTCTCGCACCCGCTGCCCATCGACTCGTATCTCCTGTCGAACGAGCAGTGGGAACGGCTGGACAAGGCGCGGGACACCCTCGTCGAACGCTGTATGGCCCGTTTCGGATTCCGCTATCGCCCCGCCCCCGCCCCCGCCGAATTCCGGCCGAGGACCCGGACCGAGTTCCGATACGGCACCACGGACGCGGCCGCTGCCGCCCGCTACGGATTCGCCCCGCCCGGCAGCCCCCGCAGCGGCACCCCGCCGACCGCCCCCGCCCCCTCCCCCGGCCCCCTTTCCGGCCGGACGACCCTGGTTCTCGGCGGTACGGACGACCCCGGGGTCAAGCCCGGCTCCACGGGCGCCAGGGGCGGCCAACACGTCAACGGCCGCACGGTCCCGGCCGGCGGGTGCATCGGGGAGTCGCTGCGCGGCCTCCACGCCGACAACGCCGAGACCGGCGGCGACGCGCCGCTCGCCAACCGCATCAACTCCGACGGCTACGACCGCTCCCGGCGGGACCCGCGTGTCACCGCCGCCTTCGCGAAGTGGTCACGCTGCATGAAGGACCGCGGCTTCGCCTACCCCGACCCGATCAGCGCCGGTGACGACCCGGCCTGGCGCACCCCCACCGCGAGCGGACGGGAGAAGGCCGTGGCCACCGCCGACGCGGTCTGCAAGAAGGAGCACAATGTGGTGGGCGTCTGGTATTCCGTCGACGCCGCTTACCAGCGGCAGGAGATCGAACGGAACGCCGGGGCGCTCGCCGGGATCAAGGCGGCCCTCGCCGAGCGGCAGCGCCTGGCCCTCGCGGCCCTCGAATCCTCCTGAGGGATGCGGGCCGGGTATCCCCATGCGATAAAGGAAATATGGCGGATGCACTGAAGAACGCCGACGTCGAGGTCAAGGTGATCCTGTCCGACGAGGCGGCCGAGTCCGCGTGCCGGCAGCTCGGGCTGGAGGCCGACGACGGCAAGGGCCTCACGATCTACTTCTGGGACGCCCCGCGGGCGAATGGCGACGACATCCGTCTTCCGCTGTCGGAGGCGGGAGTCACGGTCCGGCTGCGAAAGGCCGTGAAGGGCGATGCGGACGACCTGACCGTGAAACTGCGGCCGTGTGTCCCAGAACTCCTGCCTGCCGACTGGCGGGAGAATCGTGACGGGAAGGACTGGGAGTTCAAGATCGAGGAGGACTGGACCGGCCGCAACCGCGTCTGGGCGGCCTCGCTGAAGGTGGAGGACGACTTCGAGCGGCCCACCGGCGACGGAGAAAACGGGGACGGGGACTCGCGTCGGCCGCCGCTGACCCGGGACCAGCGGGAGCTGCTGGCGAGCACCGAGGTCACCGACGACGACCTGGACGAGCTCGTGCCGCTCGGCCCGGTCGAGGCCATCAAGTGGAAGCCCTCCCGACGCGACCTGATCCACCCGCTCGCCGCGGAATTCTGGAGCGTCGACGACTCCGGACCGCGATTCCTGGAGCTGTCGCTCCGGGCGCGTCCCGCGGAAGCCTCCGGTGCACAGGACTTGCTGGAGCGGACCCTCCTCGACCTGGGTCTCCAGCCTCCCTCACCCCAGACGTCCAAGACCCGCAGCGTCCTCACCGCCCTGGCCCGCGCGCACCTGACCCGATAGCGGAAGCGGGACCGGGCAGGGCGGGGGCCCTGTTCGTGCGGTCGGTTCAGGAAGTACGCGCCTTCAACAATTCACCGTCGCACCACAGGATCTCGAGTCGGCGGTCGGGCCGGTCCGTACCGGGAAAGCTGATGGTGAGCGACCGTCCGTCCGCCGTCGACCAGCGGCCCAGGACGGTGCCCGGCACATCGGCACCGCCGATGGGGTGGTCGATATAGGCGCCGTCCGCGACGATCTCCATTCCCCTGCGGCCGCGAGCGGGCGGGAGCGGGTGGCCGGCCGGACGGTAGACGGTCACGCCCTCGGCGTCCTCCTCGTAGGAGTGGGTCCACTGCTGGAACAGTTCGGCGGGCAGCTCGCTCATCGTCCCGGCCCTTCCCTCCGATGCATCTTTTGCCCGGATTTGCAAGAGATGCTAGCCTTTTCGTGGATTATCCAGCATGTATCACGATGAATCATTACCGGAATACGGTAATTCCTCACCCGGTCACAGCCGCGTCCCACGGCCGAACCTGGAGGTGTGACATGCCCACGAATGACTCCGCTCCCGCCCGTCGGGGCTGCGGCACGATGCCGGTGCATCATCTGCTGATGGCCGAGGACCCGGCGTACGCCGCGGCCCGTGTCCGGATCGAGAACCAGGCCTTCGCCTACGAAACCGGCGCCGAGGCGACGGCGCGTGTCGGCCTGACCCACATCCCCGTCGTCGTGCACGTGGTGTTCAACACCGCCGCGCAGAACATCGACGAGGAACAGATCACCAGCCAGATCGACGTACTGAACAAGGACTTCCGAGCCGACAATCCGGATATCGAGCAGGTACCGCCGGTCTGGAAACCGCTCGTGGCCGACAGCCGCATCGAGTTCCACCTCGCTACGGAGGACCCGGACGGACAGCCCACCGACGGCATCACGCGTACACAGACCCAGACCACGAAATTCAACATCCGGACCAACGACGTCAAATCGGCGGCGAGCGGCGGCCACAAGGCATGGCCCGCCGACCGCTACCTCAACCTCTGGGTCTGCCCGCGCATCTTCGACCCCAGGGACGACAACGAAATACTCGGCTACGCCCAGTTCCCCGGCGGTCCCGCGAAAACGGACGGGGTGGTCATCGGCCACCAGTTCTTCGGTACGACCGGCACCGTCTCCGCCCCCTACAACCTCGGGCGCACGGCGACCCACGAGGTGGGGCACTGGCTCAACCTGCTGCACATCTGGGGCGACGACGGCGACGGCTGCAACGGCAGTGACTTTGTCGCCGACACCCCGAACTCCGGCGGCCCCAACTTCCGCGTCCCGCACTTCCCCAAGCTGACGTGCGGCAATGGTCCCGACGGCGACATGTTCGTCAACTACATGGACTACACCGACGACAAGGGCATGTTCATGTTCACCAAGGGCCAGGTCGCCCGCATGGAGGCCGCCCTCGACAGCGACCGGTCGTCCTTCAACGGCGCCTGACGCCCGACAGGTCCTCGCCCTGGTCGGCGCGGCGTCAGACGCTCGACAGCACCTGCGGTGCGAGGTTCTTGATCATGGTGTTGGTCCAGCGGATCTGCCGGAGCGTTTCCGGGTGGCAGGACGAGGCGGTCTCCAGGAGCCGGTTGTCCCTGGTGGCTTGCGCGGCTTGGGCGAGCATCTCCCAGTGGACCGAGTTGCCGGAGGCGGAGAGGTAGAGGTCGCGCAGATCGTGCAGGAGGAGGAGTCCCGGTTCGGGGCGTCGGCCGAGGGCTTCGGCCGTCTTCTCGCGCACGGTGGCCAGGATGCCGGGGGGCGCCTGGCCATCGGGTCCGGCGAGATCGAGACCGTAGTGCCGGGCGGTGTCGGCGAGCCGGGCCACGTGCTCACGGGACCAGCGGGCGAGGTCGGTGGCCACGTGGTGGATCTCGTGCTCGGTACGGTGGCGCTGAACCGCCGCGAGCAGGTCCCTCTCCAGAGACCGCTCACCGTGGTGCAGCGCGCGCAGCGTCAAGGTGATGCCCTTCACGGTCGGCCCTCCTCCACGGCCCCGGCCGTCGTGTGGACGGCGTACGCGTCGGGGCCGCCGGTCGTGGGCGGGACGCTGCCGGGTACGGCCGGTGCGGACGCGGTGGTGGTCGGCGCGGGGGCGGGGGTGCCGTCGCCGCGTTCGACGAGGGCGATCCGGGCGGCGGCGGTCTTGAACAGCGGTTGCTTGGAGGCGGGGTCCCAGTCGGTGACGGTGGTCTCGTTCGCCGCGCGCCCGGCGCCCTCGGACGGGCGGTGGCCCCCGGGCGTGTCCCAGTAGCCGTAGTGAAAGGGCAGGAAGACCGTGCCGTCGCGCATGGCGGTGACCCGCAGCCGGCCGCGGACGGCGCCGCGAGCGGTGGTCACCTCCACCACGTCGCCCTCGCCGAGCCCCCGCGTCGCGGCCTCGGCGGCGGAGAGCTCCACCCACACCTCGGGGGCGGCGGCGTTCAGTTGCGGGGCACGGCCGGTTTTCGTACGGGTGTGGAAGTGGTAGAGCGTGCGGCCGGTGATGAGCTGGAGGGGAAAGTCCGGTGAGGTGTCCTCATGCGGGGGCAGGTAGCCGGCGGCTTTGAGGACGGCCTTGCCGTCGGGGTTGAGGGAGCGGTACTCGACCGGTTCGACGGAGGCGCCGGTGACCAGGTCCTTGCCGTAGCTCTCGCACACGTCGGGGTGGGCCCAGGTGATGCCGCCGGTGTAGAGGCGCTCGGTGCCCTGCGGGGCCTGCTCGTTGCAGGGCCACTGGATGCCGCTGCCGCCGCGCAGCTTCTCGTAGGTCAGGCCGGTGTAGTCGCACGGGCGGCCCGCGCTGCACCGCTTCCACGCCTCGAACGCCGATTCCGCGTCCCGCCAGGTGATCAGCGGGCCGCCGTCCTTGTCGCGGAAGTCCATGCGGGCGGCGTAGTCGAGGAAGATGTCCAGGTCGGGCCGGGCCCCGCCGGGCGGGTCGACGGCCTTGTCGGACAGGTGCACCGTGCGGTCGGCGTTGGTGAAGGTTCCGGTCTTCTCGCCCCAGGTGGCGGCCGGCAGCACGACGTCGGCCAGCTGCGCGGTCTCCGTCAGGAACAGGTCCTGGACGACGACGAACAGGCGCTCTTGGGCGAGGATCCGCCGGATCCGGGCGAGTTCGGGCAGGGAGACGGCCGGGTTGGTGCCGCTGATCCACAGCATCCGCACGGAGCCCTGCTCGGCGTAGCGGAAGATCTGCATGGCATGGGTGGGAGGCGCGTAGTGCGGGATGCTCTCCGGCGTCACGTTCCACACCTTCGCCAGGTCGGCGACGTGCGCGTCGTTCTGCCAGTTCCGGAAGCCGGGCAGGTCGCCGTCGGCGCCGCACTCGCGGGTGTTCTGAGCGGTGGGCTGGCCGTTCATCTGCAGTACGCCGCAGCCGGGGCGGCCCAGCATGCCGCGCAGCAGGTGCAGGTTGTTGACCTGCACGGCCGCGGCGGTGGCCTGGTGCGACTGGTAGACCCCCTGCAGAACCGTCGACAGCAGCCGCTCGGCACCGCCGATGACCTCGGCGGCCCGCTCGATCTCCGGCGCCGGCACGTCGCAGATCCGCGCCGCCCACGCCGGGTCGCACTTCTCCACGCGGGCCGCCAGTTCGTCGAAGCCCACCGTGTGCGCCCGTACGTACGCCTCGTCGACGCGGCCCCTGCGGATGGTCTCGTGCAGCAGGGCGTTCAGCAGCGCGACGTTGGTCCCCGCCCGGGGCGCCAGATGGACCGTGGCGCGGCGGGCGACGGGGGTGGGCCGGGGGTCCACGCAGACCAGACGGGGCGGTGCGCTTCCCGCGAGGCGGTCCAGGACCCGCATCCACAGCACCGGCTGTGTCTCCGCCATGTTGTGCCCGAACAGCGCGATGACGTCGGCGTGATCGACGTCCGCGTACGAACCGGGCTGGCCGTCGCAACCGAACGTCTCCTTCAGCGCCTCCGCGGCGGTCGCCGTGCACAGGCGGGTGTTGCCGTCCAGGTGATTGGTACCGATGCCGGCCCGGGCGATGACTGCCAGGGTGTAGTACTCCTCCAGGAAGAGCTGGCCGGTGGTGTAGAAACCGAGCGAACCCGGCCCCCGCTGCTCCAGCAGCTCCTTCGACCCGGCCACGACCCGGCCCATGGCCGTGTCCCAGTCGGATTCCACGAGCCGCCCACCGTCGCGGACCAGCGGCCGGGTGAGTCGGTCCGGGGACGCGTTGGCCTGCCAGCCGAAGAGGTCCTTGGGGCCCAGCCGACCGCGGTTGACCCGGTCCCCCGCACGCCCCCGCACCCCCACGATCCGGTTCCCCGCCACCGCGATGTCCATCGCGTCACCGTTGGAGTGCAGAATCGACGCCGACCGCACCCACCGCTCGACGTCCCCGGGCGCCAGGCCCTCCCGCAAATGCGTGTCGGTGCGGGCCGGCCAGGCACTGCCCGGTCCGTACGGCGTACGCACACCCCAAGGCTCGGCGATCCGATCCGTCATGGCTTCCACAGCCACACACCTCTACCAGGTCCGGCGTCCGCGCCACGCGTACCCGCGACCGCACATGGGCACGCCTCACCCGCACAGCTCCACGGCCCGCACCCACGGGGGTGCGATGCGGCGGATCCTGCGGCCGGTGCACATGTCCGAGATGTGCCGACCGGGCGACGGCACCCACGGCAGGCCGCTGAGGGCCCGTCCGGGCCCTCAGCGCAGTCGGTGACGGTCACTCATAGGCCGTGACCAGGGCGAACGCCTCCTCACGGACGTCCGGGTGGGCATGCCGGCGCAGTGCGCGTACATGTTCGCGCCAGGGCGACGCCCAATCGGCTCGGTCGCCACCGACCTCGGTGAGGGCGACCGCGAACAGTCCGGCGGCGTAACCCCCGTCGTCGACCAGTGTCCGTGCCGCGTGGGCGAACGCCTCGGCGTCGCCGTTCCGCGACCGCAGGGCCCGGCGGAGGTGGGCGGCCGTAGGGGCGGCGAGCGCCGGGCGGCCTTCGTGCACCTCGGCCAAGTGCGTCAGTGCGGCTGTCAGCGTGTCCGCCCCGGCGTCCGGATCGAAGGTGTGGAGGAGCATCCGCACCGCGAGGGAGGTGAAGTCCGGGTGGCCCGCGAGCAGATCGGCGATCTCGCGGGCGACCGGCGCGCTGACGCGGGCGCGTCGGGTGCTGTACGGGGTGAGGATGTCGACCATGTGCTCGACCCGTCGGCGGGCCGGGCGGTCGCGGTCGGTGGCCGCGTCGGGCGTGCCCGCGCGGGCGTCGGCGGCGATCAGCGCGGCGAGCGTCTCCATGAGGGGAGCCACGTCCGGTGTGCCGGTGGGGGGATCGGTGGCCATGGCGCAGAGCGCCCCGGCGGCCGTCGACCAGGTGTCGCGGTTCTCCAGGTCGGTGACGGCGGCGGCCAGGGTTCCGGGCTCGGGCCCGATCCGGCCCGACCATTCGGCCAGCGCCCGGTATCCGTGGAGGACGACCTCGCGGTCGTCGGAACGGCACAGGGCGGCGACCAGCCGGGCGTAGCGGTGGCGGTGGTGCTCCGGCACGTCGGGCGACCGGACCCCGAGCACCGCCACTCGCTCCTCGCGCCGTCCGGCGGCCGCCGTCTCCACCGTCTCCCAGGCCTCTTCGCATGCCAGCAGCCCCGTCGTGAGCGCCAGACAGACGGCCCGCACGTCCTGGTGACGGGAATGGGCGTACACGTCCCGGAGCAGGACCGCGGCCTCCCGCACGGGAAGCAGGGCCGCCGCGATCCGCGCCGCTTCCTCCTGGCTGGTCACCCGCGTGTCGCCCCCGTCGAGCAGCGGCGGGCGCAGAGCCCCGGCCAGTACGGAGGGCGGGACGTGGCGCGCCGCGCGCCGTGCCGCGGCCATCGCGATCCTGGAGCGGCTCCCCTCTGCGTGGGCGAGCAGCGTGGACAGGTGCTCGTGCGGACGCTCCGTCCTGGCCAGCGCGGCGAGCGCGGCCTCGGCGACCGCCGTGTTCCCGGAGGCGGCGTGCCGCAGCAGGATCCCGGTCCCGTTCCCCGGGAGCCACGCGGCCGGCGCGACCGCCCGTGCGCGCAGGCCATCGGGGAGCCGGGTGTCGTCGGCGACGCGGGCCAACGAGCGGGCCGCCATGGCCTGCTGACGTGGCAGCCAACGGCGTGCCGCCCGGCCGACGGGCGGCAGCCAGGGGTCGCCCTCGGGCAGGAGGCGCCCGTACGGGGGTGTGTCGCCGAGGACGAGGTCCAGCAGATCCGTACGGCGGTACGCCAGCGTGCGGCCGATGGACGGCAGGGTGGCGAAGGAGGCGTCGAGGGTGAGGAGTGCGGCCAGCCGTTCGTCGTGCGTCCTCGGGTCGCGCAGCCATAGGACGGCCGCCTTGCCCGCGGTGTCCTGATCGCCGTCGCGGACCGCTCGCCACAGGAGGTCCTGCAGGCCCTGAACCGCGTACGCGCGCTCGCCGAGGCGCGAGGCCAGCGCGAGGACGTCCGTGAAGTCCGCGGCCCGCGCACGCGCTTCCAGTTCGGGGCGCAGCGCCTCGAACGCCTCGTGTTCACGCCCGTGCCGCACGGCGAAGGGCCGCGGTGGCGCGGTGTCCGGGAGCCGCTTCAGGGTGCGCAGCGCCCAGTCCTTCAGCTCCCCGCGGCCGGCCCCGCCCCCGAGCCCCGCCACGTCCGCGTCACGCAGCAGGGACACGGCCAGGCCGCCCAGTGCGTGGCGGCTGTCCCACGAACAGTCGGCGGCCTCCAGCGCGTCGGCCGCGAGACGTTCCAGGTGAGGTGCCGCCTCCTCGGCGAACAGCGCGGAGGGGATGGCGGCGATCGCGTACAGGGCGCGCCCGCGTACGAGTTCCTGTTCCTCACGCAGCCCTGTGCAGCGGGCGAGCCGGTCGGTGACGACGGAAGGGTCGCCCGAGCGGGCGGCATTGAGGAACAGAAGCCGGTACCCCTCCGCCCGTTCCCTCTCCGCCGGGTCACGGGTCGCGGTCCACAGCTCCTCCCCCGCTTCCGCGGGCGGCAGATACGCGACGCATTCCAGGACCGTACGCCACCGGGCTCCGCGACGTGCCCGGTCGGCCATCCGCCGAGCCTCGGCCTCGCGCCGCACCCTGGGAAGAGAGGCGAGAACGCGCTCGGGCGGCAGGGACGGTTCCGCGTCCCGTCCGGCCATCGCGGTGTCGAAGCAGTCGGCCCGGCGGGAGGGCGGCAGCTGGTACAGAAGGCGGGCGAACGCGCGCTCGTCATGGCTCACGGCCCGGGCGAACACGGCGAGTTCCGGCGGGTCCCCGCGGACGAGGGTGCGCAGCGCGGACAGCGTCAGCGTGAGACGTTCCGCCGGTTCGCGCCGCGGCGCGAGCAGCAGCCGGACCGTGCGGCCCGGGTCCGCGGTCATCAGGCCGCCGAGGGCGTCGCGGAGGGGCCAGGGCAGCGGCCCATGGCACAGGCGCTCCAGCAGATCGAACACCCGCTCAGGCGCATGGGCGACGGCCGCCGCCACGCACGCCCCGTGCGACTGCCACCAGTCCTGCCGCCGTGCTTCCGGCTCGGCGGTGAGCCGGCGTTCCACCTCGTCGAGGACGACGTCGACGTGACGGCGGGTGAGCGCCGCCCACTTGCGGACGGAGGGGAGTCCCGTGACGTCAGGGAAGAGCTCGGGCAGCAGTTCCGCGACGGTGCCGGGCCCGCACGCGGGCAGCAGCCCGGCCGCCTCCACCTCGCCCCAGCGCGCGCGGAGGGGCCGCACGAGGGCGTCGGCGAGCGCCGTGCGCCGTCCGGTGACGACGGCGCCTATCAGCTCTCGCCGTACGACGGCGGGCGCGTCGTCGAACGCCTCCACCACGGCGGTGTCCGGGACGATGCCCGCGCGCACGGCGGACACGGCCTGGCGGCGTACGTACGGATCGGGGTCGGTCAGCCGCGTCCGCAACCAGTCGGCGTCAGCGGCCGCCCGGGCGGCCACACCCGCGAGGCCCCGCTCGTACCCGCCGCGTCCCGCCAGCTCGGCCAGCACCGCGGCCAATCCTCCGGCCGCGCTCAGTTCCCTTGCGTGGAGGGCCATGCGCCGGACGCGGCGGGGGTGGGGCAACGGATCGAGGGCGGCGAGCAGCTCGTCGACGCTTGCCGCCACGGATATATCGCTCATGAGGGGATTCTCATGGACGCGGCTCCTTTCGCCCCAGTGCTTTTCCTTGACGGCGCGTGCGTCCGGCGGCTGTCCTGTAGGAGCGTGGCAGTGCCCGGCGCTGTGCCGGCGCCGCCGCCGTTGAACCACTCGGTCGTCGGGTGCCTGGTTCGACGATTCCGCGTGGTTCACGCGGACACGGGCGCCCTTTCCTGGCCGGCTGCGTCGAGCAGCAGTTTCGCGGCCACTGTCGCCCCGTCGGTGCGGATCGTGCCGGCCACGGCCCGCGCCCGTGCTCGGGTCTCGGGCGTCAGGGCCGTGGTGAGCGCGGCGGACAGGGAGTCGAAGGTCGGCGTCGGGCCGTGGTGAGCCGAGCCGATGCCCAGCTCGGCCACTCGGGCGGCCCAGTACGGCTGGTCCGCGATCCGGGGGACGACCACCTGAGGTGCGCCGGCCCGGGCGGCCGTCGTCGTGGTGCCCGCGCCGCCGTGGTGCACGACGGCGGCCACCCGGCGGAACAGTGCCTGCTGGTTGACCTCGCCGACGACGAAGCAGTCGTCGACGTCGTCGATCGGGGCCAGGCCGGCCCAGCCGCGGGCGAGGAGTACGCGGCGGCCTTGCGCGCGGATCGCTTCAATGGCCACCCGGGCGATGTCCTTCGGGGCGTGTGCGGCCATGCTGCCGAAGCCCACGTACACCGGCGGTGCGCCGGCGTCCAGGAACGCCTCCAACTCTTGCGGAAGTGGACGGTCGTCGGGCAGGATCCACGCCCCGGTCTGGACGACGTCGAGGTCCGTCATGCCCTGCGACGGACACAGCGTCGCGTCTGCCGCCAGCCACGGCTGGTCGGTGAAGACGTGGTCACGGACGTTGTCCACCGGCGGCAGGCCGATCGCCGCCCGATGGCTGTTGAGCGCCTCGCCGTACAACGCGTTCACCCTCTGGGCGTCCTGCTCCCACAGCACCCGGTTGTCGGTCTCGTCCTGCGGAGACGGCTTGCCCGGCCGCCTCCCCGGAGGGAAATGCCGCGACGGCAGTCCGAAGATGTGGAAGCACGCGAGCACGTAGCGGATGCCCAGTTTCTCGGCCACGTCCCGTGCGCCGGCCGGCATCAGGCCGGTCGCCAGCAACGCGTCACATCCCTCGGCCGCCGCGGTGAGCGTCTCGAACCGCGCGGCGACCAGCTCCGGAGCGAGCCGGAACGCGTCTTCCGCCGTCGGCGGCTTCGTTCCGGCGACCACCGAGCGCACCGTCGGGCCGAGCGGGATCAGCGGTACACCGACACGCGCCAGCAGCGCCGCGAACTCCTCGTCCGGCGGCGCGCACACCCGCACCTCCGCGCCGAGTTCCCGCAACCCCACCGCCAGCCCCGCCAGCGGTTCGACGTCTCCGCGCGACCCCCATGTCGTCAGCAACACTCGCACTTCGCATCCCCATTCCCGCAGGTTGTGGCTTTCGGCCGCCGATTCTGCGGTACGACCTGGGTCTTGCCGCAAGCCCCCTGGTGGGTTATAAGTTGAGAGTGGCAAGGAGTGGCATCTCCTTGCCTTTGCTTTTGCCTCTTGTCGTCCGCTGTGGCCGGACAGCCTCCTGGCGCAACACCACGACCACTCATGCGTGGCTGCCGCCTCAGAGGCGACGGCGTGCACCATGCCGTGTGCGAGATCCTCCGCCTGCGCAACTTCCACCTCCGACATGCTGAGGGGGTGCGAGTGGCGAAACGACTTCGACCGGCGCATTCTTTAGCTACGTGTCGAGACAGGAGGGCCATCGTGAGCAGCAGAGATTATGAGGAGCTTCCTACAGACAGGGTCGTCACGCTGGAGGAAGCATCCGAACACAAGAGGAACGTCGCGGCTCGCCGAGACGCCAAGCAATGGCACTGGAACGGAAATTGCGGAGACCCATTCCAGGTCGCAACCTTGGCGAATCAAGATCCGGCGCAGGGTGCCGGGGAAGTGATATGCACAGTCAACGGCAGCCTCTTCCCTCTGTGGCTCTACTACTGAAGTAAAGCACCAGAAAAGGCGAAGGGCTCAGCCCAAGAAGGGCTCGACCGCCGTGGAGTGGACGGCGTGACCGCGCACGAGGGCGAAGCTCGGCGCGGTCTGCGCGTTCATACCGATCGCGCGATGAAAGACTGATTCCCAGTGAGGTGGCACCCATGGCGAAGATGACACGCGAGGCTCCGCAAGAGTCGGTGCAAGAGGTAGAAACCTTCAACGTTGAACTGAGTCCGGATGAAAAGTCCGCGTTTCTCGCGGCTCCTGACGAGTTCGCCAAGAAGTTCCTCGAAGACAAGGGACACAAGGTCAACCGAGTCATCATCGACAGGTGCTTCTATCGTGATGGCGATGACGGCGATGACAGCGGGGAAGATTTCCCCTGCCCTGAGCCACTGGTGCTGGTGCATGCGGTAGTGGGGCACTTGACTTCCCACTGGGTGTGGATCTGTAGGCACCCCATCTAAAGTGCTGAACCGTCGGCCAGGCGTGGCGACCGCCTGTCGTTCTGTACAGTCCGCCGATGCTCCCACCGTGTAGTGCACGTACTCGCGGAGCAGGCGGAACCCGCTGGTGGCGCCAGCACGTCCCCGCTCGTCAGTCGGCGAACCATTACCAGCTCCCCGGTCAGCACCCGCACCGGTGCCGCCGAGCGGGATGTACCGGGCCGGGCAGTGCCGTGGCTGCGACCACTGCCCGGCCCGGGGGCCTCAGTCCCGCGTGACGAGCGCGGGGTGCTCGTGCTCGCAGGCGTCGTCGATTCCGTAGGTGTCCCACGCGGGGAACGGCGACCGGGAGGCTTTCGCCGTCCTGCATGAGGCAGCCGGCCAGGGCGGCCCGGAGTTGCTCGGCGCGCAGGCCGGTGCCGATGAAGACCAGCTCCTGGCCCTGCGTACTGTCCGCGTCCGCGTCCCGGGCGCCTGAGGGTTCGAAGCGGGCGACGGAGCCGGCCTGCGACCACAGGCCGGTCACCCGAGGGCGGTCGGCCAGCCAGAAGAAGCCCTTGGAACGCAGGATCCGGCCGTAGGCCCCGCTGTCGAGGCCTTCGGTGACGAACTCCCACAGGCGGACCGGGTGGAACGGCACGTCCGAGCGGAAGACCGTGCTGGAGATGCCGTACTCCTCGGTCTCCGGGACGTGGTCCCCGTTGAGCTCCATGACCCAGCCCGGAGCCTGCTGTGCACGCTCCAGGTCGAACAGTCCGGTCCCGAGGACGTCGCCGAGGGCCACGCGCCCGCGGGTGGCGGCCACGATCCGGGCCGGCGGGTTGAGCCGGCTGAGGGCGGCCCGTAGCCGTTCGGCGCTCTCCGCGTCGACGAGGTCGAGCTTGTTGAGCACGATGACGTCGGCGAACTCGATCTGATCCATCAGCAGGTCGCTGACGGTGCGCTCGTCATCCTCGTACTGGTCGAGCCCGCGCTCCGCGAGCCCGTCCCCTCCTTCCAGTTCCGGCAGGAAATTGGCGGCGTCGACGACC
This sequence comes from Streptomyces sp. NPDC023527, assembly GCF_055560115.1. NCBI lineage: Bacteria > Bacillati > Actinomycetota > Actinomycetes > Kitasatosporales > Streptomycetaceae > Streptomyces > Streptomyces sp. NPDC023527. Next base: position 126,471 of record NZ_JBVHJJ010000013.1, read on the forward strand.
GTCACCATGGTGTCGAGGCGCGCAAGGTCACCGAGGATGGCCCCGTCGTCGCGAGGGAAAGCGAAGGTCGCCGCCACGGGCATCGGTTCGGAGATGCCGCTGGACTCGATCAGGAGATGGTCGAAGCGGTCCTCGCGGGCGAGGCGGTCGACCTCCTCCAGCAGGTCGTCGCGCAGGGTGCAGCAGATGCACCCGTTGGTCATCTCGACCAGGCGCTCCTCGGTCCGCGACAGGGCGGCCTCGCCGCCGCGCACGAGCGCGGCATCGATGTTGATCTCGCTCATGTCATTGACGATGACCGCGACGCGCAGGCCCTCGCGGTTGCTCAGCACGTGGTTGAGCAAGGTGGTCTTGCCGGCTCCGAGGAAGCCGGACAGGACGGTCACGGGCAGTCGTCCGCTCATGCCCGTCAGTCCTCGGGGTGCAGCAGACCGCGCTCGTAGGCCTTGGCCAGGCGCTGCGGCACCAGATGGGCGACGCCGTCGACGGTGACCGGCACGAGCGGCGGTGTGACCGCCTTCCACTGGGCTCGGCGGTGGCGGGTGTTGCTGCGGGACATCTTCCGCTTGGGTACGGCCATGGGTACGGGGGTCCTCTCCGGTCGGTGCGGACCCGACGCTATCTGAAAATGGATCCCATTACCAACTTCACGGTCGGTGACCGGAAAATGCTCATCAACGTCTTGAAACTCAGCATTCCCGCAGCCCAGAGGGTTATCTGGAGGCACTGGTGGTTGTGGTCGGCAGCTGCAAACGGAAAGCCCCCGGGTGGCGGGGGCCGCGGCAAGGCGAACCTGCGGGTGGACCCGGCTTCCGCACGAGGCGGCGGGGCGGTGGTCGGCGATGACGCATCATCACCAGCCGCAGCTGACGCGCGGTCGCCTGACCCAGCGGACGCAGCCGCTGATATTCGGTGTTCCGGCTGTCAAGGCACGTTCTTCCACTCGGATCACGGGGCGTCGAGAACTCCATGATCTTCGGAGCCCGTGCGCGGGCTGGCCCCAGCTCCGGTGACGCGCAGCGCGCACCTGCGCGAGCTGCCTGGCCTCCCTCGACGAACAGCGCTGTGGGCAGGTCGGACAACGCCTGGATCCGCACCTAACCGAGTACCGGCGGGTGCTCGGCTGGACGGCGTCCCCAGGCCGAGATCAGCGGCGCGAGTGTCAGGTCGAGTTCGCCCGCGTGGATGGCGGCCAGGTGCGCGTCGATCTCGGCGTCGTCGGCCAGGCCGGCCGCGAGCAGCTCGCCGCGCACGTGCCGGATGGTCGCCGCCTCCAGCCGGTCGCAGGCCAGCCCGCCGACCGGGAAAGAGCCCGCCGCGGCGACATCTACCAAGCCGGCCTCACGCAATGCCCGCGGCAGTGTCCGGCCGTAGCGCAGGTCCGCGCCGCGGCGCGAAAGCAGCTCCCGGACCGCATCGCGCAGCCGGTTGGCCCGCCGCTGCGCAGGGCCGCTGTCGTCCAGGCATGCCAGTGGCTGCAGAGCGGTATCGGCGTCCTCGACCAGCAGCCAGCCGCCGGGCCGTAGCGCTGCCGCCATCGTGGCCAACGCGCGAGCCCGGTCGGGTACATGGACCAGCACGAGCCGGGCGTGCACCAGATCGAACATCCCCGGCTCCGGGGGCGGATCAGCGGCGACGTCGTGCTGGCGCACCTCGTACCCGTCGCCTGCCTTCAGCCACGACGGGTCGATGTCCGTGGCCAGCACGTGCCCGGTCGGACCGACGGCCGCCGCGAGCGCCTCCGGGATACTGGGGCCACCGGCCCCCACTTCCCAGCAGAGCGAACCAGCCCTGACCCCCAGTCGATCGAAGTGCCCGCGCGTCACACCGTCGAACAGCTCGGCCAGCCAAACGAATCGCTCGCCCGCCTCGGCGCGTGCGTTGTCCAGCAGGTACCCGCGGGCGGGTGCGGGCTCTCCACCGAGCGCGGTAGTCCCGTCCATCGGATCCGGTCGGCCATCGACGTGCGGCGGGCGGGGCGAGGAGGTCATGACTACATGGTCAACCTCTCCAGGCCACCAGCGCCACGACGACGGGAGAGGGATGTCTCACACAGCCAGCGAACCCCCGTACGTCCTACAGCACGGTTCTGCACCGTGACGCGCCGGAAGGGGTACATGCACTCGACCCCCACAGCCAGCGCACCAGGCGCGGGACAGCGCGCTGACCGGACTGTCGGCTACGGCCGGTTCGACCTCTTACCGGACGCCTTCGATCACGACGTAAAGTCGGGGCCAGCGGATCCAGCAGATGTACGTCCCCGTTCATGACGGGTGGTACCTCTTCTCCGGTTCGGGATCCGGGGCTCTCCGGCACTGTCTTACTCCCAGGGCTTCCCACCTGACAGACCCTCATGAACCGGACACCATCCGACTAACTGATCCCTACGTTGTTCTGCGGAGACAGACGCTGGCGGCCCCGTGGAACAATCCCTTCAGCCGCGGGCTCAGGGGAGATGACGTTAGCGGGTGCGAAGTCGTTTGAACCGGTGCTGCCAGGCGAATGCGCGCTCGACCGCCCAGCGCACCTTGCCCAGTCCGGAACCACGGGCGACACCGCGTCGGGCGATCAGCGGTTTGATGCCGCGCTTCCACAGCAAGCGGCGGCACTTGTCGAAGTCGTAGCCGCAGTCGGCATACAGGCGCCGGGACTTGCGGCGGGGGCGTCCCCGCAGGCCCGCGGATCGGTGGGACGGCGTCGAGCAGGGCCACCCGCTCCCACAGGTCGTCCGGAACAAGATCAGCACGCACCCGGATACCCTGCCGACCGAGATCGGCGAGTGCAAGGCTCGCAGGTCAAGTCATGCTGAAACTATCAGTTAGGGAAGACGTACAGGGCTATGGTGGGGGAGCCGATGTCCTTGCAGAATCCGTTGGCCCACCAGCCCTGGGCGACGCCGTACGCCCGACGCGCACCGCAGCGTACTTCCGCATCCGCACGCTCCGCGTTGTTGTTGAAGTAGTAGTAGCTGTCGATTATCAGACGAGAGCCAGTTACGGTCGGCGTCGTGGTGGGCGTGACCGCCTCGGCGACCCCTCCGCTCAGGCCGATTAGCAGCGCCGTTGCGAGACCCAGAGCTGCATTGCGTGCACGCATCGCCCTCTTCTCCCTGTTCTGTGCGGGATGGATGCAGATATTCTCAGACGTTCGCAGGGCGGCCCAGAAGAACAAGGGGTGAGGCTGACTGGAAACACCGAAAGAGAGGCAGGGAACGCCTTCTTGACGGAGGCCATGGGAGCAGGGCCAGTGGGCCAAGCGGGCCGGCCCGGGCGATCAGTTGGCTACCCGCACCTCGGTCAGAAGCGGTTGCAGCGACCGCACTGCGGACCGCAGGTCCTCATCCGTGACATCAACAGTCTCCGGCAGGCTCAGCCCGTACCGGCGTAGCCGCCAGAGGTCGAAGACTCCGCTCCCGTCAGCTGCGAAGCCCACATCGACCTCCGTGCCGTTGTCACTGACGAAGCGGCAGCCTAACCCCATGAACCGTGTAGGAGTAGGCACCGATGTGATCACTCCGGGCTGATCCGGCGCGACCAGGCCAGAACGAGGACATTTGCCAGTCGCTCAAGTGAGGGGATCGCCATCCTCACGGCCACTGCGTAGTGACGCTGCCGCGTAAGCCACTTCGCCGCATATTCGAACCACTACACGGCCCTACGCGGACTCCTCTGTCAGCATGGCGACGCCCTCATCGAGAAGATCGAATCGGGCACCGGCATGCCCATTCACTAGGTTCTTCTGCTTCTTCAGCGGCGCCCAGCCGCACCCGGTGACGCTGGAGGTCGACCTCGGCGACCTTCACCGTTCTCACGACCCCCGGCCGGAGCTGGTTGATCAAGGACTGCATGCGAGGGTCAGGGGCTGGCTCGGACATGGAGGTGAGCCCAGTCGGCGCCGACCGCACTGGTTCCAACTCCCGTGGCCAGGTTCCAACTACCATGCCCCGGCTCACGACTTTGCTGACCGCTTCTGAACCAGAGTGGCCAACTGAAACGCTCAGTGGCCAACTCGGGTGCTCAGTCACAATGGTGCGACTGAGCGCCGTACCTGGCCAGACCCCCGTGAGGCCGTCGCACTCCGGCCCGGCGGGCGCTGCGCCAGGGCGGGCACCACTCCTTCAGGGGACGGCGCCGCCGGGCGCTGTCGCCCATCATGATCAGACACACTCACCGCCGCAGGGCTGGCCGTGGCCTCCCTCGCCCTGGCCACGGACGCCACGTCCGCTGCACCCGCACCCGCCCCGGCCGCCGCAGTCCAGCCTGCCTTACGCCAGCCTCATCGAGGTCTTCCGGGGCCGGGCGCAACCGACGCCGGTGTCCGTGCCGCGCGGGAGTGGATCCCCCCGGAGTCGCACTCCTGCGCGGCGGGAACAGACCCACGACGGTGTCCGCTCACACTCCGCTCGCGCCCGCAGGCCGGGGCCCTTCGGCGGGCACGGACTGGGCAGTAACTCACTGTCGAACACCCCCTGCTTCTTGCCAAGCTTCGCTCGGAACAGGTCACGTGGCAAAGGTCGACGAGCCAGGAGCCGGGCAACTCCGCCTTGCCCACCGGCTGCTCGAGTCCGACCACGCAGCCGTTCGCGCCAGCGGCGAAGGCCATGTCAGAGGTCGATGCCGACCAAGCGGCCAGATACCGCCCTGCGTGACAGGTTGGCCGGTTCGAAAGCCATGATGTTGCCGGGGAGTCAGCACAGGGGCACGATCACTGTTCGTATCAACCTGATCACTCATCCAGGAGCCGAGAAGTGATACGCAGAACCGCTCCCCGCACCCTCACCACATTCGCCGTGACCACGACCCTCGCCCAGCCTCTCACCCAGGGAGCCCAGGCAGCCGCCCCGGGCACGCCCGCCCCGGCGACCGGTGCCACGATCAACACAGGCGACGACAGTCCCTTCCGCTGGATGGAACTGGACGGCCTGCGGGCCGACTTCCCGTTCATGCGCTCCCGCGCGCGCGTCGAGGTCCGCTACGGCGACCCCGATTACCCGGGCCGGGCCCGCGTCGTCGCCTCGGCGACGACCCTGATGTAGCGAGCGTCCCCGACCGGGCGACCGAGTCGCGCGCCCGGCCCGCCGACGGCCACCACGGTCATGACCGGCGAAGACCGCGCCGCCGGCGCCATCTCCCGCATTCGTCTCGCCGCAACCCCCTCCCATGCATCGTGCTCTCGCATGCCCTCGTTCCACGAGCCTTCACCACAAGGGAGTTATTGATTTCCATGTACAAACGTCGGAGATTTCTCGCCTTCGCCACTGTGGGTGCGGTCGTATGCACCGCTGGATTGACGCCGGCGGTCAGCCAGGCCGCCGGCGGCGATGGGAGGGAGAAAGAGTCCTACGCCGTGACGCACGGCCTGACGGCGGATGATGTCAAGAACATCAACGCACTGAACGAAATGGCCCTGGCCCTGGGTCAACCTGGCAAGCCTCCGGTGGAATTGCCTCCGGGTGCCAGCACACCCTCCCGGACCCCCGACTCTGTCGACGACAGGGAAACCCCTCCCGCCGAGCCGCTCGACAGGATGCCTGACGCGTACCAGGCCTACGGAGGCAGGGCCACTACGGTCGTCAACAACTACATACGCAAGTGGCAGCAGGTCTACAGTCACCGCGACGGCAAGAAACAGCAGATGACCGAAGAGCAGCGAGAAAGGCTGTCCTACGGTTGCGTCGGCGTCACGTGGATCAATTCGGGCCCCTACCCGACGAACAAATTGGCGTTCGCGTTCTTCGACGAGAACAAGTACAGGAACAACCTGGCCAACACCAGCCCCCGGCCCAATGAAACGCGGGCGGAGTTCGAGGGTCGCATCGCCAAGGCCAGCTTCGACGAGGGGAAGGGGTTCAAGCGGGCGCGTGATGTGGCGTCCATCATGAACAAGGCCCTGGAAAACGCCCACGACGAGGGGACTTACATCGACAAACTCAAGGCAGACCTCACGAACAAAAATGATGCCCTGCTCCACGAGGACACCCGCTCGAACTTCTACTCGGCGCTGAGGAATACACCGTCCTTCAAGGAAAGAAACGGAGGCAACTACGACCCGTCCAAGATGAAGGCGGTGATCTACTCGAAGCACTTCTGGAGCGGGCAGGACCAGCGGGGCTCCTCCGACAAGAGGAAGTACGGCGACCCGGAAGCCTTCCGCCCCGACCGGAGTACCGGCCTGGTCGACATGTCGAAGGACAGAAGCATTCCGCGTGGTCCGATCAACCCTGGCGAAGGCTGGGTCAATTTCGACTACGGCTGGTTTGGGGCTCAGACGGAAGCGGATGCCGACAAAACCACATGGACCCACGGCGACCACTATCACTCGCCCAATAGCGCCCTGGGCCCCATGCACATACACGAGAGCAAGTTCCGGAACTGGTCTGCCGGATACGCCGACTTCGACCGCGGAACCTACGTGATCACGTTCATACCCAAGAGCTGGAACACCGCCCCGGACAAGGTGGAGCAAGGCTGGCCGTGACAGGCCGGCACAACGCCCTCTGCCGACTTCGGCCGTGGGCCCCGCTGCCCGGGAATGGGGTGATGCCCGGCCGCACCAGCCGCCGGGCATCACCGGTGCACCGCGGGTGTCAGTCCCCCGTCTCGTCGGGTCCGGCGGAGGGGTCGAAGGGTGCGAAGAACCAGCGCTGGGAGGCGCGGCCGCGTTCGCACTGGTTGGCGTTGACGATGTCCGTGCCGGTGTTGGCCGACAGCTGGTCCAGGTCCAGGCAAGGCTCAGTGCCGAGGACGCGCTGGTCGTTGCGGAGCCGGAAGGTGTTCTCGGCGGCCGGCTCCACGTGCCAGGTCTGGGCGCGGGAGCCGTTGCAGGCCCGCAGGTCGAGGCCGAGCAACCCGTCGTTCGGGACGTTCGCGTCCGTCTCGATGCAGAGGCCGGTCGCCGTGTCGCGCATGCGCAGCCGCTCGGCGCCGACCCATTCGGGGATCCACTTCTCCTCGTTGGGCGTGGGCTTGGTGCGGTGCGGGTGGGCGCGCACGCGGGTGCCGCTGAGCCCGCGGGGTTCGCCGGCCAGCATCCGGCCGGTGCGGACGTTCTCCAGCCCGAAGGGGCCGGGGTGGGCGATGGACAGGTCGCCCGCGAAGAAGTTGGCCCTGGGGTCGGAGTCGGCGGGGGGACCGAGGAACCAGTGCTGGCTGTCCTTCGCCTTGCAGGGGTTCAGCTCGAGGCCGTAGAGGTCACGCGGGCCGGTCGACGTGCCCGCGTCCAGGCACAGTCCGAGCGGGATGTTGCGGATCTGGTACTGCTCGTTGCCGAACGAGAGCAGCCGCCAGCGTTGGAGGCCGCTCTTTCCGCAGTCGAACATGAGGGGCTTGCCGTGGTCCCGGCGGTCCGGCAGGCTGGAGAGGCACCTGCCCTTGGGGAGCCGGATGCGGACGGCTTCGGTCCCGTTGAATTCGAGGTCCCAGCGCTGGGCGAACCCTCCGTTGCGCTGGTTGGTGAGGGCGGGCATGCCGTTGAGCGCGCCCCCGCCCAGGGCCTCCAGCGTCCCGCCGCTCTGCATGTTCTCGATGTGGCGGGGGCTGGTGAACAGGGGCTGCGGCTCGCCGCCCGCGCGCATGCCGCCGACGGCGACGGCATAGTGGTCCGCGGAGGCGCCGTTGAGCCGCCGTCTCGGGTGGTCCGGGATATTGACGGACGCCACCACGTAGTCCAGCTCGCGGCGGCCCTCGTGGGTGGGCAGACCGGTGGCGTAGGCGTGGGCGCCGGGCGGGAGGGCGAAGTTGCCCGGCTCGTTGTTGAAGTCGGCCCCGACGGTCCACGACCGGCCCGGTACCTGGTTCACGAAGGCCGCGATGCGGGCGAGCATCACGTCCGACTCATTGGTCGGGTTGTTCCTGCTGGTGGGCCGGGCATGGAAGGTGAAGTACCAGTCGTCGCCGAACCGCACCCCGAGGGCGGCCCGCCCGTCGGCGATCGGGCTGGGCACGGCGGCCACCTGGTCCGGTGTGCGCTGCGTGACGACGGCGACGTTGTTGCGGCCGCCCTCGTAGCGTCCGCCCATGCGGTCGGTCTGCAGGAAGTAGACCTCGTAGTCCGCGGACCTGTACGTCCAGCGGTGGTGCTGGATGTATCCCGCCCGGCCGACCTGCGGCAGTCCCGCAACGGGGGTGGTGCTCTGGAACCTGCCGGGCGGCGTCGGACCTGCCTCCTGCAGGGTCACGATCTCGGCGGCCTGGATGTAATTGCCGACTGTGGTCGTCCACTTGCTGTCCTGGCCGCTGGTGGCACCGAGCATGTTGTACGTGATGAGCGGAGTGCTGCGGAGCGGCGAGGCCTGCGCGGGCGCTGTCGGCAGGACCGCGATCGCTGCCGACGCGACGACCGTCACCAGGGCGGTGAGGTCGGCGACCGGCCGGCGGCGCGGCTTTCTCGCGGGGTGTGCCGGCGGCTTCGCACGTCGCTTCGATAAGGGGCGGAGTAATCGCCTCATGTCTCTCCCGTACGTCGGGTGGCGCTCTGTCGCGCACCGACTCTCTGGCGATCCAAGTCACCTTGGCGAGATGGAAGTTACTGTCCAGAATCCTGTCTATCGAATCCGGGAGTGGAGTTTCCAGGGGGTCGGTGGAAGAGAGAACGCGTCCTCGGTCACGCGCTGCCGTGCCGACACCGGCGAGCGATCCCCGGAGCAGCGATCGACCCACCTTTGCAGGCCAGAAGTATCGCGATCCGGGTCGCCGCGACGGTGGCCTCGCCTCGGGCACGGGCTGGCTCGGCCTCGGCCAGCTGGGCCGGCCTTGTGAACCCCTCGGGGTCGCGGACCTCGGCCATGAACGGGGCCAGGTGGTTGTGGGTGCGGTGATCATCCAGGCCAGGTCGGGACGGATGACATCGCCGCGGACCAGCATCAGCAGCCCGGAGGTCAGGTCAACACGCACATACGACCGCGACGGCCCACTCTGGCCAAGAAGCGCAGCGGGAGATCTGTCCAATCCGCGCCGGGGATCTACTCGGCGCGGCTGCTCTTCCAACGCTGCTGCCAGGTCTCCCCTGGGAGGCTGGACAGCCAGCTCAGAAGCTTTGTGAAGACCCTGAAGTTGTGAACCTCGGCGACCCTCCCAGTCACGACCTGCCCTCGTTCGAACACGAGGAGGAAGGCCCGCAGGGCCGGAATCTCGCACGCCCTGGCGCAGAGGCCTGGCCCTCGCCTCCGACGACCCCTGGGCCCGCCGCCGCGGCGTCCGCCTGGCCGAAGTCGCCACCCGCACCCTCGCCATCGACCGCCGCACCGGCACCACCACCTTGAACCTGTGGCCCGAGACGGAACGGCCCGGCGCCGAGCACGTCCACGACATCGACGACTGGCTCGCCGCCATCGCCTCCGGCCACTGCGTCGGCGTCACCCCCCAGGCCACCGCGGCCCAGTGCCGCCCCGACGGCATCACCTACCGTCCTCTGCGCGACGCCGAGCCCGTCCCCGTCCACCTCATCTGGCGCCGACAGGATCCCCACCCCGCCACCCGCGCCGCCGTCGCCCTCGCCCTCGCCCTCGCCCTCGCCCTCGCCCTCGCCCTCAACCTCTACCGCACAGACCACCAAGGCCCGACACGCTCTCGCAGCTGAGCCGTGGCGGTCTATCGCCACAGCTTCCCCCGCGCCCGTGACCTCCCGCTGTTCACGACCGCTCAAGACCGGAGCGGAGTACCGTTTCCGCCCACACCGGAGTTGAGGAACCCAGCCGATGACGTACACGACGACACCCGACGGGACCCGCATCGCCTACCAGCTCCAGGGCAACGGAGCGCCACTCGTCCTGTTGGCGGGCCAGGCCAACAACCACCACTGGTGGGACCCGGTCCGCACCGACTTCCACCCCGCCCGCAGCACCCTCACCCTCGACTACCGCGGCACCGGCGACAGCGACAAGCCCGACACCCCCCACAGCACCGAACTGTTCGCCCAGGACGTCATCGCCGTCCTCGACGACCTCGGCATCGACCGTGCCGACGTCTACGGCACGTCCATGGGCGGCCGTGTAGCCCAGCAACTCGCCGCCCGCCACCCGCACCGAGTCAGCGCCCTGGTCCTCGGCTGCACCTCACCCGGCGGCCCGCACAGCATCGAACGCGGCAACGACGTCCGCCAGGCCCTGGCCCAGTCTCAACCTGGAGCCGCGCGGCAAGCCCTGCTGGAGCTCATGTACACACCCCGCTGGCTCACCGACCACCCCGGCCCGCACCACACCCTCGGCGACCCCCGCATGCCCGCCCACTCCCGGCGCCACCACCTCGCAGCCAGCAACCGGCACAACGCCTGGGACCTCCTGCCCGGTATCAGCGCACCCACCCTGGTCCTCCACGGAACCGACGACCTGCTCAACCCCACCGCCAACGCACCCCTGCTCGCCGACCGCATCCCCGACGCCCGACTCCACCTGATCCCCGACGCCCGCCACGCCTACTTCGAGGAAGCCCGCACCGACGCCAGCCCCCTGGTCCTGGACTTCCTCACCGCTACCTCGCACCAGCCGTAGAAGCGCGGCGGGCCGCCCGCCGCTCAGCGGACCCGAGCCCTGCCTGTCGTCAAACGATCGTTTGCCGACAGGGCGGCCCGCGCGTCCAATGAACCCGTGCAATCCGGGGGTTCGCGGAGGCGCGAATCCAATCAGATCCGATGGTGATTGCTGACAGGGTTTGACGACAGATTGGGTCCATTCTTCCGTACGGAAGGGGGCCCACGAGTGGCGAACCTGGTCTACAAGCGGGTCTCGACCGACCAGCAGTCGACCGCCCGGCAAAACCTCGTCCCGGACGAGGCAGGCATCGAGGACCCGGTCGTCTTCGAGGAGGACCCGGGCACCTCCAGCCGCCTCCACCCCCTCCAGCGGCGGAAGTTCCGCGAGCTGCTGACGTACGCGCGGCCGGGCGACACCGTACACATCTCCGAGATGTTCCGCCTCGTACGCGGCACCGGGCACATCCTCGACGTGCTCGACGTCCTCCACCGCGACCAGCTCGCCCTGCGCATCCACGACGGCGCGTTCTCGGCGATGGACCTCACCGCCCGCCACCCACGCACCGGCGAACTGCTGTCCACCGTGAAGTTCATGGTGCAGACCCTCGCCGCCGCCGGCGAACTCCAGCGCGACCTCCAGCGCGAGCTGACCTACGACGGGCTGCGCGCCGCCGAGGCCAAGGGCAGCAAGGGCGGGCGCCGCCCCGCCGTGGCGGCCGAGAAGGCCGGCGACGTCCGCAGCGCGTACCTGGAGGGCCGCTCGATCGCCGCCCTCGCCCGCGAGCACGAGGTCAGCCGCGGCGCCATCCGCACGGCCGTCGCCGACCTCCTGCCTGACCACACCGCCATCGAGGAGGACGTCCCGGCCCCGGAGCTGCCGGTCACCCTCGACATGCCGGGCAAGGTCGCCGACTTCCTCCACTCGGCCGACCTGGAGGCCGCCGAGCGGGCCGTGCTCGACCAGGGGGTGACAGTACGGCGCGGCCAGGGCTACACCCTGCGCGTCACCGCCGCCCCCGCCGTGCACCGCAGCCTCCTCACCCGCTGTCAGCCGCTCGACGGCGGTCATGGCGTCCCGGCCATTCCGGCCCAGCGCAAGGCCCGTCGCGAGTACGAGAACCGCGTTAGCACCCTCACGTCGATCGGACCATGATCGTTCTCAGCGCCAACCCCTGTACCGATGTTCCCCGAGGCCGTAGAGGTACGTGGGTTCAGAGAAACTGAAGGTTGTTCACCGCGAACCCACGGGTGGATCTCCTGATTCTGGCGGTTGGGCCCGCGGGTTCGTGGTCAACCCCGCTGGGCCGGACTCGGGGTGTGAAACTGGCGACCTCGCGAATTCGGGAGTCGCGTATTCCTCAGTAGTCGAGGCCTCACGGTCACCGTGAGTGGTCACCGAGAGCATAGTGGCGCCAGGTTCTTCCGGCCTCTTCGGTGAGGCGGGCGGTGGCGAAGTGCGTGGCAGCCGAGCCACCGTGCCACGACCGGAGCCGGGGCTTGGAGGACAAGGCGGCGGATCGCCGCTGTGCGTCCGGGCGGGGTTGGGAAGCCCAGGTGGTGGAACCGAAGTTCCGGAGCGTTCCGGCAGCATCCGGCGGGCGAAGCCCGGGGGTGGTGCGGTCAGGCTGGATGGCGGGTCAGTGCGTTGTGGTCGGCAGGCGGCAGCCAATGGCTCGCCGGGTCGTACTCCAGCCAGCCGCCCGTACGTGCGCAGTCGACAAAAGCGTCCAGCAGCAATGGCAGTTGTGGGTGGCGCACATCGGTGCGCCACAGCAGGTGCCAGGCGTACAGCGGAGTCGGGTCGGCCATGGGCAGCGCCCGTACTCCGCTGCCGTGCGGGATCTCCACTTCGGTCGGGAGGATCGAGAACAGCTCCGGGCGGTCGTGCAGTTCGTCAAGGAATGCGTCCAGCCCCAGATTGGCGCCGCCGAAGTCACAAGGTACGTCGAACTCCTCGGCGAATCGGCTCAGGAAGGTGACCTTCTGCGGTGCGGCCGGGAACCAAAGGCGGTTGCTGCGCAGGTCGGCCGGGCGCACGGTGCCGCATGCCGCCATCGGGCTGTTCTCGCTCATGACGGCCTTGACCGGCTCCAGCCGCACCAGACGGCTGGTGAGTCCGGCGGGCCACGGCTCGTCGAGGGCATGCACGCGGCCCAGCGCCACGTCGATCTCGCCGGCGCGCAACGCGGCGAGCGCCGCGGAGAATCCTGGACGAGGACCGATCTCGATCTCCACATCCGGTACCGCGCGGACCACCGCACGGATGGTGCGCAGCGGCGCGAACATCAGGCCCCATACGCTCACCCGCAGCGGGGGTCGGCGCTCCTCGCGGGCGGCGGCGACAGCCGCGTCCCCGGCGCGCAGCGCTTCCGTGGCCGGGGCCAGGAAGCGGCGCCCGGCGGCGGTCAGCTCCACGCCGCCCCCGGCACGCCTGAACAGCTGGACCCCGAGCGTCTCCTCGAGGCGGGCGATGCGCTTGGACAGCGCCTGTTGGCTGATGTGGAGTCCGGCCGCGGCTTGGCCGAAGTGCAGTCGCCGCGCTGCTGCGACAAATGCCCTCACCTGCGCCAGGTCGAGATCCACCACCCTCACCTCCCCTGACAATCAGCGGTTGTCGACTCCGCCGAATGGATGTTGGACACCCCTGCCCACCAGGTGTTTTCCTTGATTTCAGCCAGTCGCGGAGCACGGAGGAAACCGACCCTTCGCAAATCAACCGAAGATCAAGGAGTGTGTCATGCCCGCCGTTGTGCAGCCGGGACGGGGGATGCGATGAAGGCGCTGCTGCCCACTGGACGGGCTGTGAGCCGGTCGCTCTCGCCGAGGCCGATAAGCCGGCGTCCGCCCCACCGAACCAAGCCCTGGTCGAGGTCGGGCCGTTCTCGGTCAGCCGCAGTGAGTTCCTCCAGCTCGACGGGGTGCTGGCCGTCGGCGACCGGCCGGGGAAAGGACATCGCGGGACTCGTCCAGACCGCCGCCGACGGCAGTGGGCCCCAGGCGGGTCAACGTGTTGTGGGCCACCCGTCGGCCGCTGGGTCGACGGAGTACGCGGCCGTTTCCACCGATGCGCTGGCCGTGCTGCCGCAACGGGTGTCCGCGATCACGGCAGCACCACTGCTGCTGGCGGGACCCTGCGCGATCGCCGCATCCGCGGCAACGCGGTATTCGCCATCGCCTGACCTGCTTACCAAACCGACAGGAAGCCCACAGGAGTTCACCATGCGCACCAACGATCCGAAGGCTGTCGTCGTCCGCTATGTCGAGGCAGTGATCGCCGGCGACATCACGGCGATCCGCGACAGCTTCGCCGAGGACGCCACCTGGACCTACCCGGGCGATGTGCCGGTACTGTCGGGTACGTGGACCGGGCGCGACGTGATCGTCGACGACTTCCTCGGCGCCGCGGCCGGCAGCCTGTTCGTCCCCGGCAGTGTGACGATCGAACTCACCTGGATCATCGCCGAAGGCGACCAGGTGGTCGCCGAATGGACCGCCAAGGCCCAGGCGGTGAACGGCGGGACTTACGACAACCGCAACATCGGAGTCTTCACCGTCCGCGACGGACACATCAGCGCCGTCCGCGAGTTCACTGACACCCACCACGCGGCTACCGTCCTCGTCCCCCAGCGCGCCGCCTGAGGACCTCACCCGACGCAGATGAGTAGCGATGACGGCTGGTGCCCCGACCTCCACCATGCTCGAACTGCCGGTGCTCGCACCACAGTTCATGGAGGTTCCGAGATACGCGCCACAGGGGCAACGGGATGATGTTGAAGCCCTGAGCGCCGGGCCCGTCCCGTATTTCAGAGGGACACCCGTGCTGTTCTGCCAGCGGCAGAACACCGGCCGGACCGGGCTCGACGACCACTACAGTCCAGTCTCATGACGAAGATTACGACGCGTACGGTCGAGTACCCGGCCGACGGTTTGACGATGATCGGGCACCTCGCGCTTCCGGCCGGTGTCGACCGCCGGCCCGCGGTGCTGCTCGGACCAGAGGGCATGGGGCTCAGCGACGTCGAGCGCCGCCGGGCCGACGCTCTCGCCGAGCTGGGATATGTAGCGCTGGCCTTCGACCTTCATGGCGGGCGCTATTTGGGTGACCCCGAGGAGATGCTGGCCCGTTGCATGCCACTGCTCGCTGATCCCGACCGGATGCGGCGCATCGGCCACGCGGCACTCGACGAGTTGCGCACCGAACCGCGGACCGACCCCGACCGGATCGCCGCCATCGGCTACGGCACCGGGGGCGCCATCGCGCTGGAACTCGGGCGAGGCGGCGTCAACCTGCGCGCGATCGGGACAGTCAACGCAACTACCACGGGCCGACCGGGCGAGGCGGCGCGCATTCGCTGCCCGGTGTGGGCCGGGGTCGGGTCGGAAGACCCGATCATGCCGCCCGCGCAACGAAACGCGTTTACCGCTGAGATGCAGGCCGCGGGCGTCGACTGGCGCCTCGCGGTCTACGGCGGAGCCTTGCACGCCTTCCACCACCCGCCGGTCGACCACCCCGTGGTCCCCGGCGTCGGCTACCACCGACAGCACGCGCAGCGAGCCTGGCGCGACGTCGTCGACCTGCTCGCCGAGTGCCTGCCCGTGACGGAGGACCTGGGGGCATGACCCCAGGCAGACATGCTGGTGCCAGGCCTGGTCGGCGTCGCGCACTGACAGTCTCCTCCCCTCAAGCCCTCACAGCAGACCCGCATTCGGACAGTTGTGCGGTCGCGGAGACGTGTTCCCAACTACCGCAGTAAATACCGGATTTACTGCGGCGGAGCCCTGGCCGTGATCGTCGCGACCTGCGGCGGACCGTTCCAGGGGGCGAGATGTATGCTTTTACTGCGGCGTCACTGTGCTGACCACGCGTAAAGCCGCATCAGGATCTACTCATTGCCTCCTTGCCGCGTATCTCGGCTGAACCCCGACTCGGCGGCCTGTTCCAGCAGGGCTCGTGCGGAGTCCGCGTAGCGCATCGCGGTCTTCTCGTCGAGCCCGAAGACCTCCGCGAGATGGAGTGGGTCAGGCCCGTGGGTCAGGGCTTCTTCGAGTCGCCGGTCAACGCGAAGCCGCTCCAAGGTGGCGTCCTGTCCTCGCATCGGAGCACTGATCCAGTGGTTGCTGGCCCGGCCGGTCGTGTTGGCGGTCTGGTTGTTGATCAGCAGGTGGAGGTTCGCGGTGCTCGGCCACCGGCGTCGCCGGTGGTCCAGCCAGTCCGTCAGGAGCTTCAGGGTGAGGTCGTCGAGAGGCCGGGCGCGTCCGGCGTTGGTCAGCCGGCGGTTGCCGAGATCGACGTCGTCGAGCACGAGGGCGGCGATCTGGGCGACCCGGGCGGCGTGGACCGCCGCGAGGGCGAGGACGAGCCGCGCCGCCGGCGTCAACGCAGCCGCGACGGAGCGCTCGACCTGTTCGGGGAGGAGAGGTTGCAGCACGGCGTACTCGTTCTGCCCGACCTTGATCCGGCTGGTGGGGTTGCGGAAGATCAACCCCTGCCGTTTGGCCCAGGTGAACAGAGACCGCAGGGCGACGAGCTGGTCACGTCGCTGATGACCGTGCAGCGTCTTGACGTGGGCGAGGACATCGTCGCGAGTCACCTCCCGCAGGTGGTCGTAGCGGTTCGACCACTCCAGCAGGGCCGGACGGACCTGGGCGAACGCCGCAGTCACGACTACGTCCGGGCCGGCACCACGGCCCTCTTCGCCGCCCTCGAGGTCGCCACCGGCAAGGTGATCGGCTCCCTCCACCGCCGTCACCGGGCGGCGGAGTTCAAGAAGTTCCTCACGAAGCTCGACAAGGAAGTTCCCGAGGGCCTCGACGTCCACCTGATGCACGGAACCGGCGCGAGCCGAACGCCGCCCGCCTCGACGCCGGAGGGGGAGCACGAGCAGCGGCACTCCCATGAGACTGAAGCCACGAGAGTCAGCACAGAGCAATATCAGCCCCCCCCCCCGCCCGACGCAGGGCTTCCTTGACACGGAGCCCTCGAAGCGATCAGCCTCTGTACCGCACGACCCTCACGTTGAGTAATCTCCCCTAAAAATGATTACCCGTCAGTAAAGTCAGCAAGAGGTCAGCATCAGTGCCGCCGGAGTCCGCCGTCGACCGCCAGAGACCGCCAAGTCCAACTGACCTCTTCACCCCCACTGACCTGCGGAAACGCAGGTCGCGGGCCTGACTTTCCATCACCCCAGGAGCCCACCATGAAAATGCTCATCAACGTGCCCGAGACCGTCGTCGCAGACGCCCTGCGCGGTATGGCCGTCGCCCATCCCGAGCTGACCGTCGATGTCGAGCGGCGTGTCGTCGTGCGGCGGGACGCGCCCGTCGCGGGCAAGGTGGCGCTGGTGTCCGGTGGTGGGTCCGGGCATGAGCCGTTGCACGGGGGGTTCGTGGGGGCCGGGATGCTGGATGCCGCCTGTCCCGGGGAGGTGTTCACCTCGCCCGTGCCCGATCAGATGGTGCGGGCGGCCGCCGCCGTCGACAGCGGCAAGGGTGTGCTGTTCATCGTGAAGAACTACACCGGTGACGTCCTGAACTTCAACATGGCCGCCGAGCTGGCCGAGGACGAGGGCATCCAGGTCGCCAGCGTGCTCGTCAACGACGATGTCGCCGTGACCGACAGCCTGTACACGGCGGGCCGCCGGGGCACCGGTGCCACGCTGTTCGTGGAGAAGATCGCGGGCGCGGCCGCCGAGGAGGGCGCGCCCCTGGAGCGGGTGGAGGCGATCGCGCGGCGGGTGAACGAGTCCTCGCGCAGCTTCGGCGTGGCGCTCGCCGCCTGTACGACGCCCGCCAAGGGCAGCCCCACCTTCGACCTTCCGGCCGGTGAGCTGGAGTTGGGGGTGGGCATCCACGGCGAGCCCGGACGGGAGCGGCGCGCGATGATGACGTCGGCCGAGATCGCGGACTACGCCGTGGACGCGGTGCTGTCCGATCTGCGGCCGAGCGGGCCGGTGCTGGCGCTGGTCAATGGCGCGGGCGCGACGCCGCTGCTGGAGCTGTACGGGTTCACCTCGGAGGTCCACCGGGTGCTGCGCGAGCGCGGGGTGCCGGTCGCGCGGACGCTCGTCGGCAATTACGTCACCTCGCTCGACATGGCGGGCGCCTCGGTGACGCTGTGTCAGGTGGACAACGACCTGCTCCGGCTGTGGGACGCGCCGGTGCAGACCGCCGGGCTCCGCTGGGGTCGCTGAGCGCCGCCGCCCCGTCGCCGCCGTTCCGCCGCGTCCCGCCGAAGGGTCACTCCTGGAGGACGATCCTGCCCAGCGGCGTGCTGATGAGGGCGAAGCGGTCCGCGTGGATCAGTCTGCGGCTCACCGGCAGTGCCGTGCCGCCCGCGGTCACCGTGCCGGTGGCCGCGGACCGGTCGGTCAGGTAGGTCTCGTACTCCTCGATGAGGAGCCGGTGCCGGGACAGCGCCGGCAGTTGCGGGGACGGTGGGGCCAGGTCGCCGGACCATACGAAGCCGGTGCCGCGCGGGACGCAGGTGAGTTCGAGGATGGATTCGGTGGTCACCCAGTCCAGGTCCCCGCCGCCCGGGGCGAGCTTCTGCACCGAGGCGACGACGCGGCGGCTCGCCGCCATGCCCGGCAGCCCCGGACCCACTCGCCTGCCGAGGGCGTTCAGGGCGACCGGGCCGCCGAGCTCGATGTGGAACAGGCCGCCGGGCGTCATGGACGCGGTGACCGTGCGGTCGGGCATCAGCTGGGTGAACTCCGCCGTGACGACCTTGGACAGATGGAGCGAGTCGACGGAGTGCGGCTGGTAGCGGGCGAGGGCCAGCCGCAGGTACGGGAAGTAGGCCGCCGCCGCACTGTCGCCCAGGTCCACGTCGATGTCGCAGAACCACAGCCCCTGACGGGCGTCGAACTCCGGCTCGTACGCCACGATCTTCGCCGCGGCGACCGTGCCGACGACCGGCTCCGCCAGCACCACGTCGGCGGCGGTGAGCCGGGCGCCCGGGAACATCTCCGCCGTCAGTCGGGGCAGCACGGTGGCGTCCGCCCATACCGGGTCGATGCCGCAGCGGCTGACGAGCTCGTCGGGCAGCTTCGGGTCGGTGACGCGGCCGGGGTCGAGGACGACGGCGAGGAGTTCGCCGTCGCCGGAGGAGAACCACGGGCGCTCCAGGTACACCCGGACGCCGGCGTGCCGGCGGGTGCTGGTGACCCGGTGCGCGGTGTGGTCGGCGGACCGTTCCCAGCGGAAGGTCGGCACGAGGTGGCGGACGCCCGGCGGCTCGGGCCGGCGTGAGCTGGGGACGGGCCAGCCCGCGCCGGTCTCCCCCGTACTGGCCGGACCGACCCGGGTGATCAGCTCGGGCCGATCGGTGATCGCCGGGTGGAAGTACTCCCGGAACCGGGTCGTCGCGGTCGGGGTGTAGGTGACGTCGCGGTGCCTTGTGTCGCGGAAGTCGTGCCGAAGGTCGCCCAGCGGGATGTCGTCCCGCCCGCGCTCCACGGTGACGTCGCCGACGTGGGCGTGGCCGGTGATCCGGCGGGGCGCCGGCTCGGTGACGTCGTCCAGCCATTCCTCCCACGTCGCGTCGATGTCGACGCGGCCGGTGCTGCGGGAGTGCGACCCGACGCGCCCGACGATCCGGGCGAAGGTCTGCTCGGCGGTGCGCGGGAAGCGCAGCTCGCCCAGCTTCGGTGGATCCAGGGGCTTTTCGACGGCGTGGACGAGGGTGAGCTCCGTCCAGGGGGTGATCATCCAGTTCTCGCCGCCGGCGGCCGCCGAGGTCAGTTCGTCCTTCTTCTCCTGCGGGAGCCCGGTCGTCGGGTCGTTCCAGAGCTCGGAGCCGGTGAGCAGCTGCCAGTTGCGGAAGAGTTCGAGGTCGTCGGGGTGGAGGTGGCAGCTCATCCTGACGGTCGCGAACTCGGCCTTGGGCAGGAAGACGGTGAGTTCGCGGCCGAGCGGCCCGGTCCACCGGGGCCGGCCGTCGCCTTCGAGGATCTTCAGTCGGAGCGGTTTGGCCTGCGGCCAGGGGCCGGGGAAGTCGAAGGTCTCGTTGGGGTCGGCGCCCGGCAGGCCGCGCAGCGAGAGTCCGCGGGCGAGGACGTCGGGCAGGTAGGGCAGCAGCAGTTGGTCGGCCGTGTGGAGGACGTACTCGCCGGGCTTCAGGCCGCTGCCGCGCGCCACGGGAAGCTCGGTGAGCGGTTGGGTGTCGTGGACATTGTGTTTGGCGACGCGGATCTGCCGGAGCAGCTTGAGGTCGTGGCTGAGGTCCGGGTTCTCCGCGAGACGGACCACCGTGTCGAGGTAGCTGCCGTCCTCGCGGGTGGCCGCGGCGAAGTACCGGCGGCGCACGATGTCCGGCTTCCCGGGTCCGAAGACGGTGTCGTGGACGCCGTGCTGCTCGGCCATCTGGAGCGAGGACTTCGACGGCGAGATGTGCCGCTCGTCAAAGGGGCGGTACCGCCGGTCGAGCCGGTCGACGGGCGATTCGCTCTCGTGGTCGGGCACTTGGCCGTTGCGCTCCAAGGCCCATACGGCCGGTGCCATCGGTCGGCCCTCGTCGTCGACCGTGGAGCGGATGACCATCCGGGGCTCCGACTCGCCCTCCAGGAACGGCCACTTCGGTACGACCACGGGAGGCGGCACCGGCTCCCACCGCCCGTAGGTCACCGGCGCCGTCGCCCTCCCCTCGGGGGTGTCCGCGTCGGGGCCGAGGCTGTTGCCCGCGAGGTCGACGAGGCGGGCGCGCAGCCGGTACGTGCGCCCGTAGCGCAGCGCCGGCAGGGTGCCGACGGTCGGCCGGAACCGGGTGTCCAGGGGGAACTCCGCCGAGACCTCGGGGTCGGGCACCCGCGGCTTGTTGTCGGCGCCGATGGTCCTGCCGGGCAGGGGGGCGGCCAACGACCAGCCGTGCCAGCCGAACAGCGCCTGGTGCACATACAGCTCGTCGTCCGGCTTGAGCTTGTCGCGGGTCACCGCGCTCGCCTTGACGTGCCCCTCGTCGGGGGCGACCGTGAGCGGGACGGGTGGCAGGCCGGGGCGTCTGATGGCGTAGGTGCCGGTGCGGGCGCACAGGGGGTGCCAGGCGGTGACCCGGCCCGTCGCGTCGTCGACCGCTCCCACGTCGACGCGGTAGCCGCGGACCAGGTGGGAGGCGTCCAGCACGGCCACGGCGGGTTCGGTGCCGACAGGACCGACGCCGGCGACGTGCCGGGCGTCGTCCTCCATCTGCTGGGCGAGCGCGGCGTCGCGGGCTTCGTGGAGCACGGTGAGGCCGGCGCCGTGCAGGGCGGGCAGGGCGGTGTTGTCCGGTGGGACGGAGACGTCCGGGTCGTTGAACGCGGCCACCGTCTGCTCGACGAGCCGGGCGAATTCGACGAACTTCATCGCCGCGCCGTCCACGTCGAGGTCGGTGACGCGCACGTCCGGGCCGGCCAGGCCCAGCATCCGGCGGCCGTACGAACCGTCGTCGGCCGCGTACGGCTCGAAGCGCCGGCCGGCGGCGTGGCGCAGCCGCGTCCACGGGCGCAGTGACTCGTCGATGTCGAGCTGGGCCTGGGCCGCGGTGAAGGCCACGCGCGCCTGCCACTGGTCGGCCAGCCCCGGCGGCGGGGTGACGAGCAGGTCGGCGGCCAGGCCGAAGCGGCGCAGCAGTTCCGGATAGTCGGCGAGCAGGGAGCAGGCGGTGTGGAAGTCGAGGTCGGGCCGCTCGGGCGGGGGTTCGGGCGGGGCCCCGGGGGTGGTGGGCACGGGGGGCCGGTCGTAGAAGCGGTACAGCTCGGCGAAATACAGCATGGGGCCGCCGGTGCGGTACGGCTCCTCGTCCCGTCTCATGTGTTTCGGGCGGAAGGGGTTGGCGGGCTCGGCGGCCGCCGACCCATCGACTGTGGGGCCGGTGCGGCCGGTGAGGAGCCCGTCGAGGAGGGGGTAGGACTTCTCGACGGCCCGGGCGAGGGTGCGGATGGGGCCGGTGAGGGGCGTGAGGAGGTCGTCCAGCTCGGGGTGGTCCCAGCTGGGCGGTACGGGCGGCGCCTGTGCGCCGTCCGTACCGGCGCTGTCCGATTCGCCGCCGCTGGGGAAGGCGCGGCTGCGTGCGGTGGTGGTCACGGCGGTCTCGTAGAGCGCGCCGATCTGCTGGTGCACGGCCTGGCCGGGGAAGGAGCGCAGGATGGGGGGTGTGCCGCGGGCCACGGCCGCCGCGGTGAGGGACGACGGTTCGTGGACCTTGGTGTCCGGAGGGAAGAGTGCCTTCCAGAGGGTGGTGTCGGGTGGCGGATAGCGGTTCGGCTGGAGTGTGGTGGGCACGGTGGCCTTGACGCCGGCGGGCGAGAGGAACTCGATCTGGAGCGCCGGGAGGTAACGGCCCAGGGTCACCGGCCACTCGACGAAGCCGCCGAAGGCGCCGAGCCGGTCGGCGCCGGTGAGGCGGGGGCTGATCAGGACGGTCAGCCTGAGCTGTCCGTCGGCGGTGACCCCGTCGGGCAGTACGGTCCAGCGGATCGTCTCGGGCATGGCTTCAGCTCACTTCCGCGAACGCGGTGCAGTATTCGTCGACGGGGTCGCGCCGTGTGCCGGTGACGGGGTCGGGGTAGGGCGCCATCATCTCGGCGAAGGTGGGCGGCCGGACGCCGTCGGCGGCCGGGCCCGCGAGCCCCGCGAGGGTGGTGGGCCCCGAGCCCACGAACCGCTTCTCGCATTCGATGGTGACGGACTGGGACCAGAAGCCGATGTGGACGCTGATGGTGATCCTGGCCCGGCCGAAGACTGTGTGGGTGTCGATGCCGTAGGTCAGTTCGAGGTAGAGCTCGATGGAGGCGGAGATGATGCCGAGGACGTCGACCTCGCCGCGGGCCCGGAAGTAGCCGGTGAGCCGGGCCTTTCCGCTGTCGAGCTCCAGCCGGAAGTAGATGCCGGCCATGACGGACAGACTCCCGCTCGCCACGCCGAAGTTCATCGACAGGGCGGCCCCGAACTCCAGCGACGCCTCCAGGACGGCCACGCGCTTCGGGGTCACCACGATCCCGAAGAAGCCTCCGCCGCCGAGCATCGACACGGTCAGCCGGAAGGGCGCCTGCCGGGTGCAGAAGGAGAAGCGGACCTCCAGGGCCCGGCCGACGAACGGCATGTCGAGCGAGGCGTCCAGGCGGAGGTTCTCCAGGCTGAACACGCCGATCGCGAGGTTCGGCAGGGGCAGCCCGTACGAGGCGGTGATGCCGCTTCCGGTGACCTGGATGCCGGGTGGGTCGCTGAAGCCGTCGACGGGGATGAGCCGGCGCAGCGTCTCGACGAAGGTCAGCGGGCCGGTGAACCGTACGCCCTTGAAGCCGACGTCGACGTCGAGCTTCTTGCCGGCGCGGGCGGTGAAGCGGATGCGCTCGAACTCCAGCTCCATGGCTTCGAAGTCCGGCACGAGGACGAGCTTGAACTTCTCCAGGGTGCAGGTGATGTCGGCGCCGGCGGACAGGTCGGAGCGCAGCGATCCGCGCAGGTCGACGACGAGGGAGAGCCGCCCCAGGCGCGGGTCGGGGATGAACACCGGTTTGTCCCCGGGGCCCCAGGGCTGGATCTCGGGGTTCCATTCCAGTCGGGCGTTGACCGTCTCGGGCAGCTTGGCGCCCTTGGCGGCCCGCTCGACGGCCTGGCGGAGGGCCAGGGCGCCCCCGGCCGTGCTGGTCCAGGTGGCGACCTGCTGCTGGACGCGTACGAGCAGGGTGCGCACGCCCGGGTCGGCGTCCGGCGGGAGGGCGTTCAGGAGGGCGGTGAGGGCGGCGGCGAAGGCGTCGAAGGCGGTGTCGACGTCGTGCATCGTCAGCGGGCCGGGCTCCTGGCCGGGCTTCCTGGCGAGCTCCTGGGCGAGGAAGTCGCCGACCGTCTTGACCAGGGTCTGGGCGGTGTCCACGACCTGGCGGGCGGCGGGCGGATAGCGGCCGGCGTCGCGCTCGATCTGTTCGCGGACGCGGCGCAGGTCGGAGAGGAAGCCGGTGACGGCGGTGATGGTCTCGGTGAAGAAGTTCGGGACCTTCAAGGGCTGGTCCAGCCGCGCCGCCGCGACCAGATCGGCCAGCGGGACGACGCCCAGCAGGTTGGCGCCGAGGGCCCGGAAGAAGTCCTTCGGGTCGAAGAGGCCGCTGGCGACCTTCTCCAGCTCCTCGGCGCCCTTGGCCGCGACCGGTCCCGTGGCCCGGGAGAGCGCCGCGACGTCGAAGCTGGGCGCGACCAGTCCGCCGGAGCGGTCGCTGTGTCCGGCGAAGTCCATCTTGAGGGGGTTCTGCGGCAGGAGGCTGAGGAACACCTCGCCCGCGTTGCCGGTGCGGGGGCCCTGGTCGACCTTGGAGAAGCCGGAGAGGGCGTAGCGCTTGGCGTAGCCGACGGCGACGGTGGTGTCGGCGTCGCGGCCGCCGAGTCGGCTGACGGCGGGGACGGTGACGTTCGCCCAGCGCACCTGGGGGATGAAGAGGGCCTCGCCGGGGGGTTTCGCGGGGTCCGGCTGGGCGAGCCCGGGCGGCGCGGCCACGCCCCACACGAGGTGGGCGACGTCGACGCTGGTGTCGTCGGGCTTGCGGCCGGGGGCGAGGGCCACCGACTGCCCGAGCAGGTCGGCGCTGGTCTCCACGGGCGGCCGGGGTGGCGCGGCCGTCGCCGTGGGCGGTGGCATCGGGGCGAGGCGGGTGTACTTCTCGACGATGTCGGCGAGCCGGGAGCCGGAGCCGCGGTTCTCGGTGAGGAAGAGCAGTGGTGTGCGGAATTCGACGATCCGACCGTCGTGGTCGACCGCGGTGGCCTTGAACCGGAAGGGCGTCTCGGCCGCCGTGGCGGGGATGAACTCGCAGTCCTCGGGGTGGTCGATCCGATTGCTGAGGTTGGGTGTCACCAGGGTGTCGAGGCGCACGGTGGTGAAGGGGAAGAGCACGTTCGTCAGGGCGCTGGTGGGGTCCCGCGGGTCGGCGGGCAGGGCGCGCTCGGGGTCGTACGTCCGGACCGGGCGGCGGACCACGACGTACAACCGCTTGAGGAGGAAGGCGGCGCGCGAGTCGGTGAACTTCCGCTCGGTGACCTGGACCAGCTCCGCCCGGTGCCCGAAGGGGCACAGGAAGCCGGAGAACATCACGCGTACGTAGTGGTCGCGGCCCATCGCCGCCCGGTGCCGCCACTCCGAGAGGGTGACGTCCACGGGCCGTACCGGCCAGCTGCCGAGGCTGTCCAGCCAGCCGCCGACGGCCGAGAGCATCAGATTGTCCACCGCGACCGGCGAGGGGACGAAGGGCTCGCCGCCGGGCGTGCGCAGGCCCTCGCCCGAGCTCAGGTCGACGATCGCCGAGCGGTGTTCCGGTGCGAGCGACGCGGGGAACGGCGGCGGGGGGCCGGGGTCGGGGTCGCGCTCGCGGTTCCACACGGCGCGGACCGCGGTGGCGTCGGACCTGGTGTGCCACAGCTCGACGCGCTCGCCCGGCGGCGGGTCGGGGAGCGCGTCGTCACGGTGGTGCCAGCGCGTCCTCTGGGACGGGGAGAGCGTGAGCCGGTAGGGCAGTTCGATGGCGGTGCGCGGGTGGGCGGGGTCGGCCAGCGGGTCCTGGGGGCCGCCGCGGACGGCGGCGGTGTCCGGCGGACGCGAACCGGCGCCCGTCTCGATCACCGCGCCGGCGGCCTCGGCGGCGGCGAGGGTCGTCTCCAGGCCGTAGCGGGCGGACAGCTCGGCGGTGGTGCGCAGCAGCCGCAGCAGGGCGGAGGCCCTCGCGTAGGGGGCGTCCCGGGAGTCCGGACCGTCGTCGCCGGCGGGCAGCCGGATGGCGGTGGGGGGCGGCGGGTCCGGCTCGCGGGCGGCGTCCACGACGCGCAACGGCAGCCGGCGCATGGCGCCGAGCAGTCCGGCCTCGTCGTAGTCGATCGAGTCGTCCGCGCCGACCTCGAAGACGAGCACGCTTCTGCCGCTGATCAGGGACTCGACGGGCAGGTCCCGCGGTTCGGTGGGCTGTTCCTCGTCGAAGGCCCGCTCCAGGACGTGCTGCGGACCGAAGGTGACGACGAGCAGGCCGTCGGCCGCGGGATCCGCGCGGACCAGCCGTCTCGGGAACGGTCCGGCGGTGAGTCCCAGTCCGATGAAGCCGAACGTGAGGTCCAGCAGATCGGCGCTCCGCAGAACACGGACCGGTGTCGGTGTGCTCATATCGCCCCCCCATGACGTCATCCCCCACCTACCCCGAACGGAGCACCGCCAGTTAGCCCGAACGGGTCATACCGCTCCATGGCGGCCGGTACCGGGCGAGCGGCGGGCCCGAAGGGGCCGTACCCCAGGGAAGAGTGCTCCCGGTGTGGCACCGGTGAGAGCGGAGGTGGCGATGGCGGACAAGGGCTCCGAGGGCCTGAACGAGTGGGGGCGTCATGAGTCGGTGGAGGAGCGGGCCGACCGGCGGTGGGGGGAGCTGCTGCAGGAGCTGCGGGTGGCGCAGACGGGCGTGCAGATCCTGCTGGGCTTCCTGTTGACGGTCGTCTTCACGCCCCGCTTCGCCACCCTGCCGTCCACCGACAAGGACATCTACGTCATCACCGTGGTGCTCGGCGCGGCGACCACCGCGGCCCTCATCGGCCCGGTGTCGATCCACCGCCTGCTCACGGGGCACCGGCTCAAGCCGCAGACCGTCGCCTGGGCGTCGGCCCTGACGCTGCTGGGGCTGCTCCTGCTGCTGAGCACGGTCATGGCGGCCATGCTGCTCGTCCTGCGGGTCGCGCTGCGCGACCCCGCGGTGGCCTGGATCGTCGCGGGGCTGGGCGGCTGGTTCGCCCTGTGCTGGTTCGCCCTGCCGGTGTGGGCGCTCGTCCGCGCCGGCCGCGAGTGAGGATGCCGGAGGACGGGTCCACCCCGGTCCCGGCTCGGCGCCGGGGTCCGGGGTGGGGTGGGCTCAGCGCCCGAGTGCGCGCTTGAGCTGCGCCTTGTTCATCGACGAGCGGCCGTCGACGTTCCGGCGCCGTGCCTCCGCGTAGAGCTGGTCGTACGTGGGCCCCTGGGAGCCGCTGTGCGAGCGCTGTCCGCCTCGCTTGGAGGAGGACATGTCCTGCGTGGAACTCTTGCTGGCGGTACGGGACTCGCCCGCGCGCGCCCGCTCCTTGTTCACGGTGCGGGCCGCGATCTCCTTGGCGCGCTTGGTGCCCTCGCCGCGCTGTTCCGTGCTCTCCTTGATGTGCTCGTACTGCCGTTCCCGCTTGGGGCTGGAGCCTGTGGGCATGATCTGTCGTTCCTCGCCTTCTGCGGGTCGGCCCGCTCAGTGCTTGAACTTCTCCTTGGCCTTCGTCACCGCTTCCTCGGCCTTGCCCTCCACCT
Source organism: Streptomyces sp. NPDC023527 (assembly GCF_055560115.1). Classification (NCBI taxonomy): domain Bacteria; kingdom Bacillati; phylum Actinomycetota; class Actinomycetes; order Kitasatosporales; family Streptomycetaceae; genus Streptomyces; species Streptomyces sp. NPDC023527. The sequence goes on from NZ_JBVHJJ010000013.1 coordinate 153,208, forward strand.
TCTCGGTGCGGCCCTCGGCCTCCATGCGCTTGTCACCGGCGGTCCGGCCGACGCCTTCCTTCAGCTTTCCCTTGACCTGCTTGGCCTTCGCCTTGCCCTTCGCCATGACGCGTGTCCTCTCTCCGTGAAACCAGTCGTGTCCGCGGCCGTGTGTCCTCGCGGAAGCGGTCGCCACTGTGCGGAATAAGTCATTCCGAAACCACCCTGCGACCGCCACCGGGCGCTCGCAACCGCTGGTCACGCCCGGCCTCGCATCTCGTCCACGACGCCCTTGTCCAGCGCGGCCCGGACGAGCGCGGCGGCGAACGCGGCCGTCTCCTCCCCCTCGACCAGCCTCGCCAGGGCCCCGGGGTCCTGAGGCAGACCGAGGCGTTCGGCCCCCTGGAGGGCCTTCGCGTCGAGGTAGGGCCGCAGACCGGGCCAGACGCCCTGGGCCTCGCGCAGGAAGATGTCCGCCCCCGCCGGGCCGATCCCCGGCACCCGGCGCAGCTCCTCGCGGAGCCGGTCGTGGTCGCCGTCCGCGGCGTCGCGAAGACGCCGCAGGTCACCGCCGTAGTGGTCGCGCACCAGCTCGGCGCCCTCGCCGAGCTGGGTGGCCGTGCGCTCGTCGTAGCGCCGGTAGCCGCCCTCGCCGAGCGCGTCCACGCGCTGCTGCCAGGTGGCCTCCGCCATCCGCCGGGGGTCGCGCATGCCCGCCTCGAAGAGGCAGCGGGCGGCGGCGGTCGCGACCGAGGCGCGGATGCGGGCGCTGAGCAGGGTCGCCAGGACGAGCAGCTGGTAGAGCGGCTGCGGGGTGTCGCGCAGCTGGATGCCCGCTTCCTCGGCGTACGTCCGGCCGTGCGCGCGCAGCAGGTCGCGCGCCGTCTCCTTCTCGCCGCGCCTCACCGTTCGCGCACCTCCCGGGCGAGGGCCTCCTCCATGCGGCCGAAGGGGCTGCCGTCGAGGTCGGCGAGGAGCGCCGCGGCGTCGCGGTAGACGGCGAGGGCGCCGGCCCGCTCCAGCTCGGCCCGTCCGATGCCGCCGGAGAGCAGCGCGACGCAGCCGACCCCGGCGCTGCGGGCCGCCTCCACGTCCCAGACCGTGTCCCCGACGAAGAGCGCCCGCGCCGGCGGTACGCCCGCCTGCTCCAGGGCCTGCCGCACGGGGTCGGGGGCGGGCTTACTGACGTCGACGTCGTCGCCGCTGGTGGCGTCGCGGATGGCGTCGTCCGCGTCGACGGCCCGGCGCAGCGCGGTGAGCTCGGCGCCCTTCGCGGAGGTGGCCAGGACGACCCGCCAGTCCCGGTCGGCGAGGGCGCGCAGCAGGTCGGCGGCTCCGTCGAGGGGGGCCAGGCGGTCGAACCAGGTGGCGTAGACCGCCGTGTGGGCGGCGCTGATGGCCTCGTCCTGGTCCCGGTCGCGGTCCTCGCCCAGCAGCCGCTCGATCAGCCGGTCCGATCCCATGCCGACGGTGTGGTGGATGTCGGTCATCGCGACCCGGTGACCGGCCTGGTGGAAGGCTTCCCACCAGGTCACCGCGTGGAGGTAGTTGGTGTCGACCAGGGTTCCGTCCACGTCGAGGAGGGCGGCGCGCGGGAGGGCCGGGCCCGACTCGGTGGTGAGGTCGTCGTAGGCGGTCATCACAGTTCGCGCAGGGCGGGCAGGAGTTCGCCGGAGGCCCACTTCAGGAAGGGTTCCTGCTGGCCGCCGCCGATCTGGACCAGGGCGACCTCGTCGAATCCGGCGTCGGTGAACGCCCGTACGGCGTCGACGAAGTCGTCGGTCTTGGCGCCGCAGGGGATCGCCTCGGCGATGTCGTCCTTGGTGACGGATTCGGTCGCCGCCGCGAAGGAGCCGTCGTGGGGCAGTTCGGCGTTGACCCGCCAGCCCAGGCCGGACCAGCGGAACTGGTCGTGGGCCCGGTCCAGGGCGGCGTCGCGGTCGGGATCGTAGGAGATCGGCAGCTGTCCGACGCGGGGCTTGCCCGTTCCGCCGTGGCGGTCGAACGCCGTCAGCAGCTCCTCGCGGGGCTCGGTGGCGATGACGAGGTCGGCGAGGTGGCCGGCGAGCCGGCAGGAGCGGTCGCCCGAGACGGCGATGCCGATGGGCGGGGCCTGCTCGGGCAGGTCCCAGAGCTTGGCGTGCTCGACGTCGTAGTGCGTGCCGTGGTGGGTGAGCGTCCGGCCCTCGAAGAGGGCCCGGATGATGCCCACGGCCTCTTCGAGCTTCTCCAGCCGGACGGCGGCGGAGGGCCAGCCGCCGCCGACCACGTGCTCGTTGAGGTTCTCCCCCGAACCGAGCCCGAGGCGGAAGCGCCCTTCGGACAGCAGTTGGACGGTGGCGGCCTGCTGGGCGACCACGGCCGGGTGGTAGCGGGTGGTCGGGCAGGTCACGTACGTCATCAGCGGGATCCGCGAGGTGGCCTGCGCGGCGGCGCCCAGGACGGCCCACGCGTTCGGGGAGTGGCCCTGGGAGGCCAGCCACGGGAAGTAGTGGTCGGAGGTCACGGAGAAGTCGAAGCCCGCGTCCTCGGCCCGCACCACGTGCTCGACCAGCTCCCGGGGGCCCGCCTGTTCGGTCATCATTGTGTAGCCGATTTGCACCATAACGCCCGGGTTCCCTTCGTCGCGGCGCGGAAACGCGGCACCTCAGGAGAAGCGGCAGATCCCACCGATCCCCGTGGCCGGCGCGCCGGAGGTGTCCGGGGCCAGCACGCGTACCTCGGCGCCGGTCAGCAGCGCGGAGCGGACGGCGACGTCGGCCAGCGGGGCGTTCATCAGCGGTCCGCTGCCGTTCGGCACATGGTCCTCCCGCCGTTCGTATACCTCGGTGGGCGCCTCGCCGAACCAGGCCGTGCGGGTGTCCCGCGGATCGTCGGTGACCACGAGGGTTCCCATCCGGCCCATGGCCAGCGCGCCGATCGTCTCGCGCACGCCCTCCACGGCGTGGCCGCCCGGGGCGCGTTCCTCCGCCAGTCGCCGCAGCAGCTCGGCGGTGCGCTCCTGTGCGTACCGCGACGCCTCCGCCGTCACCTGGGCCACCCGCTCGCCGCCCGACCAGTCCTCGCCGCGGCTGCCGCCGACCTGGCCGGCGGTCACGTCCTTGCGCACCCCGGCCGGCAGGTGCTTGGTCAGGTACTGCCGGGCCCGCACGTCCCCGGCCAGCAGGAGCAGGTGTGCGGAGACCTCGCCGAGAGCCTCCCCCACGGCATCGGCGACGGCGGCCGCGTTGTGCTCCCAGGAGTCCTCGGCCCGGTGCTGGAAGCGCATCTGGGGCTGCCCCGGGCTCCGTACGATCTCGTCGTCCGGACCGGTGACCGTCCGCCGTACGGGCTCGGAGGATCCCTCCGCGTACAGCAGGAGGTCGGCTCCGGTGCGGTCCGCGACGGCGACCACGTGCGCGGGGTGGTCCCGGCGCCATTCCAGCAGCGGCAGCAGATGGGGCAGCGGGCCCTTCAGGGCCAGGTCACCGCCGCGCTGCGCGCCGGGCAGTTCGACGGCGTGGCGTACCTCGCCGGCCGACGCGAACGCGGCCAGGACCCCGGTGCCCGGCAGCGACCCCAGGACCCGGTCGGTCAGCGCGTCCAGGGTGGCCTTGTCGGCCCCCTCCTCCGCCAGCCGCCCGGCCAGGCCCCGCCACCGGGACTCGGCCGCCTGTGCCAGCTGGGGGCGCGCTTCACGGTCGAAGTACACCGATACGAAGGGGCCCGGCGCGTTCAGCAGGTCGCGCAGGGTGCCGGTGTCGGTGGCAATGGCAGTGGTCATGGGGGTTCTCCTTCGACGGGACAGCGCTGTTCCCTCGGGCGCCGGCCCCACCGGGCCCGTGGGTCCGGCCACCTCTTCCAGGTGACCAGACGCGGCGGCATCGTGCCATCGGTGGAGCCGTCGGCCAGGCGGGGGCACACTGGACCGCACGGGAGGGGCCGAGCGTTCTGGAGGTGCCGTGGCGGGAAGAGCCCGGACGAGCGGGGCCCCGGAGGGCTACGACGCGCGGCCCTTCGTCCCCGAGAAGGCCGGACTGGCGCGCCTGCGGGAGGCCGCCGGGGACTGCCGGGGCTGCCCGCTGTACCGGGAGGCCACCCAGACGGTCTTCGGTGCCGGTGACACCTCCGCGCGCCTGCTGCTGGTGGGAGAGCAGCCGGGCGACCAGGAGGACCGTCAGGGGCAGCCCTTCGTCGGCCCCGCGGGCGGTGTGCTGCGCCGGGCGATCGACGAGGCGGGGATCGATCCGGCGTGGACGTACGTCACGAACGCGGTCAAGCACTTCAAGTTCGAGCAGGCGGCCCGGGGCAAGCGCCGCATCCACAAGGCGCCCGGTCTGCGCGAGATCAGCGCGTGCCGGCCCTGGCTGGTGGAGGAGGTGCGGCTGATCGACCCGGAGGTGGTGGTGGCGCTCGGCGCCACGGCCGGCAAGGCCCTCCTCGGCCCCTCGTTCCGGGTGACCGAGGAGCGCGGTGTCGCGCTGCCGATGCCGTCCCTGGACGGCGACGGCGCGGGCACCGGCTCGCTCGTGGCGACCATCCACCCCTCGGCCGTGCTGCGCGCCGACAGCGCCGCCCGGGAGGCCGCGTACGCGGGCCTGGTCGCCGACCTCCGGGTCGCGGCGGCGCTGCTGGACTGAGCGCCGGGGGCCGGGCGGGCCCCGGTCACCCCTCGTCGTCGGGCTCGGCGCCGTGCCAGACCGTGGTGACGTTGCAGAACTCGCGGATGCCGTGGCCCGACAGCTCGCGTCCGTAGCCGGAGCGCTTGACGCCGCCGAAGGGCAGGGCCGGGTGCGAGGCGGTCATGCCGTTGAAGAAGACGCCGCCGGCCTCGATGTCGCGTACGAAGCGCTCCTGTTCGCCCCGGTCGCGGGTCCAGACGTTGGAACTGAGGCCGAAGGGGGTGTCGTTGGCGATCTCGACGGCCTCGTCGAGGTCGCGCACCCGGTAGAGGGTGGCGACCGGGCCGAAGGTCTCCTCGCGGTGGACGCGCATCTCGGGGGTGATGCCGGCCAGGACGGTCGGTTCGTAGAAGAAGCCCCGGGGCTGTTCCTTGGGCCGCTGCCCGCCGCACAGCGCCGTGGCGCCGCGCCGGACGGCGTCGTCGACGAGCTCCTCCAGGTCGGCGCGGCCCCGCTCGCTGGCCAGCGGGCCGACGTCGGTGGAGCCGTCCATCGGGTCGCCGACGGTCAGCTCCGCCATCCTGGCCGCGAACCGCTCGCTGAAGGCGTCGTAGACGTCGGTGTGCACGATGAACCGCTTGGCGGCGATGCACGACTGGCCGTTGTTCTGCACCCGGGCGGTCACGGCGGTCCGCGCCGCGCGGTCGACGTCGGCCGACGGCATCACCACATAGGGGTCGCTGCCGCCCAGTTCCAGCACGGTCTTCTTGATCTCGTCGCCGGCGATCGCGGCGACCGAGCGCCCGGCCGGCTCGCTCCCGGTGAGCGTCGCGGCGGCGACCCGGGGGTCGCGGAGGATGCCCTCGACGGCACCGGAGCCGACCAGCAGGGTCTGGAAGCAGCCGTCGGGGTACCCGGTGCGGCGGAAGAGGTCCTCCAGGTACAGCGCGGTCTGCGGCACGTTCGAGGCGTGCTTGAGCAGCCCGACGTTGCCCGCCATGAGGGCGGGGGCGGCGAAGCGGACGACCTGCCAGAGCGGGAAGTTCCACGGCATCACGGCGAGGACCACGCCGAGGGGGCGGTAGTGGACGCGGGCGTACGCGGCGCCGGAGTCGCGCACCTCGCTCTCGGAGGGCTCCTCGTCGGCCAGCAGGATCTCGGCGTGCCCCGCGTACCAGCGCATCGCCTTGACGCACTTGGCCGCCTCGGCGCGGGCGGCGGCCAGCGGCTTGCCCATCTCGGTCGTCATGGTGCGGGCCACGCTCTCCTGGTCCTCCTCCAGGAGGTCGGCCGCGCGGCTCATCAGGCGCGCCCGTTCGGGGAAGTCCGTGGTGCGGTAGCGCCGGAACGCCGAGGCCGCGGCGGCCAGGCGCCGCTCGATCTCCTCGGCCCCCATCTCGGGGAACGTCTTGAGCGTCTCGCCGGTCGCCGGGTTCACCGTCGCGATGGGCACGGGTGTCCTCCTCCTGCTCGATGCCTCGACCTTGCAGCGCGCCGCCCGGCCGCGCAAGACGTGCCGGGCGGCGGGGCCGCGCCGGGCGCGCTCAGCGGGGCGGGCTCTCCGGCACGTCGTCCGCGGTGTGCGCCTGACCGGGCAGCGGGACCGCGCCGGGGCTCCGGCCGGGCCGGAGGGCGGCCCGCCGCCCCGCCGGGACCACCCGGCCCGGCAGCGCGCGGGCGCGGTGCAGCCAGACCACGGCCAGCGCCGACGCCAGTCCGAAGAACAGGCAGGTCAGCCAGGGCAGCCAGGGCCGGCGGGTGCGGTCGGCGAGGTCCATGGCCCAGCCGACGACGGCGTTGCCGGCGGCCGCCGTCGTGCCCGAGACCACGTAGAACAGTCCGAAATAGGTGCCGGTCAGGCGCTCGCGCCCGAAGCGCGGGATGAGCTCCATGACCGATGGGTAGGCGACCATGCCGCCGAAGTACAGCAGCAGCGATCCGGCGGTCATGACCAGCAGGCGGGGCACCACCTCGTGGTGCTCCGGCGGTTCTGCGCCGCAGATCAGCAGGGGCGGTACGAAGCCGAGGCCCATCAGCGCGAACCCGGCCGCCACCCAACGGGCCTCCCCGCCGCGCCGCTCCAGCGTCGTGGTGATGCGGAACTGGAACAGCAGGGTCGCCACCGCCCCGGAGGCCAGCAGCAGCCCCGCCGCGCCGCCCCAGCCGGAGACCTGCCGTGCCCCCTCGGGCAGCAGCACGAAGAGCTGGTTCTGCAGGATGAACAGGCTGGCCGTGGCCGAGCAGAAACACATGAACCGGCGGTTGCCGAAGACCTCGCGCCAGCCCCTCAGCACCGTCTCGCGGACGCCGCCGACCGGGCGCGGCGGGAGGGCGACCGCCTGGGCCGCGGTCAGCGCGGCGAAGACGCCGGTCGCCACCAGCGCGGCGATGCGGAAGTCCGTCAGGAGCAGCAGGCCGCCCAGGAGGAGCCCGACCAGGGAGCCGCTGGTGGAGAAGGCGTTGAGCAGGGCGAACACCTCGGCTCTGCGTTCTCCGGCCTCCTGGACGACGTAGGTGCGTACGGCGGGGTAGAACAGCGCCCCCGCCAGGCCGCAGAGGACGGAGGCGCTGAGCAGCAGCGGCCGGCAGTAGCCGAAGGTGAGGAGCGCGAACGCCGCGGTGCGCAGGGCGCATCCGGCGATGATCACGGTGCGGGCGCCGACGCGGTCGGACGCCGTGCCGCCGAGGACGAAGAGGCCCTGCTGGCTGAGGTTGCGCACGCTGAGCACCAGCCCGACCAGGGCCGCGGACAGCCCGAGATCCTCTTTCAGATAGGCCGCCAAAAAGGGAATCAGTAGATAGAAACCAATGTCCACCCCAAAGTGATTGATGAATAGCAATCGCAATGCGAGCGGAGACTCGCGGACCGCTCGAAGAGTTTTCATGCGCGTCCCTGCGTTCGGCCCGAGCAGGACGGATATCCACGGCCGAGTGGGCGTCAGGCGCCCAGAGGTGTTGCCGGTGCGCATCGCGAGGGACGGCGGTCGGGGCGACAGCCTGCGGATTTCGGCCCGTTCACGGGCCGGGGCAGCCCCGGATGACGGCTCGTCAGTTCGCTTGCTGGCGGCGGGAGACGGTCGCGCTCGCCCTGGACGGCGAGCGGTCGGTCATATGCTTTCGCGGTCCATCTTCGGCGCCCCCCGACTGTGTTCGGCAGGATCTCGGCAGACACTTTAGCAAAGCGGGTTGCTCGTCGGATAGGGCGCACAAGAGGGCGGCTCGCCCGCTCCGGCGGAGCCGTCCGGGCATGTTCGCAATCCCCTCCGGGTTCCCTCGGATTGATGAATCGGCGATATGAAATACGCCAGGGCGCCGACCAGGCGATCCCATGGGGGCGAACCGTCCGCCCGCCCGGCTCGTTACACGTCCCGAAGGCCGCCCACGCCGTGGTGGGCGGTGGGGCCCGCACCGGCGTGCCCGCGCTCGGTCATGACTCGGTCATGGCCCGGTCATGGGAGGCCACGCAGACGTGCTCGCACAGCCCTCCGCCGCTCTGGCGGTCAATCTCCTGGACGCCTCCTCACTGCTCGCGGCGTTCGGCGCGCTCGGCATCGCCGTGGTGCTGTTCGCCGAGACCGGCCTGCTGATCGGTTTCTTCCTGCCCGGCGACTCCCTGCTGTTCACGGCCGGCCTGCTGTGCCGGGCGGGCGCGCACTCCGGCCCGCATCTGGACCTGACACAGGTGCTGATCGCCTCGGTCGCCGGTGCCCTGGTGGGCGCGCAGTGCGGGTACGTCCTCGGGCGGCGCGGCGGGCGCGCCCTGCTCACCCGCTCCCGCAACCGCCGGCTGCACGAAGGGGCCGCGCGGGCGGAGGAGCTCCTCGACCGGTACGGGCACGCCCGAGCGATCGTCCTGGCGCGGTTCGTGCCGGTGGTCCGTACGGTGCTCAACCCGCTGGCCGGGGCCCTCGGGGTCGCGCCGCGCACGTTCGCCGTGTGGCAGGCCGTCGGCGGGCTGGTGTGGACGGTCGGGCTGGTCCTGGCCGGCTACGCGCTGGGCTCGGCGGTGCCGAACGCGGACCGCTATCTCCTGCCGATCGTCGGCGCGGTCGTCGTGCTCTCGCTGCTGCCGCTGGTACTGGAACTGCTGCGCTCCCGCCGCACCGCCGACGTCCCCACCGGGTCCACGGGGGGCGACGGGGGTCTCGAATGAGGATGGCGGGCGCGGTCCAGGACAGCCGCACGACCTTCAGTATCTCCACGGCTATCGGTCGGTGCGCGCACTTCCGCCGTCGGCCGACCGTTTCGACGAGTTCCTGGTCATGCGCGACATGATCATCCTGAATTTCGTGCTGAGCTCCCCCAATGCGGCCGTTCTGGGTTGGGGGCCGCAGCGGGCGCAGGGAATCCTGCGGCTCATGCGGCGCTACCTGACGACCGGCGCATACGACGGACACCTGCGCCCGGCGTCGTGATCCACGGCGGGCAGGCGGGCCATGGAGAGGAGTGCTTCGGGGGCCTGTACGCGCGCTGAGTCGCGCCGGTCATGTATGTGCGCCGTCGGTCCATTCACCGCCCGCGGACCGGATATCGATGCCGCCCCATCAGCGACCCTTCCGCTCCAGGACCGGATATGGCACGAACGTACCGCTGTTCTCGTCGATGGCCAGCGGCTGTCCCAGCGGTGGCACCGCCCGTTGGGGGCAGTCCAGGCGTTCGCAGATCCGGCAGCCCATGCCGATCGGGGTGGCGGCGTGGGCGTTGTCGAGGTCGAGCCCGTCGGAGTAGACGAGCCGGGAGGCGTGCCGGATCTCGCAGCCGAGCCCGATGGCGAAGGTCTTGCCCGGGTCGCCCCAGCCGCCCCGGTGGCGGGTGACGGTACGGGCGGTCCACAGGTGGCGCTGTCCGTCCGGCATGGCGGCGATCTGGACGTGTATCCGGCCGGGGGCGGCGAACGCCTCGTAGATGTTCCACAGCGGACAGGTGCCGCCGGCCCGGGAGAAGTGGAAGCCCGTGGCCGACTGACGCTTGGACATGTTGCCCGCGCGGTCGACCCGTACGAAGGAGAACGGCACCCCGCGCAACCGGGGGCGTTGCAGTGTGCTGAGCCGGTGGCACACGGTCTCGTAGCCGAGGCCGAAGCGGTCGGTGAGCCGCTCGATGTCGTAGCGCAGTTCCTCCGCCGCCGCGTGGAACTCGCCGTACGGCAGGAGCAGCGCGGCGGCGAAGTAGTTGGCGATGCCGATCCGGGCGAGGGAGGCGGTGGCGGAGCCCTGCTCGTAGTCCTCCGAGGCGAGCCGGGTGAGCTCGTCGTCGTATTCGAGGAGGGCGAGCTGGGTGGCCATCCGGAACGCCTGCTGACCGGGGCGCAGCCGGGGCGACAGGCGCAGGACGCGGCCGTCGGGGTCGTAGTGGTGCGGCCGGTCGGGGCACGCGGCGAGGCGTACTTCGTGGCGTTCGGTGAGCCGGGTGGTGAGGGCTCCGATCACCTCACCGGGGCGGATGCCGATCGCGCCGGCCAGTTCCTCGGCGGCGATGTCGGCGTCGTGGAGGTAGTTCCGGCGGCGGTAGAAGAACTCGCGGATCTCCTCGTGCGGTGAGCGCGGCACGGCCGGGTCGTCGGTGCCGCGGCCGTCGGCGGCCTCGGCGAGGCGCTCGGTCAGTGCCTGGTTGCGCCGGCCCAGGTCGAGCAGGACCGCCGCGACGGCCGGCAGCCGGGAGGCGAGCTCCGAGAGGTCGGAGGGCGAGACGCGGGCGGCGGCGATCTCGTCGGCGAGGGCTTCGCGCAGGTCCGCCAGGACGCGGCTGGTGTCGCGCTCGGAGAAGAAGCCGGGGTCGACCCCGAACGCCTCGGTCAGGCGCAGCAGTACGGGCACGGTCAGCGGCCGCGAGTCGTGCTCCATCTGGTTGAGGTAGCTGGGCGAGATGGCGAGCATCCGGGCCAGCTCGGCCTGGCTGAGCCGCCGTTCCTCGCGCAGTCGCCGCAGCCGCGCTCCCGCGTATGTCTTGCTCACCCGCACACCGTAGCCGAGCACCGGCGTGTGGGATTGGCAGAGTTGGCAGAACCGGGCGGGAAGATTCGCAGAAATTGGCATCGGGCCATGGTTGATGGCACTGAGTGCCACTGCCAGAGTCGTAGCGCGGCCCGCCGGTACGCCGCGACTCTCGTACCGGGCAGGGCGATGAGGGCACGGCGGGCCGCCTGTCACCGAGGGGAGCGATCCCTCTTCGCACCCTTGACAGAAGTTCGGCGACACCCATCCAACGACAACGTTCGACGGCGGAGACCCGACGCGGTTCCGCCCGTCGCGACACCGGGAGACGGTCATGGCGCAGGCAGGGACGACGACAGCCGAGGAGCTCACGCGGCGGTGGGCCGACGACGCGCGCTGGCGGGGCGTGGAGCGGACGTACGGCGCGCAGGACGTCGTGCGGCTGTCGGGCAGCGTCCGTGAGGAGCACACCCTGGCCCGGCGCGGCGCCGAGCGGCTGTGGCGGCAGCTCCACGAGCGGGACTACGTCCACGCCCTCGGCGCGCTCACCGGCGGCCAGGCCGTGCAGATGGTGAAGGCCGGGCTGCAGGCCATCTACCTCTCCGGCTGGCAGGTCGCCGCCGACGCCAACCAGGCCGGGCACACCTACCCCGACCAGAGCCTGTACCCGGTCAACTCCGTGCCCACCGTGGTCCGCCGGATCAACAACGCCCTGCTGCGGGCCGACCAGATCGCCACCGCCGAGGGCGACGGCTCCGGCACGGACTGGCTGGCCCCGATCGTGGCCGACGCCGAGGCCGGCTTCGGCGGCCCGCTCAACGCGTTCGAGCTGACCAAGGCGATGATCGCCGCGGGTGCGGCGGGCATCCACTACGAGGACCAGCTGGCCTCCGAGAAGAAGTGCGGCCACCTGGGCGGCAAGGTCCTGGTCCCCACCGCCCAGCACATCCGCACCCTCAACTCCGCCCGGCTGGCGGCCGACATCGCCGATGTGCCGACCGTGCTCGTGGCCCGTACGGACGCGCTCGCCGCCAACCTCCTCACCAGCGACGTCGACGAGCGGGACGCCCGCTTCTGCACCGGGGAGCGCACCGCCGAGGGCTTCTACCGGGTCGAGCCCGGCATGGGACCGGTGATCGCCCGTGGGCTCGCGTACGCCCCGTACGCCGATCTGCTGTGGATGGAGACCGGCACGCCGGACCTCGCGCAGGCCCGCGAGTTCGCCGAGGCGATCCACGCCGAATACCCCGACCAGCTGCTCGCCTACAACTGCTCGCCGTCCTTCAACTGGCGGGCGGCGCTGGACGACGACCGGATCGCGAAGTTCCAGCGCGAGCTGGGCGCGATGGGCTACCGCTTCCAGTTCATCACGCTGGCCGGTTTCCACTCGCTCAACCATGCCATGTTCGACCTCGCGCGCGGCTATGCCGAGCACGGCATGACCGCCTATGTCGACCTCCAGGAGCGGGAGTTCGCCGCCCAGGAGCACGGGTTCACCGCCGTCAGGCACCAGCGCGAGGTCGGCACCGGTTACTTCGACCTCGTCAGCACGGCCCTCAACCCCGCCGCGGAGACGCTCGCCCTGCGCGGCTCCACGGAGGAGGAGCAGTTCCACTAGGCGACCCTCGACGGGCCGGCCCGCCCCGGCCCGGCCCGTCCCCTCCGGCTCAGGAGTACGTATGACTCTCACCTTTCCGCCCGGCCGGCCCCTCGACGAGAAGGGGGCACAGGCCCTCAGCGCGGGCATCCAGCGGGTCGGAGTGGTCGGCGGCGGCCGGATGGGCGCCGGCATCGCCGAGGTCTGCGCCCGCGCCGGGCTCGACACGGTGGTCTGCGAGGCCGACGCCACCGCGGCCCGGCGGGCCCGCGAGCGGGTCGCCCGCTCGCTGGAGCGTGCCGTCGAGCGCGGCAAGACGGACGCCTCCGCCGCCGAGGACGCCCTCGCCCGGCTGCTTTTCACCGGCGACCTGGACGGCCTCGCCGACCGGCAGCTCGTCGTCGAGGCCGTCGTCGAGAACGCCGACGCCAAGGCCGAGGTCTTCGCCGCCCTCGACAAGACCGTCGAGGACCCGGAGGCCGTCCTGGCCACCAACACCTCCTCCCTGCCGGTGATGCGCCTGGGCATGGCGACCCGGCGCGCCGACCGGGTGCTGGGCCTGCACTTCTTCAACCCCGTGCCGGTGATGCCGCTGGTGGAGATCGTCACCTCGCTGCACACGAGCGCCGAAGCGGCCGCCGTCGCCGAGGACTTCGCGACGGCGGTCCTCGGCAAGACCGTGGTGCGCTCCCAGGACCGGGCCGGTTTCGTCGTCAACGCGCTGCTCATCCCCTACCTCCTGGCGGCGGTGCGGATGGCGGAATCCGGCTTCGCCTCCGCCGCCGATGTCGACGCCGGGATGGAGCTGGGCTGCGCCCATCCGATGGGGCCGCTGAAGCTGGCCGACCTGATCGGCCTGGACACCGTCGCCTCCATCGCGGAATCCCTCTACGACGAGTTCAAGGAGCCCCTCTACGCCCCGCCGCCGCTGTTGCAGCGGATGGTGGAGGCGGGGCTGCTGGGACGGAAGTCGGGCCGGGGATTCCACCTCTACGACCGGGGCTGAGGGGCCCGGGTCGCGGCCGGGGCCGAGGGGTCCGGGCCGCCGCGGGAGCGGCGCGGGGCGGCGAAGGGGGTCGCCCCGCGTCCCTCCCGCTCATGGGAACCGTGGCTCCACGGGTTCCGATGTCCACTGCCCGTATCCGAACAACCCTATGTCCGCAATCCGAACAGCCCTATCCGGGGCGCGCTTCAGCGCCTAGGGTGATCAGTGCAGCTGGTTCGCCCCTGCCCGCCAGGCAGGCGCGTCGCAAGAGGGAACCCGGTGGGAATCCGGGACTGCCCCGCAGCGGTGAGCGGGAACGACCGCCGTCATACGCACTGGACCCGGCCGGGTCCGGGAAGCGACGGCCAGTAGGTGTCTGCCTCTTTCGGCGGACGTGCCCGCGAGTCCGAAGACCTGCCACTGCCCGTGCGCGACCGTTCGCGCACGGAGATCCCGGTGACCTCGAGGGCGGGTCGGCGTTACGTATCAGGCGGGCACGCGCGGCGAGAGAGCGTCGTGGTCCGCCCGGTTCGCCGTCCCTTCGCGCCTTCGAGCCGTCCCGGAATCGTATGGGAAAAGCTCGCGAAGGAGAGTTCCTTGACCAGCAAGTCCGCAGCCGCGGCAGCACGCGCCACCGTGTACGGCTACCCCCGTCAGGGCCGGAACCGCGAACTGAAGAAGGCCATCGAGGGTTACTGGAAGGGCCGCGTCACCGCCGGCGCCCTCCGGGATACCGCCGCCGAACTCCGCCGTACGCACTGGCGGCAGCTCGCCGAGGCCGGCGTCCACGAGGTGCCGACCGGCGACTTCTCGTACTACGACCACGTCCTCGACACCACCGTGATGGTCGGCGCGATCCCCGCCCGGCACCGCGCGGCCGTCGCAGCGGACGCCCTGGACGGCTATTTCGCGATGGCCCGCGGCACGCAGGAGGTGGCGCCGCTGGAGATGACCAAGTGGTTCGACACCAACTACCACTACCTCGTCCCCGAACTCGGCCCCGACACCGTCTTCCGCGCCGACTCCGGCAAGCAGGTCGCCGAGCTGAAGGAAGCGTTCGCGCTCGGCCTCGAAGCACGCCCGGTGCTGGTCGGCCCGGTCACCTACCTCCTGCTGGCGAAGCCCGCCCCCGGCATCGCGGCCGACTTCGAGCCGCTGACCCTCCTCGACCGGCTGCTGCCGGTGTACGCGGAGGTGCTCGCCGACCTGCGGGCCGCCGGCGCGGAGTGGGTGCAGCTCGACGAACCGGCCCTCGTAGAGGACCGCACCCCGGCGGAGCTGAACGCCACCGCCCGCGCCTACCGTGAGCTGGGCGGTGCCGCCGACCGGCCGAAGCTGCTGGTCGCCTCCTACTTCGACCGGCTGGGCGAGGCCCTTCCGGTGCTCGCCAAGGCACCCGTCGACGGGCTCGCCCTCGACTTCACCGGCCCCGCCGCCGCCAACCTCGACGACCTCGCGGCCGCCGGCGGGCTGCCCGGCAAGCGGCTCCTCGCGGGCGTCGTCGACGGCCGCAACGTCTGGCTCAACGACTTCGAGAAGTCCCTGGCCACCCTCGGCACACTGCTCGGCCTCGCCGGCCGGGTGGATGTGTCCTCGTCCTGCTCCCTGCTGCACGTCCCGCTGGACGCCGCGGCCGAGCGCGACATCGACCCGCAGATCGCCCGCTGGCTCGCCTTCGCCCGCCAGAAGACCACCGAGATCGTCACCCTGGCCCGGGGGCTGGCCCAGGGCACCGACACCATCGCGGCCGAGCTCGCCGCCAACCGCGCCGACCTCGCCTCCCGCGCGGGTTCGGCCCTCACCCGCGACCCGGCGGTACGGGCCCGCGCCGCCGCCGTCACCGACGCCGACGCCCGCCGCTCGCACCCGTACCCCGAGCGGGCCACCGCCCAGCGCGCACATCTGCGGCTGCCGCTGCTGCCGACGACCACCATCGGCTCGTTCCCGCAGACGGCCGAACTGCGCACCGCCCGCGCCGACCTGCGCGCCGGCCGCATCACCGGCGCGGCGTACGAGGAGCGCATCGAGGCCGAGATCCGTGAGGTCCTCGCCTTCCAGGAGAAGGCGGGCATCGACGTCCTGGTGCACGGCGAGCCCGAGCGCAACGACATGGTCCAGTACTTCGCCGAGCGGCTCACCGGCTATCTCGCCACCCGGCACGGCTGGGTCCAGTCCTACGGGACCCGCTACGTCCGCCCGCCGATCCTGGCCGGTGACATCTCCCGTCCCGACCCGATGACGGTCCGCTGGACGTCGTACGCGCAGTCGGTCACCGACCGCCCGGTCAAGGGCATGCTGACCGGTCCGGTCACCATGCTCGCCTGGTCCTTCGTCCGGGACGACCAGCCGCTCGGCGAGACCGCCCGCCAGGTGGCGCTCGCCCTGCGCGACGAGGTCGACGACCTGGAGGCCGCGGGCAGTTCCGTGATCCAGGTGGACGAGCCCGCCCTGCGCGAGACCCTCCCGCTGCGCGCCGCCGGGCACGCCGCGTACCTCGCCTGGGCCACCGAGGCGTTCCGCCTGACCACCGGCGGCGTCCGCCCGGAGACCCAGATCCACACGCACATGTGCTACGCGGAGTTCGGTGACATCCTCCGGGCCATCGACGACCTCGACGCCGACGTGATCAGCCTGGAGGCCGCCCGCTCGCACATGCGGGTCGCCGACGAACTGGCCGGCGCCGGCTACCCCCGCGAGGTCGGCCCCGGTGTCTACGACATCCACTCCCCGCGCGTCCCGAGCGCGGCGGAGGCGGCGGCCCTGCTGCGCAAGGGCCTCGGCGCCATCCCCGCCGAACGGCTCTGGGTCAACCCGGACTGCGGCCTGAAGACCCGCGGCTGGCCGGAGGTCAGGGCCTCCCTGGAGAACCTGGTCACGGCGGCCCGCGAGGTCCGGGGCAGCCTGCCCGGAGGCGCTTCCTGACACAGCCGTGGCCGGGGCGGACGCCGATGCGCGCCCGCCCCGGCCACGGGGTTCCGCGGTGCCGGGCGAACCGTTCGGGTGCGGTCCGCAGGAATGACTTGATCTCAAGATTGGTTGAGGTTCTACAGTCCGAGTTCCAGTGGCTCGACGACTCGGAGGAACCTCGTGGACATGGAAGTCACCGCCTGGACATCGCTGCACAGCGCGATGAACGCACAGCGGGACCGGCGCCCCTTCTCCCGGGCGACCCTGCGCCGCGTCGCCGCCTTCGCACGGCCGCACCGGCGGCGGATCGGCCAGTTCCTGCTGCTGAGCGTGGTCACGGCGCTCCTCGCGGTGGCCACCCCGGTGCTGGCCGGCCGGGTCGTCGACGCGATCGTGCGCGGTGACGACACCGGCAGGGTCACCCGGCTCGCCCTCCTCATCGCCCTGATCGCCGTCGCCGAGGCGGCCCTGGGCCTGCTCACCCGCTGGCTGTCCGCCACCCTGGGCGAGGGGCTCATCCTCGACCTGCGGACCGCGGTCTTCGACCACGTCCAGCGGATGCCGGTCGCCTTCTTCACCCGCACCCGGACCGGGGCGCTCGTCAGCCGCCTCAACAACGACGTCATCGGCGCCCAGCGCGCCTTCAGCAACACCCTGTCCGGCGTGGTCTCCAACGTCGTCACCCTGCTGCTGACGCTCGCCGTGATGCTCAGCATCTCCTGGCAGATCACCCTGCTCGCCCTCGCCCTGCTGCCCGTCTTCGTCGTGCCCGCGCGCCGGATGGGCTCCCGTATGGCCGGACTCCAGCGCGAGGCGGCGAACCACAACGCCGCCATGGGCACCCAGATGACCGAGCGGTTCTCCGCGCCCGGCGCCACCCTCGTCAAGCTCTTCGGCCGGCCCGCCGACGAGTCGGCCGAGTTCGCCACCCGCGCCCGCCGGGTGCGGGACATCGGCGTACGGACCGCGATGACCCAGTCCGCGTTCGTCACCGCCCTCACCCTCGTCTCGGCCCTGGCGCTGGCCCTGGTCTACGGGCTCGGTGGCTTCTACGCGCTGCGCGGCAGCCTGGAGCCGGGAGCCGTCGTCGCGCTCGCCCTGCTCCTCACCCGCCTCTACGCTCCGCTGACCGCCCTCGCGGGCGCCCGCGTCGAGGTGATGAGCGCCCTGGTCAGCTTCGAGCGGGTCTTCGAGATCCTCGACCTCAAGCCGCTGATCACCGAGAAGCCGGACGCCCGCCGGGTGCCGGACGGGCCGGTGTCCGTCGAGTTCGACGGCGTCCGGTTCGGCTACCCCTCCGCCGACAAGGTCTCCCTCGCCTCCCTGGAGGACGTCGCCACCCTGGACACCCGCGGCGGCACGGAGGTGCTCCACGGCGTCTCCTTCCGCGCCGAACCCGGCCGCATGGTGGCCCTGGTCGGCTCCTCCGGCGCGGGGAAGTCGACGATCGCCCAGCTGCTGCCGCGGCTGTACGACGCCGACGCCGGATCCGTACGCCTGGGCGGCGTCGACGTGCGCGACCTGAGCGCCGCGTCCATCCGCGAGACGCTCGGCATGGTCACCCAGGACGGCCACCTCTTCCACGACTCGGTACGGGCCAACCTGCTGCTGGCCCGGCCCGGGGCCACCGAGGACGAGGTCTGGGAGGCGCTGCGCCGGGCCCGGCTCGACGGCCTGGTGGCCTCCCTGCCCGACGGGCTGGACACGGTCGTCGGCGAGCGCGGCTACCGGCTCTCCGGCGGTGAGCGGCAGCGGCTGACGATCGCCCGCCTGCTCCTGGCCCGGCAGCGCGTCGTCATCCTCGACGAGGCGACCGCCCACCTCGACTCGACCTCCGAGGCCGCGGTGCAGGAGGCGCTGGCAGAGGCGCTGGAGGGCCGTACCGCCGTGGTGATCGCCCACCGCCTGTCCACGGTGCGGGCGGCCGACCTGATCCTCGTGATCGAGGACGGGCGGGTCGTGGAACGCGGCACCCACAGCGATCTGCTCGCGGCGGGCGGCCGGTACGAGGAGCTGTACCGCACCCAGTTCGACCGGCCGGGAGCGGAGGTGCCGGGGAAGGCGCAGGAGGCGGAGCCGATCGGCTGAGCCCGCGGGGCCGGGGCCGGGGCGGATTACCGGCGGCCCGGCCCAGGGGGTGTACCGGGCCGCCGGGGGTGGATCCGAGGGGAGCGGACCGCCCGAACGGAACACCGTCGGGCCGACGAGGAGGTGTCGTCCCGGGATGTTCGTCCACGTGGCGCCGGGGCTCGCCGTCGCGAGCGCGGTACGGGGGGTTCGACCCGTCGTAGTCCCGGGCGCCACCCGTAGTAAATATATTTACCGCCAAGTAAGCAAGCGTATGAAAAAATTCATTCGCTTCCTGGGCTGTAAATGCCGAAAATCCCGGCACCACCGGGCGCCGACGCGTGATCACTGATCGAGGAAGAAGGCGTGCTGCTCGGCGGCCTGCTCGTACTTCTCCAGCCTGAGCTGGGTGCGCTCGGGGTCCGCGTCGGCCATGGCCTGGAGGATCCCCGCCGACAGGACCCCAGGGGCCGCGTAGGAGTCGAAGACGAGCCGTGACCCGGTGCCCGCCGTGAGCGCCACATCGGCCTCCTCCACGAGCGGCCCGAGCGTCTGGTCCGTGATCAGCGCGATCCGCAGCCCCGCGCTGCGCGCGGCCCGCATCGCCGCCAGGGTCTCCTTGGCGTGCCGGGGCATGGCGAACGCCAGCACCCACGTCCCGCCCGCCTCGCGCGACTGGAGCAGCGCGTCGTAGGCGACGCTGCCGCCCCGGGACACCAGGCGCACATCGGGATGGATGCGCTTGGCCGCGTACGCGAAGTACTCCGCCAGCGAGACGGAGATCCGCAGGCCCAGGATGGTCAAGGGCACGGACCTGGCGAGGTCGCGGCCGAGGTCGAGCACCTGGTCGGTGTCGGCGAGGACGTGCCGCAGGCTCTCCAGGTTGGCGATCTCGGCGTCGACGGCGGCCTGGAGACCGTTGCGGCGGTCCTCGTCCCTGCTGTCCGGCACGCCGGCGACCGTCCTGAGGGCGAGCGGCTGCAGGGCCTCCCGGAGCGCGGGGTATCCGCTGAACCCCAGGGAGGTCGCGAAGCGGGTCACCGAGGGCTGGCTGACGCCCACGCGTTCGGCGAGGTCCGTGATGGACAGGAACGCGGCCTCGGTGAGGTGGTCGGTGATGTACTGCGCGATGCGCCGTTGCGCGGGGGACAGCCGGTGGCCTCCGAACAGGGCGCGAACCCCGTCCGCGGGGGGTGGCTCACCCCCCGGGAGCCGCTTTCCCGGGGTGATCGCAGACGCCTGCGCGCGTGCCTGCTGCCCTGATGGCACCGGTGTGCCTCCTTCTCGCCTGTCCGGCTCAACATAACCCACCCACCAGGGCCCCCAGGGGCGAGCGTCCCCGAGGCGGCGGGTCCGGTCGGAGGTTCGTCGGCCGAGCCCTCGCCGGCCCGTCCGGCAGCGTGTCCGGGCGGGCCGGGAGCGGTACCTGGAGGGTGGCGAAAATGCCTGGTCACGGGCCACGGGCTGTGTTTCCATGCCGCGGTGGAGAGCGAAAGCGTCAGCACCTCCGGCGGACGTACGTTCCGTCGGGTCCGGCAGCGCACCGATGGCGACCTCGACGCGTGCGTCCGGGCGCTCGCCGCGGTCCATGAGCGCGACGGCTATCCGGTGAACTGGCCCGACCGGCCGGGCGAGTGGCTGTCACAGGCCGCCACGCTCGGGGCCTGGGTCGCGGAACTGGACGGCCGGCTCGTCGGTCACATCGGCCTGTCCAGGAGCGGGGCGGGCGATCTGGCACCCGGTCTGTGGAGCGCCCGCGAAGGGGTGGGCGGCGACGCGACCGCGGTGGTCGGCCGGTTGTTCGTCGCCCCGGAGGCACGCGGCCACGGGATCGGCGCGATGCTCATGGAGCGGGCCGTGCGGGAGGCGCGACGTCGCGGTATGCGTCCGGTGCTCGACGTGGTCGCCTCCGACACCGCGGCGACGGCCCTGTACGAGCGGCTGGGGTGGGAATTGCTGGCCACGGTGGAGCAGCGGTGGCAGCCAGACCGGACCGTGACCATCCACTGCTACGCGGCCCGCTGATCACGTCATGGGTGGGGGAAAAAAACCATCGTTCGCCGCCAGGGGCTTGACGGCTCGTCATTGACGAGAGGGATCTCGCCCGCTCGCCCGCCCGGGAGGTGCCGCGGTCATTCGAGGGAGGCGTCGTCGTGCCGGACGACGCACAGGCCCCAGATGACGAAGGCGCACAGGGCGATGGCCACGATCGACCAGAGCGGGTAGTAGGGGATGGACAGGAAGTTGGCGATCAGGAGCAGGGACGCGACGGCGACGCCGGCGATCCTGGCCCACAGGCTCAGCCTGAAGAGGCCGACGCCGACCATGATCGCCAGTATCCCGAGGAGCAGGTGGATCCAGCCCCAGCCCGTCAGGTTGAACCTGAAGACGTATTGGGGGGTGCTGACGAAGACGTCGTCGTGGACGATTCCCATGATGCCCCGGAAGACATCCAGGAAGCCCACGATCAGCATCATCACGGCGGCGAAGGCCGTCAGCCCGCCGGCCGCGGCCTGGGAATGATCGGTTCGTGGGTGGAGCGTGGATGACATGGCTGCCTCCATGGTGGGACCTCGGGCGCCGGCTGTCCGCCCCCTCGGTCGGTCTCCTCGTCGGCGCGTTCGCCTCGGGAGCCCGGCCCGTGTTCCGAGCCTCATTCCATCTTCGCCCGGCCCCTCCGATGTTCGCCACGCGGGCACGGGATCGGGCCGGCCGGGTGACCCGAAGCCGACCAGGGTGCTGAATGTCCCTTTCGTGACCTTATGGTGATCATTGCTATTGCTCGCCCGCCGGCGGACGTCGTGCCGGGATCCGGAGAGGTGCGGGGCGATCCGTACGGCGGCACCGTGACGCCCCCGACGACAGGAGCGGAGGAAGAACCGTTGACGGCGATGGGCGCCCCGGGCGCGCGAGGCGATGCCGGCGGCAGACCGCCGCCGGCAGCCGGACAGCGCCGCGGACCGGCACGTGCCGCCGTGCGCCCGCTGGTCACCGCGTGCGGACTGGTCCTCGCCTACTACCTGCTTCCCTTGGACGAGCGGTTCACGGGCGGGGCGGCCGTCGGCCTCGTCCTCGGCCTGATCTGCGTGCTCGTGCTCTTCCTCTGGCAGATCCGGTCGATCGCCCGCTCGGACCGGCCGCGGCTGCGGGCCGTCGAGACGCTCGCGACCACCGTGCCCCTGTTCCTGCTGCTCTTCGCCGCCGCCTACTACCTGCTCGAGCAGGCCCGGCCCGGCAGCTTCAACGATCCGCTCAGCCGCACCGGATCCCTGTACTTCACACTCACCGTGTTCAGCACGGTCGGCTTCGGCGACATCGTCGCGCGCTCGGAGCCGGCCCGGATCGTCACGATGATCCAGATGTTCGCCGACATCCTGCTCGTCGGGGTGGCCGCCCGTGTGCTGGTCGGCGCGGTCCGGGCGGGGCTGCGCCGCCAGGAGACCGCCGCCGCGCCCCCGCCGCCCGGCGGTTCCGGCCGTGAGGACGGCCGTTGAGCCCGGGACGACAGCTCCCCGAAGGCGGCCCGCCCGGGACCTCCGCCCGCTCCACCGGGTCGGTGAGGGTGGAGGCACAGGCCCTGCTCCCCGTCATCTGGAGCGATCCCGAGCACATGCCCGAGCAGTTGGCGTTCTTCGCCGTACGTCATTTCGGGAAGCGGGCCGCCATCGCGGTCGACAAGCGGCGGGAACGCGCGCCCGACGCCGGGCCCGGTGAACTCGGCGACGTGTGCATCATCCATGGCACACGGACGACGATCGTCGAGGGCGCCGCGGTGGGCGGGCCCTTCATGGTGCTCGTTCCCGTGAGCTTCGTGGCGGCGCTGCTGGCCCGCGCGCGGATGCTGCTCGAACTGGCCGCCGTGGCGGGCCATGACCCCGAGAGCGAGCACCGGGTCGCGGACCTGTTGTTCCTCCAGGACGTGTATCCCTCGGTCCAGGAGGCGAGCGAGGCACTGGAACGGGTGAAGCGGCACGCCTCCGGGGGACGGGGCCGGCTGCCGCGACGGACCCGGTGGTCGCTGATCGTCAGGATGGCGGCCCTCCTGGGGATCGTCGGCGGAGGCGAGGAACACGGGCGGCTCCGCCGGACCCTTTCGATCGTCTCGATCGTGGTCCTGATCCTCGTCGGAATGGTCCTGCCCCTGATCTGGCTGCCGGCCATGGCGGTGATCTACCGGCAGGACACCCGGCGACTCGGCGCCAGAGCGGTGGAGTACTACGGCACGGGCGCGCCCGGGAGCCACGACGGCCACCGGAGAAGGACCGTCCGGGTGCCGAAGGCAGCCGGTGTCCTCCCCGTGCTGAGAGTCCTCGCTCTCGCGGTGGCGCCGGTCGCCGTGGCGGCTGTGGCGGTCCTGGCGGGGGTCCGCCTCACCGGCGGGTTCTGGGGTACGGGCCTGATCGTCCTGTTCGCCGTCTCCCTGCTGGGGGCCTGCGTCTGGTTCATGCGCCGGCGACGGGGTGCTCGTAGCGGGTGACGGCTCGCCGTCCGCCAGGTCCTGCCGGGCCCCAGCGCCTCACCTCTCCCCCATCCCCTCGAACCAGGTCGGGCCCCCCTCCGTGGCCTGCTTGATGCGGGTCACCGCGAAGTCCTCCATCGGCGGCAGCGCGTCCGGCTCGAACCAGCCCACCTCCAGCGACTCGTCGTCGTTGACGCGTGCCTCGCCGCCCACCGCGCGGCACAGGAAGCAGATGTCCATGAACTGGCAGACGTCGCCGTTGGGGTAGGTGATGGGGGCCAGGGCCTGGACGAGCAGGACCCGCTCGGCCACGCAGTGGATCGCGGTCTCCTCGTGGACCTCGCGCACGATGGCGGTGCCGGGCTGCTCGCCGGGGTCGGGGATGCCTCCGATGATCGACCACTCGCCCGTGTCCGCGCGGCGGCCGAGCAGGACCCGCCCGGTGTCGTCGAGGACGATGGCGCTCACGCCGGGCATCCACAGCAGGTGGTTGCCGACGGCGGCGCGGATTTCTCGGATGTAGGGAGGGGTGGGCATGCGCCGAGCCTAATGGGCCCGGTGATCACCCCTGACCGCCCGCCCGCGGGTCAGGCGGGCGCCCCGCGGCCCGCGGCCAGGCGCAGGCCCTTGCGGATCACCTGAACGGCTGTCTCCGCGTCGTCCACGGTGACGGTGAAGGTGCGGCCGTCCCCCAGGCGGAGGACGAAGCCCTCGCCACGGCGTACGACGACGGCGGTGCCCTTCTCGGGGCGCCAGCGGTATCCCCAGCCGCCCCACTGGCGAGGGGTGACGCGGGGTGCGAAGTCCGCGTCGACGACATGGGCGAGCAGGATGCGGGTGCGCGGCACACCCATGTGGCCGCAGCGCACCTCCAGAGCCTCTTCGTCCACCCGTACGGCCACATGGACGAAGGCGAGCGTGCCGTAGAGCATCAGCAGCCCGGCCGCGACGCAGCCGACGACCGCCATGACGAGCGGGGCCAGGCTCGAGGTCCACGCGCTGTCGACGGCCAGCTCGACGCCCAGTGCCAGGCAGGCGGCGCCGGCGGCGGCCAGCAGCCACTGGGCCCGGTTGGTCGCCCGGCCGGTCCAGACTCCGGGTTCGCCACCGCCGTCGACCGGGGAAGGTGATCCGGCCGCGTCCGGCTTCCGCTCGCCCTCGTGGCCCTGCGGGCCCTTGGAGTGGTCCCTCATGCCAGGCAGCCTACTCACCTTCCGGCACGGCGGCAGGGGTGCCGAGCGGACGCTACCGGATCGGGTCAGGAACGCGCGGCGGTGACCTCGGTGAGCGACCTGCCCTCGGCATAGGTGAGCGCGGCCGGCTCCAAGGCAGCCTCACGGCCGCCGCGCAGCACCGTCAGGCCACCGGTCGGCTCCGCGTCGGGTGCGGGCGCCGCGCCGATGCGGCGCAGTGCCTGGGCGACGACGGCCGAGGCGGAGCCGTGCAGCACGACGGGCGGTGCCGCGGGTCCGAGGAGCGGCTGTACGGCCGCGCGGATGCGGTCGGCGACGAGTTCGTAATGGGTGCAGCCCAGGACGACGGCCCTTGCGTTCCGCGGCGTCAGGGCGGCGGCGGCCGCCACGGCCGCGTCGATGGCCGCGGTGTCGGCCCGCTCCACGGCGTCGGCGAGGCCGGGGCAGGGCACCTCGGTCACCTCGACGCCGGACGCGAAGTCACGGATCAGGCCGCGCTGGTAGGGGCTTCCGGTGGTGGCCGGGGTGGCCCAGATGGCGACGGGTCCGCCACCGGCCGCGGCGGGCTTGATCGCCGGGACGGTTCCGATGACCGGCAGTTCCGGTTCCAGCTCGGCCCGTATGGCGGCCAGCGCGTGGACGGAGGCGGTGTTGCAGGCGACGATCAGCGCGTCGGGGCGGTACGCGGCGGCGGCACGGGCGCAGCCCAGGGCGTGCGCGATGATGTCGTCGGTGGTGCGGGGTCCCCACGGCATGCTGTCGGGGTTGGCGGAGAGGACGAGATCGGCGTCGGGTCGCAGCCGGTGCGCGGCGGCGGCCGCCGCCAGTAGGCCGATGCCGGAGTCCATGAGCGCGATCTTCACCCGGTCACTTTAATGGATGAGCGTCGATCACCCGCGCGAAGGGCCCGTGTGCGGCAGACTGCGGCGGGTGAGCGCGCTGACTTGGATCACGTCGGGTTCCCTGGCCGCGTGGGTGTGGCTGCTGCTGGGGCAGGGCTTCTTCTGGCGGACGGACGTCCGGCTGCCGGAACGCCCGCCGCCCGCGCAGTGGCCGCCGGTGGCGATCGTGGTCCCCGCCCGGGACGAGGCCGGGGTGCTGCCGTCGAGCCTGCCGTCGCTGCTCGCACAGGACTATCCGGGCCCGGCGGAGGTCTTCCTGGTCGACGACGGCAGTACGGACGGGACCGGGGAGCTGGCCCGCGCCCTGGCGGAGGAGCTGGGCGGGCTGCCGTTGACCGTCGGCTCCCCCGGTGAGCCCGCTCCCGGCTGGACCGGCAAGCTGTGGGCGGTGCGGCACGGCATGGCGCTGGCCCGTGCCCGTACGGACGCGGAGTACCTGCTGCTGACGGACGCGGACATCGCGCACGCTCCGGACAGCCTGCGCCGACTGGTGGCGGCGGCCCGGGCGGACGGTCTGGACCTGGTGTCGCTGATGGCGCGGCTGCGGGTGGCGACGTTCTGGGAACGGCTGATCGTTCCGGCGTTCGTGTACTTCTTCGCCCAGCTGTACCCGTTCCGCTGGATCAACCGCCCGGGCGCGCGGACCGCCGCGGCGGCCGGCGGGTGCGTGCTGCTGCGGCGCGAGGCGGCGGAGCGGGCCGGGGTCCCGGACAGCATCCGGCAGGCGGTGATCGACGACGTGTCGCTGGCACGGGCGGTCCAGCGGTCCGGTGGCCGGATCTGGCTGGGGCTCGCGGAGCGGGTGGACAGCGTGCGGCCGTATCCGGGGCTCGGGCCGCTGTGGCGGATGGTCGCCCGGAGCGCGTACGCCCAGCTGCTCCACAATCCGCTGCTGCTGGCGGCGACGGTCGCCGGGATGGTGGTGGTGTATCTGGCGCCGCCGGTGGCCGTGGTGGCCGGCGCACTGACCGGCGACACCGCCGCGCTGCCGGCCGGCGCCGCCGCGTGGGCGGTGATGACCGGCACGTATCTGCCGATGCTGCGCTACTACCGGCAGTCGCCGGCGCTGGCGCCGCTGCTGCCCTTCACAGCCCTGCTGTATCTGCTGATGACCGTGGATTCGGCGCGCCGGCACTACCAGGGCCGGGGCGCGGCCTGGAAGGGGCGGACGTACGCCCGTCCCGAGGCCGCGCCCTGAGCGGGCCGCGCGGGGTCACTTGCGGCCGGGAGTCCAGTTCATGCCCCAGCCGTACTCGCGGTCGAGCGTGCGCTGCGGGCTGACGCCGCGGTCCGGGATCAGATAGCGGGCCTCGCGCTGGACGACGAGGTCACCGTCGTGGTTGGTGATGAGGGCCAGTGCGCAGACGTTGGAGGGCACGGTGCACTCGTCGAGGGAGAAGTCGATGGGCGCGCCGTGCTGCGGCTGGAGGGTGACGGTGGCGTTGAGGTTGGCGAAGCTGCGGGCGCCCTCGTAGATGGTCACGAAGACGAGGATGCGCCGGAAGTCGGCGATGTGGTCGAGGTTGACGGTCAGGTTCTCGCCGGCCGCCGACGCTCCCGTCCGGTCGTCGCCGTCGAGGTGGATGAACGGCGGCTGGTGCAGCGATCCGAAGGAGTTGCCCAGCGCCTGGACCACACCCTTGCTGCCGTCGCGGAGCTCGAACAGCGCGCCGAGGTCGAGGTCCAGGTCGGAGTGCATGGCCATGGCCTTGCCGATCCGCTGGCTCCAGCCCTTGAACTGCTTGTGCACCTGCCAGTTGAGATTGACGCGCAGCGCCCCGGACGTGCCGCCCTGCTTGGTGAGCGAGACGGCCGGCGCGTCCTTGGTGAGCGTGACCTTCGTCAGGCGCACGGGCTGGGGCGGGGCGGCGGGCGGCGCGGCGGGCGGCGGCGGTACGGGCGCCTGCGCGGGCTGTACGGGCGGTGCGGGCTGCGCGACGGGCTGTCTCGGCAGCTCGTGGGCGGGCGCGGCGGGCGCCGCCTGGGGTTCGTCGACGGTGATGCCGAAGTCGGTGGCGAGCCCCTCCAGCCCGCTGCTGTAGCCCTGGCCCACGGCCCGGAACTTCCACTCGCCCTGGCGGCGGTAGAGCTCGCCGAGGACGAAGGCGGTCTCGACCGTGGCGTCGGTGCTGTCGAACCGGGCGAGCTCGGCGCCGCTCGCCGCGTCGAGGACCCGGATGTGGAGGCCGGGCACCTGGCCGAAGGCACCGCCGTCGGCGGAGGCGGCCAGGACCACGGTCTCGATCGCGGGCTCGACCGCGGCGAGGTCGACGGAGAGGACGTCGGTCACGGTGTCGCCGCCCGGCCGCTTGCCTTCGTACCGCACGGCGCCCGAGGGGTGCGTGGCCTGGTTGTAGAAGACGAAGTCCGCGTCCGAGCGGACCTTGCCGGCCGACAGCAGCAGCGCGGAGGCGTCGACGTCCGGCGTACCGGGGGCCGGACGCCAGCCCAGCTCGATCCGCACCGCCGGTGCCGGAATCCGGACGTTGGTGCCTTTCTGCATCCCCATACTCCACCCCTGTGAACAATCGCGTCCTTGCAGGGACCCAACGTACCCTGGCGGCTTTTCCCGCCCTTCCCGGGTTACCAGGGGTTCTTCCGGGGTGGTTCGCTCAGGGGCCGGACGCGGGTGGCGGCTTGGCCGCCGACTGCCGGGGAGGCTGCGCGGGTTCGGCGGCCGTGGGCGGGTGCGCGGTGGGCGCGGCGGGTTTGGCGGCGGACGGCGGCACGGCGGGCCTCGCCACGGAGGGCGGCGGAGCCACGGGCTCGGCCGCGGTCGGCGGCTGCGGCTTGGGCGCCGTCGGCGGAGGCTTGGGCTGGGTCGGCGGAGGCTTGGGCTCGATCGGGGACTGCGGCCGGACCGCGGACGACGGAGGCTTGGGCTCGGTCGGCGACTGCGGCTTGGCCGCGGACGACGGGGGCCGGACCGCGGACGACGGAGGCTTGGCCGAGGTGGGCGGGGGCTTGACGGTCGGCGTCGAGGGGCGCCCGGCGCTCGTGGGCGGTGACACCGGCGGCTTCGTCGCGGTCGTGGGCGGCGCGGTCGGACCACCGGTGCCGGGCGAGCCGGACGACGGACCGGAGGAGGACGGATCCGAAGTCGACGAGCCGGACGTCGAAGGCGACGACGAGGACGAGGATCCGCCGGACGACGGGGCCGAGGCCGAGCCCGAGGCCCGGGGCGGCGGGTTCCAGCGGAAGACCTTGGAGTCCTCGGCACCGTCGCTGCCGACGGCGCGGTCGAACGCCTTGTCGCTCGCGAACGGGTCGACGAGCGGGATGTTCTTCACCGGGCCCTTGTCCTTCGGCCTCGGCTTGATGACGGTGACCTCCGCGCTGCTGAAGGACTCCCAGTGGACGCCCTTGTACGTCGACGCCCGCAGGTCCACGTCGCGGTCCGGCGGCGTGAGGGGGTTCCCGCAGGTGCACTTGACCGCGGGCCCCTGGTAGGGCTCGTTGAGGACCAGCACGCCCTTCTGCAGCACCGAGAGGTACTCGGTCGTACGGCCGTCGCCCTGGTAGTTGTGGTTCTTGACCAGGGTGTCGTACTCCAGGTTCACCTCGGTCAGGCCGTTGATGTGCTCGGCGATCCGCCGGTAGTCGATGTTCCGTACCGCGGCCCACGCCTTGGCCATGGCCGGGTCCTTGGTGATCTCCTTGATCAGCAGCGCCTTGTCGCACCGGGTGGCTCCGCGGGTCCCGCCGAACGCCCCACGGGCGTCCACCGCCACCTCGCCGCCGCCCCGGGACGGGGAGTTGACACCCCGCAGGTCGACATCCGGGTGCCGGAGGAACGGATCGACGCCGATCACCCCCACGGCCTCCAGGACGAGTTGAGCCGCCTTCTTCTTCTGCGCCGAGCCGCACCCGGCGACGCCCGCGCCGCCGAGCAGGGCGGACACGGTCAGCAGCGAGACGATCCGGAGCCCGCGGCGCCGGGCCGGGACGCGCCGTAAGTCCGGCGCACACTTCCGCTCCGCTCCCGCGGACAGGACAGACATCAGCCGCATGTACGCACCCCCGATAGCCGATCTGTGGTTCCTAGAGGTCCTGATGAAGGTTCGAAGGCCGAGGCGCACCGCCTCAGCTCGGCAGGCAGGTCGCCACCCAGCCCCCGCCGCACAAGGCCGTGCTCCCGGACGACGGCGGGGTGGGGTCGGTGGAGGGAGAGGGACGGACCGACGGTTCGGTGGCCGGCGAGGAGCTCTCCGGCTTGCCGCCGCCGTCCGTGGGCCGCGAGGTCTCCGTGGACACGTCGCCTCCGGACCGGCCGGTGCCCGGGTCCTCCCCGCCCCGGGCGGCCAGTACGGCGATGGCTCCGCCGCCGATGAGCAGCAGCGCGAGCAGTGAGCCGAAGAACAGGGCCACCAGGCGGCGCCGGGCGGGCGCGACCGGCGCCGTCGGCGGATAACCGCCCAGCACCACGGGGCCCCCGGCCCCCGGCCCGCCGACGGGTGTGCGCAGGGAGCCGGACTCCGTCAGCCGCCCGTACACCGGCACAGGCGGCCCGATCACCCCCATGGCGGCAACGGACGAAGGTGTCGGCATGGAGGTCGGAGCCGGTGCGGGCACGGGCGTCGGCGTCGGCGTCGGAGTCGGCGTGGCGACCGCGGTCGGTACGTACCCCCGGCCCGGCACCGCCCCCGGCCCCGCGAGCTGCGTGGGCAGGTGCCCGGCGGCGACGGCGTCGAGCATCCGCTGCGCCTCCGTCGAGCCCATGCGGGCCCGTGGGTCCTTGCGGAGCAGCCCTTCGAGCAGCGGGGCCAGCGGGCCGGCGTGCTCCGGCGTCGGCGGGTCCTCCTGGACGACGGCGTGCAGCGTGCTCAGCGCCGAGGTGCGCCGGAAGGGCGAGACGCCCTCGACGGCCGCGTAGAGGGTGGCGCCCAGCGACCACAGGTCCGACGGTGCCCCGGGGCGCTCCCCCAGCGCCCGTTCGGGTGCGAGGAAGTCCGGGGACCCGACGAGGTCGCCGGTGCGGGTGAGCGTTCCGGAGCCCTCGACCAGGGCGATGCCGAAGTCGGTGAGGACGACCCTGCCGTCGGGCTGGATCAGGACGTTGGCGGGCTTGACGTCGCGGTGCAGCACGCCCGAGCCGTGCGCGCTGCGCAACGCCTGGAGGATCATCGAGCCGACCCTTGCCGCCTGCCTGGGTTCGAGGACGCCGTCGTGCCGGAGGACGTCGGCGAGCGAGCGGCCCTCCACGAGCTCCATGACGATCCAGGGGCGGCCCTCCTGCTCGATGACGTCGTGCACCGTGATGACGTTGGGGTGGTTGACGCGGGCGGCGGCGCGGGCCTCCTGCTTCAGCCGCGCGTAGAGGACCCGTACGTCCTGATCGCTCAGGTGATCCGGGGCCCTGACCTCCTTCGCCGCGACCTCGCGGCCGAGGAGTTCGTCGACGGCGCGCCAGACCACTCCCATGCCGCCGCTGCCGAGCTGGTCGATGAGCCGGTACCGCCCGGCGAGTAAGGAATTCCGCCGCTCCCCGTCCATGTCGTACGCCCCCTCCCCCTGCGAACGGCACCCCCCTGGGCCGTGCGCATTCGGGCCACGTTGGCTGAGACGCCGCAACCCACCGTCCCGTTCCCTGCTGGGCACCATCCAATGCGTCTGTGGGCGATCGGCCTCAACTTCCTTTGCCTGGCGTGCGGCTGACGGTGCGTCCGTATGCGGATGCGGCCTGTGCGAACGCGGCGGCGTCGTGGATCGCGGCTCCGCCCGGGTCGTTGTTGAAGTAGGCGAACACCTCGGCGCGGTCGGGCCAGGTGTCGGCGATGCGCCGGACCCAGCTGGTGAGCGCCTGCCGCCCGTAGCGCGGCCATGGCCGGGCCCGTCCGCAGTGGAAGCGCACGTACCCCCATCCGGTGGTGCGCCACAGGGGCGTCACCGGCCGTGAGTCGTGGTCGGCCCAGCAGAGCGCGGCGGCGCGGTGTTCCAGCACGGAGCGGGTCTCGTCCGTCCACCACGACTCGTGCCGGGGCTCGACGGCGACCTTGATCTCCGCGGGGAAGCAGGCCAGGGCCGCGTCCAGCAGCCCGGGGTCGGCGCGGAGCGTGGGCGGCAGCTGGAGCAGCACGGGGCCGAGTCGGTCGCCCAGCCCGGCGGCGTGCCCCAGCAGACGCCCGACGGGTTCCTCGGGGTCGCGGAGCCGTTTGATGTGGGTGAGATAGCGGCTGGCCTTGACCGCCATGACGAAGCCCTCCGGCGTCCGGCCACACCAGTCGGCGAACGTCTCGGGCGACGGGAGCCGGTAGAAGGAGTTGTTGTTCTCCACCGTCGCGAACCGCTGGACGTACTCCTCCAGCCACAGCCGCTGCGGCAGGTCGGCGGGGTAGAGGACGCCGCGCCAGTCCTTGTACTGCCATCCCGAGGTTCCGACGAGGAGGGGCATGGCATGATCCTTCCCCCGGAACAGCGGATACGCCACCAGCAGGGGTGCGATGACATGGACTGCGTTTTCTGCGCGATCGCGGCGGGCGAGTCGGCCGGGCACCTGGTCTTCGCGGACGCGACGGCGGTGGCCTTCCTGGACGCCCGGCCGCTCTTTCCCGGCCATGTGCTGGTGGTGCCCAGGCTCCACGTCGAGACGCTCACCGATCTGCCGGCGGAGGAGGTGGGGCCGTTCTTCACGCGGGTGCGGTGGCTCACGGGCGCGGTGGAGCGCGGCATGGGCGCGGCCGGGTCGTTCGTGGCCGCCAACAACCGGGTGAGCCAGTCCGTACCGCACTTTCACATGCATGTCGTGCCGCGCGACCGCAAGGACGGTCTGCGGGGGTTCTTCTGGCCCCGGACGCGGTACGCGTCGGACGACGAGGCGGCGGAGGTGGCGGCGCGGGTACGGGCCGCCCTTGAAGAGGCGGGCGTCGCGGACGGCGAGGGCAGCGCTTAGACCAGGCCGCCCCCGCATGGACGATCCGCCCGAATCTGGCCATATTGGATAGAGAGCGGATGCGTGTCCGATACGGGGCGGACGCGGAGCGGATGCGGGGCCTTCCTCGCCCTCCGGAGCCGGCTACCGGGACCAGAGGTGAATCATGGAATTCCGCGACCGAGTGGACGCCGGCCGTCGGCTCGCCGAGCGGCTGGGGCACCTCCGCGGCCCCGAGACGGTCGTCCTGGGGCTGCCGCGCGGCGGTGTGCCCGTGGCGTACGAGGTGGCCCGCGCCCTGGCCGCTCCGCTCGACGTGATCCTCGTGCGCAAGCTCGGCGTGCCGCTCCACGAGGAGGTGGGGTTCGGGGCCGTCGGCGAGGACGGGATACAGGTCCTCAACAGCGAGATCATGCGGATGAGCAGGGTGAACGAGGACGACCTCGCCGAGGCGCGGCGGCACGAGGAGGTGAAGCTGGCCCAGCAGGCCGAGACCTTCCGGGCCGGCTGGCCCAGGGTGCCGCTGGAGGGCCGTACGGCCGTCGTGGTCGACGACGGTGTCGCGACCGGCGCGACGGCCATGGCCGCCTGCCGGGTGGCGCGGGCCCATGGCGCCGGCCGGGTGGTGCTGGCCGTGCCGGTGGCCGCGCCCGACGCGGCGGAGGCGCTCCGCGCCGAGGCGGACGAGCTGGTCTGCCTGATGACGCCACGGCTCTTCTTCGCGGTCGGCGAGTGGTACATGGACTTCTCCCAGACCGCGGACGAGGAGGTCGTCGATCTGTTGCGGCGCGGCAACACGGCACAGGCCGGGCCCGGCGGCCGGGACGGCGCGGGGTCATGAATCGCTGGAGGTGTGATCGCCATGGAGACGATCGTGAAGTGCAATGTCGAGATCGAGTTCCGTGAGGCCGGCGCCCTGACCCAGGCGGCGGCGGTCATGCGGATGCAGGACGGTTCGGAGGTGAGGGCGCACGGCGTCACCAACCGCCATCCGGACGACCCGAACCAGCAGCGTGTCGGCGAGGAGGTCGCGGCGGCCCGCGCGCTGCACAACCTCGTGGAGCAGCTGCTGGAGAAGGCGGGCGTCGACATCGAGGAAGTCACGCACACGCCGGCGCACCTTTCGCACTGACGCGTGCCCCACGCCCCGCCACCGAGCCCGCCCGTGACGGGGAGGGCGGTGCTCGGCGGCGCACCGGCGTCCTCTCACCTCCGCTCGGCGTCGCCCCCGGTCGTCGTCGCGCTCACCGGTTCGGCCACGGCCGGGGTGGGGTGCGGTCGGCGTGCGGTCAGGGCCAGTATCGGGACGATCGCCAGCGCGAGGACCGCCCCACCGGCCGCCAGCGCGGAGAAGCCGCTCGACGCGACCACCACGCCCGAGGCCATGCCACCGGTGGCGCCGGCGAGCGCGATGCCGACGTCGACCATGCCCTGCGTCGAGGCGCGGCGGGCGAGCGGTACCGCGTCGGTGACGATGGCCGTGCCGCTGATCAGCCCGAAGTTCCAGCCGAGGCCCAGCAGGACGAGCCCCACGGCGAGGCCCGCCATGGAGTGCGGTGGCGCCAGGGCGGCGACGACACCGGCGGCGAGCAGGGTGGCACCGGACGCGGCGGCGACCCACCTGCGGCCGAGGCGGTCGACGAGCAGGCCGGTGAGCGGGGACGGCAGGAACATCGCCCCCACATGCAGGGCGATGACCAGCCCGGCCGCCTGTGTGTCGTGCCCGTGGGCGCGCATGTGCACGGGCGTCATCGTCATGATCGCGATCATCACGAGCTGGGTGAGGACCATGACCGCCGTGCCGGTGGCGACGCCGCGCGCGTCCGTGCGGGCGGCCGGCGTCCCCTCCTCGTGCCCGGCGGCCTCCGGCGCCGGAGCGGCCGCGGCCAGGTCCCGGGCCAGCAGCAGCGGGTCGGGGCGCAGGAAGCCGCCCAGGGCGATCGCGGCCGCCGTGAAGGCGACCACGGCCAGCATGAACGGTCCCGCCAGCCGGGAGACGCCCCAGGCGTGCGCGATCTCTCCGGTGGCACCCACCAGGGTCGGACCGACGACCGCGCCGAGCGTGGTGGCGAACAGGACGGTGCTCACCGCGCGGCCGCGCCGCGCGGGCGAGGCCAGGTCCGCGCCCGCGTACCGGGCCAGCAGGTTGGTCGCGGTGCCGGCCCCGTACACCAGGAGGGAGAGGAACAGCAGCGGCACGCTGTCGAGGGCGGCCGCCGTGACGACCCCGAGGCTGCCGAGGGCGCCGACGCCGTAGCCCAGGGCCAGGCCGGGTCTGCGGCCCCAGCGCTGGCAGAGCCGGCCCACGCCCCATGCTCCGAGCGCGGCCCCGGCGGTGAACAGGGCGCTGGGCACCCCGGCGAGACCGGTCGAGCCGAGCATCTCCTCGGCGAGCAGCGCCCCGACGGTGATGCCGGCGGCGAGGCCCGCGCCGCTGAGCACCTGGGACACCACCAGAACGGTCAGGATCCGCTTCTGCTCGGGAACCTCGCTCATGGTCCGTCTGCCCTGCCCTTCCAGGAGTTCGAAGAGTCTCCCGCGGGGGGAGCGATGCCCGGGTGGGGCGGGCTATGCCGTTTCCAGAGGTTCGGCCGCTTCCAGCGGTTCCAGCGCGGCGATGTCCTCCAGCGACATGCTCATGCGCTCGTGGAGGAAGCGCACGATCGTCCAGTGCGGCAGGGCGCCCTCGTCGAACGGGCCGAAGGCCGCGCAGTACAGGGGTATCCAGCGCAGCGCCTCCTCGATGGCCTGCTCCCGGCCCGGCTCCTGCTGGTAGTCCTCGTAACCGATGCTGCGGTGGTGGATGAAAAACCGGCCCGGCAGCCGTTCCTCGCACAGCTGCTGGTACTCGCGCGTCTGGAGGATGAGGTAGTGCCAGATCTCGTCGATGTCCTGCTCGACCGGCAGGAAGAGGCCACTGAGCCGCTCGCGGTGGCGGGAGACGAGGTAGAGGTACCGCAGGCATTCGAGGACCTGGCGTTCCGCGTGGGCGGGGGCCACGCCGGTCCTGGCGGTGGTGTATGCCACCACCTCGGTGTGGAGGCGCTCGCCGAGGAGAGCTGTCAGGTCGTCGGCGGACACGATGGGCTGCGTGGTCACGGTTCTCCTGTCCGGGTGGTGCGTCCGGCTGGTTCGTCCAGGTGGTGCGTACGGGTGGTTCAGAGGTCCTTGGCGAGCCAGGCGTACTTCCCGGACTTCCCGATGGGGATACGGGCGTGGTGTTCGAGCCGGCACCGGCGAGTGATCAGATCCTCGACGCCGTCCTCCAGCGCGGTGGCCTCCGCCGCGCCGAGGGGTTCGCCGTCGAATGTCGTGTACCGCAGCACGGCCTCGGTGTCGTCCGTCACCCGCAGTTGGTGGAGAAAGACGCGGGAGGAGACGGCGGCGACGCGTTCGTCGAGGTCGCCTTGGGCCACGGGCCCGTACGCGGTCGGCAGCAGTTCTTTCTCACGGCCGCAGAAACTGGAGATCCTGTCCGGGTCCGGGCTGCCGTCGAGGGTGCGGACGCAGTCTCCCGAGCGATATCGGATCAGGGGCATGTACGGATTCCGCACGCTCGTCACGACGAGGTGGTGGATGGTGCTGCCGGGTTCGACCGGAATGAGTTCGACGCTCATGTCGTCGAGATAGGGCCGGTAACGCCCGCGGCGGTCGCTGTAATAGAGGTAGCCCAGCTCCGTACTGCCGAAGAGGTCGATGACCGGGCAGGTGAAGTGCTGTCGCAGGAAACGCCGGACGTTGACCGGGGTGTATTCGTAGGCGTGGACGATGCTGGCGGGCTGCGGGAATTCGTCCCACAGACTCCACTGGGTCACCTTGCGTATGAGATGTGCCAGGTGGTAGCCGGAGCAGTCGAGGTGGTACAGGCCCTGCGGATGGGCCTGCTGGGCCGTCCGCATCTCCCGCAGCATCCGCTCGACCTCTTCGCGCTCCCAAAGGGCCGGGTCGAGCCGGAGGTTGACGTAGAAGGTGCGTTCGTCGAGCCGCCGGTCGGCGAGGGTCGGCACCGGGTCCGGCTCGGCCCCGCGCTTCTTCGCGTTGACGCGCGCGACGTGCTCGGTGGCCAGCACGGTGGTGAGGGAGACCCGTCGGCAGCCCTGCTCCCAGGTGGTGGAGATGTCGGGGTGCTCGCTCCACAGCCGGTAGTAGGAGTTGAGCAGGAAGTACGGCGGGCGAATGATCTGCATGCGGGCGTGGTTGGTGCCGGTGGAGAGCACGAACTCCGCCTCGCCGGCCGCCAGCGCCTCCGCGAGGCGGGGCGTCATCCAGTTGTCGGGGAACCCGCGGGCTATCTCGGGCTTTTCGAGCAGGGGGAAGTGCCCCCGCTCGATCGACGCCCGATAGATCGGGATGTCCCGTATCCGGTCGACGACGTCGGCGGACGGCTGACCATTCATTGCCACCTCGGGTGCTGCTCGGGAACCGGAGTGGGCCGCCGACGGGGAAACCGTCCTCGCGGCCCACTCCGCGGGGTCTACCGGACAGGGGTCAGGAGATACAGCCGGTCTTGGCCACGCTGATGCAGCCCGACTTGGCGACACTGATGCAGCCCGACTTGGTCACGCTGATGCAGCCGTCCTTGGCGGCGGTCGCGGAATTGGCCGCGACCCAGCCCTGCCACACGCTGTCCTGAGCCATCTTCTTGATGAGACTTTCCATTTCTGGACCTCCAAAAGTGAAGAATTCAGCAATGCATGTGCGCGGGGCGTTGCCCCATAAGACAGTAAAGGCATGGCCAAGAGAGTGTCAATGATTGATAATTTGACGACCTCTCAGTTGGCTCACTTTCGCCCCGCGAACTCTCAACTCCACTCAGCAGGAAGGGAGTTCGCGTCACAGACGCAGAAGAGCCTGGACCGGCAGGTGGTCGCTGGGGAACTCGCCCCGCTCCGCGTAGGTGTTGATGTCCGCCCGGACCGCGCGGACCGAGGGGGTGGCGAGGATCCAGTCGATGCGGTCACCGTCGGGCACCAGCGGGCGGTAGCCGTGGAACGTGCCGTAGAGCGGGCCGCGTTCGGCGGCCGCGTCCCAGGTGTCGGCGAGGAAACCGTCGCCCAGCAGGATGGCGTGGACCGGGTTGCGGTGGGCCGGGACGTTGAAGTCCCCCGTGACGATGAGCGGTAGCGCCGGATCCAGCCCGCGCAGCCGGCTGACGATCAACTGGGCGGAGCGTTCCCTCGCGTACTGGTGGAGGTGGTCGAGGTGGGTGTTGAGCGCGTGGAACCGCGCCCCGGTGCGGCGATCGGTGAAGCGGACCCACGTGGCCATGCGCACGATCGTGTTGCCCCAGGTGGCCGACCCGATCAGCAGCGGGGTGTCGGACAGCCAGAAGTGGTCGTATCCCTGGGCGTCGAGTCGGCGGGTGTCGTAGAAGATCGCGGCGTGCTCGTCCCGGCTGCCGCCCGCCCGTCCCAGACCGATCCACGCGTAGTGGGGACCGAGATCCTCGGCGATGTCGCGCAGTTGACCGTACAGGCCCTCCTGGGTACCGAGCAGGTGCGGTGCCTCGCGGCGGAGCAGGCGCCGCATGACCGGACGGCGTACGGACCAGGGGTGCGGGCCCTCCTCGGAGGCGTAACGGAGGTTGAAGGTCATCACGCGCAGTCCGCGGTGGGCGTCCGTCTCGTGCTCGGCCGGAGCGGGCTCGGTGGAGGCCGCGACCGAGCCCGGTCCGGTGACGTGGGGTACGCCCGCCGCCACCGTCACGGCCGTCGCGCGCAGCGCGGAGCGGCGGCTCAGCGGCGGCGTCCCGCCGCGCGGGTGTCCCGGAAGTGGAGCGGATGCGGTCACGGTGCCCCCAGGCGTCGCGGTACGGGCTCAACCGATGCTCGCGCAGGGGCGTACGAACCGCCAGGGTGGGTGACGCACGGCTTCACCCACCCGCGCCTCGCCCTGCACGGGCATCACGCAGCGTCTACACCTTCGAGTGAAAGGCGGTTGCCGTGCCGAGGGGAGGGAATAAGTGACGGCCGGTTTCTGTGGTGTTCACCCGCACGTCATGGGTAGGCGGCTCGTTGAACCCGCTCCGGACCGGACCGGGAGAGCGACATCAGCAGACCGTCGAAAGGACAACCCGTGATACGCCCCACCGCCACGAAGCTCGTCGCCACCGCTGCCGCCGTCGGCACGGCACTCGTCGTGACCGCGGGGGCGGGAGCCGCCCAGGCCGCGCCGACGGGAGCGCCCGCACCACAGAGGGTCGCCACATGCGGCACGCCCGACCTGCGGATCGGCTTCCACGAACGGCTCGGCGGCGGGATGAGCCACGCCGGCGGCACCCTTGAGCTGAAGAACACCTCCGACCACGTCTGCGCGCTGCGCGGCTACCCGGGCGTCGGACTGGAGAACGCCCACCACGCCTCGCTGCCCACCCGCACCGCGTGGGGCAGCACGTGGTACGCCGACGACCCCGGCAACAAGCTGATCCACCTCAAGCCGGGCGAGGCGGCGCAGGCCAACGTCGCCTGGACGCACTCCGGCACCGACGCCCAACAGGCCGACTACCTGCGGGTGACCCCGCCGGGCGCCACGACGTACCGGACCGTCCCGCTGGGCGACATCGTCGACTTCGGCGAGGTCCACATCACCGCGGTGGCCCACAAGGTCCCGGCGCGCGGCTGACCTCACACCCGTGCCGCGCGCCGGCGGTCAGCCGGGCACGCCCCGGCCTCCACCGTCGCGTCGACGGACGAGGAGGCTCCCCAGCGCGGTGCGCCGGTGCAGGACCGCCCGTCCGGCGCGGACCGTGGTGATCAGGCCGGCGCCGCGCAGCGCGGCGGCGTGGGCGGAAGCGGTGGCGTTACTGACGCCCAGACGCCGGGCGAGACCGCTGGTGGTGTGCTCCTCCGCGAGCAGGAGCAGCATGTCGGAGCGGGTTCGCCCGATCACCCCGGCCAGCGCGTCGTCCGTACCGCCCGCATCGGCCGGCGGAAGGGGCAGGCCCGGACCGGCGGGGTAGGTCAGGTACAGGGGGTTGTCGGGCAGGTCGGCGATGAGGGGATGACCGGTCCAGTGGAAGGTGGGCGCGAGCACCAGGCCGCGTCCCCGGAGCCTGATGTCCCGTTCGCCGGGCCCTTCGATCTCCCACACGCCCTCGCGCAGCCGGGTGCCGGGCAGAAGCGCGGTGAGTGCGGCACCGATCCCGTGCTCGGCCACGGACAGGGCGTGGCGGGTGAACTCCGACTGATGCAGGTCCTGCACCAAGGACCACACCGGGCGCAGCATGGTGTCGAAGGCCGTGTGCTGGGCCCGGCGGAGGAGCTGCCAGGCATCGGCGTCACCCCGGTGCAGATCGCGGATCCACAGCGGGGCCGGGGCGGCGTGCCCGGCGTAGACGCGCTCGATTTCCGAGCGGACCAGCTCCGGGGGCGAGGCCCGGACGGTGTCCAGCCCCTCCCTCAGATCGTCGCTGAACACATCGATGAACTTCGGGGCCACCGCCGCCGGGACCAGATCCCCCAGCGGCTCCACGGCGGCCGGCAAGGACCGCAGCACCCGGTGTCTCCAACGGCCGAAGAGCAGCCCGTCGTCACGACGGCACATCATCATCAGGGCCGTGTTCAGCTCCTGCAACGGGGCGGGCCGGGGAGCGAAGCGCACCCCCGCGAAGTCGGCGGCCGTGAAATGGATCCGGATCACTACTCTCCCCGCGGGCGTTCCGCCATCGTTTCGGGCACGGCCTGAACGATCGCCCGCGCTCACCCCTGGGCGTCAGCATTCGGCCATGCCCCTTCCATTCATTCAAGGGGCCGCCGAAAGGCACAAGGACTGATGTCACAGGGCCCTCAACCGGGCCGCGAGGGGAGAGCGATGAATCGCGAGAAGGCCGCCACCGGCAGAGACCGACGGACCGGCATCGGCCGGCGGACCGTCACCAAATCGGCCGCGCTGGCCGCCGCCGCGCTGCTCACCAGCGGCGGGACCGCGCAGGCACGGCCGGCGAGGGCGCGGGCCGCGGACGGCGTGACCGTGCGGTTGCCGGCGCCGACCGGACCGTACCCGACCGGCGTCACCACGCTGTATCTGGTCGACCCTGCCAGGCGCGACCCGTGGGAGCCGGCGATTCCCGTCCGCGAGGTGATGGTCACGGTGTTCTACCCGGCGCGCACGGTCCGCGGCCGCGCGATCGCACCGCAGATGACCGAGGACGCCGCGAGGGTGTTCACGGACTTCGGCCACGCGATGCGACCTGAGCTGCCGCCCGCGGGGGTGAACTGGGCGGCCACCATGACCCACTCGTACACGGACGCTCCCGCGCGGGCCGTACGACGGCCGGTGCTGCTGTACAGCCCGGGCGGCGGCGATCCGCGCGTCCTGGGCACCACGGTCGCCGAAGAGCTGGCGAGCCGCGGCTACGTGGTGGTGACCGTCGACCATCCCGGCGATGCCGGCGTGGTGGACTTCCCCCTCCCCAGGGAGGGCAGGGACAAGGCCCGGCCGAGCGTCTTCAGGGAGAACCCCCGAACGGTGCCGCCGCTCTTCCGCACCGCCATCGACACCCGCGTCGCCGACGTCCGGTTCGTGCTGGGCCGGCTGGAGGTACTGGCGGCCGGGCGCAACCCGGACGCGGCGGGACGCGCGCTGCCGGAGGGCCTCGGGCGTGCGCTGGACATGCGGCGGGTGGGCGTCTACGGCCACTCGGCGGGCGGCACCACCGCGGCCCAGGTGCTGTACGAGGACCGTCGCGTCGCCGCGGCGGTCAACCTGGAAGGCTATCTGGACTACGCGCCGGAGTCGCCCGGCGGGGAAGGGGAGCTGTTCCCCGTCGCCCGGTACGGGGTGGACCGGCCGTTGCTCCTGGTGGGTACCGAGGGCTTTCCCGACAAGCGGGAGTTGGAGCGTTCCTGGTCGGCCGTGCTCGCCCACTCGGGAGGGCACAGCGGCCGACGGCGGCTCGACGACGCCGCGCACGCGGTGTTCACCGACTACGCCGCTATGGCGCCGCAGTTGCAAGCCGCCGGGTTGATGACCGCGCGGGACCGGGATCACCTGGTCGGCGTGATCGACCCGGCCGTGTCGGTGCCCATGGTGCGCCACTGCGTGCGCTCGTTCTTCGCCCGGCACCTGCCGTCGCACTGACCGGCCGCGCGCCGCCGGTGACGAACCCGGTCACCGGCCGCCCAGCCCCGCGCTGATCGCCTTCCCCGCCCGCCCGGCGACATCGGCGAGCTGTTCCAGCTGGTGCGAGGGATCGGTCAGTATGCACAGGGCCGCCACCAGGGCACCGTCCGGGCCGTGCAACGGCACGGCCACGCAGCACACCCCCGTCACCACCTCCTCCCGGTCGAACGCGGCACCGCGGTCCCGGATCTCCGCCGCCTCCCGCCGCCAGGTGGCGGGCAGCGGGCCCAGGGGCAGGGCGGGGCGCGCCCCTGCCACCAGCACCTTGCCCGCCGCTGTGAACCACGGCCAGACCGCGCCGGTTCTCAGCGGGGCAAGTGTGGTGTCCTCACCGGGCGTCCAGTCCAGGACCAGCGTCTGCCCCTCCCACAGCACACTGATGCCCACCGCCATCCCCGTCGCGCCCACCAGCCGGCGCACCGGCTCCCTCGCGGCGTGCCGTAGCCGGGGATGCGGTTGCCACCCCCGCCCGAGCCGGAACATCCGTGGTCCCATCCGGTACCCCCCGCCGCACCGCTCGACCGCGCCCACTTCCACCAGTTGCTCCAGCAGCCGGTATGCCGTCGTCTTGGCCAGTCCGCACTCCGACGCCAGCCTCGTCACCCCGGCCTCCCCGGCCCGCTCCACCGCCCCCAGCAAGGCGAAGGCCCCCTCCAGCACACCCCGCCCACCTGCGCCCGGCGGGAACCCGGGCACGGACCCGTCGCCGGACAGACACCCGGGCGACCGGTTCAACGATCTCTTCAGCTGCCTCATCGATGAAACCCCCGTCTCGGATTCGCCGATTCGTGCGGGCACACCACTGTGTCCGACCGGCCAGGGCAGGACCCGGGACGGACCTCGAATCGGCAGCCCGGTTCCGCTACGGCGGGAGGCGGCGCCCGGACGCTTCCCTGCGCGCCGAGATCGTCCCGCGTCCCGGCCGGGCCGCCGGCAGCCACCCTGTTCCGCTGAGCGGAACAGGAGGCGACAGGCCGCCCTTGAGAGGAACACGCTGTCGCCGAGCGGCCCGGCAGCGCGGGAAACCGGCCCCGCGCGCTCACGGCCCGTCCGTACCTCTCCGTACCGCTCCGCACCTGTCCTCCGTACCGCTCCGCACCTGTCCGCACGTGCCCGTACGCAAGGGGGATGCCATGGTGCCGTCGTCCACCGGCGGAACGAACAGCGGCCCTGCGGCCCGGCGGCGCCGGTCGCCCGGGGACGCGGCCGTCTACCGGCACGACCCCTTGGCGTATCTGAGCGCGGAGTTCGACGCCACCCGTGACGTGTGGCGTTCCGCGTCGGGCGCAGTGTGCGTGGCCGGCCCGGAGGCGGCCCGGGAGGTGCTGGGCAACCGACGGGGGATGTTCGTCGAGACCTCCGACTTCTTCCACACCCGCGACGGGGTCTTCGGTCCCCGGCCGGCGCAGATCGCGATCGGTCGGGCGGCACGCGACCTGCTGCGCCGCCGACTCGACGCCCACCGGGCCGACCTGCCCCGCCTGGTCGGCGATCGGCTCGCGCCGATGAGCAGCTGGCCGGACGCGGGCAACCTGTTGGTCCACGAGCACCTGCGCGAGGTGCTGCTGCACCGGGACGCGCCCGCGCGGCTGCGTGAGGTGGTCGACGGGATCGTCACCCGGGCGGTGCTGGCCGGCGCGCGGGAGCGCCGGTCGGCGATGTCGCGCCTCGCGTTCCGCCGCCGGGCCACGCGCCTCCTGGTCCGGGAGATCCGGGCACGCCGGCGTGCCGGCGCCGACGCTGGCGGACCCCGTGACCTGCTCGACGTGACCGTCGTCGAGGCCGGGCCGTCGGCGGCCCCCGGCGAACTGGCCGAGGTCTACCTGTCGTTCCTGTTCGCGACGGTCGGCTCGATCGGCTTCGCCCTCGGCTGGTCGGTCTACTTCGCCGGTACGCACCCCGGCACCGACCGCGACGAACCGAGCTGGATCGTCCGCGAGGCGATGCGGCTCCGACCGGTCGCCTGGCTGTTCGCCCGCACGCCCAACGGCGCACACGACCTGGCCGGCGTCACCGTCGGCCCGCGGGACGAAGTGGCCGTGTGCTCGTACCTCGTGCAGCGCCATCCGCGCCACTGGGACCGCCCGGAGGAGTTCGTACCGCGCCGCTGGGCGGCGGCCGTACCCGATCCGGCCTTCATGCCCTTCGGGTTCGGGCCGCACACCTGCGCCGGCGCGACCGTGACGATGACGCTGCTGGAGGACCTGGTCCGCGTCATCACCCGCGACTGGCGGCTGTCGGTCACCACCACCGGCGACCGGTCGCCTCCGGGCCCCGCGCTGGCTCCGCCTCGCTTCACCGCGGAGCTGCACCACCGCCACGATCCTCCTGGGAGGAGGTGAACACCATGAGGAAGCTCTATCGCACCGCCTTGTCAGCCCTCAACATCCGGTCCAGCTACTCCATGCGCCACTTCTGGTACCTCTACCACCACATCTGATCGGTGCCCGCGCGGGGAGCCGCCGGCCGGCGGCTCCCCGTACACCGTGAGAGGCCACCCCATGACCAGTCCGCACCACCCCACCGACTTCCTGCACGACCTGCGTCTGCGCAGCGCGGCCGAGGGCGGCGTCTTCTGGATCGACGACGACCGGCTCGCCATCTTCGAGCCGGCCGCGGCGCGCCGGGTGAGCGGTGCGAACTGGCACCGTCATGTGATGCCCGACCGCCTGGCCGACATCGTGCGGCGACGCCACAGCCCACGGATACGGTGGACCCGCGTCCGCACCGCGTGGCTCACCCAGCTGCACAGGCTCACCACCGGCGAGCACAACGCCCGCATGATCGAGCGGATGGCGCGGATCATCGACGAGCGGCTCGGTGACGACGTCGACCTCGTCGCGCTCGCCCAGGAAGTCGCCATGCGGTCCATGCGGCCGGTCGCGCTGTGCGGTCTCACCCCTCGCGAAGCCGCCCTGATCGAACAGGACCTCCACCAGAAGCTGACGCGCCTGATCGACCATCGCCCCCGTGGCGGGCCGTGGCATCATCTGCGCTTCGCGGCCGTACAGTTCCGGGCCGGCCTCGTCGTCCGGCGGGTGCTGCGCGAACGCGCCTCCGGGCGCCGCCCCCGCGAGCTGGACCTCGCGGACCCGATCGTCGACCTGGTCCCGGAGCTCGGCGCGGACCGCGCGCTCGACGTGGTCACCTCGGTGCTCACCGCGATCGGCGGGCCGCCCGGCTCCGCGGCCACGAGCGTGC
Organism: Streptomyces sp. NPDC023527; assembly: GCF_055560115.1. Classification (NCBI taxonomy): domain Bacteria; kingdom Bacillati; phylum Actinomycetota; class Actinomycetes; order Kitasatosporales; family Streptomycetaceae; genus Streptomyces; species Streptomyces sp. NPDC023527. The sequence continues at coordinate 197,020 of NZ_JBVHJJ010000013.1, forward strand.
TGTACGAGCTCGCCCGCCACCCGGAATGGGCACGGCGGCTCACCGGCGAACTGCGGGCCGTGGACCCGGCCGTGTTCTGTGCCGCGCCGATGAAGGCGGCTCCGGTCACCCACCGGTTCGTCAAGGAGGTGTTGCGCATGTGGAGCCCGCCGCTGCTGCTCGTGCGGCGCTCGCGGTGCTCCTTCGATCTCGGTACCACCCGGCTGGAGAGCGGGAACGGTTATCTGCTGAGCCCCCATCTGATCCACCGGGACCCGCGGTTCTGGCAGCGGCCCGACACCTTCGACCCGGACCGTTTCCTGCCCGGCGCGCCCCACGGGCCGGCCGACCGGGGGCATTACGTGCCGTTCGGGTGGGCGCCGAAGAAGTGCGTCGGCGCCGACATCGGCACGATCCAGCTGATGGCCCTGTGCCGCCTGATGTGCACCCGCTACCGCCTCGACGTACCGGACGCGGGGTCGATCACCATGACGTACCGCTTCGCGCCCGTGCCCCAGCGGTTCCGCGGCCGGCTCACCCTCAGGTGAGCCGCGGTCCGCCGGGGCCCGGAAGGCGCCCGGGCGCCCGCGGACCGGTCAGCCGCTCCGGTGCCCGGGGGCGTCCGTGTCCTCGGGGTTGACGTCGCGGGCCCGGTCGCCCATCTGGTCCCAGAACCGGCGCAGGCCGGCGACCGGTACCTTGCGCTGCCACGGAGCCTCCCGGCGGAACCGCAGGAAGAGCCACGACCTGGGCTGCCACGCCCTCAACAGGTCCTGCTGATGCAGGCAGAAGACCTCACTGAACTCCACTCGCAGGTTCTCCACCTTGGCCGGGTAGGGGCACATCCTCATCCCGCACTCGTCCGTGCAGTTGCTGCCCGGTTGTGAGCTGCGCTCCACCGCGCGTACCGGGTCCAGCCGTGTGCGGTCCCTGCTGAGGCACGCGGGGAGCCTGCAGCTCTCCGGGCAGCAGAGCTCGAGGAGACGGAAGAGGTCCTTCGGGCGGTAGCCACGCTCGCCGAGCACGGCCAGCACCAGGACGTCCGCCAGGAGCTGTTGGGCCGCGGGGTCCAGGGTGCTCCACCCGGTGGACGGCGGGATCCAAAGGTTGTGGACCCGTTGCTCTCCGGGACTGCTCACCTCGGTGCCCACCTCGGAGGCCACACCGGCCTCGTCGATCCACAGGAACCGCTCGGGGCGACGGGTCTGCAGCGCGCGGACCGCCAGCTTGCCAGCCGCCGCGACCAACGGGTGCTCCCGCTGCCCGTCGGCGAGCGCCAGCCACTCCCGCACCTGCCCCCTCGGGTCGGCTCCGTGCCCGCGGAGCGGCTGGTCCGCGTGCACGTCGTCGGGCAGGCTCCACAGGGTCAGGGCGTGCAGGAGCGTCATCCGGGTGTACCAGAAGGTGCTCCGCCTGAGCATGTCCTGGGCCTGCTTGACGAGGAACTGCCGGGCCTCCTTGTCGGAGTGGGGGCAGAGCCGCCGATTGGCGGCGAACTTGAACCCCTGCGCGAGCGAGACCCCCAGAGCCAGCCTGTTGCCCTGGCCCATCGTCTCGTCCGGCGCGTCCGCCGTGCCGATCGCCTTGGCTATCCATCGCTCCAGGTCATCGCGGGGGCTGCCGAGATGACGCGACATCATGGCGCTGTCGACGAGCATGGGCAGCGCCCAGGCGCACATGGTGTTGGCGTACCACTTCTCCCTCTCGACCAGGGCCTCCGCCTCGGCGGCCATGCGTTCGTACCGTTCCTTCCGCCTTTCCAGCAACCGCACCACCGCGCGCCGTTCCCGGTCCCCCTGCCCCTCCACCCAGTCGAGGAAGGGTTGCCGGGCGGGTTCTTCACCGGGTGGCTTCGGGGGGCGGCCGTCGCTGACCACGTGCTGGGGGCACTCCAGGTGCTCGTACAGAGCGAGCGCCTTGTAGGCCTGCTCGCCACCGCTTCCCGCTTCCTGCGCGATCGCGGCCCGTACGCGGTAGTCCGGTTCGCACCTGCCGATCTCGAAGAGGGTCTCGTACGCCCATGTATTGCTCCCGGCGACGGCGACGCGCCGGGCCGCCGCCCCGCACTGCCCCACCAGGGCGACCTTCGCCTCGCGCAGCGCCTCGGGGTCCTGGCCCCATCCGAACTCCGTCCAGTGTTTCCTGATCTCGCCGAAGAGTTCGTTCTGCCGCGGCTCGGCGTCGACGCTGTCGATCTCCACGGCGGCTCCGTAGATCCTGAGCGCCCTCAGCCGCGCACTGCCCCGATCGTCGTGACTCCGGGCGCCGAGGCCGGCCGCGGGGCCCCGCCGGGAGAGTTTCTCGGCCCGCATCGCCTCCTCCAGCAGTTGGCCGGCCTCCTCCCGCAAGAGGTCACGCATGATGGAGACCGAACAGGACCCGGTCGAATCCATCTGCCGGTAGCCGCACCTGCACCGGCCGTCGAGCGAACGGGAGTGCAGGGTGAAGGCGATGAGGAGTTCTCGTCCGCCCTGCCGCAGCGCCTGGCGGATGTGTTCCTTGGTGAGCTGGGCCAGGAGCGGCACCGAATCCACGCACAAACCGAAGGCCGGTGACTGTCTCACCGGGCTGCCGAGCACCCTCGCCAGGAAGCGGGACCCGAGATACGCCTGCATGACACTGTGCTGGAAACGGGCCTTCCGTCCGTACTCATGCACCAGCCCCATCCGGGCACCCCATGTCGCGGCAAGCCGGAGATCGGTCCGGAGACCTTCCAGGCATTGCTTCCCCGCGTCCGCCGAGCCGTCCGGGGAGGACTCCTGGCACACCGACGCGCCATCGGGCTCCTGCGAACTCCGCGCCCGTCTCAGGCCGTCCAGCTGGTATTCCAATTCCGCGGCGACGCGTCTGTTCCATTCGTCGTTGCACGGCACCCGCGTGTTTCCACTGCCGGTCTCCGAGTCGCTGTCCTGGTCTCCGCCGATGCGGGGGTCGAGTTCCCACAGCCCCACTTCCGCGCGGTCCGACGCCAGTCCGATGCAGGCCAGCGCGGAGATGTGGGACACCACCACCGACCTCGTGTCACGGTCTATGGGCAGCTCCGGGTGGACGTCCCCGTCGACGAGCGCGTCGAGCCACGTCTCCATGAGGTCGCCCCGCAGCTCCCAGGTGTCGTGGAGCGTCGGATCCGTCGTTCCCCCTTCCGTCCACAGTGGCTCCAGGAGGTCCCTGCGGTGCAGATCCCTGGCGATCTGGAGATAAATGGGCGACTCCGACATCCTCGCGACTTCCACGACCCGGTCGAGGAGGAGGGAGTCCGAGCGCCAGCTGCCGCTGCGGGCTATGTATTGCAACGCCGCCTCCGCGCTCAGCGGCTCCAGTTCCGTCATGGCCGCCTGCATCGCACGCAGCGGTTCGTGCGGCCGGGAAGCGATGACCAGCGGCAGCCCTTCCTCGCCGGCCTTGCGTATCGCCTTGCGGATCAGGTTGTCGCGCTGACCACTCGCGTGGTTCCGGCTGAGCGTCTCCTCCAGGCCGTCCCCGAGCACCACGATCCGGTCGGCCCGCTGCCGGAGCCACCGCCAGATCCGGTCGACCTCACCGTCCGACCGCACCACCGGCTGCACGATCTCCTGGAACCGCTGGCGGGCCAGTTCGCAGAAGTCCAGGTTGTCCCCCTGGGCGTCGCGCAGCCGTACCGGAATGGGGACGGCGCCCTTGGCCGCGAGTTTCTCGGCGAGACGCACCAGCAGCGCGGTTTTGCCCGCCCCGACATTGGCGACGACGATATGCGGGCGGCGGGCCTTGCGGTCCCGGAGATTATTCATGATCGCGTTGCAGAGCTGGTCGCGCCCGACCACCTCGTCCATGAGGCTGCCCGCCGTCTGTACGAAGCTGCCGGCTTCCTTCCTCGCCTTACGTGTGCAGAATCTGCGGACCCGTCCGAGCCGCCAGGCCAGGAACAGCAGGCTCGAAATGGCCAGCAGGAGCACCGGCATCACCACTCCGTTGGCCGCGCCGCACGAGGTCCCGATCTTCGAACAGGCCTTGTCCGGGTTGAACGCCCCCCACCACCAGCCGTTGTCCTTCGCACCGGTGTCGTTGAAGAAGATCGCGACCACAAGGCCCCTGAGCGCCCAGATGACGAACACCGCGGCGAGGACACCGAAGGCCAGGATCACCACGGTCGTCACGAACGGATTCCGCCACCGTCTCGCGTGGGTGATGCCCCGATGCAGCAACCACCAGGTCCGCAGCACCCTGACAGCGGCGTCGAAGGGCCGCCGCAAGTGCGCGATCCTCTCCCGGAAGAACCCACCCTCCGGTGGGCCGGTGACGATCCTGACCTTGGGCCGGTGGAGTTCGTTCGCCATGGACACCAGCTCCGTACGCTGCGGTGATCGCTGCGGTGAGGAGCGGGCGCGCGCGGGACGGGCCGAGGGACCGACCGGAATTCCCCCTTGCGTGCCCTTGCCCGGCCGTACACCGACGCTCCGATGCGGGATGTCGAGGAATTCCCCTTCCTTCCACAGCTACCACCCCTTGCCCGACCGCGCCACCGGGCCCGGGGTAGGGCCGGTGGCGCGAAGAACCTTCAATCCGCAATCACTTTGCCCTCCGCGCCATGGCGGAGCGGCACTCCACCGAGCGGCGGGTACGACAACGGATCGACGGCATGCCGCCGATGGCGTAATCGACGGGATGGGTGCCGGAAATGGACGTCACCGACGAACCGCACCGCCGACAGGCCCACACCTGGGACATCGACGTGAAACCCCTCGGCATCACCGTCGCCACCATCAACCCGGGCCCCTACCAGACCGGCTTCAACGACCGCATGGGCGAATCCCTGCGCACCTGGTTCGACCCCACCGCGACGATCAGCACGGCCGACGGCATGGACGTCGAACTCACCGACAGCTACGAGAAGATGACCGGTGAACAGCAGAAGGGTCCCGAGGAGATCATCCAGCTGTACGTCGACGTGGTGGAGGCGGAGTCCGGCCTCTTCCGCAACTTCCTCCCCGCCGACCGTGTCGACGGCGTCAAAGAGATCCAGGCGGAGGCGTGGACGCGCCCTCAGTGACACCCCGGTCGAGGACGACGCCCGAGGGGAGCCGGGAGCTGGAATAGAGCCCGTACCCCTGAGGTTGTGGCCAGGCACGACACACGGTCGCATGCCTCTGGAAGGACTCCCATGAAGATCGGCATCATCGGCGCCGGCAACATCGGCGGCAACCTCACCCGCCGGCTCACCGCCCTCGGCCACGACGTCTCCGTCGCCAACTCGCGCGGCCCCCACACCCTCACCGAGCTCGCCGAGGAGACCGGCGCCACGCCCGTCACCGTGGCCGAGGCCGCGCGCGGCGCCGCCGTCGTGGTGGTCACCGTGCCCCTCAAGGCCGTGCCGGACCTGCCGTCCGGGCTGTTCGACGACGCCGCGGAGGGCGTCGCCGTCATCGACACCAATAACTACTACCCCAAGGAAAGAGACGGCCGGATCGCCGCCATCGAGGGCGGCCTGCCGGAGAGCCGCTGGACCGAGCAGCACATCGGTCATCCGGTCATCAAGGCGTTCAACGGCGTCTACGCCCAGGACATCCTCGACGGGCCGCAGCCCGTCGGCCACCCGGAGCGGATGGCCCTGCCGGTGGCGGGTGACGACGAGGCCGCCAAGGCGGTGGTCCGCGACCTCGTCCACGAGCTCGGTTTCGACACCGTGGACGCCGGCGGCATCGACGAGTCCTGGCGCCAGCAGCCCGCCACCCCCGTCTACGGCCTCCGAGCCGGCATCGAGGCCGTCACCAAGGCCCTCGCCGAGGCGTCGCCCGAACGGCCGCAGGCACACCGGGCGTAGCGGAGACACCGGGGCGTCCGGCTGCCGATGGAGAGCACGCCCACCCCTGACGCTACCCGTGCCGGGGTCGTCAGCCGGTGGGGTCGGTGGGCCTGCCGTGCTGCGATGCGCGCAGACTCACCACGTCGTGGAGGAAGGCGCCGACGGCGGGCCGCCCTGCCGGATCGGCACGCGGCGGCCACACGGCCGTTGTCCGGTTTCCATGCCTTGTCCGCCCCCGCCGGGGCGTCTAGCCTCCACCACGAAGCCAGGCAGCCACGCTGCCCGGCCCGGCTCTCCCGGACCCCGAGGCCGCGTGCCCACAAGGACGGCCGGAGACCGCGTTTTCCGCAGCGCGCGCTCCCCGGCTCCCGCCCTTCCCGGCCTGTCCGCCAGGGGCCTCCCAGCGCCCTGATGCGTCCCTGCCGACCAGGAAGGGCGGATCGCGCCGGAGGCGGGGAAAGGAGCCCTGCCCTCCAGCGTCCGGCCGCCGCCAGTGCCGGTTCTCCTCCTGGCGGCGGCCGGATCCCTCCCGCAGCATGCGGCGACAACTCTTCCAAGCACAGTGCGGCGGCCGTCGCGAGACGGCAACCCTGTTCTCCGCTTCCCGCACACAGCCGTCACGACCGGAATCCGCGATACAGACCGATTCCGAGCGAGCCGAACCCATCGCCGGCGCGAGCGCTTCGCGTCTGCGCCAGGCCCGGTCGCGCCCCGATCACCAACTGGCGGAGCCACGACCTTCGCGGCGGAAGTCAGCCGGATTCCCGGGCCCGGGCGGCGATGATGCCGGCGAGGGCGGTGATGTCGAAGGTGCCGCGGGCGATGTCACGGCAAAGCTCGCTCATGGGGATGCCGTCCTTGCGCGAGCGTTCCTGAAGGACTCGGAACGCCTCGGCGGTGTCGATCTGCCAGCGTTCGGCAACGACGTTCACCGCCTGCTCGGTCAAGGACCGGCTGGTACGCGCGGCGAGAAGCTGGTCGGTGACCAGGTCGGCGAGACCCACCTGCCGGTGGGAGAGCAGTCCGACGGTGGCGATGTCCGCCAGGGCCTGTGCCGTGCGCAGCTCCGCCTGCCCCAGGGCCGTCGGGGTGGTGCGCATCAGGTTGAGGGCTCCGATGACACGGCTGCGCAGGCGCAGGGGGACTGCGTACAGGGAGCGGTAGCCGTGGCTGAGGGCCAGGGGGGTGAAGCGGGGCCAGCGGGTTTCGGTGGCCAGGTCCGGGGCGCTCTGGGGCTCGCCGGTGCGGTAGCAATCCAGGCAGGGGCCCTGGTCGGACTGGATCTCCCGGAGTTCCAGCTCGCGGGTTTGATCACTGGACGCACCGATGACCATCAGATTGCCATGGGGGTCGGTGATCATCACTCCGCTGGAGTGCACGTCCAGCAGGTCCACGCAGTGCATCGTCAGAGTGGTCAGCAGTTCGACCACGTCGAAGTCGTCGACCAGCGTGTCCGCCAGCTCCACGAACGCCCGTGCCAGTCGTTCTTCCCGTGATGGACCCATACCACCCACGGTAGCCAGGCCGTACGCCCGCCACAACGGTCTCAGTGATGTGGCGCACGGCGGCGAACGGTCCGCGGCCCGCCCGCCGGCTTTCCCTGATGGTCGCCCTACCGGCCCTACTGGTGGTCCTGGGCGTTGTTTCCGTTGTCCGTGACGTCCAGGCGGAGGCGTCGCCCCAATACGTCGCGTGCTGTCTCCAGCAGAGGGCGGTCATGGCTGAAGGCGTGGGCGCGGAGCCTGACCAGGGCCTGGGCAAGAGGGATGCCGAGCTGCGCGGCGAGCATGCCGGTGGCCTGGTGGACCTCCGCGAAGTGCAGACCGGAGTCGTCCGTGAGCAGGGCGGCCTGTGGGCCGGGGCGGGCGGCGAGACCGGTGAGGAGCCCGGCGACGGTGTCGGCCAGGATGAACGCGTCGGTGAGCTGGGCGGCGGTCATCGGGCCGGCGGCGGTGCGGTGAGCGGTGAGCACCCCGAGACAGATGTTCCCGATGCGCAAGGGGAAGGCGAAGACGGCCCGCACGCCCAGGTCCAGGACGGCCGGGGCCAGGCCGGGCCAGCGGGAGGGCTGGAGAGCGGCCATGTCGGGAGCGAATGTCATCGTGGCGAGGTGGGCCGCGTCCAGGCTGGGGCCCTGGCCCTGGGTGAGCTGTACGTCCTCCAGGGCGGCGGTGCGCTCTCCGTAGGACTGCAGCAGCTCGGGCGGGGTGCCGTCGGCGGCGAGCAGGAAGGCCAGGCCGTCCAGACCCAGCGTCTGCGCGCATGCCCGCAGGGGCAAGGGGGGCAGGCCGGGGCCGTGGTGCGCTTCCAGAGCACGCAGGTATGAGGCCATCGCGCGGTGCAGCACTGCCCTCACCCCTTTTGTTCTCCGCAGGGCAACGTCTGGTGTGCCCTGGGCCGGTCGCCGGTCGGTTCTTAAGGATTCAGAAGAGACGCGTCGGCGGTGCCGTCGAGAACCTCGCGGGCGACGACGGTGAGCTGCGCCTGACGCGAGCGGGCGTGCCTCCGCATGGCCTGGAACGCCTCCTCGACGCCGGTCCGGCGGCGGTGGGCGAGGAATCCCTTGGCCTGTTCGATGATGACCCGGCTGTCCAGGGCGGTTTGCAGTTGCACGGTCACGGTCATCTGTTCGCGCACCGCCCGCTGCTGGAGGATGCCGATGGTCGCCGTGTCCGCCAGCGCCTGTCCCAGCCGCAACTGCGTCGGCTCCAGTGGACCTGGCCGGTCCCGGAAGAGGTTGAGGGCGCCGATCACCTGGCCGTTCAATCGCAGCGGAGCCGCCACGACGGAGGTGAACCCCAGCTCCATGGCGCGCGCCGCGAACCGCGGCCAGCGGCTGCGAGCCGCGTCGGTGTCCAGCGGTACGTCGGGGACCGGGACACCGGTGCGGCAGCAGTCCCGGCACGGGCCTTCGTCCCACTCGATGCTCGCGAGCTCCAGCATGCGGGTGCGCTCGTCGGAGGCGGCCGCGTCCACGATCCGGCCCTTCGGGGTGGCCAGCAGCACCCCGGCCGCCGTCACGTCCAGCAGCTCCACGCAGTGCTCGGCCAGGGTGTGGAGGAAGTCCATGACATCGAAGTCGCGCACCAGGGTGTCGGCGAGGTCGACGAAGGCTGCAGCCAGCCGCTCCTCACGCGGCAGATCGAGCATGACACGCTCACCTTCAAAGGTCTGCGGACCGCTCGGCGATATCCGTCCGATTACTATCGCTGCCCAGTATCGTCAAGGTCGCGTGCGCAGTCCAGAAGACGGCCGACCGCGGAGGCCGCCCGCTCTCCCGTGGGCTTCCGGCCGGCTTTTCCCGGCCGTCTCGGTGCGGTACGTGACCCTACCGGAGCGTCGCGTCACGCGTGGCGTCCGATCCGGTGGCGACCGTACGGTCCGAAGCGCCCAACGGCGCTCGGTCCGGCGGCCACCGCGGCGCTGACACCCGGCCCCTCCTCTCATCCCGGCTCGGCCGTGACCGGCGTACCCGGAACCGACGACACGCTGACGCCGCCGCTCTTCCCCGGCTGCCTCCGGTCGGGTCGGGCCTCCACCGCGCCGAAGGGCTCCTCGTTCGCGATCAGGGCACTGGCGGTGGAGTGGTCGTGCGGGTCGGCAGCGGCGGCCATCAGCCGGGCAGCCGCGGGTTCACCGGTCTCGGGCGGGATGACCAGCAGGTCCCAGCGGCCCGCGGCGTAGGAGAGCAGGAGCAGCTTGTGCGGGTCCTGCTCCGCCGTGAACCAGCCCACGCGCACCACGTGCCCGGTGACCGGTACCTTGCGCGGGATCACCGGCCAGAGCTCGGGATTCACGGTGATCCGGGTGATCCGCGCCCAGCGGCGGTCCAGGACGCCGATCAGGGCGGGGAGCTCCTGTACGAGGTCGCGGGAGCGGGGCCACCAGGCACCGTCCAGGAGGCCCCGGTCCGCGGTGGCCGGCTTGAGCATCAGGCGGATCCGCTGCGGCGGAACGCCTTCGTCGACAGTGGTCGTGGTGCGGAGGGATGTCGTCATGAGGCGGACCTGACCCCGGGCGCGTTTCTGTCCGCCCGGCATAGCCGCTCGCCGGGAACGGCACCGACGTGGAAGCCGATGCGCGGGGTGTTCCCGGTATGCGCAGCGTACTCCGGCCGGGGACGGCCGAGCGGCGTGAACCACGGGAAATCGTCGGGGCGCGCGACGGGGCGTCCGGGATCGGTCCCGGACGACATCCAACAGCGAGGCCGGGAAGGGACGTTGAGGTACCCATTCCCGGCTGAGTGCCGTAGGGTCCGAATCGGTTGTTCATTGGCCGCCGATGCCCGCTCCTGCGGGACGTTTGAGCTTCTTGCTCAGCCATCATCGGTCTCGGTGCCATGAAAGTCCTGATGCGAACTACTCGCGCGATTCTCGCTTTTCCCGCGGCCGCCGCCCTGGTCTGCGGCACCGTCATGCTGGTGCCCGGGGCCGCGGAGGCCCGGCCCGCGTCCGTCGCCTGCAACGAGACAGCCCTGGTCGTCGCGGTCACCGCGGCGAACGCCGCCGGCGGCGGGACCGTCACCCTGACACCCGGCTGTACCTACACCCTCGCCTCCAGCCACGGTAACGACGGCGTGAACGGCCCTGCCGGACTGCCGGTCATCACCACCCCCGTCACCCTCGAAGGCAACGCCAACACCATCACCCGCGCGGGGACGGCAGCCCCGTTCCGTATCGCGCAGGTAGGCCCCACGGGCGGCCTCACGCTCAAGGCGGTCACCTTCAGCGGCGGCCACGCGGCCGCGACGGGCCACGACAACGGCGGCGGCATCCTCAGTTTCGGCGCGGTGACCCTCACCGGCAGCCAGCTGTCCGGCAACACCGCCGACGGTCTCGGCGGCGCCATCTCCAGCACCGGCACGGCGTCCGCGGCGACGTTCACCAGCAGCACCGTCCAGAGCAACACCGCCCATCAGGGCGCCGGCATCGCCAGCGTCCAGGGGACGCTCACCCTGACCAGCAGCGTGGTCAACGCCAACGCCGCGGCGGTCAACCCCGGCGGGATCTACTACACGGCCGGCTCGGCAACCCTCAACACCTCCACCGTGACCGCCAACACCGCCACCAACTGCACCGGCAGCCCCTCCCCCGTCCCCGGCTGCATCGGATAACGCCCCACCCTCGCAACGCCACCCACAACCAGACTGGGCCGCTGTCCACACCAGCGGCCCAGTCGCGTCGACCCGGTCCACGATGTGCGGCGGTGGGCGGCGCGCGAGCTGCTGCCGGGCGGGAGGGCATGCCGGTACGGCGAGCGAAGTGGCTCGAACGGCGCGGTCGGCTCGTTCGCGCTCTTCCGCGCGCGGCGGGGCACTGAGCGAATGAGGCGAACGACCGCTCCGAAAACAGCCGGTCACGCACCGGCAGCCGCCTCCCCGCCGTCCCCAGCACCTCTCCCCGGAGGTCACCCAGCCATGCGGATCACTTACCTGCACTCGGGAAGCATTCCCTCCGTCTATGCCAACGGAGTGCACGTCATGCGTATGTGCGACGCGTTCACCGACGCCGGGCACGAGGTCGAGCTGTACGCGCTGCCGGGCGCGGTCCGCACCGACGACATCCACGCGTACTACGGCACCCGCAACCGCTTCCCGGTGCGCACCCTTCCCCTGGCCTCGGGGCGAGGGACGGGCCCCTGGCAGCGGGCCTGGCGGCTACGGCGCGCGGTCCTGCGCGGGGGGCTTCCCGACCTGTTGTACGGAAGGGACCTGCACGGCCTGCTCGCGCTGTCCGGCACGGCTCCGATGGTCTACGAGACGCACCTTCTGTGGGACAGCCGCCCGCTCCGGAGCGCCGAGCGGATGCTGCTCCGCGGCCGCTCCCTGCGCCGTGTCGTCTTCGTGTCCCAGGCCCTGGCCGACGACTACCGCGCGGCGTATCCGCGGCTCGGGACGCGTCCCGGCGCCGACATGGTGACCGCCCACGACTGCGCCGACCCGGTGCCGCCGGGAGGGCCGGTGGCGACCCTGCCGGGCAGGCCCGGGGCGCTGAAGGCCGGCTACGTGGGACACCTCTACCCGGGGCGCGGCACGGAGGTCGTCCTGGCGCTCGCGGCACGCCTTCCCGCGCTCGATTTCCATCTGGTCGGCGGCACGGACGAGGACCTCAGCCACTGGCGGAGCCGGAGCCGCCCGTCCAACGTGTACTTCCACGGTCACCTGCCGCCGTCGGCGCTGCCCCCCTACTACCGGTCCTTCGACGTCGTCCTGGCCCCGTACCAGAAGAAGGTGGCGTGTGCCGGTGGCATCGGTGACATCTCCCGCTGGGTCTCGCCGATGAAACTGTTCGAGTACATGTCCTACGGCAGGGCGATCGTCGCCTCGGACCTTCCGGTGCTCCGCGAGGTCCTCACGGACGGGGGGAACTGCCTGCTCTGTCCGCCCGACGACATCACCGCTTGGGTGAAGGCGCTCGACCGGCTGGCCTCCGATCCGGCTGCACGGGAGGCGCTGGGCGAAACGGCCCGGCGGCAGCTGATCACCCGGCACACCTGGCGGGCCCGCGCCGAGCTGGTCCTCCCCGCCGCCGTCGCCTCGGCGGCGGCCGGGCGGTCGTGATGCGGACGGTCGTCACCGGCGCCGCCGGCTTCATCGGATCCCACCTGTGCGAGCACCTGCTGGCGGCCGGCGACAGCGTCGTCGGCGTGGACTCCTTCACCGACTTCTACGACCCGGTGCTCAAGGAGCGCAATCTGCGCCTCCTCACCGGGCGCCCCGGTTTCTCCCTGTACCGCGCGGATCTGCTGGAGGCGGAGCTCGGCCCGGTCCTCGAAGGGGCGGACGTGGTCTTCCACCTCGCCGGACAGCCCGGGGTGCGGCCCTCGTGGGGCACGGAGTTCCCGCTGTACACCGCCCGGAACGTCCTGGCCACGCAAGCCCTGCTGGAGGCCCTGCGGACGCGCCGGATCCGGAAGTTCGTCTACGCCTCCAGCTCCTCCGTCTACGGTGACGCCCAGACCTTCCCCACGGCCGAGACGGTGTGTCCCCGCCCGGTCTCCCCGTACGGGGTCACCAAGCTCGCGGGCGAGCATCTGTGCGAGCTGTACCGCGGCGCCTACGGGCTGCCCAGCGTGTGCCTGCGGCTGTTCACCGTCTACGGTCCCCGCCAGCGGCCCGACATGGCCTTCGCGCGCCTGCTGGCCGCCACGTCGGGCGGGGCGCCGTTCCCGCTGTACGGCGACGGGGAGCAGACCCGCGACTTCACCTATGTCCTCGACGCGGTCACGGCCATGCGGGACGCGGCCTGCTCGGGCTTCACGGGGGTGGCCAACCTCGGCGGCGGCTCTCCGGTGTCCATGAAGCAGGCCATCGCCGCCGTCGAGTGCGTCGTGGGGCCCGTCGACGTCGTCCCCCGGCCCTCGGAGCCCGGTGACGCGCGGCACACGGGAGCGGACATCACGCTGGCGCGCCGGGCGTTCGGCTTCCGGCCGGGCACGGCGCTGCACGACGGGATAAGGGCCATGGCCGAGGACCGCGCCGGAGGGACGCCATGAGCGGGACGCCCGGTCGCCCCGGGCCTCCGACCGACGCGGTGGGGCGGGCCGACGTGCGCGTGGTGACACCCACGGCGTACGGGTGGGCCGTCCCGCTGCGCCACGTTCTCGGCGGCGGGCTGATCGTGGTGCGAGGTGGCCTGGCGCAGGTCGGGGCGCTGGACGCGATCCTGCGGGAGACCCGCCGCGCGGTGGCGGAGCACCTGTCCGTGCCGGCCTCCCGGCGGGTGGGCGCGGCCTTGGAGCACCTGCACCACCATGCGTCCGTGGAACGGACGACGGCGATCCGGACGGATCTGGAGACCCGGCTCCGGCCGCTCGCCGCGGAGGTACTGCGGGAGGTCACCCGTGCCCTGGAGCCACAGGACGCCCGCGTCTACATCGGCGGCCACCTGGGGATCCGCATCATGCCGCCGGCGGGCACCGTCGCCGAGCGGGCCGGAACCCAGGGGCTGGAAGGGTTCTTGACGCCTCGTGGCGCGCATGTCGACTCGTGGTTCAACACCGCCGTGAACTCGGTCAACCTCTGGATGGCGGTCGGCCCGGTCCGCCGGGGCAACGGGCTGGTGTTCTACCCCGACGCCTACGGGCGGCCCCTCGTCCACGACGGGGACCATTCGCCCGTCCCGGGCCAGCACCTGGGGCGGGCCGTCGACGTCGCGCTCGATCCCGGGGACATCCTCTTCTTCGCCGGGGACCATCTGCACGCCTCGCAGCCGAACATCACCGACGAGACCCGTTTCGTCATCACCAAACGCCTCTGCCTCGGACCACCGCGCTATCCCCGGGGCGCCAGTGGCTGGGTCCCGTACGAGAACCCGCGGCTGCTGGACACCCGGCTGGCGCCCCTGGCCTCGCTGCGCTCCCGGCTCACGGCGGGCGCTCTGCGGCACCTGGTGCGCACTCGGCTCACGCGTCGCTGATCAGGGCCGCACTCCGGTCGAGGAGCGACCGGCCGTGGCCGGTGAGCCGCCCGCGGTGCGCACCGAGCGTGCCCACCGCACGGCCGAGGTCGGCGAACAGCCGGTCGCGGCGGGCCCGTACGGGCCCTTCGGCGGCCGTACCCGCGTCGAGGAGCCGCTGAGCGAGCAGCGCGCAACGGGCCAGCACCACCATCTGCTGGAAGAGGCCGCTCAGCGGGCGGGGGTCGGCCCGCAACGGAGTCATGAGGCCGCCGGCGGCGTCGGCGTCGGGGGCCAGGAGGGGCTCGCGCACCGCCGCGGCGTTGCAGCGGTTGTGCGTCCCCTCGTGGACCAGTGCCTCGGCCAGCCGCACCGGGCCGGGCAGGCCGGAGCGTGTCGGGGTGAACCTGCGGCGGTTGAGGAGCACGGCGCCGTGCACGGTGAAATCGGTGTAGCCGTCGATCGCCTCGCCGTCCAGGAGGGCCACCTGCGCGACCGTCGCCCGCAGTTCCTCCAGCATCCGTGGCCACGTGGCCTCCAGCAGCGCCACCGTCTCCGCGAAGCAGGAGTGTTCGGCTTGGCGCCAGGTGCCGAGGGACGCGGTGACCGGCCGCCCGTCGGGCTGAGGGCGTCGGGGCAGCTGGGCCAGGACGCGCCGCACACTGCGCCGCAGATGCGGCTGGTCCTCGGGACCGGCCCGTTCGACGTGCCAGCCGGCCGGACCGGGGGCGTCCCGTACCGGCTCCGCCGACCGGGCGGGTCCGCGGCACAGCTGCGTGGCCAGCGTCGCCGCACGGTCCGGTGCGAGAGGGCCGGCGTGGCCCTGGACCATGTGGGCGGCCTCCACGGCCGCCGGGTGGAGGGGCAGTACGTGCGGCGGGCCGGGCAGGCCGCGTCGCTCCACCACACCCAGCAGCAGGCGCCGCAGGACGTCCTGGTCGACGAGGGCCGAGGCGCGGTCGGGCTCCACCTCCACGTGTGCCTCCTTCCGTCACCGGCTTCGCGCACGGCCTGCCACGGGCAGCGGCCGCCCGGCTCGATGCCGGCCGGCCGCCGTGGTCCGGGGTCCCGCGAGGGTGCTACTCCTCGTCCTCGAAGGGGATGTCGATCATCAGGGCGAGGGCGGGGAGTTCTTCCGCCGCGACTTCCTCGATGTCCTCGATGTGCTGGGGCATGTCCGATCCTCCGACAGTGAGGGAGTGGTAATCGGCGAGGCGCCCGGGGGGCCGGCGTATCCGTGACGCATCGACCGGCCGGGTGCGCTCATCGCCATGATGGCCGCTCGCTCCTGCCGCCGCCAGCGTCGTCCGTCGGCCAAGTTCCGCCGCCGCCGGGCCCCGAGGCTTGTTCAGAGGGGTTTGCGGGCCATGAGGGAGAAGGACAGGGGCACCGCCGGGACGTCGTCGGGCAGATGCCACCATCCGTCGTCCCGGTGTTCCATGAACGGGAACATGGGCCATGCCACGAACGGCCACTCGTGAAGGTAATCGATGGTCAGCCCCGCCTCCAGCAGGGAGTTGAGGATGTCCGCCATGCTGTGTCCCCAGGAGAACTCCCAGCCCTCCACGTCCGCGTCGGGTACCGCCAGCGGGCTGCGGTACTTCCAGCGCAGCGGCTCTTCCCTGGCGAAGTAGGGGTAGCGTGCGGTGAGTTCGCGGTTCTCCGCCCGGTTGGCGAAAAGCCAGGCGGTCGGGTGGGATTCGAAGAGGTAGAACCGTCCTCCGGGGGCGGTGAAACGAGCCACGACCTCGGCCCAGCGCCGGAGGTCGGGCAGCCACCCGAGGACCCCGTGCGAGGTGTAGACGAGGTCGAAGTCCCCCTCCAGGCGGCCGGGGAGGTCGTAGACGTTCGCGCAGACGAACCGGGCGGAGGGAGCGACGTCACGCGCCAGCGAACTGGCGGTCGCGACGCCCTGGGCGGAGAAGTCGACACCGGTCACCCGGGCGCCGAGCCGGGCCCAGGAGAGGGTGTCCACGCCCACGTGACTCTGCAGGTGCAGCAGGCTCAGCCCGGCTACGTCCCCGACCTCGTCGACCTCCAGCTGCCGGATGCGCATTCCGCCGCGCCGGAAGTCGTCCAGGCCGTAGTGGGCGGAGGCGGCCTTGAGAGGCGTCCACGTCTCCCACTGCCGCTTGTTCTCCGCCATATAGGTGTCGGGGTCCTCGCGCATGCCTTTCCCGCCTCTCTGCCGTGGGTCTACGCCGGGCGTTCGTACACGGAGACGTGGTAGGCGCTCTGCGAGGTGTACGGGCCGCCGGCCCAGCTCCCCCAGCGCTCGCGCAGCCGCAGGCCGGCGAGGCGCGCCATCAGGTCCAGTTCGCCCGGTGCCGCGTAACGGAAGGAGACCGTCGTACGGTGCATGGTCATGCCCGTCCGGGGGTCGCTGTCGAAGACGGCGTAGTGGGAGCGGTAGCGCTGCGCGGCCCGGTCCGTCTCCCGGAAGCGCATGACGAGCTCGGACCCTCCGGTGTCCAGCACCTGGAAGCCCCCTGGCCCCTCGGCCGCGAGCGCCTCGGGCACATGGGCGTCGAGCACGAACAGCCCGCCGGCGCGAAGCCTCCGGGCGGCGTTGGCGAAGCACTTCACCTGGGCCTCCTGGGTGGGCAGCTCGGCGAAGGTTCCGCTGACCACGTACACCAGCGCGTAGGTGCCCGTGCCGGGTGCGTCGGCGAAGTCCCCGAGCGTCACCGGGATGTGCCGGCCGCCGGGTTTGGCGCGAAGCTGTTCCACCATGGCCGGGGACGCGTCGACGCCGTGGACCTCCGTGCCGCGCCCGGCCAGCGGCACGGCTATCCGTCCGGTCCCGATGCCCAGCTCCAGGGCGGGCCCGGGGGCCACGGAGCCGAGGAGCCGGGCCAGGGCCTCGACGGTCTCCGAGGTGACGCCGGACGCCCCGAACCAGGAGTCGTAGCGGGTGGCGAAATGGGTGTAGTCGGGTGGGCTGTTCGGAGGTGCGTTCACGTTGGGGGCCTCTTCTCCGGTCTCTTCCTTCTTCGGTCTCCTGGGGCGTCCATCAGCCGAAGGGGTGGGGAAGCGCGTCGGTGTTCCCGCCGTCACCGGAGGGCAGCGGCCGCGTCCCGGGGGCGAGCACGCGGACCACGGCCACGCCCTCCGCCAGGAGCCGCCGGGCGTCCGTCTCCACCAGCAGGACGTCCTCCCCGGTGTACGCGGCGAGCACGCCGGGCGTGGTGCCGGGGCCGGTACGGTCCGGGCCGGAGGGTTCCGGTGCGGGCGGGGCCGGTGCACGGGCCAGCCAGTGGCCCAGGTGGTCCCGCCCGTGGTGGGCCCCCAGGGCGTGCTCCAGCGCGGTGCGGGGCGGGGTCCGGCCGCCCCACCGCTCCCAGGCGCGGACCGCGACCGGACTGGTCATGCTCCACCGCACCATCAACGCCTCGTACGCGGCGGCCGCCACGGCGGCCCCCCGCCGGCCGGCGGACGCACAGCGGGCACCGAAGCTCTGGGCCCGCCCGCCGCTTTCGACGCACACCACCGCGCAGACCGTGCCGCGAGGGGCCGGCAGCCACAGCACCGTGGCCCGCCAGCCGCATGCCGTCAGCAGGTCCCCGACGGGGGCGGGCAGCAGCCCATCGGCGTCGGGCTCCACATACGGCGCCGGGGCGTCCTGTTCGTACCAGGCGCGGCGGATCAGGTCGCGTTCGAGGATCTCCCCCGCCGCGTGCTCGATCGCCCGGGCCCGGTCGGGGTGGGCTCCCAGACCGGTCGAACCCGCCCGCGCCGGAGCGTGGCAGCCGGCCGGCGGGCGGTGCTGGAGAAACGCGGCCCCCGCGGGGACCAGCAGCTCCGCACCGGTCAGCAGCGACCGCGCCATGACCCACATCGCCCGCAGCGAGCGGCTGTCCGGCGCACCGGAGAAGACGGCCGGATCCACCGCCGGCACTCCACGCCGCCGCCATTCGCCGAAGGTCCCCTCCCACCGCGCCTGGCGCTCGGCCTCCCGTCCGGCCAGCACGTTGCCCATGCGCTCCAGCAGCTCACCGCGTGCGCGGACGGCCACGTCCGAGGGGTCGTCGCCGGCGCTGCCGCCGATCAGGACCCGGTCGGAGCCGCTCGCGCTCGTCCGGCCGAACTCCGTGGAGCGTGCCGCGACCCGTGCGCACAGGACGGCCGAGCTCTCCGCGAACGGCGCGAACACCTCGGGCCGCCAGCGCGCACCTGCCGGGGCGCCCGCGCCCGGCGCTTCTCCCGGCGTGGCCGGGTGGGCTCTCGTCATCGCCATGATTGGACCAAAGCCGTGCCGGGCGCACAACGACGCCTCGGGGGGCCTCGTGGCGAACCGGCCATGGCCGCGGCCCTGTTGACAAAATCCCGCGTTCCGGGACGGTTACTCGTGTACGCGGGCGCCCGGCTCCGGTGCGGGAGCCGTCACCCCCGGGAGGCCATGTGCCCGTCGATCGTGCCGTCGACCCCTGCCCGGCGCCGGGCGCCGCGAAGCCGAAGGTCTTCGGCATCGGCTTGTCGCGCACCGGCACCCGCTCGCTGGCCACCGCCCTGCGGACGCTCGGCTTCGAGACCGCCCACTACCCGGCCGATCCGGCCACCTACGCGACCCTGCTGGCCGGCACGGCGGGATTCCCGCTGCTCGACCGGTGCGACGGGATCACCGACATCACCGTCGTGCCCTACTACCAGGACTTGGATCTCCTGTGGCCGGGCGCGAAGTTCGTGCTCACGGTCCGCGAAGAGGAAGGCTGGCTGCGCTCCTGCCGGCGGCACTGGGAGCGGCCCGTCGAGAGCAAGGCGGACAAGGGGCCGGTCTACCTCGAACTCCAGTGCTTCCTGCGGGCCGCGGTCTACGGCTGCCACGCCTTCCATCCGGAGCGGTTCCGCCGGGTCGCCCGGCGGCACACCGCCGAGGTGGTCCGCCACTTCGCCGGCCGGGACGGCGACCTGCTGGTCCTCGACGTCGCGGGCGGCCAGGGGTACGAGCGTCTGGCCCCCTTCCTCGGCCTGCCCGTCCCGGACGGGCCCTTCCCCCATCTCAACCGCACGACCATCGCGGGGAGCCCGCGGTGACCCCGAAGGCGGTCGACGCGGAGGGCGACGTCTACGTCATCTCGTTCCCCAAATGCGGCCGGACGTGGCTGCGGGTGCTGATGGCGAAGGCCATCTCCACGGCGCGCGGGATCCCGATGGACGTCTGCCGGGATCTGGATCTGACCGAATACAGCGAGGTGGACCCCACCGTCCCCCGCATCGTCTTCTGGCACGACGACCGCGTCGCCTGGCGGCGCCCGGCCGAGCTGTCCTGGGACAAGGACTTCTACCACGACCGCAAGGTGGTCCTTCTGCTCCGCGACATCCGGGACACCGCCGTCTCCCGCTACTTCCAGCGGAACCTCCGGCAGGACCGTCCCTACCTCGCCGGACTCGGCGACTTCCTGGCCGAGGAGGAGGGCAGCGTCAAGACCTGTCTGACCTTCTGGAACATCTGGCATGCCCGCCAGGACGTGCCCGCGTCGTTCCTGCTCACCTCCTACGAGCGGCTCACCGCCGACACCGCCGGGGAACTCTCGCGCGTGCTGGACTTCTGCGGACTGCCCGAGGCCGGCGAGGAGACGCTGCGCACGGCAGTGGACTTCGCGGACTTCCCGTCCATGCGCGCCATGGAGCTCACCGACTCCTTGCGTACGGACCGCCTGCGGGCCACCGTGCCCGGCGACCCCGACTCGTACAAGACCCGTCGCGGGGTCGTCGGCGGCTTCCGCGACTACCTCACCCCGGCGCAGATCGACTATGTGAACGATGCCGTACGCCGGCTCCTCGCCCCGCCGTGGCAGCCCGCCGCCCTCGCGGCGGACACCGCGGATCACGGCCGAGGGCCCGGTTGATCAGGGTGGGGACCAGGCCCGCCTTCGCGGTGGACCTCAGGAATCGGCCGCCTCCGGAGGGGTGTTCCAGGGCACGAAGGCGTTGTCCAGCCCCGCCAGGGCCGTGCGCAGCTCCGGGTGATGGCGCAGCAGGACCGTGAGCATGGTGTTGTCGTCGATCCAGGCCATGCCGGCCTTGGAGTACACCTCGGGCGTGTAGTACTCGGTGAAGAAGCGGTCGCTGTTCAGTCGGCGCGAGGCCATCAGGACGAAGATGCGGAACGCCGTGTCGCTGAAGGCGAATCCGGCCGGAAGCTTCTCGGCGAACATGCCGACCGTCAGGTCGACCTTCTCGATGTCGTCGTCGTAGAGCCGCTTGATCTCCTTGGCCCATGCCGGATCGTCCGTCAGTTCCTCGAAGGTCTCCGCGGGCTTCAGCCGCAGCAGTCGGCGGAACTCGTTGTAGCGGGGGACGCCCAGCTCCCGGCTGCGCAGGATGTCGGTGGCGGCGAGGTCCTGCAGGTGCCCGTCCGGTCGCTCGTACTCCTGGAGGAACTTCGGGAAGTTGTGCAGGGTGACCAGGCCCGGGGGGAGCGTGCCGAAGCTGTAGAGCAGGTCGGACGGTGCCATGGTGCCCAGGATCCGCAGCGCCTTGGGGCCGGCGATCTCACGGAAGGTGCACTGCTCCAGGGTGGAGTTGTCGGTGGCGGAGCGCAGGTGCCAGTCGTCGCGGATGAGCGGGTGCATCCGGTAGACGGCCACGAATTCCTCGGTGAGGGCGTACGGGATTCCGTAGTGGTCCGTTTCGCCGCCGGGGATGCCGCTGATGACCTCGCTCCCGCTGATCCGGCCGAAGAGGTTGTGGAGGCGCTCGCCCGCGATGCCCCACCAGTTGGCCCGCAGCGCCTTGACGGTGGTGGGGTGGCTGATCACGGCGGGCGTCCACTCCGTGGTGTGGATCTTGGCGAGGAGAGCGGCGTTGACGAGCCGGGCGCGCTGGAACAGTTCCTCGTCGTCCCAGTTCGGGTACGCGGCGTGCAGGTGGTCGCAGATGGCGTTGTGCTCGCGGATGAAGAGGTCGTGCATCATGGCCAGGCCCAGCCAGAAACCGGGGATGCTCGACGGGTCGGGGGCGGACGGAGTGCGCTTGTCGTTCCACAGGTGCAGCTTGCCCTGCTTCCTGGTGCGCAGCGCGCGTTGTTCTTTGTCGTTCGTCCCGTAGATCTGGGAGGCGTCCCACCAGTGGGAGGAGACGTTGACGCGGGTGTCGGGCGTCCCGGCGGGCGCCTGGGGGTCGCGGGTGGGGTCGTCCGGTGTCCGCATGATCCGCATGGGGCGCTCGGGCCACGGGTCGTCGCCCAGGAGCGGCACCTCCCAGGGCCGGTCCTCGGGGCTCGTGCCGTGGCTGAACCAGTCGCGGATCATGAACTGGAGCCAGGCGGCGACCAGGGAGTTGACCGACTCGGCCGCGATGAGCCGGTGGCGGGTGAGCAGGGCGCGGCTGACCTCGCGCGGGTTCGGTCTGGACAGGACATCCTCGGGTGCGGCCGGGGCGATCCGGTCCAGCGGGATGTTGCGGCCGAAGCGGGTTCCCGCCATGCCCATGCGGGGCTCGTCGAGGTCGTTGTGGCTGCCGTCGGAGGTGCGGTCGACCTTGTGCCTCTCGGACGGCGGTGCCGGGTCGGGAAGATCGACGGAGGGCAGTCGGGTGGTGTCGTGGAGGTTCTCCTGGCGGAGTTTGACGCGCAGCCCGAGGAGGGTCAACAGGCCTGGTGTGACGGCCAGTTTGTCCCAGCCGACGCGCCGGTCGACGTAGGCGGCGATGCCGGTGACGATCCTCCAGGGGAGGGTGGAGCGGTAGCCGGAGCCGGGCCGCCGTGGGGTGCGTCGTCGCGTGCTCATGGTGGTACTCCTCAGGGCGGCGCCGGTCAGGGCGTGGGGTGCGGTGGGGCCGGTCGCGGTGCGGGCCGCGTCGGCGAGGATCACGTCGCTCGCCTTCTCGCTGATCATGTAGACCGGGGTGACGACGAAGAATCCGGGGATGCGGGGAAAGACCGAGGCGTCCACGATGCGCAGGCGGTCCACGCCTCGTACCCGGAAGTCGCTGTCCACGACGGCCGAGGGGTCGTCGGCGCGGCCCATCCGGCAGCTGCAGGACGCGTGGTGGCCCCATGCCTCGTCCTGGACGAAGCGGCGGACGTCGTCGCGGTCGCGGACGTCCTGGCCTGGCCACAGCTCCTTGAGGATCACGGAGTCGGCCCTGCGGTTCATCCCGCGTACGAACTCCACGGCGTCGGCCATCGCTTCGAGGTCCAGGCCGTCCTCGTCCGTGCCTTCGGTGAAGTAGTGGAAGTTCACCAGCGGGGTGTCGCGGGGGTCGGCGGAGCGCAGGAGCACCCGGCCCCCGGTGTTGTGGGTGCGGCTCTTGAGGACGGCCCAGGTGAACCGGTCGTGGTGGCGGGTCAGGTCGAGCGCGTAGCCGGGTCGGTAGCCGCGGAAGTCGAAGGGGCCGCCGAAGATGAACAGGTCCGGGGCGTCCAGGTCCGGTCGGGATTTCCGGGTGATCCCGACGACGGCGCCATTGGTCGTGTACAGCCCCTGGCCGCGCCGCCAGGCCCGGTAGCAGCGGTCCGGTTCGGCTCCGGGCTCCGGTGCGTGGAAGGAGCAGTCCTTGATGACGGGGAACTCGCGGTCCATCTGGCTGACCACGCCGACCTCGTAGCGGTCCTGCAGGTTGGCGCCCACGCCCGGCAGATCGACGCGTACGGGGATGCCGTGCCGCCGCAGCTCCTCGGCCGGGCCGATGCCCGAGAGCATCAGCAGTTGGGGCGTATTGAAGGCCCCTGCCGCGAGGATCACCTCGCGGTCCGCCAGGACCCTGCGCCGGACCGGCGGCTCGTCGTCGTGCGGGCTGTTCGGGTCGGCGCGGTAGGCGTGCGGCCGGTCCAGGTAGTCGACGCCGATGGCCGCTCCGTTTTCGTCCAGTACGACCCGGGTCGCCAGGGCGTTCGTGCGGACGATCAGGTTGCTCGGGTGGCCGCGCCGCACGGCCTCGACACGCTCGCGGGCGGCGCTGCGGCGCCCGTTCGCCGTGGACATGGGGATCTGCCAGAGGCCCTGAAGGGCGTGCGTCTGCACGTGCCAGTCGTTGGGATCGACGAAGGATTCCAGCCCTTCCAGCGGGGACAGGGGCCGGCCGAGGAAGTCCGCGAGCGATTCCTCCGCGGCCGAGAGGAGGACCTTCAGCAGCTGCTGGTCCTGGACGACCAGCCCGGGGTCGGCGAGGTCGGTCGGCAGCCAGCCGTCGAAGCCGTGGCGCGAGTCGTTGCGGTACCTGGCCCCGATGAAGGGCAGGTGCCTCAGGATCGCGGCCCACAGGGGATTGGCGGGCGGCCTTTTGGGGCGGGACCGGTACGTACAGCGCTCCAGCCGCTCGAAGTACGTGCGCATCGCCGTGCTGTGCCAGGAGGCGTCGCCGGTCTCCTCCGCGATCGCGTCCCAGTCGCGGTTGTACGGGTAGACGGTGATCATCGCGTGATGCGCGGTGCAGCCGCCGACCGTCCCGGCACGCGGGTAGAGGATGCCCTTGCCGGGCACGAGCTTGCTGTCGCGCGCGTGCTGCCGCTCGTCGGCGTAGTGCCGTACGAAGTAGTCCCAGCGCTGGGCGGGGTCCTGGGAGGCGTCGGCGTGGAAGGCGGGCACCGAGTAGTTGTCGCTCTCCTCGGCGTCGCCGGCGTCGAGGAGCAGGACGCGCATGCCCGCGGCGGCGAGGTTGGCCGCCAGCGGTCCGCCGCCTGCGCCCGCACCGACGACGACGTAGTCGAAGCCCGTCTCGGCCGGGGGAACTTCGCGCTCCGTGGTCACTTCCGCTTCCTCTTCCCGCAGTCGGAGCCGGAGGTCCTCGCGGTGGCCGCCAGCACCGTGTTGACGGCCGAGATGAGCGTGGTCAGGGCGGCGGTCCGCGGCGCCAATTGGCCACGGACGCCGAGCAGGGCCGCTGTCGCGGTGTCGCTGCCGTGGATCAGGACGCCCTCGCGCAGGTCTTCGCGGAGCCGCTCGCCGCTGTGGGTGAGCAGGTCGAGGCCGAGCAGGATCGTACGGATCCCGAACAGCCGGAAGGCGTAGACGGCCGCCGGGCCGGGCTCACGGCCAGGGTCGAGGCGCCGGATGAGGACGGCGGGTGTCAGCAGGCCGGTGACGCCGTTGAAGAGCCGGACACCGGCGAGCAGGTACACCGGGACAGGGCGGCGGTCGGCGCGTGGCTTGGCCATGATGGCTCCCTGAGGGTGTCGTGACTGCCGTGGCGGCGGAAGCGCCACCGGATTCCCCTACAGGGGCTGAAATGTCATGCAAATCCACACTATGAGCGCGATTGCCCGGACGCACCTCGAAGACCCCGGATGGGCTCACATGGCCCTGCCGTGGGTGCGGGCGCTGCCGGTCGGAGTTCCCATGGGGACGTGGACACAAGCGAAGAAGTCCGGGGCGAGAACGCTCACCTACGGTCCGAGCTGCGGCTGGCCGCCACGTTTACGGGCGGCGTCAGCCTGGCGGTGTGGATGGGTGGCGTCGCCCGGGAGATGAACCTCCTGGCCCGTCCCGGCTCCGGCTCCGGCCCGTCGGACTGGCAGGCGCCGGTGGAATCCGCGGACCGGGCGGTGAGGGAGAAGTACCAGCGGCTGCTGGACCTCCTGCGGCTGGACGTCAGCGTCGACGTGCTGTCGGGCACCAGCGCCGGCGGCATCAACGCCGCCTTCCTGGGGCTGGCGAACGTCCGGCGTCGCGACATCGGCGGATTGCGGGACCTCTGGCTCGACGAGGGCTCGCTCGGCAAGCTGCTGCGCGACCCCGCCCAGAAGGCTCCGCCGTCCCTGCTGCTGGGGGACGGTGTCCTGCTCAATGGCCTCCGCCTCGCGATGAAGAACCTCATCGGCGGTGATCCGGCCGCTCCGGGCGCCGCGGGAGAGGACCACACGCGTGTCTTCATGACCACCACGCTCCTCACCGGGCTGGAGAGGATGTTCCGGGACGACTACGGCACCGCGATCCGCGACACCACCCATCAGGGCCTGTTCACCTTCGACGCCCAGCAGCTCGGCTCCGACACGGTGGTGGACGCCCTCGCGCTCGCGGCCCGTAGCAGCGCGTCCTTCCCCTGCGCCTTCGAGCCGGCGTACGTGCCGGTGGGCGAGGAGGGCACGGACGGTCACCCGGACATGTCCCCGTATGTGAGCGCCGGTACCCGGACCCAGTTCTGCGTGGACGGCGGACTGCTGGCGAACCGCCCGCTGGGCCCGTCGCTGCGGGCCGTGTTCGAGCGCCCCGCGAGCCAGGAGGTGCGCAGGGTCATGGCGTACGTGGTGCCGTCCCCCGGTGTGGCCGACGCTTCCGTGGCCACGCCTCCCGGCCAGGACGACGTGCCGGACGTGGGCCCGGCGCTGCTCGCCGACTTCGACGCCCTGCGGTCGCAGAGCATCAGCGCCGACCTCGACGCGCTCACCGCCCATAACGAGCGGGCCGGCGCCCGGCAGCGCGCCGAGAGCCGCCTGGCGCTCCTTGCCGGGCCGGGCGGAGATCTGACGGTCAGGGGGCTCGTCGGCGCGTACCGCGACGTCCGTGTCCAGGCGTTGGCCCGCGCCGCCGCGAACGAGACGCTGCGCCAACTCGCCTCGGGCGGCCGTCGCGCGGCGGACGGCCGCCCTGTCGGCTTCGGCTCCGATCTCGACACGCTCACCGCCGCGGCCGCGACGGCACTCGCCACGAGACTGCCGGAAAGCCTTGAGGGTGACGGCCTCTTCGACCAGTTGGCCCGGTTCGGCCGGCCGGCGCTCGACGGGGCCAAGGCCACCGTGCTGAGGCTGGTGTACGGCGGTTTCGCGGCCGAACCGCCACCGTCGCCCGACCGGCGCGGCATCTTGGACGGTTTCCTCGCGAAGGTGCACGAGGCGGTGCCCACGGCATCGGAGACGGTGCCGGTCAAAGCGATCTCCGAGGTCCTCGAACGCCATGTGGGGGCATCAGGCGAGACGCTGCCGCCGGACGTGGTCCCCGCACTGGCGGCGTCGGTCGACTGGCAGAACGCGGCATGCGGCCAGTTGCCCTCGGACGCCGAACGGCCTGCCCTCGCGAGCGCGTGGAGCGCGCTCGCGGACGTCGTCCTGAGCGCGCGCGACCCTCTCCTGGCGCTTCTGCTGTCGCCCGGCCGGGACCCCGCGGACGTCACCGAGGTCCTGACCTACTTGACGGGGGCGGCCACACCCGAGGCCCCGGCGCCGAGCCCGCCCGTGGACGGGGTGGCCCGGCGGCTGTTCGGCCTTCAGGCGGCGCAACGAGTGTTCTACGCTGACGAGTCGGCCGCGCGGCAGGTGGTGGAGCTCGTCCAGATGAGCGCCGACACCAGGACCCGGCTCGACGGCCGCAGCCTGGCCGACGAGAAGCTCACCGGGCTCCAGCTCGGTCACTTCGGCGCCTTCTACAAGAGATCGTGGCGCGCCAACGACTGGATGTGGGGGCGCCTGGACGGGGCCGGCTGGCTCGTTCACGTCGTACTGGCCCCACGGCTGCTGGCACGGCTCGCCGACAATCTGGGAGCCGCCTTCGTGGAGGAACTCAAGGAAACGCTGAGCGATATCGCCGGGGGCGGGCCTCCTCCGGGGGTGTTCGACCCCTTCCCCGACGGCGAGCCGGCCGAGCTGGCATTCCTCACCGCGACCGGTGTCGAGCCGCCGGCCGCCCTCCCCGCCACCTCCATGTGGGTGGCGAGCGGGCCGCAGCGTCTCATCGCCGCACATGAACTGCGCTGTGTGGCGGGGCAAGCCGCGCACGACAGGCGGCTGGGGACCGCCGACACCGCCGACTCCTTCCTCGCCGCGTACGAAGCGGCGGCCGGCGGCCCGCCGGACACGGCAGCGGTTCCGCCAGACCGCGCCGCCGATCTCCTCAACGCCTGCCGGATCTCGCGCGAAACGTTCGCCGGAGAGCGCGGCACCAAGCAGCTGACCCGCACCATCGTGCAGAGCGCCGCGGTGGCGTCGAACGCCATCGAGGACGGGACCGCCAAATGGAAGTCGCTCCGGCCGCTGTTCGGCACGGTCAGCAGAGCCCTGCGCCTCACCCACCAGGTGCTCGACCCCAGAGCGATCGGCGGCAAACCATTGGTCGTCGGGCTGCTCCTCGTCGGCATCGGCGCGATCGCCACCACCAGCACCGTCGGCCTGATCGGCCTGCTCGGGCTCGCGGCGGTGCTCGGCGGCGTCATCCTCCTGTCGATCACCGCCCCGGGCCGGGTCGTCAAAACCCTTGTGGCGGGCCTGGTGGTCGCGGCCATCGCGGTACTGGCCCTTGCCGGCTTCATGCCGACGGCGAGGGACCGCCTCTTCTCGTGGCTCCGCGACACGGCCGTGCCGTACCTCGGCGACCACGCGTTGCTGTGGACCGCCGTCGTCCTCCTGCTGCTGCTCCCGCCCGTGTGGACGCTTGTCGACGTATTCCGGACGGTGGGCGGCCGGCGCGGCCGGTGAAGCGCCGCGCCCCGACGGCATCCTGCCTGTCCGCGGCCGGCGCCCGTTCAGGGTTCCACGCGCGGAGGTCGCCGACGAGGTCTGACGACGCGCCAGAAACATCATAGGAAAGGGTGCAATCAGGCCATCAGGTATACGGATTCACGGCGCACCGATCACCCTCTCGTACGCATCTGTCCTCGCCTGCCCGTTCTGCCCTGACCTGCGTCTTTGCAGGTCAGAAAGGGGTTGCGGAGCCCTTGGCGTAGACCCGGCCACGGGAGTGGGCTTAACTTATGCGCTATGACCTCCCCCCGCAGCACCTACGGCGGTGGCTACTACGCCACGTCGTCGTTCCCGGACACCCCCATCTACGACAGCCTTGTCGCCGAGCGGGGTACTCCGCAGATCGCGCCCATCCGGGTGTCGTCGCCGTACGACGGCGGGAGCCAGCTGCCCGCCCTCCCGGCGCTCCCCTCCGGGCCCTCGGCCGCCCCGCAGCCGCCGGCCGGCTACGCCGCCCAGGCGCCGCAGTACGGCGGCTATCCGGCCGCCGGGCAGCAGCAGCCCGCGGGGTTGCAGCAGGCGCCCGCGCCCTACATCCCGCAGCAGGCGCCGCGCGGCTACCCGGGCCCGCAGCAACAGCAGCAGCAGTACCAGCAGCAGCGGCCCGCGCCCGCCGCGGGTCCCGCCGGTTATGACGCGATGCGTCCGGTCGCGCCCCGCCCGGCGCCCGCGCCGTACGAGGACCCGTACAACCGCCCGTATCCCCAGCAGGGCGGCTACTGACGGCCCTCCCCGTCCGGCCGGGCCTGACCCGGGGGGAATCGTTCAGCCACCTGGTCCGGATGGCAAAATGGCCGCATGTCCACGCCAGTACTGACCGCGATCCACTTCTATCCCGTCAAGTCGCTGGCCGGGTGCGCGCCCGACGAAGCGACCGTGGAGCCATGGGGGCTCGCGGGCGACCGGCGGTGGATGATCGCCGACGACGACGGCGCGCTGATCAGCCAACGGCAGCACGCCCGGCTCGCGTTGGCCTCGGCGCGGCCACTGGCGGGCGGCGGCGTCCGGCTCGCCGCGCCGGGGGCCGAGCCGATCGAGGTGGCCGTGCCCGATCTCGCCGAGCAGGGCGGCACGGTCACGGCGCAGGTGTTCCGGGACAAGATCGAGGCGGTGCCCGCGGGGGCCGCCGCCGACGCGTGGCTGAGCTCGTATCTGGGCACGTCGGCCCGGCTGCTGTACATGGACGACCCCGCGACGCGGCGCGGCATCGACCCGCGGCACTCCCTGCCCGGTGAGACGGTGAGTTTCGCCGACGGCTATCCGCTGCTGGCCACCACGACCGCGTCGCTCGACGCCCTCAACTCGCTGATCTCCCAGGGGGACCGCGCCGAGGAGGGCCCGCTGCCGATGAACCGGTTCCGGCCGAACCTCGTGATCGACGGCACCGCGCCCTGGGCCGAGGACGACTGGCGGCGCGTGCGCGTCGGCGGGATCACCTTCCGGGCCGCCAAGCCCTGCGGCCGGTGCGTCGTCACCACCACCGACCAGAGCACGGCGGAGCGGGGCAAGGAGCCCCTGCGTACGCTCGCCCGGCACCACATGATCGGCAAGGCGCTGGTGTTCGGCATGAACCTCATCCCGGAGCACACCGGCGTGGTGCGCGTGGGCGACGCGGTCGAGGTTCTCGACTGACCTGCCCCCTCCCCCGACCGCACGCCACCCGTCAACGTGCCGCCGCGAACGGCGCCCGCAGGGGGTGATTTTGCTCTCTCCGCCGCCTTCCTCCGCATGCGATGCCCTGTGTGAGGTATTTACGGACGCGGAAGGGGGTGAGCGTTGTGCGCGCGACGAGATGGGTATGGCGCTGGCGGCGCAATCCGCTGCGTCGTCGGACCGATGTCCTGGAGACCTGGGTGGGACTGGCCGCCGTGGTGCTGATGCTGCTGGCGGGAACGGCCGTCGGCTGGACGACCGGCTCGCTCGCCCACGAGGCGCTGCGGCAGACCGTCCGTGAGCAGCGACAGCACCGGCATCTGGTGACCGCCACGACGCTGCGGGCCCTGCCCCGCGGGGCCACCGAGCCCGACCGCGAGACGACCGCGGGCCGTGAGGGGCACCGACGGGTGGTCGCGCGCTGGCCCGGCCCGGACGGCGGCAATCTCTCTGGTGTGGTCGCCGTCCGGCACGCGGCGCACCCGGGTCACCGGTTCCCGCTGTGGACCGACGACCGCGGGCGGGTCTCCGGCCGGCCGATGGACGAGGACACAGCGGTCGTCCACGCGGTCCTCGCCGGTGTCGCCTCGGCCGCGACGACGGCCGGTCTGGTGGAGGCCGCCCGCAGACTCGTCGTCTGGCGGCTCGCGCGGCGGCGGTACGCCCTCTGGGACCGGGCGTGGCGACAGGCGGCCCAGACCTGGGGCCGTGCGGACGCGGGGAGCTGACCGGTCAACTCCCGTGGCCCACGCGCGCTACGGTGGTCCGGCCGGTACGTTTCCGTCCCGGTGAACGCAGGCACGAGGTGGGGGCAGAGCAGCACCATGGCACAGGGCTCGGTCCAGGTGACGCACACCGGCACGGCGCGATGGCGGCGGCGCACGGGCGAATACGACTCCCTGGCCTCGGCCCTGGAGGCGGCGACCGACGGCGATGTGCTGTCCGTCGCGCCGGGCACGTACCGGGAGAATCTGGTCGTCTCCCGCGCCATCACCCTGCGCGGCACCGAGGGTTCGCCCGGTGCGGTGCGCATCGCCCCGACCGAGGGCGTCGCCCTGACCGTACGGGCCTCCGCGGCCGTGCTGGATCTCTACATCGAGGGGCAGGACGCGACGGCACCCGCGCTGCTGGTCGAGGACGGCGCCCCGGAGCTGGCGGACCTGCGGATCTCCACGCGCTCGGCGGCGGGCATCGAGGTGCGCGGCGGCTCACGCCCGACGGTGCGGCGCTGCACGGTCGAGAACCCCGGTGGCATCGGCATCAGCGTGCTGGACGGCGCGGGCGGCTTCTTCGAGGACTGCGAGGTGGTGTCGGCGGGCCAGTCGGGCATCGCCGTGCGCGGCGGGGCCCACCCGCGCCTGGAGCGCTGCCGGGTGCACCACTCCTCGGGCGCGGGGCTGTCGATGACGGGCGAGGGCAGCGCCCTGGAGGCGATCGGCTGCGAGGTGTACGAGATCCGGGGCGCCGGGGTGCAGGTGTCCGCGCGCGCCGCCGGGCATCTCACCGACTGTCAGGTGCACCGCACGTCCGGCGACGGGGTGACCCTGGACACCGACGCCGTGCTCGCCCTGATCGACTGCGACATCCACGACGTCCCGGAGAACGGGGTCGATCTGCGCTCCCGGTCGGTGCTGTCGATGACCCGCTCGGCCGTCCGCCGGTTCGGGCGCAACGGCCTGTCCGTGTGGGATCCGGGCACGCGCGTGGAGGCCGACCGGTGCGACATCCACGAGAGCACGGGCGACTATCCGGCGGTGTGGGTGAGCGACGGGGCGAGCGCCGTGCTGGGCGCGTGCCGGGTGCGCGATGTGCCGGACGCGCTGTTCGTGCTGGACCGCGGCTCGGTCGTGGACGTCGTCGACAGCGACCTCGCCCAGGTCCGTAACACCGCCGTGTCCGTGAGCGACGGGGCGACCGCGCGCCTGGAGGACTGCCGGATCCGCGAGGCGGGGACCGGCGCGTGGTTCCGCGACCACGGCAGCGGGGGCACGCTGGCGGACTGCTCCATCGACGCGACGGCGACGGGCGTCATCGTCACCAAGGGCGCCGATCCCACCATGGAGCGGTGCGTGGTGAGTTCCCCGGCCGAGGCGGGGTTCTATGTCTCGGCGGGGGGCCGCGGCACGTTCCACGACTGCCGGGTGACGGGCAGCGGTGGCTATGGCTTCCACGTCATCGACGGCTGCCGTACGACCCTGACTCGGTGCCGTACGGAGCGGTGCGCGCGCGGCGGTTACGAGTTCGCCGAGGCCGGCACCGTCAGCGAGGGTTGTACGAGCGACGAGAGCGCGACCGCCACGGCCGGGGCCTCGATGTCCCTGGGGCGGGTGAGCGCTCCCGTGGTGCGGGCCGCGCCGCCGGCGACGGTGCTGTCGGTCGGGGTGCCGTTGCAGCGTTCCTCCGACGACGCCGTGTCCGTCGCCTGCGACAGCGGGCGGCCGGCGGCGACGGTGCTCGGCGAGCTCGACGCGTTGGTGGGCCTGGAGAGCGTCAAGCGCGAGGTGCGGGCGCTGACGGACATGATCGAGGTGGGGCGCCGGCGGCAGGAGGCGGGGCTCAAGGCGGCCTCCGTGCGCCGCCATCTGGTCTTCACCGGCTCCCCCGGCACCGGCAAGACCACGGTCGCCCGTCTCTACGGCGAGATCCTCGCCGCCCTCGGTGTCCTGGAGAGCGGACATCTGGTGGAGGTCTCCCGGGTGGACCTGGTGGGCGAGCACATCGGCTCCACGGCGATCCGCACCCAGGAGGCGTTCGACCGGGCGCGCGGCGGAGTGCTCTTCATCGACGAGGCGTACGCGCTGTCGCCGGAGGACTCCGGGCGGGACTTCGGCCGGGAGGCCATCGACACGCTGGTGAAGCTGATGGAGGACCACCGGGAAGCGGTCGTGGTGATCGTCGCCGGCTACACCGCGGAGATGCGGCGGTTCCTGACGGTCAATCCAGGTGTGGCCTCGCGCTTCTCACGCACCATCACCTTCGGCGACTACGCGCCGGAGGAGCTGCTGCGGATCGTGGAGCAGCAGGCGGAGGAGCATGAGTACCGCATCGGTCCGGGGGCGGGCGAGGCACTGCTCACGTACTTCACGGCGATCCCCAAGGGTCCGGCGTTCGGCAATGGCCGTACCGCACGCCAGACCTTCGAGGCGATGGTGGAGCGGCACGCTGGCCGGGTGGCGCAGCTTGCCGACCCGAGCACCGACGATCTCACCCTGCTCTATCCGGAGGATCTGCCCGCGCTGCCCTGAGCCGGTGTCCGGGCCGCCAGGCGGGCCAGCAGGGCCGTGCGCTCCTGGGCGAACGCGGGGTCGGCCTGGTATTGGGAGTGGCCGAGGATCGGGGTGGGCAGCGGGTGGTCGACCGTCCGGCCGTAGGCCAGGGGGTCCTTGAGGGGGCCGTGGTCGACGGCCGCGCCGGTGCCGTCGGGGAGGCGCACGGGGCCGCCGATGGGGTCGGTGAGCCGCCACAGATTGCGCCAGCAGCGGATGTCGCGGTGCAGCGCCGTGAGCTGGGCGGGGCCGAAGTAGGCGGGGAACCAGCGTCCGTAGAGCCGCTCCAGGGGTGAGCCGTAGGTGAGGAGGGCGACCCGGCGGCGGGTGGCGGGGTCGAGCTGCCAGACGGCGGCGGCCGCGAGGACGCTGCCCTGGGAGTGCCCGGAGATGACGAGGCGGCCGCCGGTGCGCTCGGTCCAGGTCCGCATGCGCCAGGTGAGGTCGGGCACGGCGCGCTCGGCGTAGCAGGGCGGGGCGAAGGGGTGGGCGGCGCGGGGCCAGAAGGTGCCGACGTCCCAGAGGATGCCGATGGTGCGCCGGGCGGCGGGGTCGCGGTAGGCGCGCCGGCCCCACGTCAGCAGCAGGACGATGCCGAGCCCGACGCCCCAGGAGCCCAGCGCCTGCGCGGTCTGCGCGGTGTCCTCGACGATGGCGGGTGTGCCCTCCGCCGCCTGGCCGGGGACGTCCCTGGTGGCCCAGGCGCCGGCGAGCGCACAGCCGCCGAGGAGGAGCGTGAGGGCTCCGGCGGCGCCGACGATCCAGGGGGCGGAGTCGGTGAGGCCGGCGCGGGCGATGGCGCCGGCGATGACGCCCGTACGGCCGGGGTCGGGCCGTTCGCCGGGATAGCCGTCGGGGACGGTGCGGAAGAGCGCGCGGCGCACGTGCACGGCCCGGGCGGTGAGCAGGACGACGAGCCCGACGAGGGCGGCGAGCAGGGGCGGGACGGCCGCAGCCTGCCAGGAGAGGACCACCGGTGGTCCGGCGATGGGGCCCTCGCCCATGCCGGGGGTGGCGCGGCCGTCGAGCCAGTCCGCCATCCGCTGGGCGACGCCGCCGGACATGAGGCCGCCGAGCGCGCAGGCCAGCATGGCGACGGCGGGTCCGGCGAGGCCGCCCAGCGGGGTCCGCTCCACCGGCGCGGCCCGGTGCAGGCGTCGGGCCGCGAGCGCCAGGAGGACGACGAGGAGCCCTTGGGCGAGGGCGATGAGGCCGAAGGTCCGGTCTCCGGGGAGCATGCCGCGGGAGGTCCAGCCGGGGCGGTTCCAGGCCGCGTCGAGGGCGGCGAGGGCGAGCAGGGCCAGGGCGGCGGCCGGCAGGGCCCGTACGGTGGGGTGGTCGGTGCCCTCGTCGCGGGTGTCCTCGGTGCGACCCCGGCGGCAGACGGCGAGGACGACGAGCGCGGCGGCCGCCGGCAGCGATACGACGAGCGCCCATCCGACGGCGTCGAGCACCTGGCTGCCGCCGGGCGCGCGGTCGTAGCGGGTGGTGGCCTGGACGAGCACGACGGCGACGGTCAGCAGGGCCGCGGCGGTGTGGGCGGCGCGCAGCCGGGCGACGATCCGCCGCCCGTACCAGAAGCCGGGCAGGCACAGGGCGGGGCGGCCGCCCGTGCCGCAGTCGCCGTTGTCGGCGGCAGGCCGCTGGGACTCATAGGCGCTCCAGGTGCGGCGGGAGAGGAACCACAGCACGCCGGTCAGCAGCGCGGGCAGCGTGGCGGCCAGGGCGAGCCGCCGGCCGGGCTGGCTCCACCAGCCGTGCCGGTCGGCCGACATGAAGCCGAGCCATGCCTTTCCGGAGGAGCACGCGCGGGTGCCAGCGCACTGCCAGGCCGTCAGGTCGAGGGAGACCTCGCAGACGGCGGCGGTGAGCAGGACGGTGAGGCTGAGCGCGACGAGGCGCACCAGCAGGCCGTAGGCGCGCACGGTCCGGGCGCGCCCCTCGGACGTGGGGCGCATCCAGTGGGCGAGGTTGACGACCATGAAGGGCACGAGCACCAGCCACAGGGCGCGCGAGCCGTTCCCCGAGGTGAGGTTGGACCAGACGTATGCCTCGCGGACGGGCCGG
Source organism: Streptomyces sp. NPDC023527 (assembly GCF_055560115.1). NCBI lineage: Bacteria > Bacillati > Actinomycetota > Actinomycetes > Kitasatosporales > Streptomycetaceae > Streptomyces > Streptomyces sp. NPDC023527. Next base: position 231,553 of record NZ_JBVHJJ010000013.1, read on the forward strand.
TCGCGGTAGTCGCCGGGCCGCTCCTCGGCGTCGAGGTCGTCGGCGCGGCGGTGGATGCCCGCCGTGTCGTCGCCGGCGACGCGCTCGGTGCGCGGGTCGGCGAGCATGCCGTGCGGGGTGGCGCCGCCCACGCCGTGCACGAGCAGTTCCAGCGCGAGCTCCGGCTCCGCGCCTTCGCGTGGCCGCGCCGCTCGTGAGACCGTCGTCGGTCGTTCCGTCAGTGCCACCGCGTCCCCCGATCCCGGTGTGTCCTCGCTTCCAGCATCGTGCCAGGACCCACTGACAACAGCCCGCCACAGGCGAGCGAAGCGCAATTGTGATGCGCCCCGAGCGCACGTGATCGATGCCGTGCGTGCGTGGGAGGATGAGCGCGCACATCTGTCGGCGACCGATCGGAAGGACGGGCCGGGTGAGCGACCACCAGAACCTTCTCGCGGAGCAGCGTCGTGCCCTGATCCTCGACGAGGTCAGGCGGCGCGGTGGCGTGCGGGTCAATGAGCTGACCCGGCGGCTCAACGTCTCGGACATGACGGTCCGTCGGGACCTGGACGCGCTGGCCAGGCAGGGTGTTCTGGAGAAGGTGCACGGCGGTGCGGTGCCGGTCGCCGAGGCGACGGCGCACGAGCCCGGGTTCGAGGCGAAGTCGGCCCTGGAGCTGACGGCCAAGGAGGACATCGCGCGGGCGGCGGCGAAGATGGCCGCGCAGGGTGGGGCGATAGCCCTGGCCGGTGGGACGACGGTGTTCGCTCTGGCGCAGCGGCTGGTGGACATCCCGGATCTGACGGTGGTGACGAACTCGGTGCGGGCCGCCGACGTGTTCCACACGGCTCAGCGTTCCGTGACGGCCGCGGGCCCGTCGTCGCGTCCGGGCGCGGCGACGGTGGTCCTCACAGGCGGGGTCCGTACGCCGTCGGACACGCTGGTGGGGCCGGTGGCGGATGCCGCGATCCGCGCGCTGCACTTCGATGTGCTGTTCATCGGCGTGCACGGCATATCCGTGGAGGCCGGCCTGTCGACGCCCAACCTCGCGGAGGCCGAGACCAACCGGCACTTCGTCCGCTCGGCGCGCCGGGTGGTGGTCCTGGCGGACCACACCAAGTGGGGGACGGTGGGCCTGAGTTCCTTCGCGTCGCTCGACGAGGTGGACGCGCTGGTCACGGACGCGGGGCTGCCCGCGGAGGCGCGCGCGGAGATCTCCGAACGGCTGCCGGAGCTGGTGGTGGCGGAGGGCTCCGGGGACACCGCGGCGGACCTCTGACCGGGGGCGGAGCCCGGCGGGCTCAGCCGGGCCAGCGTCCGGTGGCCAGGAAGGTCTTGATGGTCTCGGTGTACGGCCCGATGTCCAGGCCCTGTTCGGCGAGCCAGGTGTCGGAGTAGTACTTGTCGAGGTAGCGCTCCCCCGGGTCGCACAGGAGGGTGACGACGCTGCCCTTGCGCCCCTGCCCGGCCATCTCGGCGACGATCTTGAGCGCGCTCCACAGCCCGGTGCCCGTGGAGCCGCCCGCCTTGCGGCCGATGGCCTGCTCCAGGGCGCGTACGGCCGCGACGCTGGCGGCGTCGGGGACCTTCATCATCCGGTCGATGGCGCCGGTGACGAAGCTGGGTTCCATGCGCGGCCGGCCGATGCCCTCGATGCGTGAGCCGGTCGCGCTGGTCGCGGAGGGGTCGTGGTCCTTCCAGCCGTCGAAGAAGCAGGAGTTCTCGGGGTCGGCGACGCAGACGTGGGTGTCGTGCTGCATGTAGCGCACATAGCGGGCGATGGTGGCGGAGGTGCCGCCCGTGCCGGCGGTGGCGACGATCCAGGCGGGCACCGGGTGGCGTTCGAGCCGGAGCTGGCTGTAGATCGACTCGGCGATGTTGTTGTTGCCCCGCCAGTCGGTGGCCCGTTCGGCGTAGGTGAACTGGTCCATGTAGTGGCCGCCGGTCCGCTCGGCGAGGGCGGCGGCCTCCTCGTACATCCCGCGCGGGTCGTCGACGAGGTGGCAGGCCCCGGCGTGGTACTCGATCAGCCGGCACTTCTCCCGGCTGGTGGTGCGGGGCATGACGGCGATGAACGGCACGCCGATCAGGGCGGCGAAGTACGCCTCGGAGACGGCGGTGGAGCCGCTGGACGCCTCGATGACGGGGGCGTCGGGGCGGATCCAGCCGTTGCACAGGCCGTAGAGGAAGAGCGAGCGGGCGAGGCGGTGCTTGAGGCTGCCGGTGGGGTGGGTGGACTCGTCTTTGAGGTAGAGGTCGATGCCCCATTCCTCGGGCAGCGGGAAGCGCAGCAGATGGGTGTCGGCCGAACGGTTCGCGTCGGCCTGCACCTTGCGGACGGCTTCGGCGAGCCAGGCCCGGTACCGCGGGTCGCTGCGGTCGATGTCGAGGGTGGGGCCGGCGGAGCCGCCCGTGGGTACGGTGCTGTTCACGACGCTCCTCGGGGGGTTCGTCCGGTTTCTTTGTGGATCACTCGGACGTTTCGATCATAAAGGGGCACTGGTGCGTGAGCCGCGTCACAGGCAGACTTCGCACCAGGGCGCACGAGTCGGCCGGGGAGGCGGTTGTCGTGGCGGAGCCGGAGTTCAACGCGACCGGGGTGCGGATCGAGCGCGCTCTGCGTTCCCTCACCCGGGCGGGTCAGGTGAAGATCAGTAACGGTCGGCTCGAGCTGCTGACGAGTTACGGCCGGGAGATCGACAGCGCGCCCCTGGGGTCGGTCCACGCGAGCAAGCCGTGGTTCGCCGCCCGGGACCGGGCGCGGGCCACGGTGAACGGAACGCGCTATCTGCTCACACTGGGCGGCCTCGACACCGCCGAGGAATCGGGGCCGTCCGCGGTCCGGCGCTTCCTGGAGGCGGTCCGCTCCGCACGCGGGGGCGATGCGCGGGGCTGATGGCACAGGAGTTGCGGATGCCGCCACAAGAGTCGACGCTTGACTCGTATCAGCATTACCGAGGGTGCACCGGCGGTTACGCTCCGGATCAGTCTGCCGCCCATCGGACCGGCGGCCACCGTCGCCGGCCGGACCCAGCGCGTGTCAGAAACGCCTATCTGAATCAGGCTAGCCCTACTTCTTCCAGGGAGTCGCAGCCGTGATCAGCCGACCGAACAAGCACTGCACCGTCGAGCTCCAGGCTCTTCCCCCGCGGATCGGCCAGGTCCGCAGAATCGTATCTGCGCAACTGCGCTACTGGCATCTCGACTCTCTCATCGACCCCGCGGCGCTCGGCGTCACCGAGCTCTTGACGAACGTGCACCGGCACGCGGAACCGGACAAACGCTGCACGGTGGAGATCGACCTCGTACTGGACCAGCTCACGGTCTCGGTGCGTGACCACGACCCCCGGCTGCCCCGGATCGGGAACGGGGACACGGGCAGCACGCACGGTCGCGGCCTCGCCCTGATCGCGGCGGTCAGCGCGAGCTGGGGCGTCCAGGAGCGCCATGACGGCGGCAAGGTCGTCTGGTTCACGCTCCCCGTCCCCGGTACGGCCGCGGTCCGGACGGCGCAGGCCGACCGGACCACCATCGCGTTCGAGCAGCCCGTCCTCGAACTGCCCGCCCTGGAGGAACCCGTCTTCGACGAGCCCGCGGTGGCCGTCCGGGCGGCCTCCCTCCGCGAGCGCTCCCCTGTCCGCTCCGCCGTTCCCGGCTGACCGGACAGGGGCATCCACCCCAGCGGGAGCGGCGCCGACTCCGCCGCGACGGCGCGCGACACATCCGGGCGATCGGCCCCCGGGCGGATCGCGGCCCGGTCGGCGCGCCGGCGGCCAGGCCCAGCGGCGCGACCACCACCGGCCGCGTGGGCGGCACCGTGAAAACTCCGGTGCTCCAAGGCCCCTACGAGCACCCGGCCCGGCAAGCGCCCGACGCGGGCCCGCCGGCCGTTCCGAAGGCGGCGCCCCGCGCACCGTCGCGCACGGCTGACGGTGTCCACCCGACGGGCCGCGACAGACCCGGCTCCCGGATCCGTTCCCGGACCGCGAATGTCAGGGTGCCGACGAGGATGACACCCCGCCCTCGCAACCGCGAACGTCATGGCGCGCTCCGCTTTCCGCCGGTGCCGAAGTGCTCCTCCAGGACGGAGAGCCGGCGCCAGTACTCGTCCTCGTCGATGTCACCGGCGGCGAACCGGCGGCCCAGCACGGTCAGAGGAGAGTGCTCGGGCCGGTCGGCGCGGGGCTGCCAGGGGGCGCGGCCCGCGCGCCATCCGGTGCGGCGCAGCAGGGTGATGACTCCGATGACGACGGCCGCCCAGATCAGCGGGAAGAAGAGGATCCAGGGGCCGGGCCCGCCGTCGGCCCAGGTGTGCGCGAGCGTGTTCATGAGGGTTCAGCTCCTCGGTGGTGACGGTTGTTCTCCTCACCACCGAGCCTGGCCGCCGCGGGCCTCCGGGTCGTCGTACGGCGGGCGGCTGCGGGGGTGCCGCACGGGGAGTACGCGGCGGCTCGCGCGTACTCCCCCTTGAGCCGTCGGCGCGTTCCACGCGTGCGCGCGTACGCGTGGAACGCGCCTCCCCGTGCGTCAGCTCAGCGCGGCCAACGGGTCGTCCAGGACCGGCTGCCAGGCCGCTTCGGCCGCCCCGATGAGGCTGTTGTGGTCGAGCGTGCAGGGCAGGATCGGCACGCTGCCGCTGCGGCCCCACAGGCTGCGGTCGGCGACGACGGCGCGCAGCCGCTCCGGGTCGGCCTCCAGCAGCTCGCGGTGGAGGCCGCCGAGGATGACGCGGTCGGGGTTGAGGATGTTGACCAGGCCGGCGAGGCCGAGGCCGAGCCGGTCGATGAGCAGTTCGGCGGCGTTGCGTACGGAGGGGTCCGCGTACTCCGAACGGAGCAGGTCGCGGGACTGCTGGAGCAGGGAGACCTCGGGGCCCGGGTCGCGGCCGGCGGCGGTGAGGAAGGCGAGCGGATCGGCCTCGACGTCCAGGCAGCCCCGGCTGCCGCAGTGGCAGGGCAGGCCCGTGGGGTTGACGGTCAGGTGGCCCACCTCCAGGGCGAGCCCCGAACTGCCGGAGTGCAGACGACCGTCGAGGACGAGCGCGCCGCCGACACCGCGGTGGCCGGTGGCCACGCACAGCAGGTGCTGGGCGCCCCGGCCGCCTCCGTGCCGGTGTTCGGCGAGGGCGGCGAGGTTGACGTCGTTGCCGGTGACGCCCTTGGCCGGGCCGGCTCCGGGGCCGGGGACGTCCGCCTTGGCGAGGGCCTCGGTGAACAGGGTGCGGACCGGGGCGCCGGCGGGCCAGGACAGGTGCAGCGGGTTGAGGGCGGTGCCCTCCGGTTCGGCGACGGCCGAGGGGACGGCGAGTCCCGCGCCCAGGCAGCGGCGGCCGGTCTCGCGGAGCAGGCCGGCCCCGGCCTCGACGACGGCGTCGATGATGTGCGCGGGGTTCGCGGGGACGGTCATGCAGCCGGGCGCGGTGGCGACCATCCGGCCGCCGAGGCCGACGAGGGCGGCGCGGAAGCCGTCGGCGTGGATCTGCGCGGCGAGGACGACGGGGCCGTCCGGAGCGACGGAGAGCCGGTGCGAGGGCCGGCCCTGGGAGCCGGCGGCCGCTCCGGGGCGGGCGTCCACCTCGATCAGCCCGAGGGCCTCCAGCTCGGCGGCGACGGCTCCGGCGGTCGCGCGGGTCACCCCCAGTTCGGCGGTGAGCACGGCGCGCGTGGGGGCGCGGCCGGTGTGTACGAGCTCCAAGGCCGGGCCGAGGGCGCCGCGGCCCCGCTCCAAACGTGTTGTCCGAGTCTGGGTCACACCCCTATTCTGACTTTGTGCCGACGCTAAACAAAATACGGACGGCCATTCGGGGCCGATCCGGCCCGATGCCCTCCGATCCCGCCCTCCGCCGCCTACGCACCGCCCTCACCCTGTTCTTCGCCCTCGACGGCCTGCTCTTCGCCGGATGGGTGGTCCGCATCCCCGCGATCAAGGAGCAGACCGGAGCGTCCGCGGGCGCGCTCGGGCTGGCCCTGCTCGGCGTGTCGGCCGGCGCGGTGGCCACCATGACCGTCACCGGCAGGCTGTGCCGGCGCTTCGGGAGCCACCCGGTGACGGTCGCCACCGGGGTGCTCATGTCCCTGGGCATCGCCCTGCCGCCGCTGACCCACTCGGCGCTCGCCCTCGGGCTGGTCCTGCTCGTCTTCGGCGCCGCCTACGGTGGCCTCAACGTCGCCATGAACAGCGCGGCGGTGGACCTCGTCGCGGCCCTGCGCAGGCCGGTGATGCCCAGCTTCCACGCGGCGTTCAGCCTCGGAGGGATGCTCGGGGCGGGGCTCGGCGGCCTGGTCGCCGGGCAGCTGTCCGCGACCCTCCACCTGCTACTCCTGACCGCCGTCGGCCTCGTCCTCAGCGCGGCCGCGGGCCGTGCGCTCCTCTCCCACCCGGCGCCCGCCGTCGAACGGACGGCCCCGGCGCCCGCACCCGGCGGCGGGACGGCCGGCGGCAAGCGCGGGCTGGTCGCCGTCTTCGGGCTGATCGCGCTGTGCGACGCCTACGGGGAGGGCGCGCTCGCCGACTGGGGCGCGCTCCACCTCCAGCAGGACCTCGACGCCCGGCCCGGCCTCGCGGCCGTCGGCTACTCCGTCTTCGCGCTCACCATGACCCTCGGGCGCCTCACCGGCACGCTGATCCTCGAACGGCTCGGCCAGACGCGGACGTTGGTCGCGGGCGGCGCGACCGCGGCACTGGGCATGCTGCTCGGCTCCCTCGCGCCCACCGTCTGGATGGCGCTGGCGGGTTTCGCGCTCACAGGCGTCGGACTGGCCAACATCTTCCCCGTCGCGATCGGGCGGGCCGGTGAGCTGGCCGGACCGAGCGGTGTGGCCCTGGCCTCCACCTTCGGTTACGGCGGGATGCTGCTCGGCCCGCCGGCGATCGGCTTCCTCGCCGAGTGGTTCTCCCTGCCCGTCGCCCTCACCACGGTCGCGGGGCTCGCGGCGATGGCGGCGGTGATCGCCTACGGCACCCGCGATGTGGTGCGGGCCGCGTCACGGTGATGGACGGGATGTTGCCAGGTGGTGGGCGAGGCGTTGGAAGTGATGGAGGGTGCGTGGGAGGTGAGGGAAGAGGCATTGTCAGTGGGGGCTGACACAATTCTGTGCGTGGGGGTTTCCGGTCACCGCGTGTGACGGCGAGCGGAAGGGCGACGGGAGAAGAGGGGTGGGCGTCATGGGCGTCGAGCGTGCCGGCTGGCAGTGCGCGGGGGTGCGCTGGAGCCGTTCCGGCCCGGCGCTGGCCTGGCTGCACCCGGACCACGGGACACGCTCCTCTCCCCTGCCGCCGGAGCGTCCGCTGGCCTTCACGACGGGTGACGCCCGCCGCTGCGTCGGGGTCCGCAGGGGTGGCCGGCACACGCCCTGCCCGGTGGACGCCCAGGTGGCGGCCGCGGCCGTCTCCGCGCAGTGCGCGGAGTGCGCGCGGCTGGACCGGGCGCACTCGGTGGCCGCCGACACGATCGCCGACGACCCGCGCCCGTACGACGTCTATCTCGCCTGGTTCGGGCCCGGCGTGGTCAAGGTGGGGATCACGGCGGCCGAGCGGGACGGCGTGCGCCTGCTCGAACAGGCCGCGCTGTCCTACGCACTGCTCGGCCGCGGCCCCCTGATGGCGGCCCGCCGGGCGGAGGCCGTGCTGGGCGCGGCGCTGGCGGTCCCGGACCGCTTCCCGTACGCCGCCAAGCGCGCGGCACGGCACCCGACGCCGCCGCGAGGACAGCGGGCCGCGGAGCTGGCGTCGCTGCACGAGCGGGCTCTCGGTCTCGACACCCTGCCGGAGTCGCTGGAAGTGCGGCCCTTCGCGCCGGTGCACCATGACGCGGTGTTCCGCCTGGACCGGATCCGTCCCGGTCACGGCATGGTCGAGCTCTCGCCCGGCCGTACGATATCGGGCCGGGTCGCGGCGGTGGCCGGTCCGGATGTGTATCTCGACGCGGCGGACGGGCGGCCGCTCCTGATGGACGCCCGGCAGTTGGCGGGCTGGCCGCTCCTGGCCACCGCCCCGGAGGCGCGGACCACGGCGACCGTACGCCCACCGGAAACCGCCGGGCCGGAAGCACTCTTCTGAGGCCACCGCGTGACGGCTCCCACCTGACCCGCAGGCGCGGGGCCGTACGCCGATACATCCGTGCGGCCGGATGCCCGTAGGCCCAGGTGCTCGTACGCGCGGACGCCCGGCATCAGCAGGCCCTCAACCCAGCCAGCCCGGCCGGACCAGCCCCGACTCATAGGCGAGGACGACCAGTTGGGCACGGTCGCGGGCGCCGAGCTTGATCATGGTCCGGCTGACGTGGGTCTTGGCGGTGAGGGGGCTGACGACGAGCCGGCGGGCGATCTCCTCGTTGGACAGTCCGATGCCGACGAGCGCCATCACCTCGCGCTCGCGCTCCGTCAGCTCCGTGAGAGCGGTGGCCGCCGCCGGTTCCTTGGACCGTGCGGCGAACTCGGCGATCAGGCGGCGCGTCACCCCGGGCGAGAGCAGGGCGTCGCCGTCGACGACGGCCCGCACGGCGCGCAGCAGTTCCTCCGGTTCGGTGTCCTTGACGAGGAAACCGGAGGCGCCGGAGCGGATCGCCTCGAAGACGTACTCGTCCAGCTCGAAGGTGGTGAGCATGATGACTTTCACGTCCGCCAGGTCCGGGTCGCCGGTGATGCGCCGGGTCGCGGCGAGGCCGTCGAGCGCGGGCATCCGGATGTCCATGAGCACGGTGTCGGGCCGCAGTTCGCGGACCAGGGCCAGGGCCTGCTCGCCGTCGGACGCCTCGCCGACGACCGTGATGTCCGGCTGCGCGTCCAGCAGGGCGCGGAATCCGGCGCGTACGAGGAGCTGGTCGTCGGCGAGAAGGACCCGGATCGGGGCGTCGTCCCGTGTGTTCACGGTCCCTCCTGGTGCGGGGTGGCGAGGGGCAGCAGGACCCGGACGCGGAAACCGCCGTCGGGCCGGGGGCCCGCCTCGACGCTACCGCCCAGGGCGGCGGCCCGCTCCCGCATCCCGACCAGCCCTCTGCCGCCGCCGGGGAGCGCCTCCCTCGTGGCAGGTCCGTCGTCGTCGACGCGCAGTTCGAGGGCGTCGGGCCGGTAGCTCAGGCGGACCCTGGCGGCGCGGGAGCCGGAGTGGCGGACGATGTTGGTGAGGGCTTCCTGGATGACGCGGAAGGCGGCGAGTTCGGTTCCGGGCGGCAGGGTGGTCCGTACGCCCTCGGTGGTGATGTCGACGGTGAGGCCCGCGCCGGCGGCCTGCTCGGCGAGTTCGGGCAGGCGGTCGAGGCCCGGCGCCGGGGTGCGGGGCGCCTCGCCGGAGCCGCGGAGGGCGTCGAGCACCTGGCGGACCTCGCCGAGCGCCTCCTTGCTGGCGGCCTTGATGGTGGTGAGCGCGGTACGGGCCTGCTCGGGGTGCTCGTCGAGGAGGGCGAGGCCGACGCCGGCCTGGACGTTGATGACGGAGATGCTGTGCGCGAGGACGTCGTGCAGCTCACGGGCGATCCGCAGCCGCTCCTCGTCGGCGCGGCGGCGCTCGGCCCGCTCCCGCTCGGCCCGGTCGCGCGCCCACTGCTCGCGCCGTACGCGCACCAGCTCCGACCCGGCCAGGACGGCCACGGCCCACGCCACCGGGGCCCACTCCGCGTTCCAGGCGGCCGGGCCGTCGCCGCCGGGCGGCAGCCAACGGTAGAGCCAGTGGGCGATGAGGAGGTGCGCGGCCCAGAGCAGCCCCACCGCGCACCAGGCGGCGCGGCGGTGTCCGGCGACGACCGCGCCGAAGCAGGCGACGACGACGCTGAGGAAGACGGGCCCGTAGGCGTGGCCGCCGCCGAGGTAGACGGCGGTGACGGCACAGGCGCCGAAGACGGCGGCCCGCGGGTGGCGGTGGCGGATCAGCAGGAAGGCCGGCCCGAGGGCGAGCAGCACGCGGGCGTAGGCGCCCAGGGGCTCGTGGCCGGGCTGGTTCAGGGCGGCGAAGTGCCCGCCGACCTGCTGGATCACCGCGACGCCGAGGGAGGAGGGCCAGGGCAGCCGCCCGGTCGGGCGGCCGAGCCGGCGCATCCACGGCGGTTCGTCGCCGGTCGCCCGCGCCCACGGCGCCCGTCTCTCGCAGCCCATGCGGGCCACGCTAGCCGCCGGCGGGAGCGATGGCGTCCGCCGCGCGTGGTGGCCGCGGCTACTCCCCGGGGAGTAGCCGTCCGGCCCCCGCTCACGGGGGCCGGCCAGGAGCGCGGCGGCCGGACGTCAGCGGTCCACCGACGACAGCACGCGGCGCGCCATCGGATGCGTCCGGACGATCTCCGCGAGCGTGGTCGTACCGCGGGTGATCTTCGCGAAGGCGTGCCAGGCGGGCCGGAAGCCCGTGATCGCGGCGTGTATCAGGCCGGGGCGGCGCTGGAAGAAGGCGAGCATCCGCCGCCCTACGCCCATCTCCACGCCCAGCCCGGCCTTGATGGCGAAGGTGTAGTTGAGGGCCTGCCGACGGGCGTCGACGGCGTCCTGCGCCTCGCCGATGCGGACCGCCCACTCCCCCGCCAGTCGCCCGGAGCGCAGGGCGAAGGAGATGCCCTCGCGGGTCCACGGCTCCAGCAGTCCGGCCGCGTCCCCGCACACGATGACCCGGCCGCGGGAGAGCGGGGAGTCGTCCGAGCGGCAGCGTGTGAGGTGGCCGGAGGAGATGCTCGGCTCGAAGCCGGCCAGGCCCAGGCGGGCGATGAAGTCCTCCAGATAGCGCTTGGTGCCCGTGCCGTCGCCCCGGGCGGAGATCACGCCGACCGTGAGGGTGTCGCCCTTGGGGAAGACCCAGCCGTAACTGCCGGGGATCGGGCCCCAGTCGATGAGCACCCGCCCGGCCCAGTCCTCGGCGACCGTCGGCGGAACCGGGATCTCCGCCTCCAGGCCGAGGTCGACCTGGTCGAGCTTGACCCCGACGTGGGCTCCTATCCGCCCGGCGCTGCCGTCGGCGCCGACGACCGAACGGGCGAGGACGGCCGTGCCGTCACCGAGGATGACGGCGACCGTGCGGCGGTCGGGCACGGCCGGGCCGTGCTGCTCGACGCGCGAGACGGTGACGCCCGTGCGCACCTGCGCGCCGGCCTCCTTGGCGGCCTCGACCAGCGCGGCGTCGAACTCCGGGCGGTTGATCAGCCCGAAGAGCATCCGCTTGGAGCGGCGGGTGCGGGTCAGCTTCCCGTTGAGCGAGAAGGTGACCGCGTGCACGCGGTCGCGCAGCGGCAGTTCGAAGCCGTGCGGCAGGGCGTCGCGCGAGGGGCCGATGATGCCACCGCCGCACGTCTTGTAACGGGGCAGTTCCGCCTTCTCCAGGAGCAGCACCCGACGGCCCGCGGACGCGGCGGCGTGCGCGGCCGAGGCCCCCGCGGGCCCCGCGCCCACCACCACGACGTCCCACACCGGCTCCTGGCCCTCGGCCGCGTCCCGCCCCGCGTCCTGGGCTGCGTTGTCGCTGCTCACCTGTGCTTCTACTCCCGCTCGATCACCGGCTACCGCTACCGCCCGCATCCTACGGCCCGCCGCCCGGCGGCCCCGCCGCGGGAAGACCCGCGAACATCTCACGCAAAAGCCATGGGAGGATCAGCGGACAATCGCCCGTTCGTACGGATAACGCCGCGCCTCCAAGGAGCGTTCCATGGAACCGTCCTCGACCGTCCAGCACCGACCGGCCCCGGCCGCGCTGGCGGCGACCGTTGCCGCCCTCCAGCCCCGCGCCCGGGTCGAGCTGACCGAGCTGGTGGCCTTCAAATCGGTCGCGGACGAGGCGCAGTTCCCCCGCAGCGAGTGCGAGGCCGCGGCGAACTGGGTGGCCGACGCCCTGCGCGCCGAGGGCTTCCAGGATGTGGCGCTCCTCGACACCCCGGACGGCACCCAGTCCGTCTACGGCTTCCTGCCGGGCCCGGCGGGCGCCCCCACGGTGCTGCTCTACGCGCACTACGACGTGCAGCCGCCGCTGGACGAGACCGCCTGGATCTCGCCGCCGTTCGAGCTGACCGAGCGCGACGGGCGCTGGTACGGACGCGGTGCCGCCGACTGCAAGGGCGGGCTGATCATGCACCTCACCGCCGTGCGGGCGCTGAAGGAGCACGGCGGGACACCGGTCAACCTCAAGATCATCGTCGAGGGCTCGGAGGAGCAGGGCACCGGCGGCCTGGAGCGGTACGCCGAGGCGCACCCGGAGCTCCTCGCCGCCGACACCATCGTCATCGGCGACGCGGGCAACTTCCGGGTGGGCCTGCCGACCGTCACCGCGACGCTGCGCGGTATGACGCTCGTGCGCGTCCAGGTGGACACCCTGGAGGGCAATCTGCACTCCGGCCAGTTCGGCGGCGCGGCACCCGACGCGCTGGCCGCGCTGATCCGCGTGCTGGACTCGCTGCGCGCCGAGGACGGCTCGACGACCGTCGGCGGTCTGACGGGGGACGCGAGCTGGGAGGGCCTGCAGTATCCGGAGGAGGAGTTCCGCAAGGACGCGAAGGTCCTCGACGGTGTGGGGCTGATCGGCTCCGGCACGGTGGCCGACCGCCTCTGGGCGCGGCCGGCCGTCACCGTCCTGGGCATCGACTGCCCGCCCGTCATCGGCGCCACCCCGGCCGTGCACGCGAACGCGCGGGCGCTCGTGAGCCTGCGCGTGCCGCCGGGCACGGACGCGACCGCGGCGACGAAGCTGCTGGCCGCGCACCTGGAGGCGGCCACGCCGTGGGGGGCGCGGGTCGCGGTGGAGCAGGTCGGGCAGGGCCAGGCGTTCCGCGCCGACACCGCGAGCCCGGCGTACGCGTCGATGGCCGAGGCGATGCGCGTCGCGTACCCGGGCGAGGAGATGCAGGTCTCCGGCATGGGCGGCTCGATCCCGCTGTGCAACACCCTGGCCGCCCTCTACCCCGGGGCGGAGATCCTGCTGATCGGCCTGAGCGAGCCGGAGGCCCAGATCCACGCGGTGAACGAGAGCGTGTCCCCGCAGGAGCTGGAGCGCCTCTCGCTCGCGGAGGCGCTGTTCCTCGTCAACTACGCGGCGAGCAAGCGCTGACGCGGGCCGTCAGCCGACCGGGACGCCCGCTTCGAGGTTGAGCGGGCGTCCCTGTTCGCGGGCGCGCAGCGCCCACCGGAGCCTGCTCAGCCGTACGGGCGGCAGCAGGGAGGCGGCCTCGTCCTCGGTGACGAAGCGCCAGCCCCGCAGCTCCGCCCCGGGCAGCAGGAGCCGGTGCGCGTCGGCGCCCGGCAGCCGCCCGCCGTCGAAGAGGAAGCGCAGCCCTCCGTAGCCCGGCGGCTTGGGCGGCTCCCAGTCGACGACCAGCAGCCGGGGCACCGAGGGGAGTTGGATGCCTATCTCCTCGGCGACCTCGCGCATCCCGGCGCGGGCGGGGGCCTCGCCCGGCTCCACGACCCCGCCGGGGAACTCCCAGCCGGGCTTGTAGGTGGGGTCGACGAGGAGCACCCGGTCCTCCTCGTCGAAGAGCAGCACCCCGGCGGCGAGCGTCTCGGCCGTCGGCTCGGGCGTCTGGACGATCTCGCACGCGCCCGCGGCGCCGCTGCGCACGGCCTCCGCGACCCGCTCGGCGACCTCCCGGGGCGTCAGCCCGCCGGTGTCGACGGCGAAGGAGTCGGCCCGCAGCCAGGGCAGGGCCGCCCGGTAGGGGCCCATGTGGTCCAGCGCCCACTGCCGGACGCCCGCACTGCCCTCGGGGTCGTCCGGGAACTCCTCGCGTCCGGCGACGCGCGCGCGAAGGATCGTTTCGTCAGCGGTCAGCAATATGTGCCTGACCTGGATGCGACGGGCTGCGAGCCCCCCGAATATCTCGTCGCGGTAGTCCTGGCGCAGCACGGTCATGGGGGCCACGAGGACCCCGCCGACCTCCGCGAGCAGCGCCGCGGCCCCGTCCACGACGAGCCGGCGCCAGATCGGCAGGTCCTGGTAGTCGCCGACCTCGCCCAGTCTCTTCGGCGGCAGGAGATGGCGCAGCGCCCCGCCGATCACCTCGGGGTCGTAGAGGGTGCTGTCCGGGATCAGCTCGGTCAGTTCCTTCGCCGTGCTGGTCTTCCCCGCACTGAACGCGCCGTTCAACCAGACGATCACGGTTCCCCCTTCTCCGTCGACCCCTGTGAAGTGCCCGGAACACCCTGCCACGGAAACGCGTACGAAGGGCATGAGGCGGCGCGGGTCTCCCGGACGCCCACCGACGGCCTGAATCCGCCCCCGCGCGCCCCGTCACGGCGGCTCGGTCGCCGCTCGCGGCCGCGCCGACCGGCGCGTACGCCCCGGCGCGCGGTGCCGCCGCGCCGCGCCCTGCGGCGGCACCGCCCCGGTCCGGCAGGTCGGCGGCGTCCAGCGGCTCGTACGGCTGCCGTCCTGGACCTTCTACGTCCCGGCGCGGCCGGCGGGCAGCGATACCGGCCCCGCCCCGCCGGACCCGCCGGCCCGCGCCCTCAGCGCTTCGGCGGCCTGACCCACCCCTTCTTCACCAGTTGGTCGCAGTGCCACTTGGCATAGGCCGCGCTCTCTCCCTTTTGCCTGGCGGCCTTGATGCAGTCCGCGTAAGGGAACGGCGGCTGGTCGGCGCGGACCCGGGGGTGGGACGCGGGGGCGGCCTGGGCCACCGCCACCGACGTGCCCATGCCGCTGACCGCGACGACCGCGGCCAGGGCGATGCTCATCCGACGCACAGCACTCCTCTCCTCACTCCGTTCAGAGACCCGTTCATGCTCCGGGGAGACCGGCCGCCGAACAAGGCGACGCGCCCGCCGCCCGCGGAGACGGCCGCCGCACGACGATCACGTTAGGTGAGGTGACTGTCCAGATATCGGACAGACGAGTCATACCTTTTCCGGTCCGCCCATAATCGAGAACTCCTTCGATCTCAGATAATGGACAGACACGACCATGAGCCGGACACTGACATCTCCTCCCCCGCTGAACGAGACCCCGCGGCAGGGCTCCCCGCTGTCGAACGGGCTCAAGCAGCGCCACCTTTCGATGATCGCCCTCGGCGGTGTCATCGGCGCGGGCCTCTTCGTGGGCTCCGGCGCCGGCATCGCCGCGGCCGGCCCCTCGATC
This sequence comes from Streptomyces sp. NPDC023527, assembly GCF_055560115.1. Taxonomy (NCBI): domain Bacteria; kingdom Bacillati; phylum Actinomycetota; class Actinomycetes; order Kitasatosporales; family Streptomycetaceae; genus Streptomyces; species Streptomyces sp. NPDC023527. The sequence continues at coordinate 246,565 of NZ_JBVHJJ010000013.1, forward strand.
GTGCTGGCGTACGCCGCGTCCGGCCTGCTCGTGATGTTCGTGATGCGGATGCTCGGCGAGATGTCCGCCGCCAATCCCGCCTCCGGCTCCTTCTCCGTCCACGCCGACCGCGCGATCGGCCCGTGGGCCGGCTTCACCGCGGGCTGGATGTTCTGGACCCTGCTGGTCGTGGGGGTGGCGATCGAGGCGATCGGCGCGGCCCACATCATGCAGGGCTGGTTCCCGGGCACCCCCTCCTGGCTGTGGGTGCTCGCCTTCATGGCGCTGTTCTGCGGCACCAACCTGGGCGCGGTCTCCAACTTCGGTGAGTTCGAGTTCTGGTTCGCCGCGCTGAAGATCGGCGCCATCGCGCTCTTCCTGGTGCTCGGCGCGCTCGCGATCCTGGGCGTCCTGCCCGGCAGCGACTCCCCCGGCACCGCGCACCTCCTGCACGACGGCGGCTTCCTGCCCAACGGCATGGACGGGCTGATGGTCGGCCTGCTGGCCTCGCTCGCCGCCTACGGCGGCCTGGAGACGGTGACCATCGCGGCCGCCGAGTCCGAGAACCCGGTGCGCGGCGTGGCCAAGGCGGTGCGGACGACGATGTGGCGGATCGGCATCGTCTACGTCGGCTCGATGCTGGTGATCGTCGCGCTGATCCCGTGGGACGACAAGTCCGTCACGGAGAGCGGCCCGTACGCCGCCGTGCTCGACCGCCTCGGTGTGCCCGCCGGTGGCCAGATCATGAACGTGGTCGTCCTGATCGCGCTGCTGTCCGCGATGAACGCCAACATCTACGGCTCCTCGCGCATGGCCTACTCGCTGGTCTCGCGCGGTCAGGGCCCCAAGGCCCTGGGCAAGGTCTCCGGCGGGGTGCCGCGCCGCGCGGTGCTCGCCTCCTCCGCGTTCGGCTTCTTCGCCGTCCTCCTGTCGTACTGGTACCCCACCACCGTCTTCACCTGGCTGCTGAACATGGTCGGCGGGGTCGTCCTCGTGGTGTGGGGCTTCATCGCCGCCTCGCAGCTGCTGCTGCGCCGACGGCTGGAGCGCGAGGCACCCGAGCAGCTGGTGGTGCGGATGTGGGCCTTCCCGTATCTGACCTGGGTGACGCTGGCCGGGGTCGTGGGGGCGCTGGTGCTCATGACCCTCGACGCCGACACCCGCGTGCAGCTGTACTTCACCGGCGGCCTGGCGCTCGCGCTGGCCGCGACCGGCTACGTGCGCCAGCGGGCGGCGGCCTCGGCCTGAGCGGCTCGCGGCGCGGCCACGGTAGCCGTCACCGGTCCCCGGAAGCCCACAGGCCGTCCGCCTGCGCCGCCGCTGCCGCGGCTCCGACGAGGCCCGCGTCGGAGCCGAGGCGGGCCGGGAGGACCTCGATGCCCGCGGCGAAGGACAGCGTGGCGTAGTCGCGCAGGCGTGCGCGCAACGGCGCGAAGAGGACGTCGCCCGCCCCCGCCACGCCGCCGCCTATGACGGCCACCTCGACCTCGACCAGGGTCGCCGTCGCGGCGATCCCGGCGGCGAGCGCCTGCGCCGCCCGTTCGAAGGAGGCGCGCGCGAGCGGGTCACCGGCGCGGGCGGCAGCCGCGACGGCGGCCGCGCTGCGGTCGCCGTCCGGGCCGGGCAGCCAGCCGGTGTCCAGCGCGCGGCGCGCGATGTTGGGGCCGCTGGCGATGCGTTCGACGCAGCCGCGCGCCCCGCACGGGCAGGTGTCGCCGTCGAGGTCGACGCTGATGTGCCCGATGTGGCCGGCGTTGCCCGTGGGTCCGGTGTGCAGACGGCCGCCCAGCACCAGTCCGCCGCCGACCCCGGTGGAGACCACCATGCACAGCGCGTTGGCGCGCCCCCGGGCCGCGCCCTGCCAGTGCTCGGCCGCGGTCATCGCGACCCCGTCGCCCACGAGCGTCACCGGGAGCCCGGCCACCCGCCGCTCCACCTCGGCGACCAGCGGGTACGCCCGCCAGCCGGGGACGTTGACCGGGCTGACGGTCCCTCGGGAGGCGTCCACGGGCCCCGCGCTGCCGATGCCGACCGCTCGTACGCGCGACCACTCGGCGGCCCGTACGAGCTCGTCCAGCACCTGCGCCACCGCGCCCATCACCGTCGCGCCGTCCTGTCCGGCGGGGGTCGGCCGCAGGGCGCGGACCAGGAGCCGGCCGCGGCCGTCCACCAACGCTCCGGCGATCTTGGTCCCGCCGATGTCGAGAGCGGCGACGAGGTCGGCGGGGGCGGTGCGCATGAGGGCGGTATCTCCTGGTCGAAGGGGGGAGGCGGCCGCGCGGGGCGATGCCGCGGACGTCAGTCTCCCCAGAGTTGACAACGTTGTCCAGGCTCTATGCTCGACGTCACCCCCCGTGGACCCGACGTCAACCGCAGCGCAAAGGACGAGCATCCGTGGCCGACCCCGCAGAGCCCCGCCCGCACCACCGCTACGGCGCCCGGCCGACCATGAAGGACGTGGCCGCCCGCGCCGGAGTGGGCCTGAAGACCGTCTCGCGGGTGGTGAACGGCGAATCGGGCGTCACCGCGGACACCGAGCGGCGCGTCCAGGACGCGATCACCGCGCTCGGCTTCCGCCGCAACGACAGCGCCCGCATCCTGCGCAAGGGCCGCACCGCCTCCGTCGGGCTCGTGCTCGAAGACCTCGCCGACCCCTTCTACGCTCCCCTCAACCGGGCCGTCGAAGAGGTCGCCCGGGCCCATGGCGCCCTGCTCATCAACGGTTCCAGCGCCGAGGACGCCGAGCGGGAGCGGGAGTTGGCGCTGGCGTTCTGCGCCCGCCGCGTCGACGGCCTGATCGTCATTCCCGCGGGCGGCGACCACCGCTATCTCGAACCGGAGATAGCCGCCGGAATCGCCACCGTCTTCGTGGACCGCCCCGCCGGCCTCATAGACGCCGACGTCGTGCTCTCCGACAGCTTCGGCGGCGCCCGCGACGGCGTCGCCCACCTGATCGCCCACGGCCACCGCCGGATCGGCTTCATCGGGGACCAGCCGCGCATCCACACCGCCACCGAGCGGCTGCGCGGCTACCGCGCGGCCATGGCGGCCGCCGGGCTCCCCGTCGAGGACGCCTGGGTGTCGCTGGGCCCGACCGCCCCCGAGCGCGTACGCGAGGCGGCGGACCGCATGCTGACCGGCCCGGAGCCGGTCACCGCGCTGTTCTCGGGCAACAATCGCGTGACGGTCACGGCCGTGCGAGTCCTCGCCCGCACCCCGCGCCCCGTCGCGCTCGTCGGCTTCGACGACTTCGAACTCGCCGACCTGCTCTCCCCCGGCGTCACCGTCGTCGCCCAGGATCCGGCCCGGCTGGGCCGTACGGCGGCCGAGCGGCTCTTCCGCCGGCTGGACGGCGTGAACGAACCGCCGCGCCGCGTGGAGCTGCCGACCCGCCTGATCGTGCGCGGCTCCGGCGAACTCCCGCCCGCCGAGGGCTGACCGCCGCAACAGCACCGGCCGCTACGCCGTACGCCCCGCCAGCCGGTCGAGGTCCGCGCGGCCCAGCCCCGTGAGAGCGGTGACCTCCGCGCCGTCGACGGCGCCGCAGTCCAGGCCGCGCAGCAGATAGCCGCTGAGCGCTCTGGCGGTGGCGGGTTCGTCCATGACGTCACCGCCGGCGCGCCCGACGTACGCGGTCAGGCGGGCGGCGGCGGCCTCCAGGCCCTCGCGGTAGAAGGCGTACACCGCGGCGTAGCGGGTCGGAAGGTGGCCCGGGTGCATGTCCCAGCCCTGGTAGTACGCGCGGGCCAGTGAGCGGCGTACGAGTCCGTGGTGGAGCCGCCAGGCGTCGTGCACCCGCGCGGTGGGGCCCACGGGCAGGACGTTGGTCGAGCCGTCGGAGAGCCGGACGCCGGTCCCGGCGGCGGCGACCTGCATCACGGCCTTGGCGTGGTCGGCCACCGGGTGGGCGGGCGACTGGTGGGCGGCGCCGACGCCGCAGGCGGCGCTGTAGTCGAAGGTGCCGTAGTGCAGCGAGGTGGCGCGGCCCTCCGCGGCGTCGATCAGGCGGGCGACGGTGGCGCGCCCGTCGGCGCCCAGGATCGCCTGGGTCGTCTCGATCTGGATCTCGAAGCGGATCCGTCCGCCCGCCAGGCCGTGGGCCTTCTCGAACTCCTCGGCCAGCCGCACCATCGCGGTGACCTGCTCGGCGTAGGTGACCTTGGGCAGGGTGAGGACGAGCCCCTCGGGCAGCCCGCCCGCCGCCATCAGGCCGGTGAGGAAGATGTCGAGGGTGCGGATGCCGCGGTCGCGGACGGCGGCCTCCATGCACTTCATGCGGATGCCCATGTACGGGGCGGCGGTGCCGTGTGCGTACGCCTCCGCCACCAGGCGCGCCGCCCGCGCGGCCGCCGCGTCCTCCTCGGCGTCGGGGCGCGGCCCGTAGCCGTCCTCGAAGTCGACGCGCAGGTCCTCGACGGGCTCGCGCTCCAGCTTGGCCCGTACGCGGTCGTGGACGGCCCCGGCGAGGGCGTCGGGTATGCCGAGGACGGCGGCCAGCGCGGCGGCGTCGGGGGCGTGTTCGTCGAGGGCGGCGAGCGCCTGGTCGCCCCAGGAGCGGATCGTCCCGGCGGTGAAGGCGTCGGCGGGGACGTAGACGGTGTGGACGGGCTGGCGGGTGCCGGGCTCGCCGGGATAGCGGCGGGCGAGCTCGGCGTCGACGCCGGCGAGGGAGGCCCCGACGCGTTCGCTCACCGAGTCCCCGAAGGTCGTCCCGATCGTCTGGTGCTGACCCATTGCACACCCTCCGCGTTTCCGCTGTACGGAACCCACTGTCCGTCGGGCGAAGTTATCGACGGCCCGGCGCAAGGTCAACAGTCCTTGGTCACCGGGGACCGGGAGGGGTGAGCCCCAACGACCTCACCAGATCCAGCATTTCGGCGCGGTAGAGCTTGGCCGCGTGCGCGGTGAGCGGGGCCAGGTGACCGTATACCTCCAGGGCGACCAGCCCGTGCATGCGGCCCCACGTGCGCATCGCCAGTGCCAGCGCGGCGGGCGGCAGCCCCGGGAACTCCGCGCGGACACGGCGGACCAGCCCCAGGTCGAAGTCCGTCCAGCGGCAGTCGTCGTCCGCGTGGGCGGCCTCGGCGTGCGGCCAGGCGGCGGCGATCAGCCCGGTGAGACCCGCGCAGGCCCGGCCCGCCGCGTCGACGGCCGGGCCGCCCTCCGGAGGCTGGTAGCCCGGAACGGCGTCGCCGTAGATGAGCCGGAACCCCTCGGGGTTGGCCAGCGCCCAGGTGCGTACGGCTTCGCCCCAGGCCAGCACGCGTCCCGCGGCGTCGTCGGCGGGCAGGGCGTCGCGAGCCGCCTCGACCGCGTCGACGAGCGCGGTGTACACGTCGCCGATGAGCGCGGTGACGAGGTCGTCGCGCGTGGCGAAGTAGCCGTAGATGGCCCCTGCCGTCATGCCCATCTCGCGGGCGATGGCGCGCAGCGCGATGGCGTCGGGTCCGCCTTCGCGCATGAGTTTCAGCGCGACGGTCTTGATTTCCTGGGCGGTTTCCGCCCGCAGGCGCTCCCTGCGGCTCCGCGTCACATTCCCCATGGTCGTCACTTTACGGTACCCAGTTACTATCTGGCGTACTGAAACTGAACGCTGTGCAGCCGTCGGACGCGGGGTCCGGACGCGCGAGGCCCCCGTACGCGGACGCGTACGGGGGCCTCGGCGGACGGGTCAGCCCTTGCGGGACTTGACCTCATCGGTGAGCTGCGGGACGACCTCGAAGAGGTCGCCGACCACGCCGTAGTCGACCAGGTCGAAGATCGGGGCCTCGGCGTCCTTGTTGATGGCGACGATCGTCTTCGAGGTCTGCATGCCGGCGCGGTGCTGGATCGCGCCGGAGATGCCCGCCGCGATGTACAGCTGCGGCGAGACCGACTTGCCGGTCTGGCCGACCTGGTTGGTGTGCGGGTACCAGCCGGCGTCGACGGCGGCGCGGGAGGCGCCGACGGCCGCGCCGAGGGAGTCGGCCAGGCCCTCGATGAGGGAGAAGTTCTCGGCGCCGTTGACGCCGCGGCCACCGGAGACCACGATCGCGGCCTCGGTCAGCTCGGGGCGGCCGGTCGACTCGCGCGGGGTGCGGGAGACGACCTTGGTGCCGGTCGACTTCTCACCGAAGGAGACGGCCAGCTGCTCGACCGTACCGGCGGCCGGGGCGGCCTCCGGGGCGGCGGAGTTGGGCTTGACGGTGATGACCGGCGTGCCCTTGGTGACGCGGGACTTGGTGGAGTACGAGGCCGCGAAGACGGACTGCGTGGCCACCGGGCCCTCGGCGCCGGCCTCCAGGTCGACGGCGTCGGTGATGATGCCGGAGCCGATGCGGACCGCCAGGCGGGCGGCGATCTCCTTGCCCTCCGCGGAGGACGGGACGAGCACCGCGGCCGGGGAGACGGCCTGGTACGCGGCCTCCAGCGCGTCCACCTTCGGGGCGACGAGGTAGTCGGCGAACTCGGCGGCGTCGGCGGTGAGGACCTTCACCGCGCCGTACTCGCCGAGCGTCTTCGCGGCGGCGTCGGCGCCGGCGCCCAGGTGCACGGCGACGGGCTCGCCGATGCGGCGGGCGAGGGTGAGCAGTTCGAGGGTGGGCTTGCGGACGGCGCCGTCCACGTGGTCGACGTAGACGAGGACTTCAGCCATGGGATTGCACTCCTGAGCGGAAAAATGGGGCGGGTGACGGCTCGTACGGGCTGACGGAAGCTCAGCCGCGGTGTGCGCCGGGGGCGGGCGCCGATGCGCCGGGCCCCCGGGACAGCCGCTAGATGAACTTCTGGCCCGCGAGGAACTCGGCGAGCTGCTTGCCGCCCTCGCCCTCGTCCTTGACGACGGTGCCGGCCGTGCGGGCCGGGCGCTCGTTGGCCTCGTCGACCTTGGTCCAGGCGCCTTCCAGGCCGACCTCCTCGGCCTCCAGGCCGAGGTCGGAGAGGTCCAGGGACTCCACCGGCTTCTTCTTGGCGGCCATGATGCCCTTGAAGGAGGGGTAACGGGCCTCGCCGGACTGGTCGGTCACGGACACGACGGCCGGGAGGGAGGCCTCCAGCTGCTCGCTGGCGGCGTCGCCGTCGCGGCGGCCGGTCACCTTGCCATCGGCCACGGCCACCTCGGAGAGCAGGGTCACCTGCGGAACGCCCAGGCGCTCGGCGAGCATCGCCGGGACGACGCCCATGCCGCCGTCGGTGGAGGCCATGCCGGAGATCACCAGGTCGTAGCCGATGTGCTCGACGGCCTTGGCCAGCACCAGCGACGTGCCCAGCGCGTCGGTGCCGTGCAGGTCGTCGTCCTCGACGTGGACGGCCTTGTGGGCACCCATGGACAGCGCCTTGCGGAGCGCGTCCTTGGCGTCCTCGGGACCCACGGTCAGCACGGTGATCTCGGCGTCGTCCGCCTCGTCGGCGATCTGCAGCGCCTGCTCGACCGCGTACTCGTCGAGCTCCGAGAGCAGGCCGTCCACGTCGTCACGGTCGACGGTCAGGTCCTCGGCGAAGTGCCGGTCGCCGGTGGCGTCGGGCACGTACTTCACACAGACAACGATCCTCAAGCTCACGCCGGCTCTCCTACTGCATCGTCTCTTCGTAGCTGCCTTGTGCAGGCAGCATAGGCGCCTTGTGGGGCGGATTCCGGTCGGACCGGGCTGCGCCCCGAGCGGAATGTTACTCGTCAGTACACCCAGGGTGTTGCGCGAACGCAAGGCCGCTCGACTGTGATCTGCCCAACGCGGGAAACCGGGACGTCTCAGTCCCGCAGACCGTTGAAGCGCCCCTGGTGGTAGACGAGCGGACGGCCCGCTCCGGCGGAGTCGCCCGCGACGACCTCGGCGAGCACGACTCGGTGGTCCCCGGCCGGCACCCGGGCCACCACGCGGCACACCATCCAGGCCAGCACGCCGTCGAGCAGCGGCACGTCCTCGGGGCCGGGCCGCCAGCTGGTGGGCGCCGCGAACCGGTCGGCACCGCTGCGCGCGAAGGTGCCGGCCAGCTCCCGCTGGTGCTCGCCGAGTATGTGCACGCCGACGTGGGCCGCCTCCGCGAGCACGGGCCAGCTGGAAGACCCGGTGCCGATACCGAAGGAGACGAGCGGCGGTTCGGCGGCCACGGACGTGAGGGAGGTGGCGGTGAAGCCGACCGGGCGGGGGCCGGGCGCGGTGATCACGGCCACCCCGGCGGCGTGCCGGCGGAAGACGGAGCGGAGCAGGTCCGGAGTGGCGAGGCGGGGTGTGCCGAGTTCGGGTGTGGCCGTCATGGAGATGTCCTTCTGCTGGAGGTCGACCAGAGCGGGGGCGAAGCGAAAGCCGTACGGTCTCGGTTGCTCACGGCCTCTGGCAGCGGTCGCTCGCCGTCCGCGGCAGTTCGGTGTGCGCGCGTCCGTGAAGGAGGGCGGGAAGCGGTTCGGGCCACATAACGTCACACTGACGATTCCGGGCGCGCAGCGTCAAGGGCGGCCGGGGAGATGGGAGACGGATCACGGGGCCAGGACGGCTTCGCCGAGGGCCGCGATGACATCGGCCTTCCTCGGCTGTCCGGCGGCCCGGCGCACGACGCGGCCGGCGGCGTCGAGGACGAGCACGGTAGGTGTGGCCCTGATGTCCAGGGCGCGTACGAGGCCGAGGCTGGCCTCCGCGTCGATCTCGACGTGCGCGACGCCCTCGACCATGGCGGCCACCTCCGCCAGGGTGCGCCGGGTCGCCGAACACGGCCGGCAGAAGGCGCTGGAGAACTGGACGAGCGTGGCCCGCTCCCCCAGCTCCGCGCCGATCCCGGTGGCGTCCAGCCGCATCTCGTCGTCCCGCCCGAGCACACTCGTCCTTCCGCCGTCATCCCGCATACGGTCCGATGCCCATCCGTTTTCCCGCGTACGGTCCGATCCCCTACGTTTCGCCGATTGCAGCACCGGCGGGCCCGGAGAAATTTCCGCGCGCGGGGGCGGGAGCGCTGCCGGTGAGGTGTACTCCGGGTCCGTCGGGGCAGGTGAGGTGTACCTTCGGCAGTACCGGCCCGGGCTCCGGCGACCGGCCGACGTGATGAGAATCTCCTGGTCGGCGGGGCGTCCTCGCTGGTCCATGGGCCGGGCGATCAGGCACGATCGGCCGGGTGCCGAAACCTACGGCCGCGTAACTTCAGCCGGGAGCCCCCTCTCCCCAGGCCCAGAAGGATTTCCCCGATATGGCAGAACTCGTCTACCCCCCGGTGATCGGTGTCGCCCGCACCATGTTCAAGGCGCTCGATCTGCGCTTCGACATCCAGGGCGCCGAGCACGTTCCGCAGCGCGGCGGGGCGGTTCTGGTGAGCAACCACATCGGCTACCTGGACTTCGTCTTCTGCGGGCTGGCCGCCCGGCCCGCGAAGCGGCTGGTGCGGTTCATGGCCAAGGAGTCCGTCTTCCGGCACAAGGTGTCGGGGCCGCTGATGCGCGCGATGAAGCACATCCCGGTGGACCGCGCGGCGGGGATGGAGGCGTACAAGCACGCCCTGGCCGCGCTGCGCTCGGGTGAGATCATCGGCGTCTTCCCGGAGGCGACGATCTCCCAGTCGTTCACGCTGAAGAACTTCAAGTCCGGCGCCGCCCGGCTCGCGCAGGAGGCCGGGGTGCCCCTGCTGCCGATGGCGCTGTGGGGCACGCAGCGGCTGTGGACCAAGGGCCACAAGCGGGACATGCGCCGTCACCACATCCCGATCACGATGCGGATCGGCGAGCCCATGCCCGCCGATCCGGCCGAGCACGCGGATACGGTCACCGAGCGCGTCCGCGGCCGCGTACAGGACCTCCTGGAGGCGGCTCAGCGCGCCTATCCGGTGCGTCCGAAGGACCCGGCCGACACCTGGTGGATCCCGGCCCACCTCGGCGGCACGGCACCCACTCCGGCGGAGGCGGCGGTCCTGGACCGGCGCTGAGTCTACGGACGAGCGAAGGAGCCCCCCGGCCGCGGCCGGGGGGCTCCTTTTTCCTTCTGTGCCTTACCGCTTGCCCATCTCCTCCGCGACAGCCGCGGCGAAGGCGTCCACGTCGCCCTCGGTGGTGTCGAAGGAGCACATCCAGCGGACGTCGCCGGCCGCCTCGTCCCAGAAGTAGAAGCGGTAGCGCTTCTGCAGACGCTCGCTCACATCGTGCGGCAGTCGCGCGAAGACGGCGTTGGACTGCACCGGGTGCAGGACCTCGACGCCTTCGACGGTCCGTACGCCCTCGGCCAGGCGGGCGGCCATGGCGTTGGCGTGCGAGGCGTTGCGCAGCCAGAGGTCACCCGCGAGCAGGGCCTCGAACTGGGCGGAGACGAAACGCATCTTGGAGGCGAGCTGCATGGACAGCTTGCGCAGGTGCTTCATCGCGCGCACGGCGTCCGGGTTGAGCACGACGACGCACTCGCCGTAGAGCATGCCGTTCTTGGTGCCGCCGAAGGAGAGCAGGTCCACGCCGGCGTCGGTGGTGAAGGCCCGCAGCGGGACGCCGAGCGTGGCCGCCGCGTTGGCGATGCGCGCGCCGTCGAGATGGACCTTCATGCCCCGCTCGTGGGCGTGGTCGCAGATCTCCCGGATCTCCTCGGGCGTGTAGCAGGTGCCCAGCTCGGTGGTCTGGGTGATCGAGACGACCTGCGGCTGCGCGCGGTGCTCGTCGTCCCAGCCCCACGCCTCGCGGTCGATGAGCTCGGGGGTGAGCTTGCCGTGTTCGGTCGGCACGGCAAGCAGCTTGAGGCCGCCCATCCGCTCGGGCGCCCCGCCCTCGTCGACGTTGATGTGCCCGGTCGCGGCGCAGATCACCGCGCCCCACCGCTCGGTGGCCGCCTGGAGGGCGACGACATTGGCGCCCGTGCCGTTGAAGACCGGGAAGGCCTCGGCGGTCGGTCCGAAGTGGGCGCGCATCACGTCCTGCAGATGCGTGGTGTAGTCGTCCTCGCCGTACGCGACCTGGTGGCCCCCGTTGGCGAGGGCGAGCGCCGCGAGGATCTCGGGGTGCGCGCCCGCGTAGTTGTCGCTGGCGAAGCCGCGCAGCTCGGGGTCGTGCCGGCGTATCGCGTCGGTCACTCCCGTGAGGGGTGCGGGGGTCACGGTTGCGGAGTCAGCCACTGACGGGTTCCGTTCACTTCCTGGGCGGGCATGTCCCAGACGCCGACGATGGCCTCGGCCAGGTCCTTGACGTCCGTGAAGCCCGCGAATTTCGCGGTCGGGCGCTCGGCGCGCATGGCGTCGTGCACCAGCGCCTTGACCACCAGGATGGCAGCGGCCGCCTTCGGGCCCTCCTCGCCCCCCGCCTTGCGGAAGGAGTCGGCGAGCGCGAGCGTCCATGCCTCGGCGGCGGCCTTGGAGGCGGCGTAGGCGGCGTTGCCGGCGGTGGGCTTGCCGGCGCCGGCGGCGCTGATGAGGAGATACCGGCCGTTGCCGGCGCGCTGGAGGGGTGCCTCGAAGGCGAGCGAGGTGTGCTGCACCGTACGGATGAGCAGCTTCTCCAGCAGCTCCCAGTCGGCGAGGTCGGTCTCGGCGAAGGTCGCCGAGCCGCGCCAGCCGCCCACCAGGTGCACCAGGCCGTCGATGCGGCCGAATTCCTTCTCGGTGCGGTCCGCCCAGGCGCGGGTGGCCTCCAGGTCGAGGAGGTCCACCGTGTCGCCGATGACGGTGGCGCCGCCGTGGGCGTAGCGGGCGGCGTCGACGGCCTCGGCGAGGCGCGCGGCGTCGGCGTCGGCGGCGATGACCGTGGCACCGGCCTCGGCCAGCCGCAGCAGGGCGGCGCGCCCGGCCGGTCCGGCCGCTCCGGCCACCGCCACAACGGTGCCGTCCAGACGGCCGTCGCCGTTCGTCGGAGTGCTCATCCTCGTCGCCTCTTTCTCACGCTCGTTCACGCGGCCACCTGCTCGCTCGCGGCGGTGATGCCCTTCGTCGAGGCGATCACGTTCTTCAGCTTCTTGGCAAGGGCCTCGTAGAACATGCTGAGCGGGAACTCGTCCGGAAGCACGTCGTCCACCAGCTTGCGCGGCGGCAGGGAGAGGTCGAGGGCGTCGGGGCCCTTGGCCCACACGGAGCCGGGGTGCGGGGCGAGGTAGGTGGAGACCAGCTCGTAGGCGGCGAACCAGTGGACCAGCTTGGGGCGGTCGATGCCGTCGCGGTAGAGCTTCTCGATCTCGCCGCAGAGCTGGTTGGTGACCTGCGGGGCACGCTCCCAGTCGATGTGCAGGGTGTTGTCCGTCCAGCGTACGACGTCGTGCTTGTGCAGGTAGGCGAAGAGCAGCTGGCCGCCCAGACCGTCGTAGTTGCGGACCCGCTCGCCGGTGATCGGGAAGCGGAACATCCGGTCGAAGAGGACGGCGAACTGCACGTCACGGGCCTGGGTGTAGCCGTCGGCCTCGAGCTTCACGGCCTCCTTGAAGGCGGTGAGGTCACAGCGCAGCTCCTCCAGGCCGTACATCCAGAACGGCTGCCGCTGCTTGATCATGAAGGGGTCGAACGGCAGGTCGCCGTGGCTGTGGGTGCGGTCGTGGACCATGTCCCACAGGACGAACGCCTGCTGGCAGCGCTCCTGGTCGCCGATCATGTCGGTGATGTCGGCGGGGAGGTCCAGGCGCAGGGTCTCGACTGCGGTCTCGGTGATGCGGCGGAAGCGGGCCGCCTCACGGTCGCAGAAGATGCCGCCCCAGGTGAAGCGCTCGGGCGCCTCGCGCACGGCGATGGTCTCGGGGAAGAGCACCGCGGAGTTGGTGTCGTAGCCCGCCGTGAAGTCCTCGAAGGTGATGCCGAGGAAGAGCGGGTTGTCGTAGCGGGTGCGCTCCAGCTCGGCGAGCCACTCCGGCCACACCACGCGCAGCACGACCGCTTCGAAGTTGCGGTCGGGGTTGCCGTTCTGCGTGTACATGGGGAAGACGACGAGGTGCTGGAGGCCGTCGGCGCGCTGGGCGGCGGGCTGGAAGGCGAGCAGCGAGTCGAGGAAGTCCGGCACCTGGAAGCCGGTCTCGGCCCAGCGCCGGAGGTCCGCGACGAGCGCCTTGTGGTAGGCGTCGTCGTGGGGCAGGAGCGGCGAGAGCCGCTCGACGGCGTCGACCATCCGGCCGACCTCGGCGCGGACGGCCTCGCCCGGCGGCGCCCCCTCTGCCGCGAAGTCGATGGAGCCGTCCGCGGACTGCCACGGCCGGATAGCCTCCACGGCGTCCTTGAGCACAGCCCAGGCCGGGTGATCGATCACACGCTCGGCGGTCGATTCGTCGGTCGCTATTGCCGTCGACGCAAGGATTTCCGTCATGGCTACCCCTCCTCAGGAGAACTTGGCGTTAAGACACCGTATCTGTGCGCGGTTCTTCGTCTCAAGGGGGGACTCGATAAATTATTCTGCCGAGCCCCCATCGCGCCGCGTTTTTTCCTGCCGACAGCCCTGTCCGGATGCCTCAGGCTTGCTTTTTTGCCACAAAAGCCCCAACCGTCCCAGACGCTGTCCTAGTCCGTCGCGGCGGCGGGAGGGGCGTGTTCCAGCCATTCACGGTCCCTCCCGGATGGGTACCCCGGGGCCCGCGCAGAATTCATGAACCGGCAACACTCTTCCGCTATTCGGACGGTTCGTGGCTTGACCTGGACAGATCACAACGCGCGCTGGGAGTCTCCCGCCATGCCCGTCGCCAAGCAGTCCGTACTCCACGCCGATCCGCTCCCCCGCCGCCACGCCGCGCGCCGCGCCACCCGCCTGGTGGCCTGTCTCGCCGTGCTGCTGACGGCGGCCGTCGGCTGTGCCCCGCAGGACGACACCGGCTCCGCGAAGTCCGCCGCCGCGCCGACGGGCGGTGCCGCCTGCGCCAAGGGGCGGCTGGCCACCGGGACCGCCGGGAAGCTGACCGTGGGCACCGACAAGCCCGCCTACGCGCCGTGGTTCCAGGACGACGACCCGACCAGCGGCAAGGGTTTCGAGTCGGCCGTCGCCTACGCGGTCGCCGACCGGCTCGGCTTCGCCCGGTCGGAGGTGGAATGGCGGACCGTGCCGTTCAACAGCGCCGTCGCACCCGGGCCCAAGACGTTCGACTTCGACATCAACCAGATCTCCGTCAGCGACGAACGCCGCCGTGCCGTCGACTTCTCCTCCGGCTACTACGACGTACGCCAGGCCGTCGTCGCCCTCAAGAGCTCGCCCGCCGCCAAGGCCACCAAGGCCGCCGATCTCAAGGGCGTCCGGGTCGGGGCCCAGGTGGGCACCACGAGCCTCGACGTCATCAACGACATCATCAAGCCCGACCGGCGGCCGGCCGTCTTCCAGAAGAACGACTTCGCCAAGACCGCGCTCAAGAACGGCCAGGTCGACGCGATCGTCGTGGACCTGCCCACCGCCTTCTACCTCACCTCCGCGGAGGTCACGGACGCCCGGATCGTCGGGCAGTTCGAGGCAGGGGGCGGCAAGGCCGAGCAGTTCGGGCTCGTCCTCGACAAGGGCAGCCGGCTCACCGGCTGCGTCAGCGACGCCGTCGGCTCCCTGCGCAAGGACGGCACCCTCGCCCGCTTGGAGAAGCAGTGGCTCTCCGAGGCCGCGGCCGCGCCGGTGCTCTCATGACGGCCGGGAAGACGGTGCCCGGCCCGCCCCGGGACGCCGCACCGAGGAAGGACGCGCCCCCGGGCGACGCGTACGTACCCTCCGCCCGGCGCCTGGAGCGTGAACGCCTCAAGCGCGCCCGGGCCCGCCGGGCCACGGCCGTCGCGGCCGTCAGCACGCTGGTCACCGGCGTCGTGCTGTTCGTCGCCGTGGTCAACTCCCCCGGCTGGCCGCGCACCCGGGAGACGTTCTTCAACGGCCACTACGCGCGCGAGGCGCTGCCGAAGGTCCTCGACGGACTGTGGCTCAACCTCCGGCTGCTCGTCGTCTGCGGGGCCGCCGTCCTGGTCCTGGGGCTGCTCATCGCGGTCGCCCGCACGCTGCGCGGCCCGGTCTTCTTCCCGCTGCGCGCCCTGGCCACGGCGTACACCGACTTCTTCCGCGGGCTGCCGCTGGTCATCTGCCTGCTGATGGTGGTCTTCGGCGTGCCGGCGCTGCGCCTGCAAGGGGTGACGAGCGACCCGGTCCTGCTGGGCGGGACGGCCCTGGTGCTCACGTACTCGGCGTACGTCGCGGAGGTCTTCCGCGCCGGCATCGAGTCCGTCCACCCCAGCCAGCGCGCCGCCGCCCGCTCCCTGGGGCTGAACGGTCGGCAGACCCTGCGCTTCGTCGTCCTGCCCCAGGCCGTGCGCAGGGTCGTACCGCCGCTCCTGAACGATCTGGTGTCGCTGCAGAAGGACACCGGGCTCGTCTCGATCGCGGGCGCGGTCGACGCGGTCTACGCGGCGCAGATCGTCGCGAGCAAGAGCTTCAACTACACGCCGTACGTGGTCGCCGGGCTCATCTTCGTCGCCCTGACCATCCCCATGACCCGTTTCACCGACTGGGTCACGGCGCGGATGGACCGCCGCCGGGCACAGGGAGGGATCGTATGAGCCAGAAGGAGAACGGGAGCGGGAACATCGCTGCCGAGGCCACCCGGGCGTCGGACACGGCGGTGCTGCGGATGGAGTCCGTCCGCAAGACCTTCGGGCAGTCGGTCGTCCTGCGGGACGTCGACCTGGAGGTCGCCCCGCACACCGTGACCGCTCTCATCGGCGCGTCCGGGTCGGGCAAGTCGACGCTGCTGCGGTGCGCGAACCTGCTGGAGGAGATCGACGACGGCGCGATCCTCCTCGACGGCGAGGACATCACCGACCCGCGCGTGGACCCGGACACCGTGCGCCGTCGGATCGGCGTGGTGTTCCAGGCGTACAACCTCTTTCCGCACATGAGCGTGCTGGACAACATCACCCTCGCTCCGCGCCGGGTGCACGGGGAGTCGCGCGCCGGGGCGGAGGAGCGGGCGCGGGAGCTGCTGGAGCGGCTGGGCCTGGCGGGCAAGGCCGGGGAGTACCCGGACCGGCTCAGCGGCGGTCAGCAGCAGCGAGTGGCGATCGTACGGGCCCTGGCGGGCCGGCCCCGGCTGCTGCTGCTCGACGAGATCACGGCGGCGCTCGACCCGGAGCTGGTCGGCGAGGTGCTCGGCGTCGTGCGCGATCTCAAGGACGAGGGCATGACCATGGTCCTGGCCACCCACGAGATGGGGTTCGCCCGGGACGTCGCCGATCAGGTGTGCTTCCTGGACGGCGGGGTCGTGCTGGAGCGGGGCACGCCCGCCGAGGTCTTCGGTGAGCCGCGGGAGGAGCGCACGCGGCAGTTCCTGCGGAGGCTGGTGGAGGCAGGCCGGTTGTGATGTGACGGGGGTAAGGGGCTCTGTCCACGGACAGAGCCCCTTACCCCCGTGCGGTTACGCCAGTTCCTTGACCAGCAGCTCGAATTCGAGGTCGTCGCGCTGCGGGATACCGAAGCGCTCGTCACCGTAGGGGAAAGGGCTCATCCGGCCCGTGCGGCGGTAACCGCGGCGCTCGTACCAGGCGATCAGGTCGTCGCGCTGCCGGATGACGGTCATGTGCATCTCGCGGGCGTCCCACTCGGCGCGGACGACCCGCTCGGCCTCGGCCATGACGACCTTGCCGAGACCGGCGCCCTGCATCGCGGGACGGACGGCGAACATGCCGAAGTAGGCGTGGGCTCCCCGGTGTTCGAGCTGGCAGCAGGCGACCGTCTCGCCGTCGACCTCCACCACCAGCAGGCGGCTGTTCTCGTCCGTGACCACGGCCATCACACCGTCGGGGTCGGTCCGCTGTCCGTCCAGCAGGTCCGCCTCGGTCGTCCACCCGGCACGGCTGTCGTCGCCGCGGTACGCCGATTCGACGAGCGCGACCAGCTCGGGCACGTCGGCGGCGGTGGCCGCGCGGAAGGTCGGCTCTGCGGTGCGGCTGCTGGCGGTTTCCATGGTCTCGGTGAGGTCCTCTCCGTAAGCTGTGGCTCCAGTTTCGGCTCCATACGAACACTAACCCGACACCGACCGGCCGAGTGTGCGTACAGTCGCCGTCATGGTGCACGTACTCAGCAGCAGGGTGCTCCTGCGGCCCACCGACCCGGAGCGGTCCCGGACCTTCTACGGCCGGCAGCTCGGCCTGGCGGTCTACCGCGAGTTCGGTACGGGCCCGGAGCGCGGCACCGTCTACTTCCTGGGCGGTGGCTTCCTGGAGGTCTCCGGACGCGCCGACGGCCCACCGGGGCCCGGTCTCGAACTGTGGTTCCAGGTCGCGGACGCGGCGGCCGCGCACGAGGACTTCGTCCGGCAGGGGATCGAGATCCTTGAGCCGCCGGAGAGGAAGCCGTGGGGGCTGATCGAAATGTGGATCGCGGACCCGGACGGGGTGCGCATCGCCGTGGTGGAGGTACCGGAGGGACATCCGCTGCGGTATCGCCCGGGGGTCTGACGGTTGCGGTATCGCCCGGGGATCTGACGGGCGGAGCGCCGACTGTCCGTCGCGCTCATCGGTGGGCGCTTGCTCCGTTGACATCCCGATGACATCCGACCGCGCGTGCGCGGGCGCACCGCTTGGCACGTTGCGCTCCCCTTGTGCGCCCATGCGCTCCCGTGTAAAGCAAAAAGAGCGGGAATCCTCGGGGGGTAGGTCTGCGCGTCCGGGAGGTGTGCCGTGCACGGACCGCCGCTGGTCGGCTGGTTGCTGGTGGTGCTGTGCGCTGCCACGGGGGCGTATTGCCTGGCCAGAATACGGATGAGCGTGGAGCCGGACGAGAGTCGGGCCACGGGCGGTGACGCCCTGATGGGGCTCGGCATGGCGGTCATGGCGGTGCCCACCGCCGTGCTGGACACCCGCCCTTGGGGCGCACCGCTGTTCGCCCTCGTCTTCGGCGCGGCGGGGCTGCGGTCCCTGTTGGGGGCGGCGCGGGGGCGCTCGCAGCCGAATCATATGCACCACGCGGTGGGCGCGTTCGCGATGGTCTATATGGCGCTGGCGATGGCCGCCGTCCCGATGGCCGGTCACACCGGGCACTCGTCGGGGCTGCGCGAACCGGCGGGCACTCCCCTGCTGACCGGCCTGTTGCTGGTGTATTTCGCGGTGTACGTCGTCCGCTCGGTGGCCGTGCTCGTGCCCGTGGTGACCGCGACGTCCGGCGAGGTCACGTGGCCTGCCCGGCCGAACCTCACCAATGCCTGCCGGCTGTCGATGGGGATCGGGATGCTGGCGATGCTGCTCACCCTGTGAGGGTGAACAGCTTGTTCCGGGAGGCCGATCCGCTCCGTGATGGCGGTGGCTCTCCGAACGCGGCCGGACGCCCCGCTCCGCGAACGGGCGCCGCGCGGGGCGGCGGGGGCCGTGGCATGCGTCACTTCCCACTCGGGACCGTACCGCCGTGCGGCGCCCGCTCATAGGCTGCCGCCATGATGGTCCCGCTCGCGCTGCTGGTCCTCGGCGGACTGGTCGCGGCATTGGCGCCGCGCGTGCTCACCCGTGCCGACTGGCCCGACCGTGAGCCCGTCGTGGCGCTGTGGGTGTGGCAGTGCGTGGTGGTGGCCGTGCTGCTCTGCTGTGTCCTCGCCATGTCGCTGAGCGCCGCCGCGGCCTGGGAGGCCGTGCGCGGCCATGTCTTCGCGATCGCGCCGCACGGTGTGGTGGAGGCGTACGCGCTCACCGCCTACGGGGCGTGGGCCGCGCCGCTGGCGGTCGCTCTCGCCTGCGGGGCGGTGTGGACCGCGGCGATGCTCACCCGCGAGATCAGCCGGGCGCGTGCCCGGCGTCGGCAGCGGCGCGCGGAGCTGGTCGTACGTTCCCCCCGGCTGCCCGGCGAGGAGCCGGGCGAGCTCGTCGTACTGGAGGGCGAGCGGCCGGACGCGTGGTGGCTGCGCGGCGGTGCCGCCTCGCAGCTGGTCATCACGACGGGGGCGCTGCGCCGCCTGAAGGGCTCGCAGCTGGACGCCGTGCTGGCGCACGAGCAGGGGCACGCGCGGGCTCGGCACGACTGGTTGCTGCACTCCTCCTCGGCGCTGGCGAACGGCTTTCCCCAGGTGCCGGTGTTCGCGGCGTTCCGCGATCAGGTGCATCGTCTGGTCGAGCTGGCGGCGGACGACGCCGCCTCACGGCGCTTCGGCCGGCTGACGACGGCGCTGGCGCTCGTCGAACTCAACGAGGACCGGGGCGTGTTCGGCCCGTGCCCGGCTCCGCTCTCCCAGGTGCCGGGCCGGGTGGACCGGCTGCTGGAGCCGGCACCGCGGTTGACGGCGGCCCGGCGGCTGCGGCTGACGGCGGTGGCGGCGCTGGTGCCCGTGGTGCCGCTGTTGGTGACGTTTGTGCCGGGGCTCAGCGCGCTGGGGTAGCTTCCCGGTGGTGTCGCGGGGTCCGATGGGCGACGATCTGACGATGCATCCCAGGACACGCTCCTTGCCCACGCCCACCATCCGGCCCCGGCCCGCGGGCGCCTCGTGGAGAGGCGCGGGCGTACCGGGCGTCCTGTTCCTGGTCCTGCTGGCGCTCGCGGCCGGCGCCTGGGCGCCGCTGGAGTCCCTGGACCGGTGGATCGCGGACGGGCTGCACCCGGTGGCCGTCGGGCACCGGGGCTGGACCCACGCCGCACGACTGCTCTCGGACTGGGTGTGGGACCCCTGGACGATGCGCGCGGCACTCGCCTTGGCGGCACTCTGGCTCGTACGGCGTCGGGAATGGCCGCTCGCGGTCTGGATCGCGGGGACGTCGCTGCTGGGCACGGCTCTCCAACAGGGCATCAAGGCCGCGGTCGGACGGGACCGGCCGCGGTGGGCGGATCCGGTGGCCACCGCGCACTACCAGGCGTTCCCGTCGGGGCACGCACTGACCGCGACGGTGGCGTGCGGGCTGCTGGTGTGGCTGCTGTGGCTGCACGGGGGCCGGCCGGGGGCGGTCCGCGGCGCGTTGGTGGTGAGCGTGGTGTCGGTGCTGGGCGTCGGCTTCACCCGGGTGTATCTGGGGGTGCACTGGTTCTCGGACGTGGTGGGCGGCTGGCTGCTGGGCGCGGCGCTCGTGGCGGCGTCGGCCGGCGCGTACGCCGCGGTGGCGGAGCGACGCGCCGACGGCGACTGAGGGCGGGGCAGGCGGGGCGAAGGAGGTTGTCCACAGGCCGCTGCGGGCTGCAGCACGAGCTGGCACAGTGCGTCCATGAGCAATCTTGATCTCAAGCCCGCACCGACCGTCTGCGGCGGCCGCACCGATGTCACGGCACGGCCGGTGCGGGAGCTGCTGCCCGCGAAGGACGTGCCCCTCGGCGAGAGCACCGTGGTGCGCCGCCTCCTGCCCAGCCTCGGACGGCGCATGGTGGGCGCGTGGTGCTTCGTCGACCACTACGGCCCCGACGACATCGCCCGGGAGCCGGGCATGCAGGTGCCTCCGCATCCGCACATGGGTCTGCAGACCGTCAGCTGGCTCCACGACGGCGAGGTGCTGCACCGCGACAGTCTGGGCAGCCTCCAGACGGTGCGGCCGCGGCAGTTGGGGCTGATGACGTCGGGGCGGGCCATCGCGCACTCCGAGGAGTCGCCGCCCAAGCACGCGCCCGTGCTGCACGGCGCGCAGTTGTGGGTGGCGCTGCCGGACGCGCACCGGCACACCGCGCCCCTGTGGGAGCACCACGCGGAGCTGCCGCAGGTGACCGGCGGCGGGCTGAAGGCCACGGTCATCATGGGCGAACTCGACGGCACGCCCTCCCCCGCCACCGCGTTCACCCCCATCGTGGGCGCGGACGTCACGCTCGCCGCGGGCGCCTCCGCCAGGCTCCCGGTGCGGCCCGACTTCGAGTACGCGGCACTGACGATGTCCGGCGAGGCGGAGGTCGACGGCGTACGGCTCGCGCCGGGAGCCATGCTCTACCTGGGCTGCGGGCGCTCGGAACTGCCCCTGCGCACGGACGTGGACAGCTCCTTCATGCTCCTCGGTGGCGAGCCCTTCGAGGAAAAGATCGTCATGTGGTGGAACTTCGTGGGGCGGTCGCACGAGGAGATCGCGCAGGCTCGCGAGGACTGGGCGACCGGCTCGCGCTTCGGTGAGGTGCGCGGCTACGACGGCGGACGGCTGTCCGCTCCGGCACTGCCGCCGGTGCCGATGAAACCGCGGGGGCGCGTGCGCTGATCCGCGGTCGCGCGCCCCGAAGCGCGTAGTGGTGAGGCACGAATGTCGTCCCCCTCGGCCGGCGCACCCGAGAGGGACGACCGCGTCTCCGGCGATCGGCTCGGGTGCGGACTTCCGGCGAATGCGCGCGGCCGGAATGCCCGGAGTCGGCCGCAATTGCGTTCCATAAGCCTTCCTTGGTGCCGCCTAAACGGATTCGCAAGGAAGGTGATCAAGGGTGATATGACTCCTACGCTATGCAATTGCACACAAGCGGAACCTTCTGCTCCATGGTAACGATCTTGTTACGCCAACGCCCCTGAGTTCACCGGGCATTGGAATGGACCTTTCGCGGGCGCGCATACAAATACCCTATTTTCAGGGCCACTTGGCTTACACCCAATACCAACCCCTTAACCTCGCTTGAATCATGCACTCATTTCCACCGGGCTAAACAGCCCTGTCTGACGGTCCATCCGCTCTGGCACACTTCCGGCCACCCACAACTCCCCCACAGGAAATGAGGTGTGGCCATGTCCGGTCGCAGAAGACAGGCGCGGCAGCGAAGACGAAAGCCCGGCATGCTCATCGCCGCGGTCGCCGTGGCGGCGGGAGCACTCGCCGGCACCGCGGCGCTCGGTGGCGTCTTCGATCACGAGCCCACCCGACCGCAGACCGCCGCCGCGCAGGCGACGGCCGACGGCCCGGCTCCGGCCCCCGCGCATGACAGCACACCGGAACCGGTGACCCGAATACCCAACGAGGACCGCGCCCACGGCCTGGTCTACAAGGGCTTGAGTCCCGCGCCCAAGGAAGACCGTTGTGCCGGCGTCCTGCGGACGACCGACGGCCGTTGCACGCACGGCCCCGACAAGCCGCCCAAGGGCGTGGACATCACCAAGGACACCCCGCCCGCCGCGAAGACGCAGGACACGGCCGAGACGCCGAGCGACCCCGGCACCGCGAAGCCGTCCCAGGGGCAGCCGTCCGCCGGCACCACCGCCTCCGTGGACGCCCGCCAGGCGGGCACCGCCGCCGCCAAGAAGCCACCCGCCGCACCCACTCAGCGCCCCGCGGACGGGAAGGCGGCACCGGCCGGTCAGACGGTGCAGTGCGACGGCGACGGCACCACCGGCAACCGCGTACAGGTCGTGTACGTGCACAGCCCCGGCAACGACCGGTACGCCGAGTACCTGGCCTCGTTCCGCAAGTGGGCCGGCGACGCCGACACCATCTACTTCGCCAGCGCGCAGGAGACCGGCGGCGTACGGCACATCCGGTTCGTGACCGGCGCCGACTGCATGCCTTCGGTGCTCAACGTCGAGGTGCCGGACTCGGCACTGGCGGAATTCAGCGCGACGAACTCGGCGCTCGCGGCGAAAGGTTTCGACCGGCGCGACCGCAAGTACATGATCTTCGCTGACGCCAAGGTCTACTGCGGCATCGGTACCTTCAACGGCGACGAGCGCCCTGACTCCAGCAACCTCAGCAACTTCGGCCCCTCCTACGGCCGTACGGACGCCGGGTGCTGGGGCGGTTCCACCGCCGCGCACGAGCTCGGGCACAATCTCGGAGCGGTGAACAACAGCGCGCCCAACACCAGTCGCGCCGCGCACTGCACCGACGAGTGGGACGTCATGTGCTATTCGGACGCGCCGTACTACCCCACCATGCGCAACGTCTGCACCGAGCGCGGCCACGACGAGCGCCTCGACTGCAATCACGACGACTACTACAACACCAGTCCGAAGCCGGGAAGTTATCTGGCGACCCACTGGAACGTCGCGAACAACCAGTTCCTGATGACGGGCGGCGGCACCCGGCCGGATCCCGATCCGAACCCCTCCCCCACCCCGACCCCGAAGCCGACCGGCAGCACCGGGCCGTCGTCGGGCCCCGTGCCGGTCGTCGGACAGCTGACGTCCGACTCGGCCGTGGTCAGCTGGCCCGCGGCCCCCTCCGCGGCGTGGTACCAGCTGCTGCTCAACGGCAACCACCTGGCCTGGGTCCAGCCGAACTCGGCGCGGATCTACAACCTGCGGCCCGACACCGACTACACGGTCGCCGTCGCGGTCCGTGACCAGGCAGGACGGGACTCCAAGGCCGGCCGTTCGGTGTCGTTCCACACCCCGCCCGTCGGCAACACCACCGCCAAGCCCGGCGCGCGGTACACGCTGACCAACGGACAGAGTGGACTCGCGGCCGAGATCTGGGGCGGCAAGGCCGCCGACGGCACCGTCCTGGTCGGCAACCAGCCCAATAAGCTCACGCTTCAGCAGTGGTACCTCGACGACGCGGGTGGCGGCAGCGTGCGGCTGCGCTCGGCCGCGTCCGGCAAGTGCCTGCAGATCGGCGGGGCCCCGAACCCCGGCCAGTGGCTCGCCCAGCAGTCCTGCTCCGGCAACGCCGCCCAGCAGTGGCAACTGACCAAGTCCGGCAACGGCCTGCGCCTCACGGCCAAGAACAGCTCCCTCGTCCTGGGCGTCGGCAAGCGGCCGTACTACGGGGCCTGGCTGCTCGAACTCCAGAACCCGGACAGCTCCGGCTACCAGACCTGGAACCTGCAGAAGACCTCCTGAACCACCTAGGTGGCCGGGGTCGCCCCCGCGCGGCCCCGGCCACCCTCCCCACTCACACCGGAGTCACCTCCTCATGCCCGATCGCCGCTTCACGGCAGCGGCCGCCACTCTCGCGGGCCTGCTCGTCCTGGGGCCCGCCGCCACGGCGCACGCCCACGGCGACACCATCCACCTGACCGTCACGGGCGTCTCCGCCGGCCACCCCACCACCCGGGCGACCTGGGAGGACGACGGCCACCCCGTGACCGAGACAGTCGCCGGCACGCTCACCGCGACCTCGGCCGACGGCACCACGCTCGGCCCTTGGCGGTTCGTCCCGGTACCCGGCGAGCCCGGAACCTTCACCACCACCGAGGCGCTGCCCGCCGGCCGCTGGACCATCACGGCCCAGACCGCGTTCCCCGCACTCGGCCGCACCGAATCACAGGCCGAGGTGACCACCGCGTCACCGGCGGGCCCCTCGGGCGCGCCTTCCGCCGCGCCTTCGGCGACGGCTACGGCCGCCACGGCCGCCGAATCGAGATCCGAGTCGGAATCCGAATCGGCATCGGAATCCGACGGCGGTTCGGCGCCCGGCGCGGTGACTCTCGGCGTCATCGCCCTGGCCGTCGCCGCCGTCGGCACAGCGGCCGCGTTCTGGGTGCTGCGGCGCCGGCGCGCCCGCCGGACCGCCTGACCCCTCATCGCCTGATCGCCTGATCGCCTGATCGACAAGGAATCCTCAAAGGAACCCCCCATGCGCAGATTCCGTTCACCGGCCCGCATATCGGGCCGTAGAAAGACTCTCCTGTCCACCGCGATGGCCGCCGTCCTGTCCGGCGGGCTCCTGCTGGGCGCTGCCCCACAGGCCCAGGCCGCCGTCACCGGCACGGTCGTCGGCGGGCAGGGCAACTTCAGCACCGTCAACCAGCGCTCCCTGCCGTCCCTCTCCTCCAACGTCACCGGAAGCTCGCCGGTCGGCGACCATGTCCCGATGGTCTGCCGCACGACCGGCGACGTCGTCGAGAACAACTCCCGCTGGGTCTGGTCCGGCGCGTTCTACATCGCCGACGCGTTCATCCGTGAGGACACGGGCAGCCTGCCCGCCTGCAACGGCAACCGCCCCACCGGCTGGACAGCCCTGAACATCGGCATGCAGAAGCAGGTCCGGGACCAGTGGTGCTGGGACGCCTCCGGCCTGACCATCGCCAACTACTGGGGCTACACCGGCTACAACCAGTACGACTTCTGCCGCCTGGCCGCCCAGGGCAATCAGCTGGACTGCAACAACCAGCCCGCCACCCTGGGTGACATGGCCAACGCCCTCCACAACATGGGCTTCCGCAACAGCGGCACCGACCTGTACCGCAACGCCTCCTTCAGCGAGACCCAGACCGAGGTCGCGAACGGACGCCCGTTCGCCGTCCGTATCGGCTGGACCTCCGGCGGCGGCCACATGAACGTCGTCTACGGCTACGACAGCACCAGCAACATGGTCGCGGTCGGCGACCCCTGGCCCAGCACCCAGACGTACACCTGGTGGAACTACTCCACCTACGCCGGAAACACCTCCTTTCGGTGGACCCACACGCGCATCGGCATCCACGGCTAGAGGAGAGGAACCCACCATGCACCGTACGACCAGACGCGCCGCCACGCTGCTCGCGGCCGCTGCCGTCGCCGCCCTCTGCGGAACCGTTCCCGCACAGGCCGCCGAAGCACCCACCACGCCTGCCGCGACCGACTACGCCACCGCTCAGCAGGTGCTGCGCTCCGGCCAGGTCCACGACACCGTCTCCCGCTTCCTGACGGCCGCCGAACAGCGCACCCCGGCCACCGGCGCGGACGGCGGCACGGGCGCCGCCCCGCGCGGCCTCACGAAGTCACCCGCCGCCGCGCCCGGCTTCGACCTCAAGAAGCCGGTCCCCTTCTACGAGCTCGCGCCCGAGTTCGTCACGGGCAAGACCACGCCCAGTGCCAAGTCGGCCCTGCGGCTGTCCTACCTCGCCTCCCGCGTCTCGGCCACCAACGGCCACCAGGCCGCCGTCCTGCTCGCCTCCGGTAAGAGCGGCGGCGGCCAGACCTGGCAACTGGCGGGCATCCGCGACGGCGACGCGGACATCAGCGCCGCCGAGCGCGGCACGGACCAGGCGCGGACCTTCATGGAACCGCAGATCCACGCCTGGTACCGGCTGACCGGTGACGGCTCCGTCGAGCCGCTCAACAAGGAGGCGGGCGTGGCTCTCCAGGGCAAGCCGCGCGTCACCCTCCCCGCGTATCAGCAGCTCGTCACCAAGCGCTACGGTGACAAGCAACCCGGCTCGGCCTACGACCGCAAGGGCCTCGCCGGCGGTTACGCCCAAGCCGAGGACCAGCCCGCCGCCACCGCCACCGCCGCGCCCGGCTCCGGCCCCTGGCTCCCCGCCGCCTCGGGCGCGGCCGTCCTGGCGGCATCGGGCGCGGTGCTCCACCTGCGCCGCCGACGCCGCTCGGCCTGATCGCGACCGCCCGGCGGTGGGGTGGCCCCCGGTGGGGGGGACGGGGGGGGCGGGGCGGGGTGGGGCCGGGAGTGCCACTGCTGGGGGTGGGGGCGAGGAGTGGCCCCGGAGAGAC
>NZ_JBVHJJ010000014.1:0-243010 GCF_055560115.1 Streptomyces sp. NPDC023527
CACGGGAGGGGGCGGGTCGGAGCGGGCCCTATACGGGGCGTAAAGCGAAGCAGCCCCGTATAGGGCCCGCGGAGGCCCGACCCCGCACCATTGACAGCCCCGCGCAGCGGACCCCGCCCCGCGCAGCGGACCCCGCCCCGCGCAGCGGACCCCGCCCCGCGCAGCGGACCCCGCCCCGCGCAGCGGACCCCGCCCCGCGCAGCGGAAACCGCGCCGCACGACGGCAACGGGGAACCCCACAGCGGAGCTGTCACGCACGGCGCGCCACGACCGCGCCACCGCCCCAGCCGATCACAAGCCAAAGCGCAGCGATGGCGCAAACCCCATCCCACCCCCACGCGTCGAACGCCGGCCCCGCCAGCGCCGAAGCGATCGAGCCGCCGAAGAACGCGGCGACCACGTAGGCCGTGTTGGCGGCCGCGGGCTTGGCCGTCGCGCCCAGGGCGCGGGTCTGGTTGGCGACCTGGCCGGCCATGAGCCCGGCGTGGATGAGGACCGCCGCCGCGCACAGCGCCCACAGCTGGCGGCCGCCCAGCCAGAAGAAGGGCAGGGAAAGGGCGGCAAGCCCATACGCGGAGGAGACGACGCGGCGCGGGCCGAACCGGTCGATGAGGCCGCCGGAGACGGGGGCGACGGCGGTCGAGACGAGGCCGAAGAGACCGAAGAGGCCGGCGGTGCCGGTGGACAGGTGGAACGGTTCGTCCGCCGTCAGCAGCAGCGCGAGGGTCGTCCACAGGGCGCTCCATGCCCCGAACAGCCCGCCCTGGCGCAGGCACGCGGCGCGCAGGTCGGCGGAGGAGGCGAGGAGCTTCGGCAGGCCGGCGATGTTCCGGAGCGGGTTCGAGCGGCCGCCCGGGCGGGTCTCGGCGGGCAGCAGCACGGCGGTCAGCAGGCCGACGGCCACGGTCAGCGCGGCCGCGCCGAGGAAGACGGCGCGCCAGCCGTACGCCTGGCCGGCGAGGCTGCCGAGGACGCGTGCGGCGACGATGCCGGTGAACAGGCCCGACACGACCGCCGCCACGTGCCGCCCGCGCCGGTCGGCGGGCGCGCGCTCGGCGACCAGCGGTACGAGCAGCTGCGGTACGACCGTCGCGGCGCAGGCCACCAGGACGGCGGCGGCGAGGGCGGGCAGGCCGGGCGCGAACGCGGCGGCCACGAGCGCGACACCGGCGGCGGTGCACAGGATGCCGACGAGCCGGCGGCGGTCGGCGGTGTCGCCGAGCGGGGCGAAGACGAGGAGGCCGAGCGCGTAGCCGAGCTGGGCGATGGAGGCGATCCAGCCGGCGGCGGAGGGCTCGGCGCCGAAGTCCTCGGCGATGAGGCCGAGGAGGGGGGCCGCGAGGTAGATGTTCGCGGCGGTGACGGCGGTGCAGAGGGCGATGACGGCGAGCAGGACGCCGGTTCGCGGTTCCCGCCCTGCGGGGCTGGTGGTGGTGCCGGGCCCGGCCTCCGGGTGTCGGAGCTCGGTGACCGCGGTGGATTCGGGTGACGGCATGGGTGGCGTGTTCCCCCTGTTTGCTTCCCTTACAACCAACTGGTTGGTTGTAAGTTTGATCGCAGCTGCGTGACCCTGTCAACCAAATAGTTGGTTACCCTGTGTGCATGGCAGTTGTCAGGGACCCCGAGGCCACCAAAGCGCGCATCTTCGCGGCGGCCACCGCCGAATTCGCCGCCCACGGCATCGCCGGCGCGCGCATCGACCGCATCGCCCGCGAGGCCAAGGCCAACAAGCAGCTCATCTACGCCTATTTCGGTGACAAGGCCGAGCTCTTCGCCCAGGTCCTCCAGCGGGCCCTGCTCGACCTCGCCGCCGCGAACCCCGTCGACGCCGATGATCCGGACGGTTACATCGACCGCCTCATGGAGTACCACCGGACCCACCCGGCACTCCTGCGCCTGCTCCTCTGGGAGGGGCTGGAGTACGGCACCGCCGAGATCCCGCACGAGAGCGAGCGCCAGGCCAGTTACATGGCCAAGGCCGACGCCTTCGCCGCCGCCCAGGAGAAGGGCACGGTCGATCCGCGGCTCCCGCCGCAGGACCTCGTGTTCATGATCAGCGCGCTCGCCGGCTGGCCGTCGGCCGTGCCGCAGTTCCGCCGCCTGCTCGTCGGGGGGACGGACGCCGACGACGAACGGCTGCGCGAGTCCGTACGTACCGCCGCGCGCCGCCTCACCGGGCGGGACGCCGACGCCCCGCGCTGACCCGGCGACCTCGCTGACCCCGGCGACCTCGCGGGCCCGGCCGCGCTACCGTCGCCAGTAGGAGCGGACGGAGGAGGTTTCCATGAGCAACCCTCTCGACAGCCGGGCCGCGGCGGTGACGCTGGCTCCCTTCGTGGAGCAGAGAACGGTGCTGCTGACCACCTTCAAACGCGACGGCACACCGGTCGGCACCCCGGTCAACATCGTCGTCGAGGGCGACCGGGCGTACTTCCGTACGTACGACGCCTCCTGGAAGGCCAAGCGGCTGCGCCGCGAACCCGAGGTGGCCGTCGCGCCCTGCACCGTACGCGGCGCCCCCACCGGGCCGGCCGTCACCGGCCGCGCCCGCCTCCTCGACGGCGAGGAGGCGCGGCACGCGGCACGGCTGATCGTCCGTAAGCACCCCGTCCTGCACGGCCTCCTGGTCCCGGCCGTGCACCGGGCGCGCCGCTACCGGACGCTGCACTACGAGCTGACGCCGACGGCTCCGTAGGGCGTACGGCGTCCGGTCAGTTGGTGCCGACCTTCGCCAGCAGGTCCACGATGCGGCCCTGGACCTCCGCGCTCGTCGAACGCTCCGCGAGGAAGAGGACCGTCTCGCCGGACACCAGCCCGGGCAGCTGTGCCGGGTCCAGGCCGGCGGAGGTGTAGACGACCAGGGGCGTACGGGTCAGCAGGCCGTTGGCGCGCAGCCAGTCGACGATGCCCGCGCGGCGGCGCCGCACCTGCATCAGGTCCATCACCACGAGGTTCGGCCGCAGCCGCTCCGCGAGCGTCACCGCTTCCGCGTCCGTCGCCGCGTGCGCCACCTGCATGCCGCGCCGCTCCAGCGTCGCCGCCAGCGCATCCGCGATCGGCGCGTGCTCCTCGATGAGCAGCACGCGGGGCGGGTGCATCTCGCTGTCGCGGGGGGCCAGCGCCTTCAGCAGTACGGCCGGGTCGGCACCGTACGCCGCCTCCCGCGTCGCCTGCCCCAGCCCGGCCGTGACCAGCACCGGGACCTCGGCCACGACGGCCGCCTCGCGCAGCGACTGGAGCGCGGCGCGGGTGATCGGGCCGGTCAGCGGGTCGACGAACAGCGCGGCCGGGTACGCGGCGCTCTGCGCGTCGATCTCCTCGCGCGAGTGCACGATCACCGGGCGGTAGCCGCGCTCGGTCAGCGCCTGTCGCGTCGAGTCGTCCGGCGCCGGCCAGACCAGCAGCCTGCGGGGGTTGTCCAGCGGCTCCGGCGGCAGCTCGTCGTCCATCGGCGGCCGGGGGGCGTTCATGACCTCGACGGCGCCGTTCGGCCCGTCGAGCGGTTCGGGGCCCTCGGAGCCCTCGTCCGGCGCTCCTATGGCGAAGGCGCGGCCTTCGGTGCCGTTTCCGGTGCCGGTGCCGTTGCCGCCGAGCGGCTGTGGGCGGGCGGCGGACGGAGTCGTGGTGCGGGCCTCGCGCTCGCCCTCCGCAGGGTTGCCGAGCTTGCGCCGACGCCCGGAACCGACGACGGTCCCACCGGGCGGGGTGTCCCCGGCACCGGGCCCCTGCCCGAGCGTACGCACGCTGATGGGCCGCGCCTTCTCGCCCTGCGGCGTGCCGCCGGGCTCCTCGGCGAGCGGCCGACGGGCGCGCCGACGCCCGGTCGGTGGGGCGGGTGTGGCGGCCGCCGGTTCGGTGGGCGCGTCCTCCGCACCCTGCGGGGGGTTCGGTGCGCCGGGGGCGGCCGGGTGCGGGCCGTCGAACGGCGCGGCACCGGGCCGGGGTTCCGCGACCTGGGGGGTGTCGAAGGGTACGGGGCCGTTCGGGTTGGCCGGCTGACCCGCCGGGCTGTCGGGCTGGGCGCCGCCACGGGCATTCGCTTGCGCGCCGTCGAACGGCGGCACGCCCTGCTGGGTGCCGTCGGAAGAGGCGCCCGTGAAGGGGACCGTGCCGACCTGCGGCCGGTCCGTCCCGTTCACGTGGCGGGGGGTCGCCTGCGGAGGGCGCGGTGCCGCGCCGCCGAAGGGGCCGCCCGCCGGGTTGCCGGTGGCGTTCGCGCCCTGTGGGTGCGCGGGCCCGGCCTCGCGCGGTGCTCCGCCCGCTGCCGCCGGGCCGTGTGCGGCCGTGAACGGGGAGCCCTGCGGGCCGCTGAACGGGGCGACTCGGCCCGCGGGGTCGCCGTCGGGCCCCTGGCCTTGCGCCATACGGAAGGGAACGGGCCCCTCCTGCGGCTGATGCGGTGTGCCGGGTCCTTGGCCGGGGCCGCCGGGCAGTACGACTCCGGGGCGGTCCGCGTCCGGGCCGCCGCCTTGCGCCGTGCCGAAGGGAGCGGGCCCGCCGGGAGCCTGGTTCGGCGCGCCGGGTCCGTGGCCACCCGGGTTGCCGGGGCCGCCGAGCGGCGTGGCTCCGGGGTGGCCTCCCGCGCTCGCGCCGCCTTGCGTTGTGCCGAGGGGAGCGGGTCCGCCGTGCGGCTGGTTCGGCGCGCCGGGTCCCTGGTCACTCTGGTTGCCGGGGCCGCCGGGCGGCACGGATCCGGGGCGGTCTCCGGCGTCCGGGCCGCCTTGCGCTGCGCGGAAGGGAGCGGGTCCGCCGTGCGGCTGGTTCGGCGTGCCGGGTCCTCGGTTGCCCTGGTCGCCCGGACCGCCGAACGGCGCGGCCCCAGGCCGGCCAGCCGGGTTGCCTTCGGCGCCCGGACCCTGCGTCATGCCGAAGGGAACGGGTCCCCCTTGAGCCTGATTCGGTGTGCCGGGCCTCTGGTCGCCCTGGTTGCCCGGACCGTTGAACGGCATCGCCCCGGGCCGAGCCGCGAGGTTGCCGTTGCCGTCGGCGTCCTGGCCCTGCGTCGCGCCGAAGGGGACAAGTCCCTCCTGACCCTGGTCCGGTGTGCCGGGCCCTTGGCCGCCTCGGTTGTCCGGGCCGCCGAACGGCATGCCTCCGGGTCGGCCCGCCGGGTTGCCCCCGGCGTCCGGTCCTTGTCCTGCGGCGAACGGTACGGTCCCGGGTCGGCCCGCCGGATTGCCTCCGGCGTCCGGTCCCTGCCCCGCGCCGGACGGCGTGCCGGGCCCCTGGCCGCCTCGGTTGTGCGGACCGCCGAACGGCATGCCTCCGGGTCGGCCCGCCGGGTTGCCTCCGGCATCCGCGCCGTGTCCTGCGGCGAACGGCACGGTCCCAGGTCCGCCCGCCGGATTGCCTCCGGCATCCCGGCTCTGCCCCGCGCCGGACGGCGTACCAGGCCCCTGGCCCCGGTTGCCCGGACCGCCCAACGGCATGCCCCCAGGCCGCCCCGCCGGGTTGCCCGCAGCGTCCGGGCCCTGCCCTGCCGCGAACGGCACGGCTCCAGGTCCGCCCGCCGGGTTGCCCGCAGCGTCCGGGCTCTGCCCTGCCGCGAACGGCACGGCTCCAGGTCCGCCCGCCGGGTTACCCGCAGCGTCCGGGCTCTGCCCTGCGCCGAACGGCACAGATCCAGGCCCACCCACCGGATTGCCGTTCCCGCTCCCGTTCCCGTTGACGTCACCGTCGCCCGGCGCGCCGTTCCGCGTCGTGCCGGGCCGCGCAGGCCCGTTCGTACCAGAGCCGCCCGAGCCACCCGAACCATCCGAGCCACTTGCCCCGTACAACCCAGGCGCGCCAACCGCGTCCCCATCCGGCGCTCCCGCCGTCCCCGGCTGTTCGCGTCGGGCGCCCGGCACGGCAGTCGCGCGGTCGGCGTCGGCCGGGGGCAGGGCGAACGCGGCGCGCGGGACGTTCGGTCCGGCTTGGGACTGGCCCGGGATCGGGAGTTCCGTGGCCTCCGCCAGGGCGCGGCGGGCGCGGCGGCCCGTGGGGGCGGCCGCCGGGCCGAGGTCCGCCGGGAGGTCCGATTCGGGTGTGCGGTCGGCCTCCGCCGGCGGCAGTGCGAACGCCGCGCGCGGCGCCTCCGCGGGCTGTTCCCGCCGTGCGCGGCGACCCGTGGGCGCGGCCGTGCCCTGTGCCGGCACCCGCCCAGCGGTGTCCGCGGGCTCCTCGTCGGAGCGCGGGCGGGCCCGCCGCCGACCGGTCGGCTGGGGCTGCGGCTGGGGCGCGGCGTCCTCGCCGCCCCCCGGAGTTCCGGCCGTCTCGTTCTCGGCGGCGCCGCCCCGCTTGGCCCGCCGGCCGCCCGAGGTGGTGGTGGAGGCGTCCCCCTCCGCCGTGCCGCGCGCCCGCTGGGACGGCAGCGGCATGACCGTGGTCGCGCTCATCGTGTCCGTGGCCGGCCGTCGCTCCGACGACGCGGACGCGGTCACCGGACCGGCCTTCGCCGAGACCGGCACCTCCAGGACGTAGGCGCTGCCGCCCGCCGCGCCCGGCAGGTCATGGGTCTGGAGCACACCGCCGTGACCACGCACGATGCCGCGCACGATCGGCTCGTGGACGGGGTCGCCGCCCGCGAACGGGCCGCGGACCTCGACCCGTACGACCTCGCCGCGCTGGGCCGCCGCCACGACGATCGTGGAGTCGCCCGAGGCGGCCGCCGGGGACGTCGTGCTGCCGGTCGCGTCGACGCCCGCGACGTCCGCGATCAGGTGCGCGAGCGCCTGGGCGAACCGTTCCGCGTCGACCTCCGCCTCGATCGGCGGGGCGTGCACCGCGAACTGCGCGCGGCCGGGGCCGATCAGCTCGACCGCGCCCTCGACGGCGGCCGCCACGACCTCGTCGAGCGGGACCAGTTCCTTGTTGAGCTTGGCCTCGCCCGCGTCCAGCCGCTGATAGGCGAGGACATTGTCGACAAGCGTCGTCATCCGCGCGTATCCGGCGGAAAGGTGATGCAGGATCTGATTCGCCTCGGGCCACAGCTGTCCGGCCGGGTCGGCGGCCAGCGTGCCGAGCTCACCGCGCAGTTGTTCCAGCGGGCCGCGGAGCGAGCTCTCCAGGACGGCCAGCAGCTGGGCGTGGCGCGCCGCCAGCGCGTCGTAGGAGCGGCGGTCGGTGAAGGTCATCACGGCGCCGACGAGCTGGTCGCCGTCGCGCACGGGCGCGGTCGTCAGGTCGACGGGCACCGGACGCCCGTCCTTCGCCCACAGCACCTGCCCGCGCACCCGGTGCTTGCGCCCGGAGCGCAGCGTGTCCGCTATGGGCGACTCCTCGTACGGGAAGGGCGTGCCGTCCGGGCGGGAGTGGTGGATCAGCTGGTGCAGCTCCTTGCCGCCGAGGTCGCTGGCGCGGTAGCCGAGGATCTGCGCGGCGGAGGGGTTGACGAGGACGACCTTGCCGTCGTTGTCCACGCCCACGACGCCCTCGGCGGCCGCGCGCAGGATCATCTCGGTCTGGCGCTGCTGGCGGGCGAGTTCGGCCTCGGTGTCGAGCGTTCCGGTCAGGTCGCGGACGACGAGCATGAGCAGCTCGTCACCGGTGTACGAGGAGTGGTCGGCGTACGGCGTCCGGCCGTCCTCCAGATTGGCGCTCGTCACCTCGACGGGGAACTCCGAGCCGTCCGTGCGCCGGGCCATCATCCGGGTCGGCTTGGTGCGCCCGTCGTCGCTGTCCGGGAGCCGCATCGAGCCGGGGATGCGCCGGGAGTCGAAGTCCGGGAGCAGCGAGAGCAGTCCGCGGCCGACGAGACCGGTGCCGGGCACCTCGAAGGTCTCCAGCGCTATGTGGTTGGCGTTGACGACCGTGCCGTTGCAGTTGACGAGCAACAGGGCGTCGGGGAGGGCGTCGAGTATGGCTGCGAGGCGAGCAGCGCCTCGGGATGGCCTGCTGCTCACGACGACGCTTCCTCCCTGGTTACCGCACCTTGCCGACCGCGCCGGGCGGCGAATTGTCCTGTTCTGCCGACCCCGTGGCGTGTCACTGAAGGGAAGTCTACGGGCTGTCGGGGTGGGCGCGACGGCGGACGACGCGTGCGGCGAGGCGCGTCGGTGGCCGCTCCGGGGCGTCCCGCCGCAAGGCCGGACATGCCTCTCGTGTCAGCCCTTGGGTGAGCTCTCCTGATTGCCGAACAGGCTCGAAAACCGGTTCCAACGGGCGATTTCGCACCCGTTCCGCCGGTTGAAGTCGGCCTTGACCGGCCGGCCCGCCCAGGTGCCTTCGACGTGTGCGACATCCGGACCGCCGTAGATCATCGTGCACATCTGCCCCTTCGGTACGGGCGCGAAGAGCTCCTGGCCCCACCGCTCCTGCCCGTCGAGCTGCGCGCACGCGTCGCCGGCGAGCGGGTGGGTGCCGCGGGTGGGGTGGCAGTACAGCTCGTACGTGCCGTCGAAGGCGCCGCTGTCGCCGACGGTGACCGTGAGGTGGTCGGCGTCGCGGTGCGGGAGCGGCAGCGGGAGCGGCAGGGGGAGCGGGGCCGCCGAGGCGACGGGGGCGGCGAGCACGGCGAGGGCCGGCACGAGGGCGGCGAGGGCGAGGCGGCGGAGCGACATGGGGGAACTCCTGGAGACGCGGTCGGGCGAGCCCGGACGAGTCCGGGGTGAGGCGCGAGAGGCGGGGTGGAAGGGGCGGCCCGGGGGCCGGGAGGGGCCGGACGGACCCTTCACCCGTCTAACGCGTCGGACGGCAACGCGTTGCGCGCCGGAAACGTCTTTGCTCCACGCGGTGAAAGCCCGGTACCGTAGGGAGCGATTGGTGGCGGGCCGCAAGGCTGTGTCATCATCTGCACGCACCACTCGCGCATGCGTGAGTGAGCTGGAGGCGTCGCCTAGTCCGGTCTATGGCGCCGCACTGCTAATGCGGTTTGGGTCTTAAAACCCATCGAGGGTTCAAATCCCTCCGCCTCCGCAGGTGCCGGAAGCCCCGGTCGTCACATGACGACCGGGGCTTTTCGCATGGTGGGGGCGGGGGCGGGTGGCGCGCGTCGCGGAGTCCTTCCGGATCTGTCCCGGATCTCTGCCGGGCCTCTTCCGGAGTGCCGGCCGAGCTTGCGCGGGTCTCTTCCGGAGAGCGCTCCGCGATCTTCTCCAGAGCCTGCCGAAACGGCGTTTTCGCAGGTCAGTGCGGGTGCGGCTAATGGATTTCGTGTCCCGGCGGAGTTCATGTAATGTTGTCCACGCAACGCCGACCGGCAAGAAAAACCGCCGGGAAGCCGAGCGCTCGTAGCTTAACGGATAGAGCACTTGACTACGGATCAAGAGGTTGCAGGTTCGAATCCTGCCGAGCGCACAGCCGAGTGGTTGGTAATCCTTCACAGGATTCGACTTCTCGACCGTCGCGGGGTGGAGCAGCTCGGTAGCTCGCTGGGCTCATAACCCAGAGGTCGCAGGTTCAAATCCTGTCCCCGCTACTCAGTACACAGGCCCGGCACTCGAAAGAGTGCCGGGCCTGTGTCGTTCCCGGGATCGGTGGTGCTGCCGGGTCCGGGGGTGTTCCCGGGGCCCTCTCGGGCCCCGGGGTGGGACATCAGCCGTTCAGCGGCAGTGCCTCCGCCAGGGCGCGCCACTCGGCGCGCGGCAGGGCGCCGAACCCGCCCTCGGACTCGGGCAGCACGACCTGGAGGGCGAGGTGGTCGGCGCCGGCCGCCAGGAACTCGTCCACGCGGGCCCGCACGGCGTCGGTGTCGCCGAGGGCGAAGACCGCGTCCAGCAGCCGGTCGCTGCCGTTGCCCTCGAAGTCCTGCTCGGTGAAGCCGAGGCGCAGGAGGTTGTTGGTGTAGTTGGGCATGGGCAGGTAGAACGCCAGGTAGGCGCGGGCGGTCTCGCGGGCGCGGGCCGGGTCGGTGTCGAGCACGACCTTCAGCTCGGGCGCGAGCAGCGCGTCCCCGCCCAGGGCCTCGCGGGCCCGGGCGGTGTGCTCGGCCGTGACGAGATACGGCAGGGCGCCCGCCGCGCGGTCGCGGGCGAGTCGCACCATCTTCGGCCCGAGGGCGGCCAGCATGCGCTGCCCGGCGGGCACCGGCACGGGGGCGGCGTCCAGCGCCTCCAGGTAGTCCTTCATCGCGGAGTACGGCTTGGTGTAGCCGTCGACCATGTGGCCATGGCTCACACCCAGGCCGAGGACGAAGCGCTCCCGGCGGCCGGGGGCGAGGGCGGCGTACTCGGCGGCGACGTCGGCGGCGGTGTGCTGCCAGATGGAGAGGATGCTGGTGCCCACGGCCACCCGGTCCGTGACCTCCAGCAGCCGTGCCGCCTCGGAGACCCGGGCGTTGCCTCCGAGCCACAGGGTGCCGTAGCCCAGCCCGTCCAATTCGGCCACGGCATCGCGTACCTCACCGAACTTCGTCGGGTCGTCCGCCCGGAGCGCGGCGCTCCAGATGCCGATTCTGCCAAGGTCTGTGGTGTGTGCCATGCGCAGGTCAACTCAAGATCACTTTCCGGTATTCCCTCTGGTGGCGCGGGATTCTCAGGGGACTCAAAGGTGGCCGTAAGCCCCCTCTCAGCCGCCGCGCCCACGCTCATGGCATGACCTCCTCACTCGCTGTCCGTACGTGCGTCGAACCGCGGCGCCGGGCCCGCGGCGCGGTGCCGGGCGGGGGCTCGGTGCTGGTCGTGGGGGATCTGGTGCTGGACGAGATCGGC
Source organism: Streptomyces sp. NPDC023527 (assembly GCF_055560115.1). Lineage (NCBI taxonomy): Bacteria > Bacillati > Actinomycetota > Actinomycetes > Kitasatosporales > Streptomycetaceae > Streptomyces > Streptomyces sp. NPDC023527. Next base: position 10,629 of record NZ_JBVHJJ010000014.1, read on the forward strand.
CGCGAGGTGTCGCGGGGCGGTGCGGAGATCCGGCTGACGGGCACGGAGTTCGAGCTGCTGCGGTTCCTGATGCGCAACCCGTGCCGGGTGCTGAGCAAGTCGCTCATCCTCGACCGCGTCTGGGACCGGGGCTTCGGCGGGCGGGCCAACGTCGTCGAGCTCTACATCTCCTACCTGCGGCGGAAGATCGACGCCGGGCGGGAGCCGCTGATCCACACGCGGCGGGGCGCGGGCTATCTCATCCGGGCGGAAGCCTCTTCGGTGCCGCCGGGGGGTCGGCCGAAATAAAGCCTTGTACGGCGTAGAGCTGCTCTTGTACGGTGTACGGCGCGTGACCGTCGTACACCGTACAAGGGGGACCCCGCATGTCCACGACCGCCGACACACCGGATTCCGCCGTTGAGGAGCAACCTCAGCGGAACCCCACCCGCTGGGTGGTCCTGGGCGTCATCTGCCTCGCGCAGCTGACCGTGCTGCTCGACAACACCGTGCTGACCGTCGCGATCCCGTCCCTCACGGAGGAGATGGGCGCCGCGACCTCCGACATCCAGTGGATGATCAACGCCTATTCGCTGGTCCAGGCGGGACTGCTGCTCACCGCCGGCAGCGCCGCCGACCGGTACGGGCGCAAGAAGATGCTCGCGGTCGGGCTCGCGCTGTTCGGGCTGGGCTCGTTCGCCGCGGCGATATCCGAGACCACCGGTCAGCTGATCGCCGCGCGGGCGGGGATGGGCGTCGGCGGTGCGCTGCTGATGACCACGACGCTGGCCGTGATCGTGCAGGTCTTCGACGCGGACGAGCGCACGAAGGCGATCGGGCTGTGGGGTGCGGTGAGCTCGCTCGGCTTCGCCGCCGGGCCGCTGATCGGTGGCGCGCTGCTCAACCACTTCTGGTGGGGGTCGATCTTCCTGATCAATGTGCCGGTGGCGCTGCTCGGGCTGGTGGCCGTGCTCAAGCTCGTACCGGAGTCGAAGAACCCGACCGGGGACCGGCCCGACCTGCTCGGCGCGCTGCTGTCCACGGTCGGGATGACGGGGGTCACCTTCGCGATCATCTCGGGGCCGGAACACGGCTGGACGTCGGCGCGGGTGCTGGTGCCGGCCGGGGTGGGGGCGCTGGTGCTGGCCGCGTTCGCGGTGTGGGAGCGCCGGGTGCCGTTCCCGATGCTGGACATGCACTTCTTCCGTAACCGCCGCTTCGTGGGGGCGGTCTCGGGATCCATTCTGGTGGCGTTCGGGATGGGCGGCTCCTTCTTCCTGCTGACACAGCACCTGCAACTGGTGCTCGGCTACGACCCCTTGCAGACGGGTCTGCGGATGTCGCCGCTGGCGCTGGTGATCGTCGTCCTCAACCTCACGGGGGTGGGCGCGCGGCTGCTGCCGAAGGTGGGCACGCCGGTCGCGATCGCGGGCGGCATGGGCCTGCTGGCCGCGGGGCTGGCGGCGATCGCGGTGCTGGGCGCGGACGGGTACGGCGGGATGCTGGTGGGGCTGGTGCTGATGGGCATCGGCATCGCGCTCGCGATGCCCGCGATGGCCACGTCGATCATGTCCGCGATCCCGCCGGAGAAGGCGGGCGTCGGCGCGGGCGTCAACGGCACGCTCCAGGAGTGCGGCAACGGTCTGGGCGTCGCGGTCCTGGGCGCCGTCCTCAACTCCCGCTTCGCGGCACTCCTCCCCGCGGTGGCCGCCGGCGCGGGGTCCCTGCCGGAGGCCCTCTCCCACGCCCGCACGACGACCGACCGCACGGCGATCGCCGACGCGTTCGCCTCCGGCGTCCAGTCCAGCCAGCTGGTGGGCGCGGCGGCGGTACTGGCGGGAGGCGCGCTGGCGGCGGTGCTGCTGCGGAGGGCGGAGCGGGTTGCGTAGTCGCCTGCGGCGGGCGGTACGGGTTTGCCTGTGGCGCGGGTCGCCTGGCGGCGGGCCGTATGGGTTGCCTGCGGCGCGGGGTCGCCTGCGGCGGGCTGTACGGGGTTGCCTGCGGCGCGGGGTACGGGGGTACTCGCGGCGTGGGCGCCCCGGGGGTCCGCTGGGTTGGGCACCGCCGGGCCGCGCCGTGCGGGTTCCCGCCGTTGCGGCGGGATGGGGTGGCGGGTTGCCCCCCGGGCATGGGTTGGCCTCCCGGGTAGCGCCCCCCCGGGCGCGGGGTGGCTTCCGTGTCGGGGAAGTCTTTCCGCCGCAGCGGTGGGTCGCCACGGTGGCGGATTTCGGCGGTGCCGAGCTGGCGGTGCCGGTGGGCACGGCTTCGGGCGGTTGGGCACCGCCGGGTCGCGCCGTGCGGCTTCCCGCCGTTGCGGCGGGATGAAGTGGCGGGCTTCGTCCCGCCGGGGGTGGCCCCGGGCAGGGACGGGTGGCGGGGCGACCGGCCACGGTCGGGGGCGTCCGGGGCAACTCTGAGATGCCCGGCAAGGGCCTAGCATTCGGGTACCAGCAGCCGTGAGGAGACATCGTGGGTGGGAGTCGCGTGGGGCGGCCCGAGGCGAGTGTGTGGCTGGGGGGGAAGGCCGGGGGCGCCAGGCGGAAGGGTGAGGGGGACGGGGGGTCGCTCGATCTGGAGCGCATCGTCGCCGCCACCGTGCGGCTGCTCGACGCCGACGGGCTCGCGAAGTTCTCCATGCGGCGGCTGGCCGCCGATCTCGGTGTGACCGCGATGTCCGTCTATTGGTACGTCGACACCAAGGACGACCTCCTCGAATTCGCCCTCGACCGGGTCAGCGGCGAGATGGTCCTCCCCGACGTGACCGACGAGACCGTGGACTGGCGCGCCCAGCTGCGCCAACTCGCCCTGGAGTACCGCAAGGGGCTCGTCACCCACCCGTGGGTCGCGCAGCTGGTCGGCCGCTATCTGAACGTCGGCCCCCGGTCCCTGGAATTCTCCGAGGCCGCCCTGGCCGTGGTGCAGCGCAGCGGCATCGCGAAGGAGGGCGTGGGCGGCGCGCTGGCGGCCCTCTTCCAGTTCGTCTACGGCTTCAGCACGATCGAGGCGCTGCACCAGGAGCGCTGCCGGGCGACCGGCGAGAGCATGGACGCCTACCACCAGCGGGTCCTGGGCGCGCTCGTGAACGACGAGGGTTTCGCCGAGACCTATCAGGACATGGCCGAGTTGATCGAGGACCGGCGGAGCGAGACCGTCTCCGAGAGCCTGGAGCGGGACTTCACCTTCGCCCTCGACACCGTGATCGCCGGCATCGAGGCCATGCGGGACCGGACCGCGAGCTGATCCCCGGCCCCGGACACGCGTCGGCCCCGGTGGTGGCGCGCAGGCCGTCCCCTGCCTTTGTGCGCACCGCCACCGGGGCCGTTGTCCCGGGAACTTCCTTTGCCGTTCCGCTCCCGGGGCCGCCGTCCGGGTGCGCGTCTCCGCTCGTAGCGCGCACCCGTCCGACGGGGTCTGTCAGCCGGCCTGCCGGGCCGGCGCCGCGTCGGCCGGGGCCGACGCCTGATCGGAGGCGGCCGGGGCGCCGGTGCGGCCCTTCAGCGTGACCTCCTTGATGAACAGCGTGATGATGAAGGCCAGCAGCGCGGTCGGGGCGGTGTAGAGGAACACATCGCCGACACCGTGCCCGTAGGCGCTCTCGATCACCGTGCGGATCGGGGGCGGCAGCTTGTCCAGCTGCGGGATGCCACCGCCGCCACCGCCCCCCTGCATCGCCCCGGCGGCCTTCGGGCCGAGCGCGGCCATGCCGTCCTTGACGTAGTCCGTGACCCGGTTGCCGAGCACCGCGCCGAGCGCCGAGACACCCACCGCGCCACCGAGGGAGCGGAAGAAGGTGACGACGGAGCTGGCGGCGCCGAGGTCCTGCGGGGCGACCTGGTTCTGCGTGGCGAGCACGAGGTTCTGCATCATCATGCCGAGGCCGAGGCCCACGAGCGCCATGTACAGGGCCAGGTGCCAGTACGGGGTGTCGTAGCGCATGGTGCCCAGCAGCCCCAGGCCCGCCGTGAGCAGGACGCCACCGGAGACCAGCCACGCCTTCCAGCGACCGGTCTTGGTGATGACCTGACCGGAGACGGTGGAGGAGATGAACAGACCGCCGATCATCGGGATCGTCATCACGCCGGACATCGTCGGCGACTCACCACGGGCGAGCTGGAAGTACTGCGAGAAGAAGACGGTGCCGCTGAACATCGCGATGCCGACGAAGAGGCTCGCGGCGGAGGCGAGGGTGATCGTCTTGTTGCGGAACAGCCGCAGCGGAATGATCGGCTCCGACGCCTTGGACTCGACGAAGACGAAGATCGCACCGAGCACGATCGAGCCGGCGACCATGACGTAGGTCTGCCAGGAGATCCAGTCGTAGTTCTTGCCGGCCAGGGTCACCCAGACCAGCAGCAGGGTCACGGCGGCGCTGATGAAGAACGCGCCCAGCCAGTCGACCTTGACGTCCCGCTTCACCACGGGCAGCTTCAGGGTCTTCTGCAGCACGATCAGCGCGATGACCGCGAACGGCACGCCGACGTAGAAGCACCAGCGCCAGCCCAGCCAGCTGGTGTCCGTGATGACACCGCCGAGCAGCGGGCCGCCGACGGTCGCGACGGCGAAGGTCGCACCCAGGTAACCGCTGTAACGCCCGCGCTCACGCGGGGAGATCATCGCGGCCATGACGATCTGGGCGAGGGCCGACAGGCCGCCGACGCCGATGCCCTGGACGGCACGGCAGGCGATCAGCATGCCGCTGTTCTGCGAGAGACCGGCCGCGGCGGAACCCGCGACGTAGATGACCAGGGCTATCTGGACCAGCAGCTTCTTGCTGAACAGGTCGGAGAGCTTGCCCCAGAGCGGGGTGGACGCGGTCATCGCCAGCAGCGAGGCCGTGACGACCCAGGTGTAGGAGGACTGGCTGCCGTGGAGGTCGGAGATGATCTCGGGCAGGGCGTTGGAGACGATCGTCGAGGACAGGATCGCCACGAACATGCCCAGCAGCAGCCCGGACAGCGCCTCCATGATCTGCCGGTGCGTCATGGGGGCGTCGGAGCCGGCGTGGCCTCCGTGCTTGGCGTGGCCGCCCCCTACACCGGCGGGTGTGGTCATAGCCATTGAGTTCGTTACTCCTGTATCTCCTGGTAGGGGATGGTTTCCCGGACCGACGTACGGGCCGGGGTACGGATCGACGCACTGACCGGCGTACGAGTCGCCGTACGGGCCGGCGCGGTGACCGGTGTACGGGCGGGTGGGGCCGCCGCACGGTCGGCGCGCTCCTGGTGCGGAGCGTGCTGGGGTGCGCGGGCCCGGCAGTCGCCGAAGCTCTCGCGCAACCGCGCCAGCAACTCGTTCAGCCGGCCGACGTCGTCGTCGGACCAGTCCTTGAGGCAGACGGCGAGCGCCTGGGTGTAGCGGGCGGACACCTCCGCCAGCAGCTCCTCGCCGCTGGGGCTGATGCTCAGCAGCCGCGACCGTTTGTCGGCGGGGTCCGGATGCCGCTCCAGCCAGCCGCGCTCGGCGGCGTACGCGACATGACGACTCGTCACCGACATGTCGATGGCGAGCAGTTCGGCCAGCTTGCCCATGCGCATCTCACCGTTCTGCCGTAGCAGCGCCAGCAGGATGGCCGACGCGGGCGAGCACTCCGGGGGCAGCAGCCGGCCGAGGTCGCGCCGGACGGCGGCCACGGCGCCGAGCTGTCGGCCGAGCTCCTCGTACTGCTCCTGCGCGGCCACGCCGACACCTCCAGCTTCGGTTGCTTAGGGCAACCATAGAAGCAGTGATTGGTTGCTGAAGGCAAACGAAATCGTCCCTTTCCGGGTAAAGGAAACCTCAAGGGCTCTCCGGCAGCGTGTAAAGCAGCAGGTCGGAGGGTGTGCCGCCGGATTCCGGCGGCAGGGGTGGCCCGGCGAGCGGGGTGCACGCCCGCTTCGCTAGGGTCCTGGCCTATGGCCAACCCGCATCAGCAGAACCCCGAGGGCAACTACGACCCCGCGGGCAGCACCCAGATGTTCCGCGCCTTCGTCGACGAGGGCACGCCCGGCCGCCGCGCCGCGGCGCCGGCCGCGCCGGCCGCTCCCGCCGGTTCTTCCGGGCCGCGGGTCGGCGTGATCGTCGGAGTGGTCGTCGCGATCGCGGTGATCGCGGCCGTGGTGTGGCTGGCGCTCGCCTGACGTTCCGCCTCCCGCGGTTCCTTCCTTTATGGAGGCCTTTATGGAGGCCAGATCCCGTAGGTTCCGGTCCTTCGTCGGCTGGAACGTACGGGTCCGCGTCGCGTCCCTCACGACCCCGTGGCCGTGACGTCCCGCGTCTCGATGTGCATGCCCAGCGGTACGCGCCAGATGTCGACACACACCGTCCAGGTCTTCTCCACCGTCTTTCCCGGGTCGATCGGCGCGGGGAGCGGGCGGGTGGAGGTGACGGTCGCCCAGTCGGTGCCGAGCGCGCCGATGACGTGGGTGCCGAAGGTGACGGTGCCGGTGGTCGCCGGGCGGTCGCCGGTGTTGGTGAAGGAGACGGTGACCTTCTCGCACCAGGGCCACTCGCCGGGTGTCCGGTGTGGCGTGCCGACGTCGATCTTCGCCGGCCGGGCCGGGGTACCGGCCCCGTCGGACGGCGAGGGGCCCGAGGGGTGCGACGGCTTGTCGTCGCCGCTCGGGTCGGAGTGCCGCGGCCCGGAGGGTGCGGAGCCGCCGCCCGTACCGCCGGAGTGCCCGGGTGCGCGCCGGGCCGGACCGGTGCGGCCCGCGGAGTCCTTCGGCGGTCCCGAGGGGCGTGGCGGGGGGTTCGAAGAGGTCTTCGAGGGGTCGGGGGAGGGTTGCCGCGTGGACGCGTTCGCGGAGGGCGCGTCGGACGCGGAGCTCGATGCGGACCCTGACGGTCCGGAGCGGTCGCCGTCCAGCGGGAGCAGTTCCACGCCACCCTTCGGTGGCACGGCCCCGTCCACCGAGCGGGACGAGCCGGGTCCGGCGGCCCCCGTCGCGACATAGCCCTCGCGGTCGCTTCCGCCGCAACCCGAGAGCAGCGCCCCCAGGGCGAGTGCGGCGGCTCCGGCGGTGGCGGAGGCGGAGACGATCGTCTTCCGTCGCATCGGCCCAGTGTGGCTGACGGCTCGTCAGGTGTACATATCCCGGCGGGGATACGGTCGTGGGCGCGGCCCCCGTGTCGGTCCGGCCCGGCCCGCTCGTACCGCCGTGGGGCCGTGTCGCCTCAGTCGGCGATCAGGCCCTCCCGAAGCTGTGACAGCGTCCGCGTCAGCAGCCGGGAGACGTGCATCTGGGAGATGCCGACCTCCTCGCCGATCTGCGACTGCGTCATATTGGCGAAGAAGCGCAGCATGATGATCTGTCGCTCGCGCGGCGGGAGCTTGGCCAGCAGCGGCTTGAGCGACTCGCGGTACTCCACGCCCTCCAGCGCGCTGTCCTCATATCCGAGCCGGTCCGCGAGGGAGCCCTCGCCGCCGTCGTCCTCGGGCGAGGGGGAGTCCAGCGAGCTGGCCGTATAGGCGTTGCCCACCGCCAGCCCGTCGACCACGTCGTCCTCCGAGACGCCCAGGCACAGGGCCAGTTCGGGGACGGTCGGCGAACGATCGAGCTTCTGGGCGAGCTCGTCGCTGGCCTTCGTCAGGGCCAGCCGGAGCTCCTGGAGCCGGCGCGGCACCCGCACGGACCAACTGGTGTCGCGGAAGAACCGCTTGATCTCCCCGACCACGGTCGGCATGGCGAAGGTCGGGAACTCCACCCCCCGTTCGCAGTCGAACCGGTCGATCGCCTTGATCAGGCCGATCGTGCCGACCTGGACGATGTCCTCCATCGGTTCGTTGCGGCTGCGGAAGCGGGCCGCGGCGTACCGCACGAGGGGGAGGTTCAGCTCGATGAGGGTGTCGCGGACGTACGTACGCTCCGCGCTGTCCCTGTCGAGCGCGGCGAGCCGCAGGAAGAGCGAGCGGGAGAGGGTGCGGGTGTCGATGGCTTCGCAGTCGTCGAGCACGGCGTGCGGTGCGTCATTGGCGAGCACCTTCGCGCTGCCCAGGTCTACGGACATGCCACCCCCTTGAGGTCGCGGACGGGTCACAGCAGCACCCTCGTGCGAGGGGTTCAGCCTCCACCTGAATACCGGAGGCCGGGCTGTGGCAAACGCAGTTCCAGCAGAATGTCACATGTCGGCAACACGCTGTAGCGTCAAGTCGACATATCTGCCCGCTGACATCAGGGCCCGTCACCCTAGAGGATTACGCATCGATTCGATTTGCGGAACGCAGCCGGGCGAAGCTGCGGGACAGCAGCCGGGACACGTGCATCTGGGAGACGCCCAGCTCGGCGCTGATCTGCGACTGCGTCAGGTTGCTGTAGTAGCGCAGCAGCAGAATGCGCTGTTCGCGCTCCGGCAGTTGTACGAGCAGGTGGCGCACGAGATCCCGGTGCTCGACCCCGGCGAGTGCCGGGTCCTCGTAGCCGAGCCGGTCCAGCAGGCCCGGCAGTCCGTCGCCCTCCTGGGCGGCCTCCAGTGAGGTCGCGTGGTAGGAACGGCCGGCCTCGATGCAGGCCAGCACCTCCTCCTCGGGGATCCGCAGCCGCTCGGCGATCTCGGCGGTGGTCGGCGTCCGGCCGTGCAGCACGGTGAGGTCCTCGCTGGCGCCGTTGACCTGGACCCACAGCTCGTGGAGGCGGCGCGGGACGTGGACGGTGCGGACGTTGTCGCGGAAGTAGCGCTTGATCTCGCCGACCACGGTGGGCATGGCGAAGGTCGGGAACTGCACCCCGCGGTCGGGGTCGAAGCGGTCGATGGCGTTGATGAGGCCGATGGTGCCGACCTGGACCACGTCTTCCATGGGTTCGTTGCGGCTGCGGAAGCGGGCGGCGGCGTAGCGGACGAGGGGGAGGTTGGCCTCGATCAGGGCGGCCCGTACACGCGTGTGCTCGGGGGTGCCGGGCTCCAGGGTGACGAACTCCTTGAAGAGGACCTGGGTGAGCGCCCTGGCGTCCGCGCCGCGGCTTCTGGGGTGGTGTTCGGCCTCGTGTTCGTGCTCGCGCTCGTCGGAGGCGGCGGCGCCAGTGGGCTCGGCGGGGGCCGCGGGGGCCGCGGGGGCTGCGGGGGCCGCGGGGCCGTCCGCGGGGGTGTCCGCCGCTTCCGCGGCGGCGTCCGGGGAATCCGTCCGTGCGGGCCCCGGGGCGGTCCTGGGGGCCGACGCGCGGCCGGGCGCGGGGGCGGCCGGGTCGGCCGGGTCAGCCGGGAGGGCCGAGCGGGGAACGGTTTCGGCGGAGGTCTCGGAGGTGGCTTCGGGAGTGGCTTCGGGGACGGTACGGGCCGACACGGTCACGCCACCCTTCACGGTCAACTCATCCGGCAAAAGCGGTCATAGCATCACAAGACATGTGCACTGTGTGCAAGCACCGCATCACACCGTGTTGACGCAAAACAGGCCCTTCGCGGAGGTGGCGAAGGGCCTGCTGTGACTGGTGTTGCAGAGGGGGTCGACGGGGGTTCGGGGGTGGTCCGGAGGTGATCCGGAAGCCGCTCAGAACGGGTAGTCGGCGATCACCCATGTGGCGAATTCACGCCACTGCGCGACACCGGCCTGGTGAGCCGGGTGATCGAGGTAGCGCTGGAGGGCGGCGGTGTCCTCGACGGCGGAGTTGATGGCGAAGTCGTAGGCGATCGGCCGGTCCGAGATGTTCCAGGCGCACTCCCAGAACCGCAGCTCGGGGATGGCGCCGCCGAGCTTCTCGAACGCCTGGGCGCCGGCGACGACGCGGGGGTCGTCGCGGTCGACGCCCTCGTTGAGCTTGAACAGGACGAGGTGACGGATCACGGGTCTGCCCTCAGTTGATCAGCTGGGTCATGAACTCGCCGATGCTCTTGGCAGCGTCCGAGATGCCCTCGAACCCTATCTGGACGAGCTCGGCCGACCGGGCGGGGGAGTGGATGATCGTGTATGCCACAAAGATGCTGACGGCGTAGATCGCGATCTTCTTCGCCTGTGCCACGGCGCGCGGCCTCCCCTGTTGTCCCCATGCCTCGACGGTCGCTGCGGTCGCGAGAGTCTAACCGCACATATGGCCGAAATGCTGGCGGGGTACCGGCGGCCGGGCCGGTCCTCACGGCATCTTTAAGGACCAAAGGCCCGGCAAGGTGGGCCCTTCGGCCGCGAGTGGCGCTCCACCCGGGGCGCAGGATGGAGGCGTGGCCCGCGGCTCTGGCAGGAATCCGCGGGCCAGGGACATGACCTCTCTGCGGGGTCCGGGCCGCGACTTCCCCCCGACTGCGGCCCGTACTTGGAGGCGTGTCCTCGTCGGGGGAAGCGGTTGTCCCCCCGATACCGCTTCCCCCGTTCCGCCGTTCCCCACCGCGCGCCCCGCGGGCCTCAGCGCCCGCCCGCGCGCCTCCCACCCCGCCCCGCGCGCACCATTTCCCCTCGCGACGCGCCTGAGCCCCTCAGTGCTCCGAGCGCTCCGTCGCCGCACCGCCGGACGGCCTACGCCGCCCCTTCCGCGGCAGGCGCGATCACAGCTTTGCGACGAAGGTGAGATTCACGTACTGCCGGGGCACCAGAAAGGTGGACGGCATATGCGGTCGAGGGAGGTCGGTGAGGGACTACATGGGCGCGGACGAGCCCGCCTTTGCCATGCGGGAGCGGGTGGCATGCGGTGCGATCATCATTGAACTGCTCGGGGAAATAGATATTTTGGCGGACCAGATGCTCGGTCCGCGCATGGACACGCTGACGGAGAGGTTCCGGGCGGATATCGTCATCGATCTCCGGCGGGTGACCTTTCTGGACGCGAGTGGGCTGCGGATGTTGCTGAGGGCGCGGCACCGGGTGATCTCCCGCGGTGGGCGGCTGAGGCTCGTGCGGGGTGAGCCGCGGGTGTCCAGGGTCATGCGGATCGCCGGTGTGGAGGGCGGTTTCACCTTCGTGGAGGACGTTCCGGGCGTGCGGGCCGACGAGGCGGGACCGCAGGACGGGAGCGTGCCGGCCTAGCCCAGCGAGGGCTGGGGCACTTCGTCGAGGCTGCGGTAGAGGGGCATGACCTCACGCAGCCCCGTCAGTGTGAAGACCTTCCTCGTCAGGGGTGCCGAGGCCACCACGTACAGGGCCATTCCCTTGGTCCGCGCGAGATTTCTGGCCTCGACCAGCACGGACAGCGCGGTCGCCGTCGCGAAGCGGGACGCGGAGAGGTCGGCGACCAGCGCCCGGCAGTCGTCGCCGTGCGCGTGAATGACGGTGCGCAGCGCGTCGCGCATGGCGGGCGCGTTCTCGATGTCGACCACGTCGGGGAAGGTCACCACGCAGTGGACGGACATGATGCGGGTGGGCACCTTCATGAGGTCCTCTTCAGGGTGCTGCCTGACGACCTGGAGAAAGCTGATTATCGATCTTCTCCGTCTTCTTCGGTGTTGCCGGTCTTCTCGATTCAGTTGATCCGAGAGAATTCCACCACATTCGGAGTCGCCTCCAAGTAAAAGCGAGGACATTCGGGTGGGAGGTGCTGTCGGGCGGGTAGAATTCCCGCCCGCCCGCGGAGGCTTGGGCGATCTCCGCCGCCGCGTCCGGCCGCGTCACCCGCGCGACCAGCGGGCCGAGCAGGAAGCCCAGCAGGACGGCCGTGTTGTGGCCGAAGCCGGTGTAGTCCGGGAAGAGGGCGCCCGACGCGACGACGCCCGCGGTGAGGGCCGTCATCGCCGCGACGCGCAGGCGCAGGGACCGTACGCGGTAGCAGAGGACGCCGGCCAGGCAGAGGCTGCCGTAGCTGATGCCCACGTCCACGACGCTGTGCAGGCCCCGGTCCTGATACTGCTCGGGCCGCACCTGGAGCAGCGTCGTCAGGACGAAGGCGGTGAGGAGCGTCGCGACCACGTGGCCGACGAAGAACAGCACGACGGCCCGCGCCGTGCCCAGCCGGCGCTCCACGGGCGCCAGCACCAGCAGGGCCAGGACGGCGACCATCGGCAGGTCGGACGTCTCGGTCCACAGCGCCGAGCCCACCAGCGCCGAGAACGGGTGTTCGGCCAGGCGGCCGAGGTTGCTGCTGTGGTTGCGCAGGACGTCCTCGGCGACTCCGGCGGGGAGTTCGGCCAGGGTGAGCGAGTGCAGGACGACGAAGGTGCACAGCGCGGTGGTCGCGGGGGCGGCCAGGGTCCACGACCTGATCCGGCGGCCCGTACGCCGGACCAGCGCGGCGCCCGGCCGGTCGTACTTCACGACGAGCACGGCCAGGAGCGGCAGCACCACCAGGGCGGTCTCCGCGGCGGAGCGGAGCGCGCCGGCCGCGGGCGGGATCCCCGCGGCGGCCTGCGTCAGAGCTGGTTCCCCCCAGCGTGCGTATGACATGAGTTGATCATGAACGATGCGCGCCTCCGCGACATCAGGGACCACCCGGACATCCGGTCGGGGTCGCTCTCAGGGGCGCACGCCCCTCAGCCGGCCGCCTCGACCACCGCGCGGACCGTGACCAGGCCGCCCTGGAGGGCGTGTTGGGCCGTGCTCGGGCGCAGACGGCCGAGTGCCGGGTCGTACGCGCACATGATGACGCCGGCGTGGTCGGTGGCCGGCTCCTCCAGTGGCGCCGGCCGGCCGTGGGAGCGCAGCGCGGCCGCGAACTCCCGTGCGTGGCCGATGTCGACGAGGTCGTCCCCGGTGCCGTGGACGAGCCGTACGGGCACGGGTGCGGCCGAGCCGTCGGCCAGGTCGTCCAGCGGGGCCGTGCCCGTGGTGCGGGCCGGGCGGTCGTAGCGGCCCGCGATGCCGACGACGGCCAGTGGGCGCGGTCCGGCGACGAGGTCGGGGCGGAGACCGGCCCCGACCGCCGCGCCGGCGCCCGCCGACCAGCCCGCGATCACGAGCCGCCCGGCGTCGCCACCGTGAACGGACGCCTGGCGGTGGACGAAGGTGAGGGATTCCAGCAGGTGCGCCCGGCCGCTGTCGGGGGCGTCGGAGCGCCAGTCGGGGACGAAGACCACCCGGCCCCGGGCCGCGACGGCCTCCGCGACCGGCGCGAGCACCTCGCGCTCGTCCGGGCCCGTGCCGTGCCAGAACAGCACGGCGGGCGCGGGCGCCCGGCCGGCGCCGGAGGGCGCGTACACGTCGATGGCCTTGCCGTTCGTCCCCTGGACGGGCGTGCGCGTCACTTCATGCTCAACGGTCACGCCCGTCACTCTATGCGGGGTCCGGTCGCATCAGTCGATTCCTTGTGCGAAGCGGAAGAAGCCGTGTGGGTCGTAGGCGCGCTTGACGGAGTGGAGGCGGGTGTAGTTCTGGCCGTAGTACGCCTCACGCCAGTTGCGCAGGGCCGGGTCCATGTAGTTCTGGTACGAACGGTGGTTGGAGTAGGGGTCGACGGCCGCGTAGCCGCCGTCGACCCATGCCTGGGCGGCGTCCTTCGCGTCCTGCGCGGGGCTCGGTGTGGTGAGGCCGATCTGGTAGTCGGTCTCGAAGAGCACGTCCCGGTGGACGAAGGCGGTGGCCTTGGGGTCGACGGTGTTGATCTGGCCGCCGTAGGCGAAGAAGCCCAGGAAGCGGTACTGCCCCTTGCGGATGTCGGCGGCGAAGGCCGTGAGGGCCTCCTGGGTGGCCTGCTTCGTCCAGGGCTTGGTGAAGTACAGATTGCGGCCGGTGACGAAGTTGTCGCGCGGCAGCTGGGCCTGGGGTGAATAACCGACCCGGTGGCACTGGGGCACGCTCTTGTCGGCGCAGCCGAAGACCTTCATCATCCCCGCGCGGTAGGGGAGTTCGGTCGCCTCGCGGGAGGCCGGGCGCGCACCGGCCGCCGCGACGAGCTTGTCGAGGAGTCGGTCGCACTCCGCCTGCGTGCCCGCGTGCGTGCCGCTGACCTGCACCGACGGCTCGGTGCCGGCCGGGTCGTCGGTGGACAGCTGGACGAACAGCTCCGCGGCGAGCTCGCGGGGAGCGGTGGCCATCCACTGCTGCCACGCCTGGATCGCGTCGGCCGCCGCGGACCAGCCGAAGGTCAGGGAGAAGACCACCATGGAGGGCAACTGGGTGGGCCGCACCTCGTATTCGGTGACGATGCCGAAATTGCCGCCGCCCCCGCCGCGCAGCGCCCAGAAGAGATCGGCGTGCTCGTGCTCGGAGCAGCGCTTCGTCGTGCCGTCGGCCAGCACCACCTGGGCGGAGACCAGCCGGTCGCAGCCCATGCCGAACTTGCGGGCGTGCGGGCCGAGTCCGCCGCCCAGCAGCCAGCCCCCGGCGGCGACGGTCGGGCAGGTGCCGCCCGCGACCTGGATGCCGTAGGTGTCCAGGGCCGTGACGACGTCCACGCCCTGGCAGCCGGGGCCGAGCCGGACGGTGGAGCGGGCGGTGCGGACGCCGTCGATCCGGGAGACGTCGATGACCAGGCCGGGGGAGGTGGAGTAGCCGGCGAAGCTGTGGCCGCCGCTGCGGGCGGTGGCGGCGAGGTGGTTGTCCTGCGCGAAGCGCACGCACGCGGCGACGTCGGCACTCGTCCGGCAGTACGCGATGGCCTGCGGCTCGATCGCGTCGTACTGCGAGAGCTGGAGCTGTTTGGCCACGGTGTACGTGGGGTCGGCGGGCAGGACGAGGTCGCCGGTGAGCTTCTCGCGGAGCCGGGCCCAGGGGGTGCCGGTCGCGAACGCGGACACCGGGCCCAGAAGGCCGGATCCGCCGGCCGCGAGCACCCCGGCGGCGCCGATTCCGGCGCCCGCTCCGAGGATCGAGCGTCTGCTGATCCGGCTGCCGATCCGTTTGTTGATCACTTGAAGACCTCCCCCGTGGGCCCCACGATGCGCGGGGCGAAGTGTCAACGTTCTTTCAGGCCAGGGCCGAGAAGGCTGACATTGTCTGTCCGGAGGGACCGTATGCAGCCGGACGATGGAACTCCAGGTTTATTCCTGGTGTGGGGTGGAGTCAGTCAAGTCGATTTCTGGAACACCGAATTCCGGTCGATTTCGTCGGCAGAGCGTCAGAGTCCGGCCGTTTTCTTCACGCAGCGTGAGTGGTGGTGGAACATCCACCACCCGCCCGGTGAGCCCGGTGGTTTGCGCACCTAGGCGGCGGAGGCGGAAACCGGCACTGTGGAGGAGCCACTTCGAGACGGATACCCGCTCAGTCGAGATAGGGATTGCAATGAGCACTGTTGCCCTGTACCCCGACGACGTAAGAAGGCAGTCGCACGCACCGAAGTACGCCGGGGCCTATGACGCGATGCTCACCGAACTCTGTTCGGAGCTCTTTGCCACCCTGCCCCGGAGCGATCAGCGCCGAAAGGGCCTGGAATACCTCCGGGGCCTGCTCGGGGGGCAGGGCCGTAAAACCATCCGGAACATCGCCGCGCTGATCGGTGGCTCGGCCACCGAACAGAGCATGCACCATTTCATCTCCAGCTCGATCTGGGACTGGGCGCCCGTGCGGCAGGCGCTCGTGGCGCACCTCAACCGCATCGCCCCGCCGCAGGCATGGGTGGTGCGCCCGATGGTCATCCCCAAGGGCGGCCGGCATTCCGTCGGCGTGGACCGGCGCTTCTTCCCCGCGCTCGGCCAGGTGCTCAACGCCCAGCAGGCCGTGGGCGTGTGGGCGGCCTCCGACGAGATGGCCAGCCCCGTCAACTGGCGGCTGCACCTGTCCGAGGAGTGGCTGGAGGACGACGAGCGGCGGGCCCGCGCCTCCATACCCGAGGGCACCGTCCCCGAGTCCCTGGGCGACTGCGCGGTCGGGGCCTATCTGGAGATGCTCGCGGACTGGAAGGTGCCGGTCCGGCCGCTCGTACTGGACGCCCCGGAGACCGACACCGCCATGATCGTGCGCCGGCTGCGGGCCGCCGGCGTGCCGCTGCTGGTCAGGGTCAGCAACACCTTCCGGCTGACGGCGGCCGACCCCGCCCTGCCCGGCTGCCGGGCCGAGGGGGTCGCCGCGCACCAGATCATGAGCGCCGCCGCGGGCATGCGGCGCCCGGTGATGTGGTCCGACCACGACCCCGCCGAGACGCTGCGCACCAGCATGGCCGCCAGCGTGCGGGTGCGGATGCCGGCCCGGACCCCGCGCCCGGTCCGGATCCTCGGCCAGGCCGGGATGGGCGACCTGCGGCTGATGGGCGAGTGGGAGAACGGACAGTCGTCCCCCACCGCGCTCTGGCTGACCGACATGACCTCCCTGCACCCCGTCGCCCTGATGCAGCTCAGCAAGATGACCCGCCGGGTCGACCGCGACTTCGCGGAGATCTCCGACCGGGTGGGGATGCGGGACTACACGGGACGCTCGTACAAGGGATGGCACCGGCACGTCACCCTCGCCTCGGCCGCGCACGCGGTCACCGCGCTGGGCCGCACCGGCCGGACGGGCCTGGGCTACGCCGTCTGAGCCACAGGCCCCGCCGGACCCGCCGCCTCCGTCAGGCCGCTTCCGGCAGCGGACGGCGCCGCTGGAGCACGTGCTGTATCCGCGACAGCCGCAGGGCGAGCTGGATCTCGAACGCCCGCTCCGACTGCTGCCAGCCCGCCCCTAACAGCTCGCTGATCCGCTCCAGCCGACGGGCGACCGTGTTGGGGTGCACATGCAGCCGCTCGGCCGTCTGCGTGATGCTGCCCCGGGCGTCGAAGTAGGCGTCCAGGGTGCGGGTGAACTCGGTGAAGCGCTGGGCGTCGTAGTCGGCGAGCGGGCCGATCATCGAGCGGATGAAGCCCTCGACGTCATGGGTGTCGGACAGCAGGACGCCCAGGAAGCCGTGCTCCCGGGCGGAGGCGAAGCCTCCGGTACCGCCCAGCGCGATCATCGCCTCCAGGCAGCGCAGCGCCTCCTCATAGGCGCCGGCGATGTCCCGGCCCGCCTCGACCGGTCCCGACGCGCAGACGGTGACCGGCTGGTCGAGGAGCGGCGCGAGGCCCCGGGAGACCTGCTCGGCCGCCGCGGTCGCGTCCGTGCCGGGCAGCAGGAAGACGGCGCAGCCCGCGTGCATGCTCTTGAGGCCGTTCCTGCGGCGGGCGTACGAGGAGGCCCAGATGGCCAGCTTGTCCTGGGGCTCGCCCTCGGGCCGGGCGACGACGACCACGTGCGGCCGGCTCAGGTCGACGCCGAGCCGGCCCGCCCGCTCCTGGAACTGCTCGGCCGGCCGCTGCGGGCTGGCCAGCAGGTCCTCCAGCAGCCAGTCGCGGTCGTGACCGGTGGCCGACTCGTCCCGGCTGTGACGCAGCAGCAGATGGGCGGCGATGGTCTGGGTGACCAGGACCAGCAGCCGGCGGTCGAGGTCGCCGAGGGGGTGGCGCGGGCTCAGCAGGAGGGTGCCGAGGTCCTCGTCGCCCGCCAGGACCGGCGCCGCCCACAGGCCGCCGTCCAGCAGCGTGGCCTCGCGCGGCACATGGGCCTCGACCAGGGCGCGCACCGCGTCGGCCTCGGCCTCGGCCGGCATCTCGCCGGCCGTGGCCAGGACCGCGCCGTCGGGGGCGTGGACGCGCACGGCGCCGCCCAGGACCGCGCCGGCCTCGGAGGTCAGGGCGTGCAGATCGCCGCCGCAGAGGACCACGTCCATCAGCCGGCCCTGGATGGCGGTGACCTCCTGTGCGCCGCGCGCCCCGGCCTTGTGCTCCTTCAGCTCGGAGATCACATCGGCGGCGTGCTCCAGGAAGCGGGCCTTGCCGATGGCCACGCCGGCGAGTTCGCCGAGCGAGCCCATGAGGGAGACCTCGCCCGCGGTGAAGTAGCGCATGCTCCGGCTGGCGACGTACAGGGTGCCGACGGGCCGGGCGCCGTCGTTGAGGGGGACCGACATGAGGGCGCGGATGCGTTCGGACCGCATCAGCCGGTCGACGGCCTGGCTGTGGCCGACCCGCTCGTCAGCCGCGTAGTCGGGGGTCCAGAAGGGGGTGGGGCCGCCGCTCATGGTCGCGTCGTCGGGAATGGTGAGACCGGTGCTCAATACGCTCGTATGGCCGTCGAAGGCGCTGATGGATACGAGGCCGGGAGTTCTGTCGAAAGAAGTGATGTACGCCAGGTCGACATCGAAGAGCTGACGCGCCTGGCGGGCGAGTGTGGAAAGCAGTGCGGGCAGGTCCTGGGTATTGGCCAGGCTGCGTGCCGTATCGATGAACGCCGAGAGCCTGGCCTCCTTTCGCTGCCGTCGTTCGACCTGTGCGTAGATCGCCATGCCGAGCCGCTTGGCTTTTTCCAGGAATGCCAGTTCGGCGCCTGTGGTGCCGCGCCAGCGGGCCTCCTCCACAAGTGATTCGAATTGGTCGATCGGTGCCTCGTCGGCCAGCAACTCCAGTACGGCGAACGCACTGGCCTCTGTCATCCTCCCTGGCGACGCAATGCTCCCCATGTGCTCCCCCTGTGGTGCAACGCAAAGATCGATCACGGCGTACATGTCGGAAGCTACGCATTGAGTAATGTCCGAGTCAACGGCCTCACAAATCCGTTGACGCCCCCCGGACGCGGAAAAAGCGCAGCGGTCAGCCGTACCCGGAGTCGGTGAATCCCTCCGGGCACGGTCGCCCCGGCGGCGCGCTGAGCGCCGCGCACAGTCGCGGTGTTGGTGTGTACCAGGATGATCCTCTCGCCAGGGGACGGGGACAAGTGGGGGTTCGGCCCGCTCCGCCGCCGTGATCAGGCCGGGGGCCCGGGCACGGCGGCGGATGGTCGCCAGGGGTCAGACGGGGCGGACCGACAGCGCGTGCCCGAAGACGCCGCGCGGGTCGTACGCCGACCGGATGGAGCGCAGCCGCGCGTAGTTGTCCTTGAAATAGAGCTCGTGCCAGGGGGTTCCGGAGGTGTTGACGGCCGGGTCGGCCAGGTCGACGTCCGCGAAGTTGATGAAGCAGCCGTCCTGGTCGTCGCCCGGTACGGGCACGCCGCCGGCCTTGGCGAACACGGCACCGTAGAAACGGCGCATCCAGTCCAGGTTGGTCTCGTCGTGGCCCGCGTCCTGCCAAGTGTTCATGAACAGGACCTTCATCACCGAGTCGCGCTGCGCCACGGCGGTGGCGTCCGGCGCGACGGCGCCGACGCGGCCGCCGTAGGAGTCGATGGCCACCAGGCTGCTGTCGTTGGCGTGGTCGTCGCCGCCCAGGAAGTCGAAGAGCGCGTCGGCCTGGTCGTCGCTGAAGGAGCGGCGCAGGTTGGCGGACTTCACCTTCTGCCGGCCGACCTCCGCGTCCTGCGCGTCGCCGAGCGCCTTCTTGGAGTCCAGCCACGGCATGGTCTCGTGCGGCAGTACGACGGGGGAGAGGCCGGCCTGTCCGGTGACCTCGTCGAGGAAGTCCGTCAGCAGCCGCTCGGCGTCCGGCCGGGTCGCGTCCATGTGCGTGACCAGCACGGCGCCCATGTCCTTCTCCGGGTCCGGGTTCTTCCCGAGGAGCACCAGGCTGCTGAAGAGGTGGGCGTACGGGGAGTCCGGCGCGCTGTTGCGCTCGTGCCAGCGGCCGAAGCCGCCGACCAGCGCGCGCAGCGCCGGCTTGTCCAGGCCCGGACGCGGGAAGAGCACGGTGCTGGTGATCATCTCGGCGGGCGGGCGCGGCAGCAGCTGCCCGGGGTCGGTGCCGGTGGCGCCGGGCGTACGGAACCAGAAGCGGGTGACGATGCCGAAGGTGCCGGCGCCGCCGCCGGTCAGCGCCCACCACAGGTCGTGGTGCGGGTCGTCCGGCTCGCGGGTGGCGACGATGGCGCGGACCTCGCCGGCCGCGTCGACGGTCACGACCTCCACGGCGTACAGGTGGTCGGTGATCAGGCCGTGGGCGCGGCACAGGGAGCCGTAGCCGCCGCCCTGTACGTGGCCGCCGACGCCGACCTTGTTGCTGTTGCCGGCGGGGACGGCGACGCCCCAGCGCTCGTACATCGTGCGGTAGACGTCGTCGAGGAGGCGGGCGCCGGGCTCGATCGCGAACGCGGCGCGCTCGGCGTCGAAGGAGACGGCGCGCATCTCACCGAGATCGATGACGAGTTGGACCGCCGGGTCGCCGGTGAAGTTCTCGTAGCCGTGGCCACCGCTGCGGACGGCGATGCGCCGGCCGCCGCGGACGGCCTCGCGTACCGCCTCGACCACCTCGGCGGTGGAGGTGACCACCCGGAACTCCTGGGGGCGGGCGGCGAAGCGCTTGTTGTTGCCGCGGGTGGCCAGGTCCTCGTAACGCGGGTCGTCGGTGCCCACGACGGACGGCCGGCTCGCAGATGCAGGCATGTTCAGCCTCTCGGGATAACACGGGACAACTTGTGGACGGGGAACGCAAGGGGTGGGGCGAGGGGGTCGCCCCCGCACTCCGGGGGATTAAGTGCGGGGGCGGGTCTGTGGGGCGGGTCAGTGACCCGCGGCGGGCTCGGTGGAGAGCAGTCCCTTGGTCCGGTTGCCCGCCACCGCGAGGGTGAGGACGGCCAGGCCGGCACCGATCCACAGCACACTGGTCATGGCGAGGTTGTCGAAGGCGAACCCGCCGATCAGGGCACCGAGCGCGATGGAGAAGTTGAACATCGAGACGTAGAGCGACGAGGCCGCCTCGGTGGCGTCGGGCGCCGCCTTGAGGATCCAGGTCTGCAGGCTCACCGGCACCGCGCCGTAGCCCAGCCCCCACAGGACCAGCAGGACGATGCCCGTGGCCATGCCGCCGCCGGTGACCGCGAAGAGCACCATCGCGGCGGTCAGGACGACGGAGATCGTCAGCACGATCGTGCGGACGTGCTGCCCGACCTTGGCGCCGGCGATGAAGTTGCCGGTGATGCCGGCGACTCCGAAGATCAGCAGCATCATGCTGATCGAGCTGCCGGAGATCCCGGCGTCCTGGAGGATCGGCCGGACGAACGTGTACGCCACGAAGTGCCCGGTGATCAGCAGGAACGTGATGCCGATACCGACCCGCACACCGCGGTTGTCCTTGAAGATCCTGGGCAGTTCGGCGAACGTCAGGGACTCGGAGGCGGGCAGCGGCGGCAGCAGGAAGACCATCAGGACCAGGGCCGTCAGACCGAGGCCGCCGACGGCCGCGAAGGCCGTGCGCCAGCCGCTGAGGTCACCGATGAGGGTGCCGGTCGGGACGCCGAGCACGGAGGCGGTCTCGACACCGCCGAAGATCACCGCCATGGCGCGGCCCACGTGCTCCTCGGGCACCAGGCGCAGGGCGATGCCGCCCGCGATGGCCCAGAAGCCGCCGACGGCGATGCCGACGAGGAAGCGGGCGGCCAGCACGATCGCGAAGTGGTCGGCGAAGGCGGAGGCGAGGTTGGCCGCGCCGACCATGCCCACGAGGATGCCGAGCACGAGCCGGCGGTCGATCCGGCCGGTGGCGATGGTGACGATCGGGGCGGAGAGCGCGGCGACGATGCCGGGGACGGTCACCATCAGGCCGGCGGTGCCGTCGGAGACGTGCAGGGCGTCGCCGACCGGGGTGAGCAGGCCGACGGGCAGCAGCTCGGAGGTCATCAGGCAGAAGATGCCCAGGGTGACCGCCGCGACGGCGAACCAGCCCTTGACCGGTGATCTTCCCGGGTCGGTCAGGGGAGCCGATGATTCGACAGTGGTCAAGTCCTCACAACCTTCATCACGAGCGGTAATCGGGGGAATTGCCGCGGCCCGTTCTCCCGGCGGTACCGGTAACCGGTCGGGAGGGGGCGAGAGCCGGGCGCCTGCCGCGCCCGGTGAATTGCAGGGACTACGCGCAGGTCGATAGGGAAAAGCGGCCGGTCACTCGGTACCGGGAATCTTGCGGGTCGGGACCGCGATGCGGTTCCAGGCGTTCACGGTGAAGATCAGCGCGATGAGCTGGGCCAGCTCCGGCTCCTCGAAATGCCGGGCCGCCTCGTCGTAGACCGCGTCCGGCACCTCACCGTCGGCCAGCCGCGTCACGACCTCGGTCAGGCCGAGCGCGGCCTTCTCCTTCGCCGTGAACAGTCCCGCTTCACGCCAGGCGTTGAGCTGATAGATCCGCTCCTCGCTCTCACCGGCCTTGCGCGCCTCCTTGGTGTGCATGTCGATGCAGTAGGCGCAGTGGTTGATCTGCGAGGCGCGGATCTGGACCAGATCGATGAGCACCGGGTCGAGCCCGGCGCGGGCGGCCGTGTCCAGGGCGATCATCGCCTTGAAGACCTTGGGCGCCGCCTTGGTGAAGTTCATGCGCTGGTCGAGCTCGGGAACGGTCATGAGAATGACTTTAGGCAGCCAATCGGTCCGGAGTGTGGTGCAATTCCCGGGTGAAATCGAAGGTCAATGCGAGCGCTGATCCGGGGGGGAGCCTGGGCAGTGATCTCCATCTGGAGCTCCCCGATTCACCGCCGGGCGGCCGCCGCGGCGCGCTGATGAGCGCACTGCGCGAAGCCATCCGCACCGGCAGGCTCACGCCCGGCACCCGGCTGCCGCCCTACCGGTCACTGGCCACCGACCTGGGCCTGGCGCGCAACACCGTCGCCGAGGCGTACGCCGAGCTGGTCGCCGAGGGCTGGCTGAACGCCCGGCAGGGCTCCGGCACCTACGTCGCCCGCCGCGCCCAACTCCCCGACCAGCGACCGCGCCGGC
This sequence comes from Streptomyces sp. NPDC023527, assembly GCF_055560115.1. Classification (NCBI taxonomy): domain Bacteria; kingdom Bacillati; phylum Actinomycetota; class Actinomycetes; order Kitasatosporales; family Streptomycetaceae; genus Streptomyces; species Streptomyces sp. NPDC023527. Next base: position 33,014 of record NZ_JBVHJJ010000014.1, read on the forward strand.
CCACCACGCCGAGCCGCGCCTCCCGCCCGGCGTACAACCTCGTGCAGGGCACCCCCGACGCCTCGGCCTTCCCGCGCTCCGCCTGGCTCGCCTCCGCCCGCCGCGCGCTCACCGTGGCGCCCAACGACGCCTTCGGGCCCGGCGATCCACGCGGCCGGATCGAGCTGCGCCGCTCGGTCGCGGAGTACCTGGCCCGCGCCCGCGGCGTACGGGCCGACCCCGACCGCATCGTCATCTGCTCGGGCTTCGCGGGGGCGCTGCGCCTGCTGGGCGAGGTGCGCTCGGGCACCATCGCCGTGGAGGCGTACGGGCTGGGCTACTACCGCCATCTGCTGGCCGCCGCCGGGTTGGAGACGGTCTCCCTGCCGGTGGACGACCGGGGCGCGCGGGTGGAGGAGCTGGCCGCGACCGGTGCCGAAACGGTCCTGCTGACGCCCGCCCACCAGTTCCCGACCGGCGGCCCCCTGCACCACGAGCGCCGCTCCGCGGTCGTCGACTGGGCCCGGGCCGGCGGCGGACTGGTGCTGGAGGACGACTACGACGGGGAGTTCCGCTACGACCGGCAACCGGTCGGCGCCGTGCAGGGCCTCGACCCGGACCGGGTGGTCTACATCGGGTCCGTCAGCAAGAGCCTGTCACCGGCGCTGCGGCTGGGCTGGATGGTGCTGCCCGGCGGGCTCGTGGACGCCGTGGTGGAGGCGAAGGGCGAACGGGAGCCGTGGGCCAGCGCCCTGGAGCAACTGACCCTGGCGGACTTCCTCGACTCGGGCTCGTACGACCGGCACGTACGGCGGATGCGCCGGCACTACCGGCGCCGCCGCGACCAGCTGATCGAGGTCCTCGGCGAACGGGCGCCGCACGTGCGGGTCACGGGCATCGCCGCCGGGCTGCACGCCGTGCTGGAACTCCCGGCGGGCACCGAGGCGTCGGTGGTCAAGGCCGCCGCCTGGCAGGGGCTGGCGCTGGAGGGGCTGTCGCTCTACCGGCACGCCGCGAGCGGGGAGCCGCCCTACGACGGCCTGGTGGTGGGCTACGGCACGCCGCCCGAGCACGCCTTCGCGGGGGCGCTGGAGGCGCTGTGCGAGGCGCTGCCGCCGCCCTACGAGTCGGGGCCGGTGGGCGGGCGCGGGCGGGGCTGAGGGGCGGGGGCGGGAAGCGGGCCGGTGGGAGGCGAGCGAGGGGCGCGGGCCGGTGGGAGGTTCACGAGGCGCTGGTGCCGGCGCGGGGGTCGATTCGCCGGGTCAATTCTCGGAGAACCAGCGGCGGGTGTTCTCGGGCACCGCGGGGGAGCTGCGCAGGACCGTGCGCTGGACGTCGGCCAGGGTCTTGCCGGCCAGTTCGCGGCGCCAGGCCAGTTCGGCCTCCCGCATGGCCCAGGAGACGTGGCAGGGGTGGTCGAAGCCGTCGGATATCCGGCTCTGCGGGCCGCGGCGCCGGATCTCGGAACAGCGGAATACCCGCTCGGATCCTTCGATCGCCGTCACGATGTCCATGAGCGTGATGATCTCCGGCCCGCGCGCCAGCCGGAAACCGCCCTTGGGGCCGGGACTGGAAGAGGCGATTTCAGCCTGCACCAGTGCCTGCAACTGCTTGCCGAGATAAGCCGGCGGGAGATCGTAGAAGGCGGCGAGCCGGGCGGCGGTCACCGCCTTCTCCGGGCCGACCCACGCCAGATTGAGGCAGGTATGCAAGGCCCATTCCACACCCTCGCTCATTCGCATGCCGCGATGTTATAGCGAGAAACGGACAGGTAAAATCGTTGTGGGGCAGGGGCGTTCACCGATTCGGTGGACGCCCCCGCCGTGGCGCGATTCGTTCGTCCGGCGTTCTCGTCGCGCTTTCCCTCAGTTGTCCGAGGGACGTCGCAGGACCGTGGCCAGCTCCGCTTCCAGCCGGTCGAGGTCGTCCCGGTGGCCGTGCGCCGCGATGTGACCGTCCGGGCGGATCAGGTGATAGCCGGGCCGGCCGCAGAAGGTGCCCGCCGCGTCGACGCCGCGCGGAATCGCCAGCACGCGCAACTGCGGCCAGCGGGCGGCTATATGGCCGATCTCGCGCAGCCAGGCACCGTCGCCCGACGGCGCCCGCAGGGCCAGCACCCAGCGGTGCGGGTCCGTGCCCGGGCCGGCGATCCCGGCCGACAGCGCCGCCCGGCGCGGGAACGTCCCGCCGACCTTCGCGCCGCCCGGGAGCCTGCCCCGCAGCCGGCACGCCGACCAGCGGGCGGGGCGCTGGGTGTCGCGCTCGGGCGCGTAGGACAGGCGCCTCCCGGCCATCACGGGGGTGTAGAAGCGCGACACCACCTGCGAGCGGTCCAGGAAGCGGAACGCGGCGTCCCGGGCGAGGACCTGCGCCGGGCCGTTGAACATCCACGCCCGCGTCTGGATGTCGGTGTCCCGGACGATCCGCCGCGTGGACTCCGAGCGCTCCGGCCCGTACGAGTCCAGGAGCGTCGACGGCGACTCGCCGCGGATGACGGCGGACAGCTTCCAGCCGAGGTTGTGGGCGTCCTGGAGGCCGTTGTTCATGCCCTGGCCGCCGGCCGGGCTGTGCACGTGCGCCGCGTCACCCATCAGGAAGACCCGCCCGCGCCGGAACTCCTGGGCCCGCCGCGCGTGCACCCGGAACACGGTCTGCCACACGGGTTCCGTGATCCGCACGCCGCGCGGGCCCCGCGCGTCGAGGAGCTCCTGCATCATCGGCACGCTGACCTCGCGGCCGCCGTCCGGCATGACCGACAGGAAGCGGTGCACGCCGTTCGGCTGCGGCACGATGACCAGTGTGCCGCTGGGCGCCTGGTAGTACAGGATCTCGTCGGGCGGCAGATAGCCCTCGATATGGGCGTCGACCAGCGCGAACGCCATCTCGTACGTCGTGCCCTCGAAGCCGATGCCGAGCTGGCCGCGTACGGAGCTGCCGGCGCCGTCCGCGCCGATCACGAACGGCGCCCTGACCCGCTCCACGAGGCCGTCGCCGTGCTCCAGGATCGCCGTGACGCCGTCCGTGGCGTCGATCCGGCCGGAGAAGTCGACGTCGTCGAGGGCGAGGAGGCGCACGCCGCGCTCGATCTTGCCGCCGAGCTCGCGCAGGCGCTCGGTGAGGATGCGCTCCGTCTCCGGCTGGGGGAGCTGGCGGGCGGCGAGGTCGTCGGTGAAGGTGAAGGAGGCGAGGGGTTTTCTGTCGGAGAAGTAGCTGAAGGCGCGGATGGGGGCGGAGACTTCGCGGATCTCGTCGGCTACGCCGAGGTCTTCGAGGATGTCGAGGACTCTTGGCCATAGGGAGAGGGCTTTGGGGACGTGCATGGGGGTTGTGGCGCGGTCGATTACGCGGGTGCGGATGCCGCGTCTGAGGAGTTCGCAGGCGGCCAGCAGGCCCGTGGGACCGGCTCCTACGACGAGTACGTCGATGTCGGTGGGGGTTCGGTCGTCGGTGGGCATGGGTGTTCCTGTTCTCTCCGGTTCCGTGGCTGCGGCTGGCTGTGGGCGGCGGACTTTTCCCCTACCCGCCCCTTCCCGAACCGGGGCTCTGCCCCGGACCCCGGTCCTCAATCGCCGGACGGGCTGGGGGGGCGCCGGACGGGCTGGTTGTGGCTGCGCTTGTCGTCAGCCCGTCCGGCGATTGAGGGCGTGGTCCGCTCTCAGCCCCGCTTCAGCTGCTCGTGCAGGCGGCGGGTCAGTTCTATGCGTTGGACCTTCATCGTCGCCGTGCGCGGGAGGTCGTTCAGGGACATCTGGATGGGGTCCGCCATGGGTGGGAAGTCGGCCACCGCCTCGCGCCAGCGGGCCAGGTCCAGGGGGGTCTCGTTGCGGGTGCACACGACCGGCAGCGGTTCGTCGGCCGGGCCTCGGAGGAGGACGAGTTCGGCGAGTTCCTCCAGGCGGCCGAGGACGGTGTCCTCTACTTCCAGCGTGCTGTGGATCGTGGGGACGACGTCGACCTCGCGGTCGAGGAGGTGCAGGCAGCCCTCCTCCGTGCGGTAGCCGACGTCCATGCCGCGCCACCAGCCGTCGGCGTCGACCTGCTTGCCGTAGCGCTCGGCCTCGCCGAAGTAGGTCAGTACCCGGCCCGCGGCCTGCACCTCGATGTATCCGGGGTGCTCCTTGGACGGCTGCCGGCCGTTGCGGCCGACGAGGCGGAACTTCGTGTCGCCCGGGAACGCGTAGCCCTGGCAGCGGCCGTCCGCGCCGAGTGCCGTCTGCCGGGTGAAGGCGCGGCCCACCAGCGGGCCCGTCTCGCTCTGGCCGTAGATCTGGTAGAAGACCGGGTTGTGCCGCTCGGAGGCGTGCAGCAGGCGGTGCATGGTGCCGGGGTGGATCGCGTCGAAGGTGCTGCTGAAGTACTTCACGTTGGCGAACGGCTTGCGGGGGTCGTCCGCGAGCTCCTCCCACTCCATGAAGGAGTTGGGCGCCGACTCGACGAACGCCGGCTTGGTGCGGGCGAAGAGCTCCGCGACCTTCTCGGGGTCCGCGTCGTCCATGACGAGGAACGGGACGCCGCGCGGCAGCAGCACCGCCAGGGCGAGCGGCATCCGGGAGTGCACATAGGAGACGTGCAGGGCCACGGTCTCGTGCTTGCGGATGATGTCGAACAGCTTCGCCTGCGGGCGGTAGCGGCCGTGCAGGGTGCGGGGCGTGTGCACCAGGAGCTTCGGCAGGCCGGTGGTGCCCGAGGTGTGGGTGATGAGCGCGGGCTCGTCGAGGCCGAGGACCACGGCCTCCTGGCGGGGCGAGCCGGCGAGGTCGGCCAGCGAGACCGTACCGGGGCGGGAGCCGGCGACGATGAAGATCTCCTTGGCCAGGCCGGGCAGGCCCGGGTCGGCCAGCGGGCCGTCGAGCTTGGCCGCGTCCGTGACCAGGTACGGCTGGCCGAGGCGGTCCAGGAGCGCGAGGACGCTCGCGCCGTCGAGGCCCGGCGACAGCTGTACGGGCACGGCGCCGATCCGCGAGGCGGCGGACGAGATGATGTTGATGTCGAAGCCGGACGACTTGTAGATCGCGACGTGCTCGGTGGCGCGCACACCGGCGGCCCACAGCCGGGCGGCGATGTCGTCGACGTGGTCGGCGTACTCGGCGAAGGTCAGCTCCGGACCGACGCCCGGCAGCAGGGGCAGTTCGTGGTCGAGCGTGATCAGCGTGCCGGGGTGCTCGGCGGCCGCGCGCTCGGCCACGAGCCCCATGTACAGGCCGGTGTCGCTGGCGGTGATCGGCAGCATCTGGTGGCTCCTCAGATCAAAAAGGCGTACGTGTGTGGTGGGCGGGACGGGCCGCCGGTCAGGCGACCGGCATCCCGGTCAGCAGTCCGGCCAGCAGCGAGCCGGTGATGCGGGGGCCGTCCTGGGTGAGGACGGACTCGGCGTGGAACTGCATGGAGGCGAAGTGGGAGCCGCGCAGGGCGTGGATCTCGCCGGTGTGCGGGTCACGGCTGACCTCGACGACGCCGGCGGGGCCGCAGTCGGCCTTGTCGTCGTCGCCGCGCGCGGCGAAGGTGTTGTAGAAGCCGACGCGCTCGGGGGCGCCGAAGAGGTCGATCTCGCGCTGCACGCCCTGGTTGGGGATGTCGCGGCGGACGAGGTCGAAGCCCAGGCGCAGGCTGAGGACCTGATGGCTCAGGCACACCGCCAGGAAGGGCCGCCGCTGGTCGAGGAGGGTGCCGATCGCCGTGTTCAGGTGCGCGATCTTGGGGTGGTCCGTCTCGCGCGGGTCGCCGGGGCCGGGGCCCATGACGATCAGGTCGTGGCCGTCGAAGGCGTACGGCTCGTCGAAGCGGCGGACGGTCACGCCCAGCCCCATGGCGCGCAGCTGGTGGTCGATCATGGAGGTGAAGGTGTCCTCCGCGTCCACGACCAGCACCCGGCGGCCCTCCAGGACCGGCCGGCTGTGACGGCGGTCGGCCGTGGGGGCGAGCCAGAAGCCGGCGATGTTGCTGTTCCGCTCGGCCAGGGCGGCCCGGACGCTGGGGTGCCGGCCGAACCGGCCGCCACCGCTGTCCTTGAGCGCGGAGATCAGCCCGGCGGCCTTCGCCCGGGTCTCCAGCACCTCCGACGCCGGGTCGGAGTGGCGGACCAGGGTGGCGCCGACGCCGATGCGCACCCGCCCGTCGTGAGCGATGTCGGCGGTGCGGATGAGGATGGCGGAGTCCAGGTTCCGTACGCCCTCGTGGTCGCGGCCGATGAGGGCGATGACGCCGCTGTAGTAGCCGCGCCCGGCCGGCTCGTACCGGTCGATGACGCGGCAGGCGCTCTCCAGCGGGCTGCCGGTCACGGTCGGGGCGAACATCGTCTCGCGCAGGATCTCGCGCGGGTCGCGGCCGGTGGTGCCCTCGATGAAGTACTCGGTGTGCGCCAGGCGCGCCATTTCCTTCAGGTACGGGCCGGTGACGCGGCCGCCGGTGTCGCAGATGCGGGCCATCATCTTCAGTTCCTCGTCGACGACCATGTAGAGCTCGTCGGCTTCCTTGGTGTCGGCGAGGAAGTCCATCACCTCCGGCAGGCTCGGCCCGGCCGGCGGATAGCGGTAGGTGCCGCTGATCGGGTTCATCACCGCCCGGCCGCCCTGGACGCTGATGTGCCGCTCGGGCGTGGCGCCGACGAAGGTGCGGGTGCCGGTGTGCACGAGGAACGTCCAGTACGCGCCGGTCTCCCGCTCCATCAGGCGGCGGAAGAACGTCAGCGCGTGGGCGGGCGTGTAGTCGCCGATGTCGGCGGTGAAGGAGCGCTTGATGACGAAGTTGGCGCCCTCGCCCTCGCCGATCTCCCGGGCGATGACCTGCCGCACGATGTCCGCGTAGGCGTCGTCGTCCACGTCGAAGCCCTCGCCGGACAGCTCGATCCGGGTCTCGGGGATCCGGGCCAGCACCTCGGCCACCGGGGCCGTGGCCTGTTCGGTGACGGTCATGGCGATCAGGGGCGCGCCGTCGTCGGAGCAGGCGAAGCCCCGCTCGGCGATCTGCCGGTACGGCATCACGACCAGCACCTCGTGCCCGGTCGCACCGTCCTCGGGCAGCGGGATGTCGGCCAGCGCGCTCGGTGTGGAGACGTCCCCGACGAGGACGTCGAGCGAGCCCGCCCCGGTGGCGTCCGGGCGGTGGATCAGCGCGAACGCCGGTGCCTCGCCCGCCAGCACCCGGCTCAGCAGCTCGTCGTGGAGGGCGCTCATACGGACGCTCCCCCGAGGTCCGCGACGAACTGTTTCGCCGTCCCGACCACCGCGCACCGCTCGGCCGCGTAGGTCACCGCGAGCCGGTGGTGGACCTCGGAGAAGTCCGCGACCGCGTCCGCCGCGAGGAAGGTGCGGATGTCGTTGGTGAACGCCTCCACGGCCGTCATCAACACGCCCACGTGCGCGTACACCCCGCACACGATCAGCTGGTCGCGCCCGGCCGTCCGCATCCTCTCCAGCAGGTCGGAGCGGAAGAAGGCGCTGTAGCGCCACTTGGTGAACACCCAGTCGCCCGGCGCCGGGGACAGCTCGTCGACCACCAGCCGGTCGGCCGGGTCCACCCGCATCCCCGGGCCCCAGAAGTCCTTGAGCAGCCCGCGCTGCTCCTCGCTCATGCCGCCGGGCTGCGCCGTGTAGGCCACCGGTATGCCCAGGCCCGCGCAGGTCTCCCGGAGCTGTGCGGCGTTGCGCACCAGCTCCCCGCGCAGCCCCTCCGGGAGGGGCTTGAGGAAGTAGCGCTGCATGTCGTGGATGAGCAGGACCGCGCGGGCCGGGTCCACGGTCCACCGGGCGGTGTTCTCGGGCAGGTCGCCCGCTGTCGGCATCGGGTAGGGCTCGATCGGGGGGATGCCTGCCATGGAACTTCCTCGTCTTCGGGTTCGCTGCGTAACAGAGGCTGCGTATCGGAGTCGCCGGGCGGTGGGGCGCGGCGGCGCGCTGTCAGACGCCGAGCGTCGCGCCGCCGTCGACGGTCAGGTCGTGCATGGTGATGTGCGCGGCCCGGTCGGAGAGCAGGAAGGCGACGGCGTCGGCGATGTCGGAGGGGCGGGCCAGCTTGCCCAGCGGGATGCCGACCTTGAAGGTGTCGGTGCGGCCCTCGATCGTCGACTCCGGCGTGGTCCGCTCGTTCCACATGGAGCTGAGCATCGGGGTGTCCGTGGAGCCGGGCGCGACGACGTTGCAGCGGATGCCGTGCCGGGCCACCTCCAGGCCCAGGGACTTGGTGAACATCGACGCCGCCGCCTTCGACGCCGCGTAGGCCGCCATGGCCTGGCGCGGGGTGCCGGCCGCGTTGGACGCGACCGTCACGATCGCGCCGCGGCCGCGCTCGATCATGCGCGTGACCACGGCGCGGGACACGTGGAAGACGCCGGTGACGTTGACGGCGAAGACCGCCGCCCAGTCCTCGGACGTGCAGTCCCGCACCTCGCCGACGCGCAGCACACCGGCGGCGTTGACGAGGAACTCCACCGGTCCCAGGCGTCGTTCGATCTCGGCGACGGTGTCGGCGACCTGCTGTTCGGCGGTGACGTCGCAGACGAAGCCCTCCGCCGAGAGGCCGTCGGCGGCCAGCTTCTCCACCGCCTCGCGGAGCGTGGCCGCGTCGCGGTCGACCGCGGCCACGCGGACGCCCTTCTCGCCCAGCGTGCGGGCGACGGCCGCGCCGATGCCGCTCGCGGCCCCGGTCACCAGGGCTACCTTGTTCTCCATCGCAGCGTCCCCTCCTCCTCGGCCCCGCGGGCCGGATTCGATCGGTGTGCGGTTCGCGTTCCCCACGGGCCGGTTCAGCCGCGCCAGGCCGACACCACGGCGATGGCCTGCCGGGGGTTGAGCCGGGGGTCGCAGAAGCTCGTGTACTTGTCGCCGACGTGGTCGAGCCCGCTCTCGTCCTGCACGCACTCGGTGACGTCCTCGGGGGTGGTCTCCAGGTGCAGACCGCCCGCGACGCCTCCGCCCGCCCGGACGGCGGCCTGGAAGCCGTGGACCTCTCGAATGACGGTCTCCACCAGGCGGGTCTTGAGGCCGTCGGCCGCCGCCCGGGTGTTGCCGTGCATGGGGTCGCTCAGCCAGCTCACCGGGTGCCCGGCGGCGCGTACGGCCGCGACGAGCGGGGGCAGCCGGTCGGCGACGTTCGCCGCGCCCATGCGGGCGATGAGCGTCAGCCGGCCGTGCTCGCGGTCGGGGTCGAGCCGCTCGCACAGGGCGAGCAGGTCGTCGGCGTCCATCGTCGGGCCGACCTTGCAGGCCACCGGATTGGCGACCTCGGCGAGCAGGGCGACGTGCGCGCCGTCGACCTGGCGGGTGCGCTCCCCGATCCACGGCCAGTGCGTGGACGTCAGCCACGCCCGGCCCTCCTCGTCGCGGCGGACCATGGGCTGCTCGTAGTCCAGGAGCAGCGCCTCGTGGCTGGTCCACACCGGCGGGCAGATGCCGGAGCGGCGGGCCGGGTTGAGCCAGCCGAGGTGGGTCATGGCCTCACTGGCGGCGAGGTAGCCGGACAGCAGGCGCTGCGGGTCGGGGCGGCGGCGCTCCGGGTGCGGCTCGGGGCTGTTGACCATGTGGCCGCGGTATACGGGCAGTTCGACGCCGGCGACGTGCTCGGTCGGGTTGGAGCGGGGCTTGGCGAACTGGCCCGCCATGCGGCCCGCGCGCACCACCGGCTTGTGGGTGATCATCTTCATCACGCCGGCGAGGGTGTCCAGGAGCCCGGCCTTGCGGGCGACGTAGCCCGAGGTGCACTCCGCCGGGTCCTCCGCGCAGTCACCGGCCTGCACCACCTGGGACTCGCCCCGCGCCACGTGGGCGAGGTGGGCGCTCAGGGTGCGGACGTCGGCGGCGCGCACCAGCGCGGGCCGGTCGGCGAGCTCCCGCCGCACGCGCTGGACCTGGGGGGCCGCGTCGCCCCAGTCGGGCTGCTGAAGGGCGGGTTCGGGCCGGGCGTCGAGTACGGCGTTGTTCACGAAAGTCTCCAGGGCGGTCGCTCAAACAGGCGGTGGCGTGCGGGAGTGGGGGGTCAGGGACAGGGGACGACACCCGCGTCGTCCCAGAACCGCAGCTGCCTGAGCTTGTGGGCTGCGGCGACCTGCGCGACACGATCACCGCCGACGATCAAAGTGCTGGGCCGCTCCGGCGAGAACGCCGGCCATTCGGGTGCGTGCGCACTGCGGGGGACGCCGGTGCGGGCGAAGGAGGCGACGAGGTCCATGAACGTGTCGGAAATCCTCGACTCCAGGGGCCCGTCGCCGAATTCCGCGACGTTCTCGGGCAGACCGTGGGTGCCGAAGAGGAATTTGGACGTGCCTTCGTGCGGGGTGCCGAAGTAGGGCGGGCGCACGGGATGGGCGAACTCCATCACGTACTGCGACGCGTTTTCCGTACGGGCGCGCCGTTCGGCCAGTCGCAGGATCTGGAATCGGAACAGCAGGTCGCCCCAGACCTCCGTCCAGATCGACAGCGAGTCCCGCGGCAGGTCTTCCGCCGCGGCGGCTTCCCGGTAGGCGTGCAGGCAGGCGTCGACGAGCGCGTCGTCGGCCTTCGTGGTGCCTTTGAGGAGAACGCCGCGCACGGCTTCCCGCAACGCGGCCTCGTCGGCCGGAGCGGTGGGTGCCGCGGGTCGTTCGGGGCAGGTGTAGAAGGAGCCCTCGGTACGGGTGTGGACGATCAGCGCGGGATGGGGCGGGTCGGGGATTTCGTGGTCTTCCGCCGCCAGCCAGTGGCCGTCGAGGACCGGCCCCCGGTATTCGCGTCCGCTGTCCACCCGGCGATCGGCCGGGGCGCCCGAGAAGAATTCCTCCCAGGCGTCCTTGAGCGCCGCCGCCGGGACGTCGCGCAGGCCGGCCACCGTCGTGCCGAGCTCCGCGGCCAGGGCGGCGTAGACCGTCCGGGAGTCCTCCGGGGTCAGGGAGTTCGCCGGGGCCCAGGTGTGGCAGGCGCTGATGGGCACGAGACGGCGGATCAGCCGGCCGGTCCCCGGCAGGAGCGCCAGCTGGCGCACGCTCGCACCGCCGGCCGAGGTGCCGCACAGCGTGATGGCGTCGGGGTCGCCGCCGAAGGCCGCCGCGTTGTCGTGGACCCAGCGCACGAGCGCCGCCTGGTCCTGAAGGCCCCAGTTGGCGAAGGAGCCGGTCAGCGGGTCCGTGAGTTCCTCGTGCAGGCCGAAACCGAAGGCGCCGAGGCGGTAGTTGAAGGTGACGACGACCATGTCGGTACGGGCCGCGAGGCGTGCCCCGTCGTAGGTGGGGAGGTGGCCCGCGCCGCGTTCCCAGCCGCCGCCGTGCACATACACGAGGACGGGCCGGGAACCGGTGGTGCGCGGCGTCCAGACGTTGGCGTAGAGGGAGTCCTCGCTGTTGCCGGGCACGATCGACTGGAAGGACGCCGGCGCGAACGCGGTGGCGTCCCGCACGCCGCGCCAGGCGACGGGCGGCCGGGGCGAGGCGAAGCGCAGCGGGCCCACCGGCGGCTGTGCGTAGGGCACGCCGCGGAAGACGGTGATCCCGCCGGTCCGCTCGCCCGCGACCGGCCCGGCGGTGGTGTGTGCCACCACGGTGCCCGGCGGGTGCGGCCGTCGATCGGTGAGGCTCATCTCAGGCGGCCTCGAGGCCCCGGCGGAGGGCGGTGGTGATCTCCACGACGCGGCGCGACTGGTAGGCGATGGCGGCGAGGTTGTCGTCGTCGACGTTGCCCGGCTCGTTGCGCGAGACGCTGCTGACGCCGTAGGGGTTGCCGTTGGTCGGAGCGAGCTGGATCGCGTCGGCGACGCCGGGCGGGACGATGATGGCGCCCCAGTGGTAGAAGGCGTTGTTGAGCGCGAGGATCGTGCTCTCCTGGCCGCCGTGCAGCGTCGCGGTGGAGGTGAAGGACGACATCACCTTGTTCACCAGGCCCCGCTTGCTGTGCAGCGGCAGCGTGGTGTCGATGAACTGCTTCAGCGGGCCCGACGGAAGGCCGTAGCGGCCCGGCGTGCCCCAGAGCACGGCGTCGGCCCAGTCGAGGTCGTCGAGGGACGCCTCGGAAATGTGCTCGGTGGCCGCCACGTGCTCGCTCCAGGCCGCGTTCCAGGCGTCGTTCCCGGGGACGATCGTCTCCTTGGTGAGGTCGGAGACCTTACGGAGACGGACCTCGGCGCCGGCCTTCTCGGCCGCGGCGGCCGCGGCCTCGGCGAGCCGGTGGACATTCCCGGTCGACGAGGAATAGATGACGGCAAGCTTGATCATGAAAGTAATGCCCCTTGACGGGTGGACAGCGACGGGCCGGACTCGGGTGACGAGGCGTCGGCCGACTGGACATATCAGATGCTGCTGGGGCGCCCGGGAAACTGCCAAGGGCGGTTGCCGTAGTTCACAGAACTTCGTCAAAAGGGTCGCGATCCATCAAGTTGACGGTCCGCTGTCGCACAACTGACGGGTGATCGACGGCTATGGTCGCGCACGCTGTACCTGGGTAGAGGTGCTGCGGGGTTTCGCCTCTGGTTCGGATCCTGGACGTTCCTTATCCTGAATCCATTCCGCCCTACCTCATCCTGCACTGGAGTCGTGACCATTCCATGACAGACCGGGAGTTGACGGCTGTGAGCGGTGAATTGCACCGACTGGCTGCCGAAGGCGTGTCGCCCTGGCTGGACGGCGTCTGCCGGGCCCTGCTCGCCTCGGGCCGCCTCACCGAGCTCGTCGAGAACGCGGGCATCCGCGGGGTCACGTCGAACGTCGCGGCGCTCGCCGCGGCGGTGGAGGCCGGCGACTCGCCCTACCTGGACCAACTGCTGTTCCTGTCCTACCGCGACGTCCCCGCCGACGCCGCGATCCGGGCCCTGACCGCCTACGACACCCGCTGGGCCTGCGACGAACTCCTGCCGGTGCACGAGCGCACGGGCGGCCGCGAGGGCTATGTCTCGGTGGATGTGAACCCCTGGCTGGCGCACGACGCCACCCTGGTCGCCTCGGAGGCCGGCAAGCTCGTCCGCGCGGTCAACCGGCCCAATGTGCTCGCCAAGATCCCCGCCACCCCCGAGGGCCTGGAGGCGATCAGCGAGTGTCTCAGCCGCAAGATCGGCGTCCACGCGACGGGCATCTTCTCGGTGCGCCGCTACGGCGAGGTCGTGGACGCCTACTTCGACGGCCTGGAGCGCGCCCGCGCGGCGGGCCACGACCTCTCGGACCTGATGTCCTTCGCGTCGCTGCCCATCAGCTGGTTCGACGCCGAAGTCGACGCACGGCTCGACGAGTTGGGCACGGACGAGTCGCGGGCCATGCGCGGTTCGGCGGCGCTCGCCAGCGCCCGCCTGGTCTACAGCCTCTACGAGGAGCGGCTGGGCGGCGAGCGCTGGCGGAGCCTGGCGGGCGTCGGGGCCCGCCCGCAGACGGTGATGTGGATGGCGACCACGCCCCGGCGGCCCGGCATGTCACAGGCGCGCTATGTGGACCGGTTCGTCGCCTGGGGCACCGCCAGCGCCATGTCCCCGGCCATGCTCGGCGAGCTCGGCCACCTCTGCCCGCTGCGCGGCGACACCTTGACCGACGGCCACGACGCGGGCCGTTCGGTGTGGGAGAAGCTCGAAGGGCTCGGCATCTCCTACCGCTCGGTCGTCCGGAAGCTGGAGGACGAGGGCGTCGAGTGGCTCCAGACGTCCTGGAGCCTGCTGTACGCCTCGGTGGAGCGCCGGCTCCGCGGCGCGCGGGTGTTCAGCCACTGACGCGGAGCCGCCCCCGAATGCCCGGCGGTCAGCCCTTCCAGGCCAGCAATTCCTCGACCGGTCCGGGCAGTTCGCGCTGGAGCAGCGAGCGAAGCATCGGATACGCGCGGGCGTCGCCCGCCAGCACACCGCCCAGCAGGGTGCGGCCGTCCTCGGCCAGTACGAGCTTGGCGTAGGTGCCGGCCTCCCGGTCGGCCCGGACGAACTCCATCGCTCCCGGAGTGGTGGCGTGGGCGTCCCCGAGGCTGGCCACCTCCACGCCGAGCAGCTTGAGCTTGGTGGACATGTCGGCCCCGCCGAAGACGGAGTCCCCGTCGCCCAGGAGCTGATCGGCGACCACCTTGGCCATCCGCAGGCCGGGCGCCGCGAGCCCGTAGCACCGGCCCTCCACGGCCGCGCACTCGCCGACGGCCCAGATGTGCTCGTCCTCCGTGCGGCAGCGCTCGTCGACGAGGAAGCCGCCGCGCTCGGCGCGGGCCAGCCCGGCGGGCTCGGCGAGGTCGTCGCGGGGGCGCACCCCGGCCGAGAAGATCACGAGTTCGGTCTCGATGGTGGTGCCGTCGGCCAGCCGCACGCCCGCCACCGATCCGTCCGGGCCCGCCTCGACGGCCTCGGTGACCGCCGAGCAGTGCACGCCGACCCCGAGCTCGCTGATCATCTCGGCGAGCACGTCACCGGCGCCCTGGTCGAGCTGGACGGCCATCAGGCGGGGTGCCATCTCGACGACGTGCGGGCGCATCCCCAGCAGGCGCAGCGCGTTGGCCGCCTCCAGGCCGAGCAGTCCGCCGCCGATCACCACGCCGGGCCGTCCCTCGGCGCCCTCGGCGGCGGCCCGTATCGCGTCGAGGTCGTCGAGGGTGCGGTAGACGAAGCAGCCGGGCAGGTCGTGGCCCGGCACGGGCGGGACGAACGGGCGGGAGCCGGTGGCCAGGACGAGCGCGTCGTAGGGCACGACGGTGCCGTCGGCGGTCTTCACCGTGCGGGAGAGGCGGTCGATCGCGGCGGCCGGGGTGGACAGGCGCAGATCGACGCGCGGGTCGGCGAGGAAGTCCGGGCGGGCCAGGGTCAGGGCGGTCTCGGCCCGGCCGTCGAGGTAGCTGGAGAGGGCCACGCGGTTGTAGGCGGGCCGGCCCTCCTCGGCGAGGACGACCACCCGCCAGGTGCCGGCGGTGTCGCGGGCGAGCAGGTCGGCGGCCAGGCGGTGGCCGGCCATGCCGTGTCCGACGATGACAAGGGTGCGGGTCATGGAGTGCGTACCTCGGTGCAGAGCGCTCGTACGGTCGCGGTGCAGGAGCCGCAACCGGTGGTGGCGCGGGTGGCGGTGGCGAGGGCGGACAGGTCGTGGGCGCCGGCGCGGACGGCGGCGACGAGGTCGGCTTTGGTGACGGTGTTGCAGCGGCAGACTACGGCGTCGTCCGGGAGTTCGACAGGTCCATTTCTCGCGGGAGGGGTGCCCAGCAGCAGGGCGAGGTGGTCCGCCGGCACGGGCAGGCCCCGGTCGTGGAGCTGGGTGAGGGCGGCGATCGCGCGCGGCAGCCCGACCAGCGTGGCACCCGTCAACCGCCCGTCGCGCACCGCGATTTCCGCCAGCCGCCCCCGGGCGGGGTCACTGAGCGTCACGCGCGTGGCGTCCCGGTCGAGCGACCCCAGGGTGACGAGGTCGAGGCCGGGGAGCCGCGGGCGTACGAGGTCCCGTGTACCGGCGTAGCGGCCGCGCCCGGTGGCCAGGTGGGCGGCCAGCGCGTCGGCCTGGTCGTAGGCGTTGGCGGCCGTTCCGGGGGCGGCGCCCGGGTGTTCGGCGCAGTCGCCGATGGCGTGGACGGCCGGATCGCCGGTGCGCAGGTGGTCGTCGACGACGATGCCCGAGCGCACGGCGAGGCCGGCGGCCCGCGCGAGCGAGGTCTCCGGCACGAGGTCCGGACACGGCAGCAGGATGTCGGCGCGCACCATCCGCCCGTCGGCCAGCCGCACCTTCCCGTGCTCACGGCCCGTCACCGCGTGGCCGAACTCCAGGCTCACGCCGAGCCCTTCGAGGTGTGCGGTCAGCAGCCGCCCGGCGCGGGCCGGAAGGCGGTCGTCCATGGGGTACGGGCCCGGGTGGACCAGCGTCACCTCGCGCCCCGCGCGGCACAGGGCCGCCGCCGTCTCCACGCCGCGGACGCCCCCGCCGACGACCGTGACCTGGCCCGGCGCGAGGTTCGCGCAGTCGGCCGGGGTGCGCGGGCCGCCGCGCGCGCCCGTGGCCAGGACGAGCGTGTGGTAGCCGTACGCCGTGCCGTCGGCGGTGCGCACCAGGCGCCGCCGCCGGTCGACGGCCGTCGCGGTCGTGCCGGGCCGGACCGTCGTGCCCTCCGGCGGCGGGGGCAGGGTCAGGGCGGCGGGGGAGAGGGTGCCGTCGAGCACGGAGGTCAGCAGCGCCCGGTTGTGGGCGGGGCCCTCCTCGGCGCCGAGGAGGGTGACCGGGCCGTCGTGGCCGTGGTGGCGGAGCCGGTCCGCGAGGCGGTGGGCGGCCAGCCCGCGCCCGACGACCAGGATGCCGCCCATCAGCGTTCGCCGCAGGGCTCGACGCGCACCGCGCATACCTTGAACTCCGGCATCCCGCTGCGGGGATCGAGGGCCGGGCTCGTCAGCAGGTTCGCCCTGCCCTCCCCGGGAAAGTGGAACGGCAGGAACACGGTGTCCGTGCGCATGCTCCCCACCAGCCGCACCCGGGCGACGGTGCTGCCGCGCGCCGAGCTGATCCGGGCCCAGCCGCCCTCGGCGAGGCCCGCGCGCCCCGCGGTGTCGGGATGGATCTCGACGAACGGCTCCGGCGCGGCCGCGGTGAGCTCCGCGACCCGGCGGGTCTGCGCCCCGGACTGGTAGTGGGCCAGGACCCGGCCCGTCGTGGCGAACAACGGGAACTCCGCACCGGGCGACTCGGCCGCTTCGCGGTGCTCCACGGCGGTGAAGCGGGCTCGCCCGTCGGGGTGCGCGAACCGGTCCAGGAACAGCCGTGGCGTACCGGCATGGTCCGCCTCCGGGCACGGCCAGTACAGCGCCTCACCCGCGTCCAGCCGCTCGTAGCTGATCCCGGCGTAGTCGGCGCGGCCGCCGCGCGAGGCGCGCCGCAGCTCCTCGAAGGCGGCCCGCGGCACGGTCGGGAAGCGGTCCGCGGGCTGGCCCAGGCGGACCGCCAGGCCCTGGAGCACGTCCAGGTCGCCCCTGACGCCGGGCGGCGGGGCCAGCGCCCGGCGGCGGCGCAGCACCCGCCCCTCCAGGCTGGTCATCGTGCCCTCCTCCTCGGCCCACTGGGTGACCGGCAGCACCACGTCGGCCATGCGGGCCGTCTCGGACGGCACGAAGTCCGCCACCACCAGCAGGTCCAGGGCGGCCAGCCGCTCGCTGACGTGGCCCGCGTGCGGGGCGGAGACGGCCGGGTTGGAGCCGAAGACCAGCAGCGCCTTCGGCCCGGCCGGGGTGCCGAGCGCGTCCAGGAGCTCGTACGCGCCACGCCCCGGTCCCGGCAGCGAGTCGGCCGGGACGCCCCACACGGCGGCGACGTGCTCGCGCGCCGCCGGGTCGGTGATCATCCGGTAGCCGGGCAGCTGGTCGGCCTTCTGGCCGTGCTCGCGCCCGCCCTGGCCGTTGCCCTGCCCGGTCAGGCAGCCGTAACCGGAGCCGGGCCGGCCGGGCAGGCCCAGCGCCAGCGCGAGGTTGATGAACGCGGCTGCCGTGTCCGTGCCCTTGCTGTGCTGCTCGGCGCCGCGCCCGGTCAGGACGTACGCGCGCCGGGCCGCGCCCAGCAGCGCGACGGCCTCGCGCATCTCGGCGACCGGCACGCCCGTGACCCGTTCGACGCGCTCGGGCCACCAGGCCGCCGCGCGCTGCCATGCCGCGTCGAAGCCGTTCGTCCGCTCCGCCACGTACGCCTGGTCCACGTGCCCCTCGACCACGGCCAGGTGCAGCAGGCCCAGGGCGAGCGCGAGGTCGGTGCCGGGGGCCGGCTGGAGGTGCAGGGCGGCGCGCTCGGCGGTCGCGCTGTGCCGGGGATCGATCACGATCAGGTCCGCGCGCGCGAGGTGACGCATCAGCGGCGGCATGGTCTCGGCCGGGTTGGCGCCCGCGAGGAGGATCACCTCGGCGTCGCCGAGGTCGGTGACGGGGAACGGCAGCCCCCGGTCGACGCCGAAGGCGGCGTTGCCGGCCGTGGCGGCGGAGGACATGCAGAAGCGGCCGTTGTAGTCGATCTGGCTGGTGCCGAGCGCGACGCGCGCGAACTTCCCCAGGAGGTACGCCTTCTCGTTGGTCAGCCCACCGCCGCCGAAGACGCCCACGGCGTCCGGCCCGTGCTCGGCCCGCAGCGCCGCGAGCCGCCCGGCGACGAGGTCGAGGGCGGCGTCCCAGCTCGCGGCGGCGAGCTCACCGCCCACGCCCCGCACCAGCGGCGTCGTCAGCCGTTCCGGGACGGCGAGGAGCGCGGGCGCGGTCCAGCCCTTCTGGCACAGCCCGCCTTGATTGACGGGGAAGTCGACCCGGGGGCGCACGGTGACGCTCCCGCTATCGGGCACGAGCCGGGTGCCGCACTGGAGGGCGCAGTAGGGGCAGTGGGTCTTGACCTCCGGCCGGGTGCGGTGCCCCATGCCGGGGGCGGGGCCGGGCTGCGGCCCGGTGTCGGGCGTCGTCGCCCGAGGTCCGGCGTCGGCGCCGGTTGCCGGCATGGCTCCGGGCGCGCCTTGGGGCACGGCCCCGGTCCCGGCCTCGGGCACGGCTCCGGTCCCGGCCTGGGGCACGGCTCCGGCCCGGGGCGGGTCTCCAGCCTTGGCCTGAGGCCCGGTTCCGGCCTGAGGCATGGCCCCTGAAGTCGCCTGGGGCACAGGCCCGGCTCCGGCCTGCGGCACAGCGCCGGCTTTGGCCTGAGGCCCGGTCTCGGGCGTCGCCCGAAGCACGGCCGCGGCCCCGGCCCGGGGCCCGGTTTCGGGCTCGGTTTCGGGCGTGGCCTGCGGCCCGCCCCGGGGCATCGCCCCCGGCAGGGGATCACGCACGGGACGCCTCGAACGCCGGTGCCCCCGCCCGCTCGCGGCGCAGATACACCGCCCAGGTCACGACCGTGCAGGCCGCGTAGAAGACGAGGAAGGACCAGAAGGCCGGTTCGCCCGAGCCGCCGCCCGCGGTGCCGCCGTAGGAGGCGCGGAAGGCGAGGTTGATGGCGACGCCGCCGAGCGCGCCCACCGCGCCCGCGATGCCGATCACGGCGCCCGACAGGCGCCGCGCGCCGGCGGGGCCCGTACCGGCCGCGGCCGCCTCCTGGGCGAAGACCGCGGGGATCATCTTGTACGTCGAGCCGTTGCCGATGCCGCTGAGGACGAACAGCCCGGTGAACCCGGCGACGAACAGCCCGAACGAGCCCTCGGCGGAGGCGATCAGCAGCACGGCCGTACCCGCGCCCATCCCGACGAAGCTCCACAGCGTCACCCGGGCCCCGCCGAACCGGTCGGCGAGCCTGCCGCCCGAGGGCCGGGCCACCGAGCCCAGCAGCGGCCCGAGGAAGGTGTACGAGGCCGCTTCGAGCGGTGTCGAGCCGAACTGGTTCTGGAGGACCAGGCCGAAGGCGAAGCCGTAGCCGATGAACGAGCCGAACGTGCCGATGTAGAGCAGCGAGATCCACCAGGTGTGGCGGTTGGCGGCGGCCTCGCGCTGGGCGCCCGGTTCGGTGCGTACCGCCTCCAGGTTGTCCATCCGCAGCGCCGCCAGCAGCGAGACCAGGGCGATGAACGGCAGGTAGACGGAGGCGACATAGGCCGGGTGGGTGTCACCGGCGGTGGCGATGACGAGGAGGCCCAGCAGCTGGACGGCGGCGACGCCGAGGTTGCCGCCGCCGGCGTTGAGGCCCAGGGCCCAGCCCTGGTGGCGCTGGGGGTAGAAGCTGGTGATGTTCGTCATCGAGGAGGCGAAGTTCCCGCCGCCCACGCCCGCCGTCGCGGCGACGGCCAGGAACACCCACAGCGGTGTGTCCGGCCGCTGGACGAGCCAGGCCGTCAGCGAGGTGGGCACGAGGAGGACGGCGGAGGCGAAGACGGTCCAGTTGCGGCCGCCGAAGCGGGTCACCGCGTAGCTGTAGGGCAGCCGCAGCAGCGCGCCGGCCAGCGTGGGCGTGACCACCAGCAGGAACTTCTCGCCCGGGGTGAAGTGGAAGCCGATGGCCGGCGTCATGAACAGCGCCATGACCGACCACAGGCTCCACACCGAGAAACCGACGTGCTCGGAGACGATCGACAGCACGAGGTTGCGGCGGGCGACGCGTTTGCCGCCGCGCTCCCAGAACTCCTCGTTCTCCGGGTCCCAGTCCCTGATCCACGTCGAGCGGCCGCCGTTCATGGCCGCAGCGCCCGGTCGATGAGGGAGTTCGCCGCGCCGGTGTAGTCGGCCGGGTCGCACAGGGCCTCCAGTTCGCCGGTGGTGTAGACGCCCTTGAGCTCGGGGGCGTCGGCGAGGATCCGGTGCAGCGGGCGGCCGGTCCGCCCCGACTCGGTGGTCGCGGCGGTCAGCAGCTGCTTCGCGGCCGCCTTGCCCAGGCGCGGCGCGAGGACGGCCGCGAGCCGCTCGGAGACGATCTGGGCGCCGGTCAGCGCCAGGTTCTCGCGCATGCGGTCGGCGTGGACGGTGAGACCCTCGGTCAGTTCGACGGCGGTGTGGGCGGCGCCGCCGGCCAGCCGCAGGCACTCGCGCAGCAGTTGCCACTCGGCGTGCCAGGCGCCCGCGGAGCGCTCGTCCTCGCTGATCAGGGCGCCGGTCAGGCCGGCGGCCAGGACGGGCAGCTGGAGGGCGGCGCTGCGGATGAGCGTGGCCAGCACCGGGTTCCGCTTCTGCGGCATGGCCGAGGACGCGCCGCGCCCGGCGGTGGTCGGCTCGGCGATCTCGCCGACCTCGGTGCGGGCCAGCGACAGGACGTCCGCCGCGATCTTGCCGAGGGCGCCGCCGGTGAAGGCCAGGGCCGCGCCCAGGTCGGCGATCGGGGTGCGCAGCACGTGCCAGGGCAGCACGGGTCGGGCCAGGCCCGTCTCGTCCGCGAACGCCGCCACCAGGCGGCCCGCGTAGCCGGGGTCGTCGACCCCTTCGAGCCGCGCGTACTCCAGATAGCCGGCCAGCGTCCCGGCGGCGCCCCCCAGGGACACCGGCAGGGAGCGCTGGACCCGCGCCAGGCGCTGGGCCGCGTCCAGGACCAACTGCCGCCAGCCCGCCGCCTTCAGCCCGAAGGTGGTGGGCACGGCGTGCAGGGCGAGCGTGCGGCCGGCCATGAGGGTGTCGCGGTGCCGGTCGGCGAGGATGGCCAGCGACTTGGCGGTACGGGCCAGGTCCGCCCGGATCAGCGTCAGCGTCCGGTCGGCGACCAGCATGGCGCCGGTGTCGAAGATGTCCTGGCTGGTGGAGCCGCGGTGGACGTACTCGGCCGCCTGCGCGTCGTCGGCCGCGACCAGGCGGGTGAGCGCCTGGACGAGGCCGACGACGGGGTTGGCCGTCTCCCGGGCGGCCAACGCCAGGGCGCGCGGGTCGAGCCGATCGGCCTCCGCGGCGTGGGTGATGGACTTGGCGGCCGTCTCGGGGACGGTGCCCAGGCGGGCCTGGGCCCGGGCCAGGGCGGCCTCGGCGTCGAGCATGGCCTGCAGCCACGCCCGGTCGCCGGTGGCCGCCTCGGCCGGGGTCCCGGCCCGCACCGGCGACAGCAGCCCGCTGTCGAGGGGCGGTTCCGGTGCGCACACGGTCACACGATCACGCCCGTCAGCTCGGCGTCGCTCAGGGCCGGGCGCAGCGCGGCCGGCACGTGGGCGACCGGCGGCAGGCCCAGCACCGCCCGCGCGATGGCGTCGGAGTCGCCGAGGGTCACCGAGTCGACGCCGGGCCGGATGCCGGCCGCCGTCACCCAGTGCACCGACTCGGTCGGCACCCCGTAGGCGAACCGCCGAGGGTGGGCGTGACCCCGCCCGTCGATCACGTGATACGGCCGTTCCGTGACCGCCAGACCGCCCGTCTCATAGCTCGTACCGCTCGCGGCGTCGATGCGGAAGGTCGTGATCTGGTCGGTGTTGAGCAGGTGGCGCAGCAGCGGATCGGCGGTGCGCCGCAGGTCGGGCTCGGGCAGCCGCGCCTCGATCAGGACCTTCGAGCGGATCGCCGGGCCGGGGACGGTGGTGGACTCGGCGACGAAGGCCGGGTCGGTGGTGTCGATGCGGACGACGGTGCCCGGCCCGGTGACCTCCAGGACGCCGGCCTCGACGAGCGCGATCATCTCCTCGATGCGCGAGGCGGGCGGGCCGATGGACAGGAACGCGTTGAGGGGCGTGTACCAGCCTTCGAGGTCGTCGCGGTGCGAAGTCCCCTCCAGGCCGCCGTGGTCGACGGCGAGGCGGATCTCGTTGCGCAGGTCCCGCAGCACGTCGAGCGCGGCCTTCAGCGGGCCGCTGACGTTGCCGGCCCGCGCCTCGCGCACGTCGTCGGCCAGATAGCCCAGCAGCCAGGCGCGGAACTCGTCGCGGTCGGCGAACTCCCGGTCCCCGTACGGCCTCGACAGCCGCTCCCAGCTCCACCGGTCCTCGGCGGCGACGGCGAAGGCGTCGAGGAGCTCGTCGCGGTGCTCCTCCTCGGCCAGGGCCAGGAAGCCCTTGACGAAGGCGTCCCGCTCCTCGTCGCGGCCCTGTGCGGTGAGGAGGGCGCCGTAGTAGACGCTCTCCACCTCGCGGGAGATCAGCGGCCACAGGTCGGTGGTGAAGCGCACCGGCTCGCCGTTCGCGGCCCGGTCGCGCAGGCCGGCGATGTACTCGGCGGTCAGCAGCTCGGGGAAGTAACGGCCGTACGCGCCCTTCTCGTTCTCGCCGCGGGCGTGGTACGGGATGCCGCGCCGGGAGAAGGCGTACAGCTTCGGCTCGTCGCCGGACGGCCGGTAGACGAGCTTGTCGCCCTCGCGGACGAAGGCGCCGCCGCGGCCCGCGGTGAAGAGCGCCATGTGGTCGAAGAAGTTCAGGCCCAGGCCGCGCAGCAGGACCGGCGCGCCCGGCGCGATCGTGCTCAGGTCGAGGTCGGCGGGGTTGGCCGGGGTGACGTAGTCGAGGTGGTGGATGCGCGCCAGGCTGGAGGTGCGGGCCTCGCGGGGCGAGAGGTGCGCGGGGACGTGGCCCAGCGCCATGACGATGGCGTCCAGTTGGTTGAGCCGGGTGCCGTCCTCCAGGCGGATGCCCTGCGGGCCGCCGGGCAGGCCCTCGGTGTCGGCCATGGCGACCGCGCGCGAGCGGTGCACCTCGACGGTGACGTGCCCGGGGGCGCGGGCGACGACCTGCTGGAAGCTGTCGTGGAGGTACGCGCCGTAGAACGCCCGGGTGGGGTACGTGTCCGGGCCCAGCGTCCGGGCCTCGGCCAGGGTCTCCTCGTCGTGGCCCCCGGCCTGGCCGGCCTCGGCGAGCAGGGCCAGGCCGCGCGCCCACTCGTACAGGCTCGGGCCCGGCTCGATGGGCCCCTCGATCCGCGCGCTGTCGTCGGTGTAGACGGTGATCTGCGAGGCCACGGTGTTCATCAGCAGGTGGCGCGACTGGTCCGAGCGCCAGACCGTGCCGGCGCCGGGCGCGGACGGGTCGACGACGTGCACGGTCACGGCCGGGTGCGAGGGCGTGGCGCGCTCGTTGGCGCACAGCCGCTCCAGGACGGACAGGCCGCGCGGGCCGACGCCGACGACGCAGATTTCCATGCGGTTGCTGCTCATGCGGGGGAGCCGTTCCTCGTCTTCAGCAGGCGGGCGAGTTCGAGGCGCTTGATCTTCGTGGTGGCGGTGTGCGGCAGGTCCTCCAGCCGCCACTGCACGGGGTCCGCCATGGGCGCGAGGCCCTGGACGGCGTGCTGCCAGGCCACCGGGTCCAGCGGCTTGTCGTCCTTGGTGCACACCACCGGCACCGCCCTGCCGTCCTCACCGGGGACGATGATGACCTCGACGAGCTCGTCCAGCCGGGCGAAGAGGGTGTCCTCGACGGCCAGGGTCGACTCGATGCCGGGGATCACGTCGACCTCGCGGTCGAGCAGGTGCAGACAGCCCTGCTTCGTGCGGTAGCCGACGTCGCCCATGCGCCACCACTCGCCGTCGGCCTGCTTCTCCCAACGGGCGTGCTCACCCAGGTAGGTGATGATGCGGCCGTCGCTGCGGACCTCGATGTTGCCGGGCGAGGTGCGGGAGGGCGGGTTGCCGTCGCGGCTGATGACGCGCACGCCCGTCATGCCGGGGAAGGGCATGCCCACGCAGCGGCCGTCGGCCTCGGCGCCGCGGTCCTTGGTGTACGTGCGGGCGGCGATCGGCCCGACCTCGCTCTGCCCGTACGCCTGGGCGAACAGCGGGTGGTTGCGGCGTGAGGCGCTCAGCAGCCGGTGCACGGTCCGCGGGTGGATGGCGTCGAAGGTGGAGCTGAAGTACTTGACGTTGGCCAGCGGCGCGCGCGGGTCGTCGACCAGCTCCTCCCAGCGCATGAAGGAGTTGGGGTGCGCCTCGATGAAGCCGGGGGGCGCCTGGGTGAAGATCTCGCCCACGGACGCGGGGTCGTCGTCGGCGAGCACGATCAGCGGGTGGCCCTGGAGCACGGCGATCGGCATGGCGGTGAACATCCGGGAGTGCACGAACGACACGTGCACGGCCAGCGGTTCGCGCTTGCTGACCAGCGAGACCACCGTCGCCTGGGGGCGGTAGCGGGCCTCGAAGGTGGCACCGGTGTGCACGGCGAGCTTGGGCGTGCCGGTGGTGCCGGAGGTGTGCGTGATCAGCGTCGGGTGCTCGGGCGGCATGGCCACCGGTGCGACGCGGGCCACGCCGGCGAGCGAGGCGAGCTCGGTGGCGCCCTCGTGGCTGCCGGTGGTGAGCAGCACCTGCTCGGACAGGCCGAAGACCGCCTCCGGCAGGTCGTTCTCCAGCTTCGCCTGGTCGGTGACCAGGTGCGGGCGGTTCACCCGGCGCAGCAGCTCCGCGACCGTGTCGCCGTCGAGCTTCGACGACAGCAGGACCGGGATGGCGCCGATCCGTGCGACCGCGCAGGCCAGCAGCGTGATGTCGAAGCAGTCCGTCTTGTGGACGACGACGTATTCGCCGGTGCGTACCTTGGCGGCCCACAGCCGGGAGGCGAAGTCGTCGATCAGGTCGGCGATCTCCGTCAGCGTGGCGCGGCGGCCGAGCCGCGGGGCTATGTCGAGGGTGTGGTCGAGGATGATCAGATTCGCCGGGTGCTTCGCTGCGGCTCGGTCGAAGAGCGTGCCCAGCCGAATTCCCTTATTTCCGATGCGTTGCAGAAACATGTACCCGCTATCTCGCTCGTGGCTGCAATGAAATCGACGGCGCGAATCCGGCCGCGCGCCCGGGGGTCAGCTCTTCTCGATGACGTCCTTGATGCGCTCGAGCGTGACGTCCAGGTCCTGCTCCAGCTTGGCGGCCCACTCGTCGACGAAGCGCTTGCGGCCGGCCTCGTCGAGATCGGCGACGATGTGGTGGATTCCCTCGGTCGCCCGGCCCATACGGAAGTGGTGGGTGAGCTTTGCGCCGTCCCCGGCGGGCTCGATGTCGAAGCCCCAGACGCTGTCCTGGTTCTCCTGGGCGTGGGTGAGCATCACCCAGCGGAAGGTGGTGCCGGGGTCCGCCGCGACCACCTTGGCCTCGGTGAACCAGGTGCCGCGGATGAGCGGGGCCCAGGCGACGACCTCGGTGCTGCGCAGGTTCTCACCGCGGAAGATCGCACCGACCGTCGAGGGCTCACCGGAGGTCCACTCGCCGCCCATGCATTCCGGGCTCCATTCGGAGCTGCGGGCCAGGTCGCTGACCACCGAATAGATTTCGAGCGGGGTGGCCGACACATGGATGTCGGCGCGGCACTCGAAAAGCGGGCTGGAATCAATGATGGATTCGCTCATGGGGAAGACGATGCCGGGGGCCGCGCGGCCCGGTCAAGAAAAAAGCCGAGTGTTGTCAAGTCGGCGCGCCGGTTTCCGTGCGCCGTTTATCCGGTGGGGCGCAGCAAAGAATGCCGACAGCATGATGGACGCGCTGCCGGCAGTCTTTTCACGTATATGTGGTGTGCGGGTGCGAAGAAATGGCGTACGGGCGTGGAGCTCAGTCCTGGGACTCCGTCCGGAGGACGAGACGACGGCCGTTGGCCTCGCCGGCCTCCACCCGCCGGTGCGCCTCGGCGGTCGCGCTCAGCGGCAGGATGTCCACGGCGCGCGGGCGCAGCAGCCCGGCCGCGAGCAGCCGGTTGATGCCCTCTGCCGCCTCCGCGAGCTCCCCGGTGGTCGCCTGCGAGATCGCGAAGCCGACGACCGAGCCGTCCTTGAGGTAGAGCGGCCCGACCGGCAGGACGGGGCGCGTGCGCAAGCCGGCGAGCAGGACGATCCTGCCCCGCTTGGCCAACAGGTCGACGGCCGTGGGCAGGTCGTTGCGGGCCGAGGTGTCGATGTAGAGGTCGGCGCCGCGCGGGCACGCCGCGCGGATGACGTCCGCCTCCGCGGGGTCGCGGTAGTCGACGACCTCCGCCGCGCCCAGCGAGCGGCAGTAGTCGGCGTCCTTGGCGCTCGCCGTCGCCACGACCCGGGCACCGGCCTGGGCCGCCATGACGACGAGCGCGCTGCCGACGTTCCCGCCGGCGCCCGCGACCACCACCGTCTCCCCGGCCCGCAGCCGCCCGTGGGTGAAGAGGGCGAGGTGGGCCGTCGCCGCCGGGTGCGCCAGCGCGACCGCGTCGGCCGGCGCCACGCCGTCGGGCAGGTGGTACAGCCGCTCGGCGGGCACCACGACCCGCTCGGCCGCCGCACCCTGCCGGCCGCCGTGGCCCATGCTGTTGGACCACACCACGTCGCCGGGGCGGAAGCCCGGAGCGCCCGGCCCGGCCCGGTGGACCGTGCCGACCAGGTCCCGGCCGACGACGAACGGGAACTCGACCGGGGTGCGCCAGGCACCCGAACGCACAAAGGTGTCGACGTGGTTGACGGTGGCGACCGTGACGTCGACGATCACATCGGTCGGGCCCGCTTGCGGGACGGGCAGCTCGCCGTACTTGATGACGTCCGGCGGCCCGAGCTCTTCGATATAGGCGGCGCGCTTGATCACGCCCTGATCCTGACAGCCCCCCGGTGCCCCCGTCTGCGGGCGCACCGGAAATGGCCCGACCTCTGTCAAGTCCGGGCGAAGATAGGGGCCGTGGGGGCGCGCGGCAGGAGGGACGGGCGCGGACTCGTACGGGAACAGGGGGCGGCCCGTGCGAAAGCGCTCCCGGCCGGTCGCGGGCCGCCGCACGGCGATTGGCCCAAGGAAATTCCCGCCGAGTGGCCCACCTCCCGGGTCCACTCCCCGGCTTATGGTCGCCGCGTGACCAACGATCAGCAGACACCGGCAGAGAAGACCACCGTCGACTTCTACTTCGACGCCGCCTGCCCCTTCTCCTGGATAGCCTCCCGCTGGATCCTGGAGGTCGAGGCGCGGCGCGACATCGACGTCCGATTCCACGCCATGAGCCTGTTCCTGCACAACGAGGGAAACGACCTTCCCGAGTGGTACCGCGAACTGGTCGACAAGTCCATCGGCCCGGCGCGCGTCGCGGTCGCCGTGGCCCAGGGGCACGGCGAGGAGCACCTGCGCGACCTCTACACCGCCTACGGCACCCGCATCCACCAGCAGAAGAACGAGGACTTCGACGCCGTCGTCCGGGAGTCCCTGGCCGAGCTCGGCCTGCCGGCCGAACTGGCCGCCGCCGCCCACGACCCGGCCTTCGACGCCGCCCTGAAGGCCAGCCACGACAAGGGCAAGGACCCCGTCGCGGACGCCTACGTCGGCACGCCCACCCTGCACATCGACGGCGTCGCCTTCTTCGGCCCCGTGCTCAGCTCCATACCGCGCGGCGAGGACGCCGTACGGGTCTTCGACGGCGTGCGCCTGCTCACCGGCTACGCCGACTTCTTCGAGCTGAAGCGCACCCGCACCGGCTCGCTGAACGTGGACTGACGGACATGACGGGCATGAGGGAACGGTTCGCCGAGATCACCCCCGACGACCCCCGCATGGCGTCCGGCGTCCGGCCGCTGCTGCACGCGCTGCGCCCGGCGCTGACGGAGGAGGGCTGTGCCCGCTTCGTCACCGAGGCCCACGGGCAGGGCCTCGTCTTCCTCGCCGCGTACGAGGCCGCGTACGAGGCCGCGTACGAGGCTGCGCACGAGGAGGAGGGCGCGGAGGAGGGCGCGGAGGAGGGCGACGGCGCCTGCGTGGGCCTGGCCACCTACCGCGTGCTGGCGACCAGCCGCGGCCGCGTGCTCCAGGTCGACGACCTCGTCACCGACCCGGGGCTGCGGTCCACCGGCGTGGGCACGCGCCTGTGGGAGGAGCTCGTCGCCCGGGCCGAGCGCGCCGGCTGTGCGCGCGTCGAGCTCGACTCGGGCGTGACGAACCACGGTGCCCACCGCTTCTACCACTCCCGCCGGATGGCCGTCTCCGCCTTCCACTTCGCCCACGACCTCACGGCGGGCCGGCCGGTCGCACCATGACCACCCCCGGCCCCCAGGGGCCTCAAACGGCAGAGATCCCGTCGCGCGACGCGACGGGATCTCTCTTTCTCGTGGCTTTCGGGGCCGTACTCGCGCCCTCCAGCAGCCCGCTGCGGGCGACCAGATAGCCCAGCTGCGCGCGGCTGCGACTGCCCAGCAGGTCGGCGGCCTTCTTCACATGGGCGGAGACCGTGCGGGTGCTGATCCCCAGCCGGGCGGCGATGGCCGCGTCGGTGTGGCCCCGGACGATGAGTTCCAGGACGGCGCGGCGCGTCTCATGGGTCAGGGGCTCCGGTCCGGTGTTGCCCTCCTCGTGGACCGGCTTGGCGCGTTCCCATATGTACTCGAAGTACTTGAGTAAGTATTGGATGACGCCCTGGTCCTGTATGACGAGCGCGGCGGTGCGGCGCTGCTGGTCGCCGGGGATGAAGGCGACCGAGCGGTCGCAGATGATGAGCCGGTCGATGACCTCGTCGACCGTACGGACCTGGGCGCCGCCGGCGCAGATCCGCTCGATGTAGGCGAGGGTGGGGCCGTGCGAGCGCACGGTGTGCTGATAGACGGTCCGCTGGCGCACCCCGCGGGCGCTGAGCGCGAGGTCGCGTTCGAGCGCCTCGGCGAGCAGCTCGGGGTCCCGGCCGCCGCCGGGCTGGGCCGTCAGCAGCTCCCGGCGGCAGGAGCGCACGGCCTTCTCCAGGGCCGCGCTGATGGAGCTCTCGCCGAGGATCAGCCGGACCGGCGCCGAGCGCTGCTGCACCTCCTGATAGACGGTCTCCAGGCGGGAGACGGACACCCGCATGGAGGCCAGCGTGTGCTGCTGGGTGAGGATGGAGCGCTCGATGGGGCGGGCCATGTCGAAGAGCGCGACGTCCGGCGGCACGGGGACGTACGTGCCCAGAGCGTCCGGTGAGGGCCGCAGCAGCCCCAGTTCCAGCAGACACTGGGGCACCGGGCCCGAGGCGGTGCCCTGGATCAGCGCCTCCCGGTAGTGCTCCATGCCGGGGCCGCACACTTCGATCTGACTGTTCTGTCCGGTCTGATCACGTCTTACGCACATTCGCTCCCCCTTCTGGTTTCCGCACTTCTCGATCATGATGCCATTCGGGTCTGATGAATGATGAAGTTTTCTCGTTAGGGTCCTCGAAGGCGCTCGGAAATCAAATGCGCCGGAATGTGAAGAGGTGGGGGACCCATGAAACGCCACGTTATTCCCGGAACCTTTGATCTTTTTTCTCCGACCGCTTCCGAAGGATTCAACGCGTCCGGACGGAACGGAGTGTCAGATTCCGCGCGGTGCGATTCCGCGTGGGGCTGAGTGCCGCCAGGCGCGCTCGGTTCCCCGATATCAAGACGAATTCCCAGGAGGTGGTCCGCATGGCCGGAACGGCCGTGGTGACCGGTGCGAGCAGCGGTATCGGGGCGGCCACCGCCCGGCGGCTCGCCGCGGCAGGCCATGACGTCGTCGTCATCGCCCGCCGCGAGGAGCGGCTGACCCGGCTCGCCGAGGAGATCGGCGGGCGGGCGCTGCCGCTCGACATCACCGACGCGGGCGCGGTCGAGGCCGCCGTGGCGGCCCTGGACGGCTGCGACGTCCTCGTCAACAACGCGGGCGGCGCCCTGGGCGCCGATCCGGTGGGCCTCGCGGACGCCGACCACTGGCAGTGGATGTTCTCGGTGAACGTCCTCGGCACGCTGCGCGTGACGCAGGCGCTGCTGCCCCTGCTGCGCAAGGGCGAGGGCGGCACGATCGTCAACATCACCTCGACGGCAGCCTTCGTCAACTACGAGGGCGGCGCGGGCTACAGCGCCGCCAAGCACGCCGAGCACGCGCTCACCGAGACCCTCCGCCTGGAGCTGTGCGGCGAGCCCGTACGGGTCGTGGAGATCGCGCCCGGCATGGTGGCGACGGACGAGTTCGCCGTCAACCGCTTCCAGGGGGACACCGCCAAGGCGGCCTCCGTATACGACGGCGTGGACCGGCCGCTGACCGCCGAGGACGTCGCCGAGTGCGTGGCGCTGGCCGTCGGCCTGCCGCAGCACGTCAACGTCGACCAGCTGGTGGTGCGCCCCCTCGCGCAGGCCGCCCAGCACAGGATTCACCGCGGGCCGCTGTTCCGGGGCTGACCGGGACCGGGCCGCAAGCGATCCCGGGGGAACCCCCGGACACAGGGAGATAGTTCGTGAAGCTGCACCGTGAGACCCTCACCCCGCAACTGCTCCAGTACGACGACTTCGACGACCGGGGCGAGGCGCGCTACCTGCCCTACCTGATGTACTTCCACCGGGCCGACTACCGCTCCGCCGTCATCAACACCGACCGGCTGGGCTTCCGGATCTCCCACGGCCCGGACGGCCGGACCGCGTCCGCGGCCGGTGACGTGCCCCAGGGGCCGGTGAAGCTGCTCATGGGCAGCTCCACGGCGCTCGGCATCGGCGCCACCAGCGACGCGGCCACCACGCCCTCGCTGCTGTGGTCCAAGTACGCCCCCTCCGCCCCCTGGCTCAACTTCTCGGGCCGCAGCTACAACTCCGCGCAGGAGCTCATGCTGTTCGCGCTCCACCAGCACCTGCTGCCCGAGGTCGAGGAGATCGTCGTCGTCTCCGGTCTCAACAACCTCGCGCTCTCCCTGCTTCCCGAGTGGCAGCGCGGCGAGCACGGAGCGTTCTTCTTCTGCGGCGAGTACTACGAGTCGGTGGAGGAGCTGCGGGCCAAGGCGCGCAAGGAGGCCGCCGCGCCCACCAAGGGCTTCAGCCTCCGCGACCGCAAGCCCGCCCCGGCGGCGCCGGCCCGCCCGGCGGAGCGCAAGCGGCCGCTGTCCGAGCTGATCGGCACCGCCGTCGAGCTGACCGGCCGCCACCTGGAGAGCCTGCGCAAGCTCGTCGGCCCCGACGTCCGCATCACCTACGCCCTCCAGGCCATGGCGCCCTGGATGCGCGAGGAGCACGCGCCGCAGGAGAAGCTGCTCTTCGAGGAGTTGAACAGCCTCTCGAAGAACGGTTCCTTCGAGGAGAACTACGGCATCATCGCCTCCATAGCGGCCGGCCGCGCCTACGCCGACGCCCTGCGCCCCGCCGTCGAGAAGGCCGGCGCGCGGTTCTTCGACCTCAACCCCGCCGTCGCCGACGCGGTCACCGCCAAGGACTGGCTCTTCGTCGACCGCGCGCACTACACCGACCACGGCCACGACGTCGTCACCCGCGTCATGGCCGACACCCTCGGTCTGTCCTGACCCCCCCCAGCCACACCACTCACCCCGGAGAGGGCGTGCCCGCCATGTCCATCGTGCGAAAGATCCTCGACGCGCTGTTCCGCCGCAAGCCCAAGAAGAAGAACGACGCCTCCATCTACCCGATGTTCTAGCGCCCCGCCCCGACCAGCGTCCGACAGCACCAGCGAAGGAGGTACGAGGATGCCGCTCGACACCACGGCACCCCCTGCCCCGAGCCCGCACCGGCGGCGCGGCGTCGGGAGCGCGTCACGCGGCGTCTACGTGCGGGCCGCCGACCCGGAGTGCTCGCTCCCCGGCGGCCGGCTCCTGGAGGAGATCCGCGCCGAGCTGCGCGCCGCCCCCGCCACCGCCGATTCCCTGACCGAACTCGCCGAACAGGCCGCCACCTGGGCGGCCGGGGAGCGGCAGCGCTTCACCGCGCTGCTGGGCCGGGCGGACACCGACGAGACCCGCGACGCCCTGGTGCGCCGCACCGCGCTCGCCTGCGCCCCGCTCGCCCTGATGTCCGGCGCGTGGCTCCAGTGGCTCAGCTCCCCGGCGACCGCCGACGAGCCCGTGGCGCTGCGGATCCTCACCCTCTACGCCTCCGACATCGGCGCCGGCCACCCCAGCGCCTCCCGGGGCAGCGCGTATCTGGCGCTGCTGCGGCGGCTGCTGCTGTCCGAGCACGCCGTCCCGGCGGCCCGGCTCGCGCTGGACCAGCGCATCGACGACGCGGCGTTCCGGCTGCCCGGCCTGCTGCTGGCCATGAGCCGCCGGCCGGAGGACTTCCGGGCCGAGCTCCTCGGCGCCGACCTGTGCCTGCGCCACGTCGGCCTGCTGCCGGCCCTGGGGCTCGTACGGGACGTCCTGCCGACCGCCGCGAACTGGCCGCTGCTCGACCCGGGCGGCGCCCGGGACGCGGGCGGTCCCACGGACCTCGACCGGGCCCGTACCGCCGTCGACGCCCTGGTGGCGGACGACGCGGAAGCCGCTCCCCGGGCGGTGGCGGGCTTCGCCTGGACCCGGGACGCGCTGCGCGCCTGGAGCGCGGCCCTGCTCGCCGAGCTCGACGCCTCCCGCGACCCGGCGTACGACATGGGGGAACTGATGCGGCTGCGGGCCCGCGAGGGTGCCGTCTACCACCACGACTTCACCCTCGAAGGCCGCTCGCTGTCCGACTGGCTCAAGGAGTGCCGCACCGACCCGGCGCCGCTGCTGGGCATGCTCTCCCGCAGCCGCCTGGTCAAGCCCGGCCGCTCCGGGGCGAGCCCGCTGGTCAACGGCCTGGTCGGCGAACGCGGCCCGATGTTCCGGGTGTTCGCGCCCGAGGACCTGACCGTGATCCGCCGCTGGATCGACTCCCTGCCGCCCGACGGCGAGGCCGGGGCCGAGGCCGGCCCCGAGCCCGTACCGGTGCCCGAACCGCTGCGCCTGACCGCCCTGGACGCCACGCCCGCCGACCGGGGCCGCGCCCCGGCGGACCTGCGCGAGGCGTACTGGATGCTCCTCAACCGCGCCGACACCCCGGCGCTGCGCCGCTGGGCCACGGATTACGTCCGCGGCTGGCTCGCGCGGGCCCGGCACGGCATCGACCGCGCCGAGGCCCAGCTGCCCGCCGCCTGGAACCCCGCGGGCCTGCGGCCCTGGCTCGCGGAACAGCACGACCTGCACGGCCAGGAGTTCGAGGGCGGCCGCGAGGCGCCGGTGACCGGCCGGGCCGAACTCATCGACTCCACCGTGCAGCTGGCACCGCTGACCCTGATCGACGGCAGCTGGTTGCAGGGCTTCACCGACTACGAACAGGGCGCCTCCGAGATCGGCTTCTCCCTCTTCGAGACGTACTGGGACGAGCTCGGCAACGGCGAGGAGCGGCTGAACCACCCGCTGATCTACCGCGAGGTCCTCGCGGAGATGGACGTACGGCTGCCGCCCACCGGCTCCCGGGAGTTCTCCCGCTGGTCCGGCTTCCGCGAGGGCTCCTTCGAACTGCCGGTGTTCTGGCTGTGCGTCGGACGCTTCCCGCGCACCTTCCTGCCCGAGGTGCTGGGCCTGAACCTGGCGATGGAGCTGTCCGGCGTCGGCGGCTCGTACCGGCGGGCCCGGATCGCCCTGAAGACCCACGGCTTCAGCACCCGCTTCGTCGACATCCACAACACCATCGACAACGTCTCCAGCGGGCACTCCGCGTGGGCGGCCGACGCCGTCGACACCTACATGGCCGGCGTGCCGGCCTCCCGGGTCCCCGGCGGCCGCGAGGAGATCTGGGGCCGGGTGCGCGTCGGCTACCGCTCGCTCAACCCCCCGACGGGCTTCCTGGCCCGCCAGGCCGCCCGCCGGGCGGCCCGTACCTCGGGCGGACCCGGATGACCACCACGACCCACCACCCGAAGGCGACCGTCGGCCGTTCTTCGCGCGTTAAGGAGCACAGGCATGTCTGACCTGGTTCTGGGCGTCTCCGCCTACTACCACGACAGCGCGGCGGCCCTGGTCGCGGACGGTGTCCCCGTCGCGGCGGCCCAGGAGGAACGCTTCTCCCGCCGCCGCCACGACTCCGCGTTCCCCGCCCAAGCGGTCGAGTACTGCCTGCGCGAGGCCGGGGTCACCCTGCGGGACGTCTCGGCGGTCGCCTACTACGAGGACCCGGCGCTGAAGTTCCGCCGGGTGCTGGCGACCCTGGCGGGCGCGGCCCCCAACGGCTTCGCCTCCTTCGAGCACACCCTCCCGGAGTGGCTGGCCTGGAAGCGCCGCACGGCCGACACCGTCCGGCGCAGCCTGCTGGAGCTGGGCCTGGGCCGCGTCCCGGAGATCAAGGTGCGCCGCCACCACGAGTCGCACGCCGCCTCCGCCTTCTACCCCAGCCCCTACGAGTCCGCCGCCGTGCTGTGCATCGACGGCGTCGGCGAATGGGCCACCACCACGATGTGGCACGGCCAGGGCGACCGCCTGCGGCCCGTCGCCGAGCTGCGCTTCCCGCACTCGCTGGGCCTGCTGTACTCGGCGTTCACCTACTTCTGCGGCTTCAAGGTCGACTCGGGCGAGTACAAGCTGATGGGCCTGGCGCCGTACGGCAAGCCCCGCTTCGCCAACCTCATCCGCGAGAAGCTGATCGACGTCAAGCCCGACGGCTCCTTCCGCCTGGACATGCGCTACTTCGAGTACCTGCGCGGCCAGGTCATGACCGGCCGGGCCTTCGAGAAGCTGTTCGGCGGGCCCCGGCGCACCTCCGAAGGGCCGCTGACCGAGCGCGAGTTCGATCTGGCCGCCTCGGTGCAGAAGGTCACCGAGGAAGTGGTGATCAAGCTGGCCCGTACGGCACGGGAGCGCACCGGCGAGTCGAAGCTGTGCCTGGCCGGCGGCGTCGCGCTCAACTGCGTCGCCAACGGCAAGGTGATCCAGGAAGGCGTCTTCGACGAGGTCTGGATCCAGCCCGCCGCCGGTGACGCGGGCGGCGCCCTGGGCGCCGCGCAGGCGGTCGCCGCCGAGCGCGGCGCGCGCCGCACTCACCTGGGCACCGGCCGGGACGCGATGTCCGGCTCGCTGCTCGGCCCGTCCTACAGCGACGACGAGATCGCCGCCTACCTGGACGCCAAGTCGATCCCGTACACCCGCCTGGAGCCGGACGCCCTCGCCCGCGAGGTCGCCAAGGGGCTGGCCGCGGGGAAGATCGTCGGCTGGTTCCAGGGGCGGATGGAGTTCGGTCCGCGCGCGCTGGGCGCGCGCTCGATCCTGGGCGACCCGCGCGACCCGGTGATGCAGTCCGCGATGAACCTGAAGATCAAGTTCCGGGAGTCCTTCCGGCCGTTCGCGCCCTCGGTGCTCGACACGGACACCAAGGACTACTTCGACCTCCAGCAGGAGAGCCCGTACATGCTGGTGGTGACCGACGTCGCCGAGGCCCAGCGCGTCGACGCCACCGTCCCGCGGGACGCCTCCGGGCTGGACCTGCTGAAGGTCCAGCGCTCCACGATCCCCGCGGTGACCCACGTCGACTCCTCCGCGCGCGTGCAGACCGTCTCCGCGCACAACAACGAGCCGTACCACCGGCTGCTCACGGCGTTCAAGGAGGAGACCGGCTGCCCCGTGGTCGTCAACACCTCCTTCAACGTGCGCGGCGAGCCGATCGTGAACACCCCGGACGACGCCTACACCTGCTTCATGCGCACCGACATCGACCTGCTGGCGCTGGGCGGCTTCCTGCTGGAGAAGTCCGCGCAGCCGGAGTGGCTCGAGGAGAACGACTGGCGCGAGGCCATCCCCCTCGACTAGCCCGGCCGCGCGCCCGGCGCGCGGTGGAAGCGGACCCCCCACGTACTGACGACGAAGACCTCCGAAAGAGCAGGCCGATGCGCAAACCACTGCTTATCGCTGTCTATTACCTGTTGGTCACGCCCATCGGCCTGCTGAGCCGGCTGGTGCGCGACCCGCTGGCCCGCCGCTGGGACCGCGGCGCGCGGACCTACTGGATCCCCGTCGCGAGCCATGACTGAGCAGACGAGCACGCGAGTGACCGATCGGAGCCATCGATGACAGGCGGCATACGACTGTCCCATTACCGTCTCGACGACGGTACGCGAGATGTTCTGGGCAAGGAGATTTCCGCGCGCGTCGCGACGACCGCACTGGACTCGGACGCCGACGAGGCCATCCTGGCCACCATCGGCGCCCACGCGCTGGGCAATCTGCTGCCCGGCCAGGTCCTGCACGAGCTGGAGATCTTCTCGGTCGCCGGCGCCCACGCGCTGCTCCTGGGCAACCTGCCCCGCCAGGATTTCCCGCCGACCCCGGTGCACGGCTACGGCGACGAGCCCGCCCTGGCCGCGACCAACGCGATCCACTTCGGGCTGCTCCAGCTGCTCGGCCGCACGCCGTTCGCCGTCAGCTACGAGAACGACGGCCGACTGGTCCGCAATGTGGTGCCCAACCCGGCCGCGTCCGGGATCACCAGCTCCTGGGGCGCGGACTCGGAGTTCTTCTGGCACTCCGACCAGCCCCACCTGCCGTTCGGGGAACCCGGCTCGGACCCCCGGCTGTACGTGCCGCAGTACCTCTCCTTCTACGCCGTGCGCAACGCCGAGCGGGTGCCCACGGAGCTCACCTCGGTCGACGGCATCGCCGACGGCCTGGACGAGAAGGTCCTGCGGGTGCTGGAGCGGCCCGAGTTCGTGGTCGGGGTGCCCGCCTCCAACGACGCCGACGCGCCCGTACGCCGCCTGGAGAACGCCCGGCTGCTGGAGACGGGCCCCGACGGCCGCCGCCGGGCCCGCTACGACCAGGGCACCACCCGCGGCGTCACCGAGGAGGCGGTCGAGGCGCTCGCCGCCTACGAGGAGTTCCTCTCCGGTGTCCCGGCGGCCGAACCCATGCTGACCCCGGGCGACTTCATGATCTTCGACAACTGCCGGGTGCTGCACCGCCGGCGGGCCTTCACCCCGCACCCCGACGCCGAGGCGCGCTGGCTGCGCCGCGTCTACGCCAGCTGACCGGGCCCCACCGGCCCTTACGACACTCACCACCCTGACACCCCAAGGAGCCCTCATGCCCCGGAAGTTTCGCGTAGCGGTGATCGGTGGCCGTCCGGCACCCATCAATGGCGCCAAGGACCTCGACATCGACATCGTGCTCGTCCACGAGAAGGGCGCGTACGACGAGGCCGTCGCCGAGCACTGCGAGCGGATCATCCACGCGCCGCTCGACGACGGCCCGGCGATCCTGGAGGTGCTGCGCCCGCTGCACGAGGAGCGCCCCTTCGACCGGGTGATGACCACCACCGAGCCGGCGGCCGAGTCGACCGGCTTCGTGGTCGACGCCCTCGGCCTGCCCGGCGTCAGCGAGCACACCGCCCGGGCCCTGAAGGACAAGGCCCTCACCCGCGAACTCCTCGCCAAGCACGACCTGAGCCCGGTGCGCTACCGCGTCGTGCGCAGCGCCGAGGAGGCCGTGGACTTCCTCGCCGAGGTCGGCGGGCCGATCGTCATCAAGCCCGTCGACGGCGTCGCGAGCCTGCACATCCACGAGATCTCCGAGCCCGCCCAGGTGGCCCCCGCCTGGGAGGCCCTCCAGGCCGCCGGCGCCACCGCGCCGATCGCCGAGGAGTTCCTGACCGGCCCGGTCGTCAGCGTCGACTCCTTCTCCTTCGAGGGCCGCCACCTGACCATCGGCTACTCCGAGTACCGCATGAACGACCGCTTCGTGGAGTGGGAGGTCAGCACCCCCAGCCGCGTCGCCAAGCCGCAGCTGGCGGAGCTGCGGGCGCTGACCGTCAAGCTGCTGGACGCCGTCGGCCTGACCGAGGGCCCCTCGCACAGCGAGTTCGTCCTCACCCCCGACGGCCCCCGGGTCCTGGAGTCCCACGCCCGGCTCGCCGGCAGCGGCGCCCCCGAGCTCGTACGCCGTGCCTTCGGACTCAGCCTCAACCGGATGTTCCTGACCGTGCCGCTGGGCATCGACAAGCTGCCCGAGACGTCGCCCGAGCCCGTCGGCGGCGCCGCGGTGCGCTTCTTCACCCCGGACGCCGGGACGGTGCGCGCCGTCGACGTCGACGAGGACATCCCGGCCGTCGTCCGGCGGCTGCCCAAGGGCGAGGTGCCCCTGGTCTTCCTGCCCTACCTGGACGAGCTCACCGACCACGAGGTCGCGGCCGTCATCCAGAAGAGCCCCGGCGACGAGGTGCCGCCCCTGCTGACGGTCGCCGACTGCGTCTCCGGCTATGTGATCGCCTCCGGCCGCGACGCCGACGACGCCGTCGCCAAGTGCGACGACATCAACGACCGCGTCCACTTCCGCGTCGGCTGACGGACGGGCTGATCGATCGCACACCGGCCGGGCCGCCGCCTCGCGCCTTCGACCGACGGGAGAACCCTGTGCACAGCAACGCAGCGGAGCTGCTGGAGACCGCCCACAAGGCCGTCGCGGACGAGTTCGGACCGGACGACGGCCTGGCCCGGGTCGCGCTGCACCTCATCGAATGCGCGACGGACGTCGTGGAGGGCCTGCCGGGCACCGACCTCGACGCCGCCCACGAGGCCCTGCGCGCGGCCCGCGCCGCCGTGCTCACCGCGACCTACGCCGTGCGCCACATCCACGACCACGCCAGAAGGGAACAGCCTTGAGCGACCACATCCTGGTCATCCACCGGTGGCGCGACCGGTACGCGCTGTACGAGGACTACATCGACCACAGCGCCCACCGCGTCACCTACGTGACCACGGTGCTGGGCAGGCAGTCGATCCCCGACAGCGCGGCGGGCATCGTCACGGTCCGGGAGACCGACGACTTCCACCAGGTCAAGCAGGCCGCCGACACCCTGTCCGTACGGTTCGGCGCGCCCGCGCGGGTGGTGGCGCTCAACGAGGGCGACCTGGACACGGCGGCCCTGCTGCGGGCGCAGCTGGGCTGCCCGGGACAGAGCCCGATGGAGCTGGCGCGGTTCCGCGACAAGCTGACCATGACGGAGATCGTGGCGTGCGCCGGGATCCGTACGCCCGCCTTCGCCGACGCGCCGGACGCGGCGTCGGTACGGGAGTTCGCCGAGGCGCACGGCTGGCCGGTGGTGGTCAAGCCGCGGCGCGGGACCGCCAGCCGCGGCGTGCTGCGGATCGGCTCCCCGGAGGAGCTGGCCGCGCTGGAGGCGCAGCCGCCCGAGGCCCGGCTGGTGCAGACGTTCTGCCCGGACGGGATCTTCCACATCGACGGCCTGTGGACGGGCACGACCCTGGGGCCCTGGCGGGCCTCGCGGTACGTGAACACCTGCGTCGACTTCACCGAGGGCCAGGCGCTGGGCTCGGTGGAGGAGGACGACCCGGCGCTGCTCGGCCCGCTCGGCGAGTTCACGGCGGCGGTCGCGGCCGCGCTGGGCGGCCGCCGGCCGTGGGTGTTCCACCTGGAGGCGTTCGTCGGGCCCGGTGAGGGGGGCGGGGCGCCGCGCCTGACCTTCCTGGAGGCCGGCTGCCGGGTCGGGGGAGCGGAGATCCCCTTCATCTGGCGCGAGGTGCACGGCCTGGACCTGATGGCCGCCGCGACCGCCATCCAGCTGGGCCGCGAACCCGTCGCCGACCGGCCCCGCGTCCGCGAGGACGGCCGGGGCGGCTGGCTCCTGGTGCCCACGCCCGTGCCCGCGCCCTGCGAGGTGGTGGCCACCGGGCTGCCGGCCCCCTCACCGGGTGCCGTCGGCACCGGCCCGTACACCCAGGTCGTGCCGCCGGTGGGCTATGTGATGCCGAAGGTCGGCGGGTACGAGCACGTCGGCGCGCGGTTCCGGTTCAAGGGGTCCACAACTCACGAGGTGGAGAAGGCGATTCAGGCCACGGCCGACCAATTCACCCTGGACTGTGTTGCGGTTGAATACCCGACGTCAGCCGTCAGTCGGGGCGGCTGCGGTCTCGACCGCTAGGCACCGCCCCGTTCGCGAAGGACGTTAAGGAATCGCATGGTCAGCACGCACGCCGTGATCGGCATGGCGCTCGTCGCCCTGGGCCTGGTCCTCACCCCCGGCCCCAACATGATCTACCTCGTGTCGCGGTCGGTGACACAGGGCCGCAAGGCCGGGCTGATCTCCCTCGTCGGCGTCGCCGTCGGCTTCTTCGTCTACCTCGTGGCCGCGATCGCGGGCATCGCCGCCCTCTTCAGCCTCGTTCCGGCCGTCTACACGGCCGTCAAGCTGGCCGGTGCCGCGTACCTGGCCTGGCTCGCCTGGAAGACCCTCAAACCGGGCGGGGTCTCCGCCTTCGACCCCAAGCCGCTGCCGCCGGACCCGCCGCGCAAGCTCTTCACGATGGGTCTGGTCACCAACCTCCTCAACCCCAAGATCGCCATCCTCTACATCTCGGTGCTGCCACAGTTCGTCGAGCCCGACCGGGGCTCCGTGGCCACCCAGAGCCTGATACTCGGGCTCGTCCAGATAGCCATAGCGATCACCGTCAACGGTCTGATCGCCATGGCCGCCGGCTCCATCTCCGGATTCCTGCGCAGCCGCCCGCGGTGGCTGAGCATCCAGCGCTTCGTGATGGGCACCGTACTCGCGGGGATCTCGGTGCGGGTCGCCGTCTCCTGAGCCCGCGCGACGTTGCCGAAGTGGCCGCCTTCCCATGTGCCGTGGGGAGGCGGCCTATCGCCTTACGCGCCCGCATCCGCGACGGCGGGAGTACGGCGCCCGGCCCCGTACAGGCCGGGTGGGCAGCGCGCCGGGCCCCATGCCATCACTTCCCTCCGCTGTCGGCCCGTCCTTTGGATCCCCTGCCAGCGGCGCGTGCGGATGGCGGTTGCCGTGACGGGGGTCGGGCGTTTGCCGGCCTCGGGGGCGGTCGGCGCGTGGTTGGGTCGGAGGTAGACACGGGCGTCGGTCCGTGCGGCCATGAATCGGCCGGTGGTGCGGGTGAACTTCCCGCGTGCGCGGTGTTCCTCGTCGGTGGTCAGGCGGACGAGGCCGCCCTCGATGCCGAGCGCGATGTCGGTGTGGATGACGGAGCCGGGCTTTGTCTGCTCGATCCATGCTTGAGGGATGGCGGGTACGGAGCAGGTCGCGGTGGAGCTGGTCGAGCAGGGGCGCCCAGCCGAGTCCGACGGTGCCGGCCCACGCGGGGATCTGCCGGTCGCAGGCAGCGAAACGGCCGCGGGTGTCGTCCATACGCTTGATGATGGCGGCGGGGTACGACAACGGCCGGTGCCGGGCGCCTTGGGCGGGGTGTTACCCGGCGCGTTCGGCCAGCAGCAGGGCGAGGGGGCCGGCCGGGAGGAGGAAACGGCCTTCGGCGGCGGCGGTGATGGCGTCCGCCATGGGCCACCAGGAGAGCTTGAAGTCTTCCTCGGTGGGTGTGAGTTGCTGCGGGCCGAGGGTGAGGTCGTGGGCCTGGTAGAGGTGGATGCGGGCGGTGGACTCCAGGATGATGGCGTACGTGCCCAGGGGTTGCCAGCGCCTGGCGGTGATGCCGGCCTCTTCCTGGAGTTCTCGTTGTGCGCATTGCTGGGGGCTCTCGCCGTCCTCGCGCCGCCCGCCGGGCAGGAACAGGTATTCGCCGCCGTGGCGGGGGAAGTCGGCGGTCAGGATGGCGACGAGGCCCTGGTCGTCGCGGGCCACCACCACGGCGGCGTCGCGGGCCGGGCCTCGCCGGTGAA
This sequence comes from Streptomyces sp. NPDC023527, assembly GCF_055560115.1. NCBI lineage: Bacteria > Bacillati > Actinomycetota > Actinomycetes > Kitasatosporales > Streptomycetaceae > Streptomyces > Streptomyces sp. NPDC023527. The sequence continues at coordinate 74,488 of NZ_JBVHJJ010000014.1, forward strand.
CCTCATCGCTCATGGCGAGCGAGCCTAGCGCCGGGGCCTACCTCACCATGGCCGCATAGGGAACATTCATCACGACGGGGTGGGCGATGCCCCGGCCGTGGTAGCCGTCCTCGCCGTAGGCGTCGCCGTGGTCGGCGCACATGATGATCAGCCATCTGTCCTTGGCGGTCAGGGTGGTGATCAGGCGGCCGAGGTGTTCGTCGGCGTAGGCGAGCGCGGCCCGCTGGGACAGTGCGGTGTCGGCGGACTGCCCAAGGTAGTGGCCGTGGGGGACGTGGGTGGCAGAGATGTTGACGAACAGCAGCAGTGGCCGGTCCCGGTGCCGGTCGGCGAGGTCGAGTGCCTGGTCCACCTGGTGGCGGGTGGAGTCGGGCTCGGGCGAGCAGAACTCTGGCCGCCAGTGGTCCTCGTCGAACATCTGCGGCAGCACGCTGCCGAGCGGGGTCTGGCGAGAGAAGTAGGTCACCCCACCAACGCACATGGTCCGGTAGCCGTGCTGGCCGAGGCCGGCCAGGAGGTTCGGGGCGTCGAACAGGAACGTCTCGGGCGGGACGGTCTTGAACGCGGGCGGGCGGCATTCCCACAGGCGGGGCGGTTGCTCGGGCTGGGGCAGTTTGGGCAGGAAGCCGGAGAAGAACGCCATGTGGGCGGGGAGGGTGAAGGTGCCGGGGGTGTGCCGCCGCTGCCAGCCGCCCTCGGGCAGCACGGCGGCCAGGTGCGGGGTGAGGCCCTCGTCGTAGGCGGAGCGGGCCATGTCGTGGCGCAGGGAGTCCAGCGTCACGAACAGGATGCTCGTGCCGGAGGTGATGATGTCGGTCGCGTTGATCACTGCCCGTCTCCTTCCGCCGGCCTGTAGTGCTCCACCCGTCCGCGTGCCTGGTCGTTGACGGGGCGGGGCACGCGGTCCTCGGTGATCAGCCGGCGGATGCGGGCCAGGCCTGCACCCTCGGACAGCGGGGCGCCGTCGCGGCCGTACAGGGCGATGCGGACGCTCTCCCCGTCCTTGTCGGCCGAGCTGGTCACCAGGGCGCCGGGGATGCCGCCCAGCTCCTTCATGGCGGCCAGCAGCTCGGTCTCGCCGACCACGCGCAGGTCGGTGACGGTGCAGGCGAAGTGCTGGGCGTTCATCGCGCCCCGGCACAGGTGGCGGTGGAAGGTGGCGCTGGTGGCCCGGCCGTCGTAGGCGACCGCGATGCGGGTGGCCTGGGTGACGACGACCAGGCACGCGCCGGCCCACCAGCCGACCCCTTCGTGGATCTGTCCGGGCAGACGCCCGGCGGCGGCGCCGTCGCGGATGACCTTCTCAGCGTCGATGGGGTCAAGCACGCGCGTCCTCCAGGTAGGCGGTGATCCAGTCGGCCAGCTCGTCCGGGGACTTGCCATCGGTGTCCACCACGACGGCCGTGGGGTCGGCCTCGGCGACCGCTTCGAAATTCGCCAGAAGGCGCCCGAGACGGTCCGGCACGGAGAACAGCTCCGCATCGTCCGGAGTGAGGGCGCCGCCCTGTTCCTTCGCCTCCAACCGCTGCCTCAGTGATGCCTCGGAACAGCGCAGGTAGAAGGTGTGGTCGGGGATCTCCAGGTAGGGGCGGAAGGGGCCCAGCATCAGCTGGACGTCGGCCAGGGGAATGTCGTGGACGGCCGCGTGGCAGGCCAGGACGGAGGAGACGTACCGGTCGGTGACCACGGGGCCGTGCACGCGGTAGGAGCGGACCGAGTCGGAGGCGTGTAGGAGCCCGGAGAGGTAGAAGGCGAACTGCGGCAGGGGCCGCAGCCGCGCGTTCACCACCGACGACCAGTCGCTGTGCGGGCGGGGCAGGGTGTGCAGGCCGGCCGCCGCCAGCCGGTCGGCGAGGCGGTCCTTGGCGGTGGTCTTCCCGACCCCGGAGAGCCCTTCCAGGACGCTGAAGCCGCCTCGGGCGCGGTCGTAGGAGGCGGGCGCGTAGGCGGGCGGCAGGCTCATAGCGTCCCCTCGGTGAAGGCGGCGATGTGACCGGCGACGGCTGCGGCGAGGTGGTCCGGGTCGTCGAGCAGGTCCTTGAGATCCATGCGGAGATCCCCGCGCAGCAGGCAGGGCTGGAGGCCGCTGTCGTGGTCCAGGCGCAGGGCCCAGAACCCCTCGACGCACTTGGTCCGCTGGGGGCAGGTGCCGCACTGGCCGACGTGGTGGCGGCCGAGGTTGCGGTGGATGACGTCGATCTCGATGCCGTCGATCCGGAAGACGCGCCGTCCCTGGCCGACCCCGGCGACCTCGGTGTGCTCATCGCGGGTCAGGGTCCGCAGGTGGGCCACGATGTTGTCGGCGGGGACGGCGGCCTCGGCCCGGTCCTCGTTGAAGTCGGTGCCGACCAGCTCGATGAACTGCACCGGCATCCGCCGGGCCAGGGCGAAGTCCAGGATGGGCCTCACCTCGTGGGCGTTGTCCTTCAGCAGCAGGCAGTTCAGCTCCACCTGCTCGAAGATCTCGCGTGCGGCCTCGATGCCGTCCAGCACCGATGCGATGCCCAGGCGAGTTGCGGCGATGGCGCGGAAGGTGTCGTCGGAGAAGTAGTGCAGGGAGACCTTCACCTTGTCCAGCGGGACGCCGGCCAGCCAGTTCTGGCTGGCGCGCACGCGGGTGCCGTTGGTGATCAGGGTGTAGGAGGTGTCCGGGCGCGGGGCCGGGAGCTGCTCAAGGACGGGCCGGGCCAGGGGCGAGGTGAGCGGTTCCCCGCCGGTGAAGTACACCCGCTTCAGCCCGGCCTTCAGCAGCGCGGAGATGACCGTGACGTAGTGCTCGGCGCACAGCGAGCGGGGCCGCTGCTTCTTCGAGTGGTCCCGCCGGGCCAGGCCCGGCGGGATGTCGCCCTCGTCGTGGCAGAACCAGCAGGCGATGTTGCAGGCCGGGCCGAAGGAGACGCGCAGCTGTCCCCGCAGGGCGGCGAAGTTCAGCAGGGCGGTCCAGTCGGTCTCGTCCCGGGCGCGGGCCGGGGCGAGGGTGAGCGGAACTTTCACGATGGCCTCCAGGAAGGGCGAAGCGCTGCAAGGTGCCGTGCGGCAGGGCGCTGGGGTGTCCTCGCCCCGGCGGCCGGAGCCGCCGGCCCGCCGGGGCGGGACTTCCCCGCGCGGGCCCGCCCGCCGTGGCGAGGCCGACGGGCGGGCCCTGGCCGCCCTCGGGGGAAGGCGGCGTCTGGAAGGCTCCGGCGCCCGGGAATGGACATCGGCGCACCGGGCGCCGGAGCGGCTTGCAGGAGCCGGTGACCTCGTGCAGGACGGTCAGCGGCAGGTGAGGAGCGACGCCTGGCCGGCGGAGGTGAACGGGCCCACCTCCGCGGACAGCGTGGATCAGCCCGGTATGTCGTCCGGGACCGACATGAACGTCGGCGCCTCGTCGTGGACGAGCCCCAGGATTTGCCCGGCTTGCTGGTGCAGAACGGTCATGGGACCGGCCAGACCGAGTACCAGCAGGGCCACAAAGTCCCGCAGGTAGTAAGTGATTCCGTCGTTCGTCATCGCAAACGATTCCTCGATCTGCTGAAGACGGGATGCGGTGGTCCGCCGGGCTCATCGCAAGGGATGGTGAACCACCGCGCCAACCAGACTCCGGGAGTGAACGCCCTTGGTACAGAAGGTGATTGGAGCCCTGGTGTGAAGACTGGACCGGCCGCCCGGCACGCGGAAGGTCTGGCATCGTGAGGGAATGTGAGTCCAGGTCCTCACAATGAGGGGGTACACCGTGGCGCGGCGTCCGAGGGATCTCAACCCGTACGCGAGCTGGCCCGAGTTCGTGGGAAGCGAGCTGCTGGCGTGGCGCACGTTCCGGGGCATGGCCCAGCAGGGCTTAGCTGACCGCCTTCACTGCGACCGGTCACTGATCTCCCACGCCGAATCGGGTAAGCACCTGCTGTCGAAGGACATGACGGCGGAGTGCGACACCGTCCTGGGCACCGGTGGAGCGCTCTCCCGCCTTCGGCCGTGGGCAGCCGGCGAATGCCCGCTCCCGCCCACCACCACAAGCTCTCTCGGCGACGGCGCTTCGGCACATCCCTCGGCGGGAGAGGAGGGAGAAGACGACATGAAACGACGCACCATCATCCGCGTGGCGCTGGGAGCCAGCGCCGCCCTGTCCCCGCCGGTCCTCGAACTGCTTGCCGCACAGCAGGCCAGGGCCGAATCCGCCCTCACCACGGCAGCGGGCCGTGACGCCCTGATCCACCAGTGGGAGGAGACCGCCTGGCGGTACGGCTGCGGCTACGGAGGCCGTGCCCCCATCGCGCTCCTGCACGACGCCCTCCTCGACGTCGAGGACGTCAACCGGCTCCTGGGCAAGCCGCTGGACGACGATGAACGCCAGCGGGTCCTGCGGGTGACCGCGCAGCTGTCCGGCATCGTCGCCCTGGTCCTCGGCGACATGGGCCACCCCCGCGACGCACACCGCTGGTACGCGAACGCCGCCACGGCCGCCACGGCCAGCGGCGACAGGGCGGTACAGGCGTGGGTGACCGCGCGGGAAGCGATGGTCCCCCTCAATTGGGGTCAGCCCGCCGCCGCCCTCCGCCTCGCCGACCGCGCCCGCAGCCTCGCAGGCGACGGCGTCTCGGCCGCCGCCGCGCTCGCCGCCGCAGCACAGGCCCGCGCCCACGCAGCCCTCGGCCACCACGCGGAGGCCCGCAAAGCGATAGCCGACGCCGAGCACGCCCGCGGCCGGCTACGGGACACCGACGCATCGGGCACCTGGTACGGCTACCCGCTCCAGCAGCACCTCGTCCATGCCAGCCGGACCTACACCGGCATCGGAGACACCCGCCCCGCCGCCGAAATGCAGACGGAGGCCCTACGGACGATCAGCCCCACCTCGGTCATGTCCCCCGCCCTGATCCACCTCGACGAAGCCCTGTGCACCGCCGCCAGCGGCGACCACGGCAGCGCGTGCGCCCAGGCAGTGCACATCATCACCGCCCTCCCACCCGCCTACCGGACCGGCCTGATCGCCCGCCGGGGCCAGGAACTGACCGGCGGCTTGCCGCACGGCGCCCGCGAACTACCGGCCGCACGCGACCTACGAGACGTTCTCGCGGCCACACCGCCCCCACAGCTGACCGCCTGACCAGGCAACAAGGCGCGTCCCCCTCAGACCAAGTGAGGTGACCGCGCCCGTACCGTACCGGCCCCGGCCATCGGCTAGATCTCGCGGGCGGCATCGAAGGCGGCGGCCGGGCCGAGAACCGAGAGACCGTGAGTGATCGTCTTGCCCAGCTTCCGCATCATTGCGTGAACCTCGGACACGACCTGGCGGCGAACGCCAACTTCCTGGCTGAGGCCGTCGGAGTCTGAAGGGTTCGCCCGAGCCTGAGGGCCTGCCCCCTTTGCCGTGGGGCAGGCCCTCAGGCATGTAGTGGGAGAGCCTCGATGGGCAGGCGCCATCGCACGTGGGACGGCTGCGTCAGTCCGGCTACTGGCTCGGTCGGTCCGTCGACGAGCTCCTGATGGACGCCGTCCCCGGAGACTTCCCCGGGGAGCAGCCGGCCGTGCGCCGGGCCGTGGACTGAGCCGCGCTCCGAGCCCGTGCCGAACCCTTCGGCACGGGCTGATCTGTGTTTGCCGCCCCCGATGCCGCCTGGATACCGGACCTGTAGTGCGTCGATAGAACGCCGTTAGGACGGCGGTAGCGGTGGGATAGGGCGGGTGTAGGGCGACGTCAGGGAAACGGTAGGGCGGGCTGATGTGCTGGAGCGAGTCGTGCGCTCCAGCACCTCCGAAGGGATGGGTCCCGTCCATGACAGCATCGCCGCCCCGACCGCAGGAAGACCGCTCCGCGGACGGAGCTCTCTCCGAGCGCGTAACGGCCGCCCTCGGCAAAAGGGTCGGGCACGAACCGTTCACCGACGGGACCGAACTGGCCGCGCTGGGCGTCGACTCGCTCCTGCTGCTGCGGATCATCGCCGACCTGGCGCTCGACCCCACGCAGGAGATCGACCCCCAGGGGCTCGCCGAGGTGATCACCGTCGCCGACCTGCGCGCGTTCGTCGCCCGCTGGCACGCCGCGTCCTGAGGTCCGGCGGACGATGAGGAGAGAAGAGAGCGTGGAGCACCACGAAGAACTGCCCGTGACCCCTTCGCAGCGCAACCTCCTGTTCATCCAGGAGGCGGTGGACCGCAAGGACCTCTACAACATCGGCTTCCGGCTGGTCTTCGGCACGGTGGTGGAGGCGGCGCCGCTGCGGGCGGCGCTGAACCGCCTGCTGCGCGTCCAGCCCACCCTGCGCACCCGGTTCGACCTGTCCTCCGGCGCCCCGCGCGCGGTGGTCACCGCGCCCGGCGAGGCGCCCCTGGACATCGTCGACCACGCGGGCGGGGACGAGGACTGGGCCAAGTGGCTGGACGAGCGGAGCCGGGAGTTCGCCGCCGAACCGGTCGACCTGCGCCAGGCACCGCTGTGCCGGTTCCGGCTGCTGCTCGGCCGGGAGCGGTCCGCGCTGCTGTGCAACGTCCACCACGCCATCAGCGACGGCGTGTCCATGGAGGTCCTCCTCGACGAGCTGTGCGAGGGCTACGCGGCCGCCGCGACCGGCTCCGCGACGCCCGAGAGCCCCGCCGAGCACGAGCGCGAGCGGTGGCTGAAGGCCGAGCTCACCGCCCAGTGCGCCGCCTCCGAGGCGGCCGTCGCGGCCGGTGCCGTACGGGACCTGGCCGCCGCCCTGGCGGACGTACCGCCGACGACGCTCTATCCCGTACCCGGCCGCCCGGCGGACACCGGATTCCGCGGCGGCATCCTGCGCGCCCTGCTCCCCACCGCGGAGTGGGCCCGCCTCACGCGGGTCGCGCGCGAGCTGTCGACGACCCCGTACTCCCTGCTGCTCGCCGTCTACGCGATCCTCCTGGGCGACTACTCGGGCAACCGCGACGTCATCGTCGGCAGCCCGTTCTCCGCGCGCCGCACGATCGCCTCCCACCAGCTGTGCGGGTTCTTCGTCAACACCCTGCCCATCGTCCTGCCCGCCCGGGACCGGCCGTTCGACGACCACTGCTCCGCCGTGGCCGAGCGGGTGCGCGAGGCCAAGGGCTATCAGTCGGTGCCCTTCGACGCGCTCGTCACCGAGGTCGCCCCCGAGCGGTCCTCGAACCGCAACCCCGTCTTCCAGTGCATGTTCGCCATGCAGGACGGGCTGCGCACCCGCCGCGAGCTCGCGCCCGGCATCGAGGCCCGCGTGGAGTTCGTCCACAACGACACGGCGAAGTTCGACCTGTGGCTCGGCGCGACGCCGGTCGACGACGGGCTGGAACTGGAGCTGGAGTACGACGCGGACCTGCTCCCGGCGTCGTACGCGCACAGGTTCCTCACCGAGTACCGGCAGCTGCTGGCCGGCGCGCTCGCCGCGCCGAAGGCCACCACCGGGGAGCTGCTCCGGGCGCTCGACACCCGCGACCGGCCCGTGCTGCGGCAGGGCGGCGGCGCCGACGGGGACGCCGAGGGAGGGCTGCTCGGGATGGTCCTCGCCGCGGCCCGGCGCACACCGGACGCCGTCGCCGTCACCGAGCCCGGCAGTACGGGACTGACCTACGCGCGGCTGCTGGACCGCGCCGCGCGGGCCGCCGCCGGGCTGCGCGCCCGGGGCGTGCGGCCGGGCGACACCGTCGGCCTCGTGCCGGACTCGCTGCCCGACACGGTCACCGCCATGCTCGCCATCCTGTGGTGCGGCGCCGCCTATCTGCCGATCGACCCCGCACTGCCGGCCGACCGGCTGTCCTACATGCTGGCCACCGCCGAGTGCCCGTTCCTCATCAGCCGCCGGACCGTGGTCCCCGACGAGCCGGCGCGCGCCGCGATCGGCGACCTGGAGGCCGAGGGCGGCGACCGCCTCCCGGAGCCCTGGGGCACCGACCCGGTGTACGTCATGTTCACCTCGGGATCCACCGGCCGCCCCAAGGGCGTCAGGATGGGCCAGGCCGCGCTGATCAACCTGCTGCGCTGGCAGGCGGACGCCCTCGCCATGGGGCCCGACACCCGGTTCCTTCAGTTCGCGCCGCTGGGCTTCGACGTCTCGTACCAGGAGATCTTCCCGACGCTCGCGTGCGGCGGGACCGTGTACGGCCTGGGCGGGACCGACCGCCGGGACCTCGACCGGGTCACGGCCCTCGTCGACGAGGCGGCCCTGACGCACGTCTATCTGCCCGTCGCCGTCCTCGGGGCGTTCGCCGGCGCGGCCCTGGACGCCGGGCGGGAGCTCGCCGGACTGCGGTTCCTGTGCGTGTCGGGGGAGCAACTGCACCTCGACAGCAGGGCCGAGCGGCTCATCGCGCGGTCCGACACGCGTCAGGTCGTCAATCTCTACGGGCCGACCGAGACGCACGCCGTGACCTACCACGTGCTGGCGGGCGGCGACCACGACCACCCCGCGCACGTCCCCATCGGCCGGCCGCTCCGGGGCGTCGACGCCCACCTCCTGGACCAGGACGGCCGGCCGGTGCCGCCCGGCGCGGTGGGCGAGCTCTATCTGGGCGGGATCTGCACCGCCGACGGCTATGTCAACGACGAGGAGCGCACGGCCGCCGCGTTCCTGCCGGCGCCGGGGGACGGCGCGGGGCGGATGTACCGCACCGGCGACCTCGCGCTGCTCGCCGAGGACGACGCGCTGATCTTCCTGGGCCGGCGCGACGCGCAGGTCAAGGTGCGCGGCCACCGCGTCGAGCTCGGCGAGATCGAGACCGCGGCCGAACGCCTGCCGGGGGTCGCGGCCGCCGCGGCCGCCGTGCGGGGCGCCGGTGAGCGGGCGGCGCTGTGCCTGTTCGTACGGGCCGCCGGAGACGGTGAGCTGGCGGAGGGCGAGCTGCGCGGGGCACTGGAACAGGCGCTGCCGACCTACATGATCCCCCGGCACATCCTGACCGTGGAGTCCGTGCCGCTCACCCCCAACGGCAAGGTCGACCGGCCGGCCCTGCTGCGCCGCTTCGAGGCGGGCGAGTTCACGGCCCTCGCGACCGGGCCGGCCCCGGTGTGGGAGCCCACCGGCACCGAGAGCGAGCTCCGGAAGCTGTGGGGCGAGCTGCTCGACCGGGAGCCGGCCGGGCCCGAGGACTCCTTCTTCGCGCTGGGCGGCAACTCCTTCGACGTCCTCAAGCTCGTCACCGCCCTGGAGCGCACCACCGGCCTGCGCGTGCCGGTCGGCGTGTTCTTCCAGCGCCCGACGATCCGCGCCCTGGCGGCGTACGTGGACGAGGCGGCGGCCACCCGACCGGAGGCGACCCTGTGAGGAGCGGCATGACCACCACCGTCCAGCTGATCGAGGAACGCGTCCGGGCCACCCCCGACAAGACCGCCGTCATCTGCGGCACCACCCGCCTCACCTACGGCGAGCTGTGGGGACAGGCCACCCAGGTCGCCCGCGTCCTGGCGGAGCGCGCGGACGCCGGCGAGCGGACCGTGGCCCTGCTGGGCCCGGGCACCGCCGAGTTCATGGCGGGGGCGCTCGGCGCCTGGCTGGCCGGCCTGGCCTGGGTGCCCCTCGACCCGAGGCTGCCGGCCGAGCGTGTACGGCACGTGCTCACCGACACCGGCGCGGGACTCGTCCTCGACACGGGGACCACCACGGACCTGTCCACCGGCCTGCCGACGCTGCGGGTGGACACCCTCCCGCGCGAGGCGGCCGAGGAGCCCGTGAAGCCCCGCGCGACCGGCGACGACCCCGCGTACATCATCTACACCTCGGGCTCCACGGGCGTCCCCAAGGGCGTCGTCGTCTCCCACCGACCGCTGGCCGTCTTCCTCCAAGGCGCCGTCCACGCCTACGACTTCACCGCCACCGACGTGGCCCTGTCGTTCGCCTCGCCCAGCTTCGACGCCGCCGTCGAGGAGATGTGGGCGATCCTGGTCGCCGGCGGCACGGTCCTGCTGCGGGGCGCCGCCCTGTGGACCGGGCCGCAGATGTTCGAGCGGGTCCGCACCCACGGGGTCACGTTCGTGCTGTGCACCACCGCCTACTTCGAGGCGTTCTTCGGCGAGGAGCTCTCCGAGGCCGACGTGGCCGCCCTGGGCGGCCTGCGGGGCATCGTCTTCGGCGGCGAGGCCGTCAGCGCCGCCGTGGTCCGCCGCTGGTCCAACGGGCCGCTCGGCCGGATCCCGGTGTGCAACACCTACGGCCCGACCGAGACCGTCGTCACCGCCACCCTGTACTGGATCCACGAGGGCTGGTCCGGCGGCGACCGCGTGCCCATCGGGCAGGCCATGCCCGGCCACGAGCCCGTCGTCCTCGACGAGGACGGCAAGGAGGCGGTCGTCGGCGAGCTCTACCTCGGCGGCCCGTGCGTCGCCGACGGCTACCTCGGGCGCCCCGACCTCACGGCGGAACGGTTCGTCACGCTGCCCGGCCGGGACGGGGTCCACTACCGCACGGGCGACATCGTCGAGGTGAACTGCGGCGAGATGGTCTTCCTCGGCCGCGCCGACCGGCAGGTCAAGGTCCGCGGCTTCCGTATCGAGCTCGAAGAGATCGAGGTGGCCCTGCGCGGCCTGGACCGGGTGCGCAACGCCGTCGTCGCCCTGGAGCGGGGGCCCAGCGGACGCGACCGGCTCGCCGCCTACGTCGTACCCCAGCAGGCCGACCCAGGCGCGGACTTCGTCGCCGGGATCAAGGCGGCGCTCGCCGCCCGGCTCCCGGTCTACATGGTGCCCGAGACCGTCACCGTCCGGCAGGAGCTGCCGCTCGGCGTCACCGGCAAGGTCGACCGGGCCCGGATCGCCGCCCAGGAGGCACGGTCATGACCGATACGCCCCTCGCGACGACCGAGGCGCCCCTGGCGATCGTCAGCGGCGGCACCCGCGGCATCGGGCGGACGCTCACCGAACGCCTCGTGAAGCTCGGCCACCGCGTCGTCGCCCTCTACCGCTCCGACACCGACGCGGCGCGCGCCCTGCGGGACGACCTCGGGCCCGCCGTGGACACCGTCCGCGTCGACATCGCCGATCCGGACGCCGTACGGGCCGCCGTCACCGGCGTCGTCGAGACGCACGGAGCGCCCGCCCTGCTGGTCAACAACGCGGGCATCAACATCGACAAGCCGTTCCTCGACATCACCCCCGACGAATGGCGCCGGGTCCTGGACACCAACCTCTCCGGCGCCTTCCACCTCACCCAGGCCGTGGTCCCGCACATGCTGGACCGCCCGGACGGCGGGAACGTCATCAACATCGGTGCCACCACCGGCATCCGCCCCCGCACCGACGGCGCCGGCTACTGCGCGAGCAAGGCCGGCCTGCTGCACCTCACCAAATGCCTGGCCCTCGAACTCGCCCCGCGCATCCGGGTCAACTGCCTGATCCCCGGCATGACCTGGACCGAGGAGCTCGTCGAACGCTTCCACCTCGACGACCCCGTGGCCCGCGAGTCCGTCCTGCGCCAGATCCCCCAACGACGTATTGGTTCCACCTCCGACATCGCCGACGCCCTGGAATTCCTGACCGGCGCCTCCAGCGCCTACATCACGGGGCAGAAGCTGATCGTCGACGGTGGCCAGTTCATGTGGTAGGAGACCCATGCCCCCGTCCATAGAAGAGGCCACGCAAGAGACCGTGCGGGCCGCCCGGGCCGCGAGCGACCTGGCACCGCCGGTCGGCGACCCCGCCTACCAGCGCTACTGCCGCGAGCTGGCCGACCGGCTGCGGGCGGACTGGCCGGACATCCTCAAGGCCAACGCGGAGGACGTCGCCACCGCGACGACCCGCGGCCTGCCCGCCACCCTCGTCGACCGGCTCCGCCTGACCGACGACCACCTCGACGTGCTGGAGCGGCTCGCCGCCTCGGTGCACGACGCCCTGCCCGAGGCCACCGCCAAGGGCCCCGAGACACCCATCGGCCGGTGGGGCAGCCGCCGCCAGGTCCCCAAGCCGCTGGGCGTCGTCCTGATGGTCTACGAGGCCCGGCCCACCGTCACCGTCGAGGGCGCCCTGCTCAGCGTCGCCACGGGGAACGCCGTACTGCTGCGCGGCGGCAAGGAGATCGCCGCCACCAACGCCGCACTGGCCGGCACCCTCGCCGCCGCCGCCGAGAGCGCGGGCCTGCCCGCCGGCATGGCCGCCGTGCTCGACGACCCCAAGCGCGCCCAGCTCCGGTGGCTGCTCGGGCAGCCGGACGCCGTCGACGTCCTCATCCCGCGCGGCAGCCCCTCCCTCATCGACTACTGCCGCACGGCGACCTCCATCCCGGTCATCGCCAGTGGCGGCGGCGTCAACCACCTCTACGTCCACCGCAGCGCCGACCTGGAGCTGGCCGCGGCGATCGCCCTCGACAGCAAGCTGTCCGAGCCGACCGCCTGCAACACCCTCGAACTGGCCCTCGTCGACGCCTGCGTCGCCGAGGAGTTCGCCGCCCGGCTGGCCGAGGCCGCGCTCCGCGACGGCCGGCCCACCACGCTCCGCGTCGACCCCACGCTCCTGCCCGTCACCGCCGGCGGAGAGGTCCACGTACAGCCGCTGGAAGCGCACGACCTGGGGCGCGAGTTCCTCGACCCGGCCGTCGGCGTCCTGGCCGTCGACGGGCTCGACGCGGCGGTCCGCCACATCCGCCGGCACGGCTCCGGCCACACCGAGGGCATCGTCGCCGAGGACCCGCACACCATCGACGCCTTCGTCGCCCGCGTCGACGCCGCCACCCTCGTCACCAACGGCTCGCTGCGCCTGCACGACGGCCCGACGATGGAGCTCGGCCCCGAGCTGTCGATCAGCACCGGGCGGCTGCACGTCCGCGGCCCGGTCACCCTGCGCTCCCTGCTCACCCGCAGCTGGGTCGTCTCCGCGCGCGGCACCCTCCGCGACGCGCCGCGATGACGCGGCCCCTCCCGCCCCGAGGCACCCACGGCCCGCCCACAGAAGGACACAACCCAGTGCCGAGCGACACCACCGCCACACCGGACCTCACCTTGATCAGCGCGTCGGTCAAGCGCGTCCTCATCGCCGAGTCCCGGCTCTCCGTCACGCCCGACGCGGTCGCCGACGACGAACCGCTCAACGGCGAGCTGCTGAAGGTCAACTCCCTCGGGTTCCTCGGCATGCTGATCCGGCTGGAGGACGACCTGGGCGTCGAGCTCCCCGACGACCTCTTCGTCGGCCGGACCTTCCACACCGTGCGCGACATCATCGACCTCGTGGCCACCGCCGCCGAGGGGGACGCGTGAGCACCCCCGGCGTCCCGGCCGCCTGGCGCAGCGTCCTGCCGCACCTCGACACCCCACTGCCCGCCGACCTCGCGCCCGAACGCGCCCCCGACGGCTCCGGCGTGCACATCAACCTGCCGCTGGAACTCGTCCGCCAGAGCATCCAGCCGCGCGACACCTGGCCCATCCCGGAGGAGGTCGCCGCCGCCTACCGCTCGTTCCGGCCCACACCGCTGTGGCGGGCCACGGGCTTCGAGCGCGCCATCGGCGCCAAGGTGCCGGTGTACGTGAAGTACGAGGGCGGCAACATCTCCGGCAGCCACAAGCTCAACACGGCGCTGGCCCAGGCGTACTACTACAAACGGGCCGGCATGACCGAGCTGGTCACCGGCACCGGCGCGGGCCAGTGGGGCACCGCCCTGGCCGCCGCCTGCGCGCTGTTCGGCCTGCGCTGCACCGTCTTCATGGTCGGCTCCAGCCTCGACCGGAAGCCCTACCGCGGGGTCCTGATGCGCATGCTCGGCGCCGAGCTGCACGCCAGCCCGAGCTCCCTGACGGAGGTCGCCCGCGCCGACGACGGCACCCAGGGCAACAGCCTCTCGCTGGCCATCGGCGAGGCCGTGGAGTACGCCGCCGGGCGCACCGGCACGGCCTTCTGCATCGGCAGCGGCGAGACGTACAGCATCCTGCACCAGTCGGTGATCGGCCTGGAGGCCCAGGAGCAGCTCGCGGCGCTGGAGTGCGAGGCCGGCACGGTGGTGGGCGCCGTCGGCGCCGGGTCCAACTTCGGTGGCATCGCGCTGCCCTTCTTCGCCGCCGCCAAGGCGGCCGGGACGGCACCGCCCCGGCTGGTCGCCGCCGAGTCCGCCGCCAGCCCCAAGCTCAGCAAGGGCGTCTACGCCTACGACAAGACCGACGCGACCGGCGCCGGCCCGCGCGAGGCGATGTACACCATCGGCAGCGACTACCGGATCCCCGACTCGCACTCGGCCGGGCTGCGCTTCCACGGCGCCGCGAAGGTCATCTCGGCGATGCGCCACGCCGGCCAGGTCGACGCCGTCGCCGTCGGCCAGGTCGAGGCGCTGGAGGCCGGGCGGCTGTTCACCCTGAACGAGATGGTGCTGCCCGCCCCGGAGTCCGGGCACGCGCTCGCGGTGGCCGCGCGGCTGGCGGCCGGTGACCGGGGCGACGGGCGCGGCGTGCTCGTCTGCGTCAGCGGCCACGGCTACCTCGACCTCGGCGCCTACCAGCAGCTCCTGGCCGGCGAACTGTCCGACCCCGATCCGGACCCGGCCGCCCTGCTCGCCGCGACCAGCGGGCTGAAGCGCGCCGGGGACACACCGGTCGGCACCCGACCGGAGGTCCTCGCATGAGCGCCGCCACCACCCACCGCGCCGATCTCCTGGACTGCCTCCAGACCAACCTGGCGCTGCTCGCCGACCAGCACCACGGGCCCGGCACGTCCCTGCGCCTGGGCGCCCGGCTGCGGCTGCGCACCCGCCCCGGGGCCCACGGCCTGCCGACCGTCGAGCCGACCCTGGACCAGCACACGGCCGACGCGTACGAGCTGCTGGGCCTGGCCGTGGCCGGGCACCGCACGGGGGACGCGGGCGCGGCGACCGTCGCCGCCGGCCGGCCGGTCTATGTGGTCGCCGACGCCTTCCATCTGCCGTGGGTGCCCTACTTCGGGCAGAAGCACATCGAGCACAGCTTCCTGGCGGAGGCCACCGACGACGGTGTCGTGATCAGCGACGCCTACCACAACGAGACCCCGTGGGGCCCGGCCAGACCGCTGCGCCGCTCCTACCGCGCGGACGAGCTCGCGGCGATCCTGGCGGGCGTGCCCGGCGGCTTCGAGATCATCGAGTTCGCCCCGGCGCCCCTGGGCCCGGCCCCGGAGCCGGCACGCGAGTTCGATCACCAGGCTGTGGACGACTACGTCCGCGCCTACGCCGAGCACCCCGACCGTGCCGCCGCCCTCGAACAGTTCACGCTGGAGACCTGGCTGCTCGCCCGCTCGCGCAGGCTGCACGCCGCGTACGCCGCCGACCGCGACGGCGCCCCGTCCCCGGCGGTGGACGCCCACCTGGAGGCGTGGAACGCGCTGGTCGAGCACGCCTACCTGGCGTACCGCCGGGTGGCGCGCGGCCGCGCCGAGCCACCCGAACTCCTCGACCGCGCCGCCGAATTGCTGCGCGCCGACACCGTGGTGTTCGCCGAGCCCGCCCGGTCCGGCGGGGGCGCGTCGCGCGACGCCGTACGGGCGGTCGTGGCGGATGTCCTCGACGTGCCCGCGCACCGCCTGGACGCCGAGCCGCTGACCGCGATCCCGGCCTTCGGCTCCTTCCGGATGGTGGAGATCGTCGAGCGCCTGGAGAAGGAGTTCGCCATCGAGTTCGACGCGGGCGACCTCGTACCCGAGAACCTGCACAGCCTCGACTCCCTGTGCGCGCTCGTCGCCGCCGCCGGAAGACCCGACCCCCAGGAAGGAGAGCGCCGTGGCGTCTGACCTCGCCCCCCTGCTGCACGGCCTGCTCGACGACGCCGCGCACGCCCACCCCGACCAGCCGGCCGTCTCCGACCGGACCACCACCCTGACCTACCGCGAACTCGCCGCGGCCTCCCACCGCGTCGCCGCCTGGCTCGACGCGCAGGGCCTCGGCCCCGGCGACCGCGTCGTGGTCGTCTGCCCGCCGGCCGTGCCCGTGGCCGCCCTCGTCTTCGGCGCCGTCCGCCAGGGCGTGGTCTTCTCCGTCCTGCACGAGCAGGTGCGCGGCACGGCCCTCGCCCACGTCCTCGACGACTGCGAACCCGCCCTGCTCGTCAGCGACGACGCGGCGGCCCGGCAGGCCGCCGGGGAGCGCGGCATCCCCGCCCACCCGGTGGACGCGCTCGCCGAGGCCATGCGGTCCGGGTCCACCGACCGGCCCCGGCGCCGTACGCCGCTGCCCGTCGACCCGGTCTGCCTGATCTACACCTCCGGCACCACGTCCCGGCCCAAGGCCGTGGTCAGCACCCACCAGCAGGTCGTCTTCGCCGCGCGGGCCATCCAGGAGCGGCTGGGCTACCGCCCGGAGGACGTCGTGTACTGCCCGCTGCCGCTCTCCTTCGACGTGGGCCTCTACCAGCTCTTCCTCGCCGCGTGCGGCGGTGCGCACGTCCACCTCGGCGACTCCGCGGCCGCCGGACCGCTGCTCGCGCGGAACCTGGCCCGTACGGAGGCGACCGTGCTGCCCGCCGTGCCCGCCGTCGCCGAGGGCCTCGCCCGGCTGCTGCGGCGCGGCACCACCGCGCTGCCCCGGCTGCGGCTGCTCACCAGCACCGGGGCCGCCATGCCCGCCGAGGCGCTGGCCACGCTCCGCGAGCGGCTGCCCGCGCTGCGGGTCCAGCTGATGTTCGGCCTGACCGAGTGCAAGCGCATCTCGATCATGCCGCCCGACGGCGACCTGGAGCGGCCCGGCGCCTGCGGGCTGCCGCTGAGGGGGACCGAGGTCTTCACCATCGACGCGTCGGGCAGGCGGCTGCCGCCCGGTGAGCTCGGCGAGTTCGTCGTGCGGGGCCCGCACGTGATGGCCGGGTACTGGCGGCGCCCCGAGCTGACCGCCGAACGCTTCTTCCGCGACGAGCAGTTGTTCCCGCAGCTGCGGACCGGCGACTACGGCTGGATCGACGAGGACGGCTATCTGTACTTCGACGGCCGCAGGGACGACATCTACAAGGAACGCGGCTTCCGCGTGAGCACCACCGAAGTGGAGTCCGCCGCCCGGCGCGTGCCCGGGGTGGAGTCCGCCACGGTGCTCGCCCCCACGAAGGAACGTTCCGCCGTGCTCGCCGTCACCGGCGACGTCCGGCCCGAACGGGTCCTGGCCGAGATGCGCGAGGAGATCGAGGAGTTCAAGATCCCCCGGCGCTGCGCGGTCCTGCCGGAGTTCCCGCTCAACGGCAACGGCAAGGTCGACCGCAAGGCCCTGGACCTCCTGCTGGGCAGCGAGGCCCTCCATGGCTAGTCCGCTCACCGCCGCCGAACGGGCGCTGCGCACCGTGCCCACCCCGGCGTACGTCTACGACCTCGCGGAGCTGCGCGCCAACCGCGAACGCCTGCGCGCCGCCCTCCCGGAGGCCACCGGCGTCTACTACTCCCTCAAGGCCAACCCGCACCCCGCCGTCCTCGCCGAGCTGCGCCGGGGCGGGCTGCTGCCCGAGGTCTGCTCGCCCGGCGAGCTGGCGGCCGCGCTCGACGCCGGCTGGCCGCCGGACGCGGTGCTGTACACCGGGCCGGGCAAGCGCGACACCGACCTCGCGCTCGCCCTCGACCAGGGCGTACGGCACTTCTCCGTGGACTCCGCCCACGCGCTGGACCAGCTGGAGGCCGCCGCCGGGGCCCGGTCGGCCCGGGTGCGCTGCCTGCTGCGCGTCAACGACAGCCAGCCCGTGCCCGGCCAGGGACTGGCGATGACCGGCGTCACCTCCCAGTTCGGCGTGGACGTCGACGAGGTGCTCGCAGCCCCCAAGGACTTCGCCGGGCGGGATCACGCCGAAGTCGTCGGCCTGCACCTGTACATGGGCACCAACATGAGCGCCGTGGAGGAGCTGCTCGGCCAGTTCGCACACTCCCTGGCCACCGCCGGCCGCCTTCGGCAGGCCCTGGCCGTGCACGGGGTGACCCTGGACGTCCTCGACCTCGGCGGCGGCTTCGGCGCGCCCTTCGCCAAGGACGGCACGGCCCTGGACCTGACGGGGCTGCGCACGGGCCTGGAGGCGCTCCTGGACCGCGAGGCCCCCGGCTGGCGGGACGGCGGCCCGGAGATCGTCTTCGAGTCGGGGCGCTATCTGACCGGCACCGCCGGCACGCTCGTCACCACCGTCCTCGACGTCAAGCGCTCCCACGGCCGCACGGTCGCCGTCACCGACGCCGGGATCAACCACCTCGGCGGCATGTCGGGGCTGCGCCGCCTGCCGCTGCTCAACCCCCTCCTGGTGACCGACGACGAGGCGCCCGGACGCGGCGAGCCGCAGCCGACCGTCGTGGCAGGCCCGCTCTGCACCCCGCTGGACACCTGGAGCAAGAACGCCTCCCTGCCGCCGCTGCGGCCGGGGGACCGGCTCCGCGTCCCCAACACCGGGGCGTACGGGCTCTACGCGAGCCTCGTGGCGTTCCTCGGTCACCCGCTGCCGCTGGAGGCCGTCGTCGACGGCGACCGGCCGCACCACGAGCCGCCCCACCTCACCCGGCTGGAACTGCGCCGGGTGCCCACAACCGATCCGGAAAGGCGCTGACCTCCATGGACACCCGATTCACCGAGATGCTCAAGCCGTTTCTCCCCTTCCTGAAGGACCAGCCCATCACGGACACGACGCCGCTGCGCGATCTCGGACTGGACTCCATGCAGGCCATCGAGCTGATGTTCGCGATCGAGGACACCTTCGGGGTGGAACTGCCCGACGAGGCCCTCAGCGAGCAGACGTTCAGCACCGCCGGGAACCTCTGGCGCACGGTCGCGGCCGCCCTGCCGTCCGGCGAGCCCGGGACGGGCGTCCTCACCGGGGCCGATGCCCAGTGAGCGAGAGCACCATGTCCGACCGGGCGCACCCGAAGCCCTTCGCGGAGGCCGTGGAGCAGGTGCGCGCCGTGGCCGAGAAACACGCCGAACAGACCGATGACAAGGCCGAGTTCCCCGTCGCCGCACTCGATGAGATGCGGCGGCAGCGCCTGCTGGGCCTGCTGGTACCCGTCGAGTACGGGGGACTCGGCGGCACCGTCGACGACATGATCGACGCCGGTATCGCGCTCGGCCGGGCCGACATGTCCGTAGCGATGATCTTCACCATGCACTGCCAGCAGGTCGCGGCGCTCGTCCGCCACGCGGGCCCGAGGCTCGCCGCCGAGCTGCTGCCCCGCGTCGCGGCGGACCAGCTGTACCTCGCCTCGGTCACCACCGAGGCCGGCAAGGGCGGCCACCTGCTGAGCGCGACCTCCCCGCTCGCCGCCGAGCCGGGGACGCTGGTCATCGACCGGACCGCGCCCATCGTCACCGGCGGCCAGTACGCCGACGGCTTCCTCATCACCATGCGCAGCCCCGACGCCGAGGCGGCCAACAGCGTCTCGCTCGTCTACGCCCACCGCGACCAGCTGACCGTCACCTCCTCCGGCGACTGGAACCCGCTCGGCATGCGCGCCAGCCACAGCACGGCCCTCCAGCTCACCGGCCGCGTGCCCGACCACCAGGTCGTCGGCGAGCACGGCGCCTTCCGCGCCGTCGTGCTCGACACCTTCGGCCCGATGGCCCACCTCGGCTGGTCCGCGAGCTGGCTCGGCACGGCCACCGGTGCCCTCTCCCGCGTCCTGCGCATGCTCCGCAGCCCCGCCGGCCGCAAGAGCGCCGACCTCGAATCGGAGCTGCTGCTCACCCGGCTCTCCCGGGCCCGGCAGCGCCTGGACACCGTGCACGCGCTGCTGCGGCACACCGCCGGTGTGGTGCGCGAGGCGGACGGCGGCGACGCCCTCACCCGCCCCTCGTGCCAACTGCTGCTCAACGCCCTCAAGATCACGGCGTCCGAGGAGTGCCACCGCGCGGTCGAGGAGCTCGTCGACGCCGTCGGCCTGCGCCACGGCTACCTCAAGAACTCCCCCACCGGCCTGGAACGCGCCCTGCGCGACCTCCGCTCGGCCCCGCTGAACTACAGCAACGACCGGCTGCACCTCGCGGACGGCTCGCTCGCGCTGCTCGATCCGGGGGTGAGCTATGCCTGACGCCCAGCCGGCGGTCCCCGACATCCCTGACGTCCCCGAGGTCCTCGCCGGGCTGCCGGACGACGCCGACGCCCGGCAGGTCGTCGCGGCCCTGGGTGCCGGGGGGATCCTCGCCGGCCTCTACGCGGACCTGCCCGCCGGGCACCTCCACCCCCTGGCGCTGCGCAGGCTCCTGGCCGGGGCGGAGGCCCGAGGCCGCCAGGGCATCGTCCTCGCCCTGTGCGTCCAGCTCGCCACGGCCGTACCGCTGCTGGCCGACGCCGCCGCCCGCTCCCCGCTGGCCGCCCGGATCCTCTCCGAGGTGACCGGCGGCAGGCGGCTGCTCGCCCTCGCCGCCACCGACGAGGGCGCGGGCTCCGACCTGACCGCCCTGGGCACCGAGGTCGAACTCGGCGAGGAGAAGCTGACCCTGCGGGGCACCAAGCGCTGGGTCACCTCCGCCCTGACCGCGTCGCACGCGCTGGTCCTCGCGCGCCACAAGGAGGGCCGGCACTTCACCAGCTTCACCTGGGTGCTCGTTCCCCTGTCGGCCCCCGGCGTGACCGTACGGCCCGTGGACACCGACCTGTTCGAGGGCGCGGGCCTGGGCCACATCGAGCTCGCGGACGTCACCCTTCCCCGCGACCACCTCGTCGGCCGGCCCGGCATGGGGCTCGCCCTGTTCGCCCGGCACATCGCCACCGAGCGGCTCGCCTCGGCGGCCTGGGCGATCGCCCTGTGCCGCAGGGTCCTCGCCGACACCGAACGGCGCCTTCGCGACCGTACGGTCGAGGGGGAGCCGCTGTCCCGGTCCCCGCTGGTACGCGACCGGCTGGCCGGCTGCGCCGTCGAGGTCACCGCCCTGCACGCCCTGTGGAACCAGCTGAGCCACCGGATCGCGACGGACCGCGACGCCACCGCCGCCGCCCTGCTCAAGGCGGCGTCCGGCACCGCCGTCGACCGCGTCCTCGCCGTGTGCGGCCGCCTCCAGGGCGCCGACGGCTTCGGGCGGGACGGGGTGCAGCGGCTGCGCGCCGAGGCGCAGGTCTTCGGCATCGGCGGCGGGACGACCGAGGTCGTCCTGGGCACCGTGGCCGACCGCTTCGACGCCGTCCTCGACGAGCTCGTGCCATGACCGGACTCCGCTTCGAACCCGCCCCCGGCGTGTGGGTCGCGCTCAGCCACGGCCATCCCGCGCCGGACCGGTGCACCCCCGCCGACCGGGCCGCCGCCGCACGGCTGGCGGAGCCGCGCCGCGCCGAACACCTCGCCGCCCGCGCGCTGTTGCGGACCCTCCTCGCGGAGCGGTTCCCCGCGGCCCGGGACGCCGACGTCGTCCACACCGCCAAGGGCCGCCCCGAGCTGGCCGGTCACCTGGACATCGGCATCAGCGTCACCCACGACGGCGACACCGTCGCCGCCTGCGCCGCGCTCCACCGCACCGTCGGCGTCGATGTCCAGCATCCCCCCGCGACCGTGGCCGACTCCCTGCTGCGCCGGTGCGTCCGCGAGCGGGCCGACGAACTGGCCCGGCTGCCGGCGCGGCGCCGGGCCAGGGAGTTCACCTGGGTGTGGACCGCGCAGGAAGCCT
The DNA here is from genome assembly GCF_055560115.1 of Streptomyces sp. NPDC023527. Taxonomy (NCBI): domain Bacteria; kingdom Bacillati; phylum Actinomycetota; class Actinomycetes; order Kitasatosporales; family Streptomycetaceae; genus Streptomyces; species Streptomyces sp. NPDC023527. The sequence goes on from NZ_JBVHJJ010000014.1 coordinate 95,934, forward strand.
GCGTCAAAGCCGACGGCACCGGCCTGTCCGGCGCCCCCTGGGCCATCGACGTGGCGCCGCTGACGGAGTCCGGCACCTGGGGCCCGTACACCTGGATCACCTTGCGCACCCAGTCGGCCACCCCGCTGAGCTGCGCGTTCACCACTGTGCCGATGCGGCACACACGCCCGGAGGCGGCATGACCGAAGCGCTGGAACTGAGCTGCTACACCGCGAACCTCGTGCACTACCTGGAGCGCGACGAACCCGCCGTCCGGGACACCCTGGCGGCGGAACTCACCCTGTCCGTCCGCACGGACCTGCCCGACGGCACCCTCGCCTTCTCGCACCACCCGCGCGTCGACGCCGCCGCACTCGCCTACCGGTCCGCCCCCGAGTGGCCCGCCGCCCGCGACGCCCTCCAGCGGGAGCTCTCCCGCCACGGCCGCGTCCTCGTCGTCGGCAACACCCTCCACATGCCGTGGTCGCCCTCCCGCCAAAAGGCGGCGACGCCGCACTGGTTCGTGCTCCACGGGCACAAGGGCGGCAGGTGGCTCGCGAAGGACCGCTTCGCCGCCCTCACCCCGCACGGCGAGCAGATCCCTTACGTGGGACCGTTGTCGGACACCGAACTGCGCGACGTCCTCACCCCGCCCGGCGAGGTGCCACCCGAGATCCGCGAGCGCGACCGCTACGCACTCGGCGAAGCCGTCGACCTGCCCCCGTACACCGCCTACCGCTGGCTGGAACGGACGGAGTCCGCGCCTGTCGCCGCACCGGAAGGGACCTGGATACGCGGCCTGCTGCCCGCCCTGGAACACCTCGCCGGCGTCCTCTGCGGTGACGACGCGGCCCTCGCCCGGCACGCCGACGACCTCTGGACGGTCGGCCGCCACCAGTGCTACCGGATCGACCGCCTCACGGCGGCCGGCCGGTGCGACGCCGAAGCGGCCTCCCAGGCGGCCGCCGCCTGGGAGGAACTCCCGCGCGCCGTGCGCTTCGCCGTGGCCTCCGCGGCTCGCGGCAGGCCCCGGCGCGCCCTGGTGGAGAAGACGTTCGGCCAGGTCGTCGACGCCGTCCGGGCCTTGGAGCAGAGGAGCCCGGCCCATGTCGCCTGACCGCACGCTGTACGAGTGGTTCGAGCGCTCGGCGCGACTCCACCCGGCCGCCACCGCCCTTGAGGTGGACGGCGACGCCCTCACCTACGCCGAGCTGGAGGCGCTGTCCGGGCGGCTCGCCGCCCGCCTCGCCACGGCCGCGGGCGGCGAGCTCCCCCGGCGCGTGGCCCTGCTGGCGGCCCGCACGGCCACCGCGTACGCCGGCTACCTCGCCGTCCAGCGCCTCGGCGCCGTCGTCGTCCCGCTGAACCCCGCGTTCCCCGCCGAGCGCAACACCACCATCGCCACCGCCGCCGACGTCGACCTGGTCCTCGCCGACCCGGAGCACGCCGGTGCGGAGATGCCCGTACCGGTGGTGGTGCCCGCTTCCCCGCTCGCCGCCGATCCACCGGCCGGCCGCCGCCCGGAGCCCGGCGACCCCGCGTACATCCTCTTCACCTCCGGCTCCACGGGCACCCCCAAGGGCGTGCCCGTCACCCATCGCAACGCGGCGGCCTATCTGGCGTACGTGATCGACCGGTACGAACTCGGCGTGGGCTCCCGGGTCTCGCAGACCTTCGACCTCACCTTCGACCTGTCGGTCTTCGACCTCTTCGCCACCTGGGGCTCGGGCGCCACCCTCGTCGTCCCCGGCCGCAACGACCTGCTCGCACCGGCCCGGTTCGTCAACCGCGAGAAGATCACCCACTGGTTCTCCGTCCCGTCGGTGATCTCGCTGGCGGCGCGCCTGCGCGGCTTGCCGGCCGGTGGCATGCCGACCCTGCGCTGGAGCCTGTTCTGCGGCGAACCGCTGACCGTCACCCAGGCCGACGCCTGGCGCGCGGCCGCCCCCGGCAGCGTCCTGGAGAACCTCTACGGGCCCACCGAACTCACCCTGAGCTGCGCCCAGTACCGGCTGCCCGCCGAGCGCTCGAAGTGGTGGGAGCCGGCCAACGGCACGGTCCCCGTCGGCGAGCTGTACCCCGGGCTGGAGCGGCTCGTGGTGGGCGAGGACGGGACGGCCGCCGAGGAGGGGGAGCTGTGCGTGCGGGGGGCGCAGCGCTTCCCCGGATACCTCGACCCGCGCGACGACGAAGGCCGCTTCCTGCGGGACGAGGGCGACGGCGTCCGGCCGGTCGGCGCGGGCGAGCCGCTCACCGACCGCGACTGGTACCGCACGGGCGACCGGGTACGCGTCGGCGAGGCGGGCCTGGTCCACCTCGGGCGGCTGGACCACCAGGTCAAGGTGCACGGCTACCGCGTCGAACTCGGCGAGGTGGAAGCGGCGTTGCGCGACCGGCCGGGGGTGCTGGACGCGGTCGTCGTGGCGGTCGAGCAACCGGACGGCGGGCACACGCTGGAGGCCGCCTGCACGGTGACCTCAAGCGGCGTGGAGAACGGCGTCGACACCGGCGCGCTCCTGACGGCCCTGCGCGGCCGGCTGCCCGCCTACATGGTCCCGGCCTCGGTCGCCGTGCTGGAGTCGCTGCCGCTCAACGCCAACGGGAAGGTCGACCGCCGCGCCCTGCGGCAGGCACTCGTCACCGCCCGGTCCCGCACCCGGTGACCGGGCAACCAATGAGGGGGAACAGCATGTCAGCGCACCTGCCGACGGCGGTCGCGGAACGCCGCGGCGTGTCCAGGGACGACTTCCGGGAGGTCATGTCCCGGTTTCCCGCCTGTGTGACCGTGGTGACCGCGTACGAGGACGACCGGCCGGCCGGCTGCACCGCGACGGCCGTGATGTCACTGACGGACAAGCCGCCGAGCATGGCGGTCTCCCTGCACAGCGGCAGCGCCACCCTGCGGCGCGTCGTCGAGGCGGGGACCTTCGCCATCAACGTCCTGCCGGCCCACCAGGGCCATCTGGTCGAGCAGTTCGCGACGGCCGAGGCCGCGCGGCGGTTCGACGGCGTCGGCCACAGCCCGCGCCACGGCGCACCCGTCCTCACGGGGGCGGTGGCGAGCGTGGTGTGCGACGTGACGCACGTGGTGCCGCTGCTGGACCACACCCTGGTCATCGGCGCGGTGGTCCTCGCCGAGGCCGAGGAGGGCGGGGAGCCGCTCGTCCTCTACCGCCGGGCGGGACACCGGCTGGCGAAGTGAGGGGGCCGCTCCCTCACCGGTGCGCGGCGGCGGGGCGGCGCCGGGCCGCGTAGGCGCGGGTCTTGGAGCGGTTCCCGCACACCCGCATCGAGCACCACTTGCGGTTGCGGTTCTTCGTGCCGTCCCAGAAGCACCAGCCGCACGTCGACTCCGGACAGCGCTTGAGCCGGGGGCTCTCGCCCGTACTGACCAGCTCCGCCCAGGCGATGGCGACGGCGGCGAGCGCGTGCCGCACCGGGTCGAGGCCGGGTTCGCCGACCAGCGGCCTGTCGCCGCCCTCCGCGCCGGCCGCGGGCAGTCCGATGCTGACCCGCAGGGGCAGCCCGCGCAGGGCGTCGTTCGCCGCCCGTACGGCCTCCGGGTCCGGCTCGGTGCCCACCGGCACGCCCAGCGCCTCGCGCAGCCCCGCCCGCACGGTGGTGGCCAGGGCGTGCTCGCGCGGGGAGACGGCGACCGGGGCGTCGAGGAGATCGACCGAGGTCAGCCAGGCGGCGAGACCGTCCGGGGTGCTCAGCTCGTCGGTGCCGTCCTCGATGTCGACGGTGTTGACGAACGCCAGCACCAGCTCGCCCTGCCTGGAGAGATCCACGGCAATTCCTCCATCTCACACTGGCTAACGTGCTTTGCTGGTTATATCGTAGCGCCACGCCCCGCGACGGCGGGGCTGCCAGGAACGGAGACCGTGATGACAACCGACGGCGCGCTGTCGAGCGAGCGGGCGCCGGACGTCGGGGCCGCGCCCTTACCCGGACCGCCTTCGCCCTCGCGCGGCATGCGCAACACCTACGTACTCGTGGCGTTCACCGCCCTGACCAATCTGGCGGACGGCGTCACCAAGGTCGCGCTGCCACTGCTGGCGACCCGGGTGACGGACTCGCCGCTCCAGGTGTCGGGCGTGGCGGTCACCCTCACCCTGCCGTGGCTGCTGGTCTCCCTCTACGTCGGCGTCCTCGTCGACCGCTTCGACCGGCGGCGGCTGCTCTGGCTGGCCGACGTTGTCCGCACGGCCTCGGTCCTGGTCCTGCTGGCCGCGATGGCCGCCGACGGCATCAGCATCCCGCTGCTGTACGGGTGCGGCCTGGTGCTCGGCGTCGCCGAAGTCGTCGCGCTCACGGCGGCGACCTCGCTCGTGCCGACCGCCGTGCCCGAGGAGGGCCGCGAGAAGGCCAACGCCTGGGTCGCCGGCGCGGAGACCGTCTGCAACGAATTCGCCGGGCCGCTCGTCGGAGGGCTGCTCCTGGCGGCCGGTGCCGCGGTCGCGCTCGGCACGACGGGCGCCGCCTACGCGGCCGGCGCGCTGATGCTCGTCCTGCTGATCGGCCGGTTCCGCCCGAGCGCCCCGGACACGCCGCGGGCCTCGGTGCACCAGGAGATCGGACAGGGCCTGAAGTTCCTCTGGCACCAGCCCATCCTGCGGTTCATGGCGCTCGCCCTGACCGTCCTGTGCTCCTGCTGGGGCGCGTGGCTCGCCCTGATCCCGCTCGCCGCCACCAAGCTGATGGGGGCCAGCTCCAGTGAGTACGGGCTGCTGCTGAGCGCCCTCGGGCTCGGCGGCGTCGCCGGTGCCCTGACGGTCGGCCGGATCAACCGGGTGCTCGGCCGGCGCTGGGCGCTCTTCGCCGACATCCTCGGCACCTTCGCCATGGTCGCCGTCCCCGTCGTCACCACGTCCGTACCGCTGGTGGCCGTGGCGGCCTTCCTCGGCGGCATGGGCGGCGTGCTGTGGACGGTGAACTCCCGCACGATCAGCCAGTCCCTGGTCCCCGACGCCCTCCTCGGCCGGTACAACGCCGCGGCCCGGCTCTTCAGCTGGGGCGCGATGCCGGTCGGCTCGGCGCTCGCGGGCGTGCTGGCCCAGTGGTTCGGGATGCGGGTCACGTTCGCGGTCTTCGCGGTGATCACGGCGGCGATCGTGCTCCCGTTCTTCCGCTACCTCCCGACGCAGTCCCTGAACCCGGAAGAGCCGAAGGCCGGCGACCTCACGACCGGCGATGTGAAGACCTGACGACGACGTATCGCACCCCTGGGATCTCCGGGACCTCCGGGACCACCGGGATCACTGAAGGAGAGGGAGGACAGAGCCCGCATGGAGATCACACAGGAGTCGCGTCAGGAGACGTGGCTCCGGCACTACAGCCGGAACCCCGCCGCGCGGATGAGGCTGGTCTGCCTGCCGCACGCCGGCGGAGCGCCGACGTTCTTCCGCGACTGGCCGGACCACCTCTCCCCGGAGATCGAGGTCGTCGCCGTCTGCTACCCCGGACGCCAGGAGAGGATCGCCGACCCCTGCATCACGGCCATGCCCGACATGGCGCGCGAACTGGCCGAGGTGCTGTCGTCCTTGGCCGACCGCCCGCTGGCGCTCTTCGGCCACAGCATGGGCGCCACCATCGCGTACGAGACGGCCCGGCTGCTGGAGCACGAGCACGGCATCACGCTCGCGCACCTGATCGTGTCGGGCATCGCGCCCCCGCACCGCCTGGGCCAGGGCACCCTCCACCTCGAAGCGGACGACGTCCTGGCGGAGGCGGTGGTCGAGGCCGGCGCCGGTGACAGCGCCATCCTCGCCCACCCGGAATTCAGAGAACTGCTGCTGCCGGCCATCCGCGCCGATTACCGCCTCATCGAGACGTACCGGCTGACTGGGTCCGCGGAACGGACGCTGACCTGCCCGCTCACCGGTTACCACGGGGTGGCGGACGACGACGCGGTCGCGGGCAGGTTCGAGGAATGGGCCCGCTATTCATCCCGGGCCGCGGCCATCACGTCCTTCCCCGGCGGGCACTTCTACTTGCAGGACAGCGAGAGCGATCTCGTACGCGCCGTCGACAGGCTCCTCGCGAATTCACCCGGTAACTCCGGGGACCGCACGGGCAGCACGGACCGCACGTGCGAATCGAGCGCGGACTCATCGCCGGCCGACTGAGAGAGGATTTCCGCCTGCAATGCGCGGAGCGGCAGCGAGGGTTCGATGCCCACTTCGCTCACCAGCCGGTCGCGCAGCGTCCGATAGGACTCCAGGGCCTGCGCGACACGTCCCGAGCGGTAGAGCGCGACCATGTGCTGCGCCTGGAAATTCTCATGCGTCGGGTACTGCACGATCAGGCTGCTCAGCTCATGGAGCAGCTCCTGGTGCATGCCGAGGCGCAGCTCGGCGTCGATGCACTTCTCCCGGAGCGTGAGCCGCTGTTCCTCCAGCCGGGTGAGGTGCGGCTGGAGCCGCAGGCCGGGGGAGACGTCGGCGAGCACCGGGCCGTGCCAGAGGTCCAGCGCGTCCCGCAGCGCCAGGGACAGCACGCGGTCGTCGCCCGCGGCCTCCGCGGCGCGGACACCGCGCAGCTGCCGTTCGAGGTCGTGCAGGTCGAGCTCGCCCGGCCCGATCCGGAGCGTATAGCTGTGGTTCCCGGTGACGAGGACGCGCTTGACCTCCCGCGGGGTGAGGGAATGCGCGAGGAACTTCCTGATCTGGAGTATGCGGGTGTGAATGCTCTGCAGAGCGGTGGGAGGTGCTTCCTCGCCCCACAACTCCTCGATGCACTGGTATACGGATACGGGTGCGTTTGCATTGAACAGGAACAATGCGAGGAGCTGGCGGGTCTTGGGTGCGGACGGCAGTTGCGGAGAATCATCGTCCAGTACTGCCAATGGACCGAGCACACTGAATTTCATCGATTGCCCTGCGCACCGCTGAGGGGGGTGGATATGATACCCGGAAATAAGGAGGGGAGTGGACCGGAGGTTCTGGAACGTGCCGATGATGCGGACATCGTGCCGCCTTTCGGGCCGTGAAAGAGAAGCGAAGATGACGTCCTCACGTGGAGGACGGAACAGTTCCGTTCAGTCACAGGATCGAGTTGCCACAAGACTAGGCCAAGGCATCACAGCTTGGCAACGGTTTGCCTGAGAGCTCGACTTGTGAATTACCAATTCCGCTTTCCCTTGGCAATGTTGTTGATAAATCAGGCAAGGTATTGCCAGGGGGAGATGGATCGGCTAGGGCACAGGGCCCCCTCATCCGTTCAATCTCTGGGATGCATCGATGCTGGAACAGCCGTTTTTCGGGCGCCGGCTCAAGGCTCTGCGGGCGGAGCGCGGCCTCTCGCAGGCCAAACTCGCCGGTGACGGCATGTCGACCGGGTACGTCTCGCGCCTGGAGTCGGCGGAGCGCCATCCCACGGAGCGGGCCGCGGCCTATCTCGCGGAGCGGCTGGGCGTCCCGGCGTCCGTCTTCGACGAGCCGTTCCGCCCCGCCCCGTGCGGTTCGCTGGCGCAGGCGCTGACGATCGCCGCCTCGGCCGGCACGGACGAGGCCGTCGAGGCCCTCGCCGACGTCCTGCCGCGCACGCGCGAGGAGGACCCCGCCCTGCGCTGGCAGGCGGTCTGGCTGCTGGCGGAGCTGAAGCGGCGGCGCGGCGAGCGCGTCGCCGAGCGGGTCCATCTGGAACAGCTCGTCGAGCTGGGCGACGACGTCGGCCTGACGGAGCTCCAGGTGCGTGCCCTCACCCGGCTGGCCGGCTGCCTGTGCTCGCTCGGCGAGGTGGCCCGCGCTTCGCAGTACGCGGCGACCGCCCACGCCCTGTGCCAGGAGTACCGACTCCCGGACCGCGAGACCTTGGTGGCCCTGCTGACCCTGGTCTCGGTCCAGGTGGAGGCCGGCCGCCTGCGCGACGCCGGCGACCGCGCGGACGAGCTGTGCGCCCTGGCGAAGGGCCAGTCGGACGCCCTGCGCGCCGAGGCCCTCTGGACGGCCGCCGCCGTACGCACCCGCCAAGGCGATCACACCGCCGCCAGGGGCCTGCTGGAACAGGCCCTGTGCCAACTGGACAGCCGGTCGGATCTCACGGCCTGGGTCCGCCTGCGCCTCGCCGCCGCCTCCCTCTACCTGCGGCTGAGCCCCCCGGACGGCGCGGCCGCCCGCATCCGCCTGCGGGAGGCCGAGCACGCCCTCGCCCTCATGGGAACGCCGGACCTCCTCCAGGAGCTCATGTCGCTCCAGGCCCACCTCGCCTTCCACGAGGGCAGGACCGACCAGGCCCGTACCCTCTGCGAACGCCTCAGCCGCGGCGACCTCCACCTCACCTACCGCGACCGCACCCGCCTGGACAGCCTCCACAACCGCCTGCTGATCACCGAAGGCCAGGCCGCCACCGGCGCCACCCGCCTGCTGAACCTCGCCCAGCACGCCCAGGAGGCCGGCAACATGGACCTGGCGGCGGAGATCTGGCGGGTCCTCGCGGAGACCCTCGCCAAGACCCGCACGGCGGGCTGACGCCGGGGGCCGCGGAAGGGCCGCCGGGGAGGGTCGCCGGGAAAGCACAACACCCCTCCACTCGCGTTTCCGCGAATGAAGGGGTGTGCTGGCGGTAGCGGTGGGATTTGAACCCACGGTGGAGTTGCCCCCACACACGCTTTCGAGGCGTGCTCCTTAGGCCGCTCGGACACGCTACCGAGAGAGAGCTTAGCGGACGTTGGGCCGTGCTCTGAAATCGGTTCCCGAGACAGGCCCCGGCGGGGGTCAGCGGGTGCGGAAGAAAGCCGTGAGGAGGGCGGCGCAGTCGTCCGCGAGGACGCCGGACACGACCTCGGGGCGGTGGTTGAGGCGGCGGTCGCGGACGACGTCCCACAGGGAGCCGGCGGCGCCCGCCTTCTCGTCGACCGCGCCGTAGACGACGCGGTCCACGCGGGAGAGGACGATCGCCCCCGCGCACATCGTGCAGGGCTCCAGCGTCACGACGAGCGTGCAGCCGGTCAGCCGCCACTCGCCGACCGCCCGGGCGGCCTCGCGGAGGGCGAGGACCTCGGCGTGCCCGGTGGGGTCGCCGGTGGCCTCGCGCTCATTGCGGCCGCGACCGATGACGGAGCCGTCCGGACCCAGCACCACGGCGCCGACCGGGACGTCGCCGGTGTCCGGGGCCCGTACGGCCTCCGCCAGGGCGGCCCGCATCGGGGCGCGCCAGGGGTCCCGTACGGGGTCGCGTACGGGCTCGGGCCGGGGGGCCGGCCGGCCGGGGACGGCGTCGTTCATCGCACCAGTGTGCGTGACCGCGCCGGGCGGGCCGTCAGCGGACGGCCTCCAGGACTTCGGTGCAGTCGAGCTGGTCCGCGATGAAGCTCAGCGCGTCCCCGTCGAGCGAGCGCAGCTGCTCCTCGCTCACCCCGAGGTCGGCCAGGACCTGGCTGTCGCCCAGCGGCCCGGCCGGCACCGGCTCGGCGGCCTCCCCGGCGGCGGTGTCGTCCTCGTCCGCCTCCGGCTCGCCGTCCTCCGTGCCGTCCAGGTCCGGGAGGCTGTCCAGACCGGTCTCGGCCTCCCGGCCGAGCAGCTCGTCGGCGAGCAGCGCCCCGTAGGCGTTGCGGCTGGCGGCGGCGGCGTCCGAGAGATAGACGCGGGGATCGTCCTCGCCGTCCACCCGGACGACACCGAACCAGGCGTCCTCCTGCTCGATGAGCACCAGGACCGTGTCGTCGTCGACCGAGGACCCGCGGGCCAGGTCGGCGAGGTCGGACAGGGTTTCCACGTTGTCGAGTTCTGTGTCGCTCGCTTGCCACCCGTCTTCGGTGCGCGCGAGCAGTGCGGCGAAGTACACCGTGACTCTCCCACTGGTCATAGGCGGTGCCGGGTCGGACGGGGACCACCCCGCCCACTCGGAATCGTGGCAGAAACCTCGCCGTCGCGAGAGGTCTTCCGCGCTGCGTCGTGCGGCAGTCCGAAGAGATGTGCCTCACGCGGGGGCCGTACGGGCGTCTTCGGGTACGGGCGTGTCACCAGCGGAAGGTCCGCATCCGCATCTGTTGGCGCATCCGGGCGGCCCGGGCCCGGCGCGGCTGCACCCTCTCGCGCAGTTCCTTCGCCTCGTTGAGCTCGCGGAGGAACTGGGCGCGTCTGCGCCGGCGCTCGGAGTCGCTCTCCGCCCCCGCGGAGCTCATGCGGCCCGTCGGGGTTCCGGGTTCCGTGTGGTCCGTCAGGTCCGATTTCTCGTGGGTCTCCCGGTCGGTCATGGGCAGCACCACCTCGTGCCGAGGTCCTCGCCCGGCCGCTGACTGCCTCCAGACCGGGCGTACGTGCCCACTTTCCCCCCAAGTGGTGGTTTGATGCCAGTGCGGCGACAGACTGTCGCGGGGGACGCGGAAGGCACACGGAGAGCCCGCGAAAACGCGGCTCACAGAGGCCGACGGCGACCGCGCGGGAGCTGGTGCCCGAAAGCTCGGTTAATGTCGATGTCATGCGGATCCACGTCGTCGACCACCCGCTGGTGGCGCACAAACTCACCACGCTGCGCGACAAGCGCACCGACTCCCCCACCTTCCGGCGTCTCAGCGACGAGCTGGTCACCCTGCTCGCGTACGAGGCGACGCGCGACGTGCGCACCGAGCAGGTGGACATCGAGTCCCCGGTCACGGCGACCACCGGCGTCAAGCTGTCCCACCCCCGCCCCCTGGTGGTGCCGATCCTGCGCGCCGGTCTCGGCATGCTCGACGGCATGGTCCGGCTGCTGCCGACCGCCGAGGTCGGCTTCCTCGGGATGATCCGCAACGAGGAGACGCTCAAGGCGGAGACCTACGCCACGCGGATGCCGGAGGACCTCTCGGGCCGCCAGGTCTACGTCCTGGACCCGATGCTCGCCACCGGCGGCACGCTCGTCGCGGCGATCAACGAGCTGATCCAGCGCGGCGCGGACGACGTCACCGCCATCTGCCTGCTCGCCGCCCCCGAGGGCGTCGAGGTCATGGAGCGCGAGCTCGCGGGCGCCCCGGTGACCGTCGTCACCGCCTCCGTGGACGAGCGCCTCAACGAGGCCGGCTACATCGTGCCGGGCCTCGGCGACGCGGGCGACCGCATGTACGGCACCGCGGGCTGAGCGCACACCGCGCGGACACGAACGACAGGACGCGGGTACGGGCCGGCCGGATGGCCGGTCCGTACCCGCGTCCGGGGCGTGCTCAGCACTTCGCGGGCGGCGGCTCCGGCTTCTTCTGCTGCTGCTCCCGCTTCTCCCGGTCCTCCGGGCTCTCCGACTTCTCCGGCTCCACCGGGTGGGGCTGACCGCCGATCTCGGTGAGGGCCTTGTCGGCGTCCTGCCGGGGCGCGAGCTCCTTGAACTCCGCGCCGATGATCAGGTCGACGTCCCCGGCCGACCGCTGGTCGTTCTTGACCTCGGTCCCGCCGATCTGGGTGCCGAGGACCTTCAACGCCCCTTCGGTGGCCTCCGGCGGGCCCAGGAGCAGGGCGGTGCCGGCCACCTTCTTGTCGTAGAGGGCCGGGGCGTTGCCCACCTTGCCGATCTTGAATCCGCGCTTGCGCAGTTCGTCCGCGGTGGTCTTGGCGAGGCCGCCGCGCGGGGTGGCGTTGTAGATGTTGACGGTGATCTCGTCGGGCTTCGGCAGTGCCGCGGGCACGGCCTTGCAGTCGCCCTTGCCGCTCTTGGTGCCCTTCGCGCCCTTGCCGTGCGCCGCCTGCGTCGTCTCCCCGGCGCCGCCGGAGAAGACGTCGACGAGCTGGAGCGTGCCCCATCCGGCCAGCGCGAGCGCGGCGGTCGCGGACACCACGGCGAGCACGATCCTGCGGCGATTTCTGGGGCGGCGCATGTGCGGGAAACGATTGCCCGTGATGCGGTACTTTCCGCCCATGCCGGGAGGGGTGAGCATGCTCATGGGCGCAGCGTAGTGCCGGGCGGAGCCGATGCCTACTAGATGATCAATGGGTTGGCGCGCGCCAACCCGAAAGGCCGAACAACGGCTGCGAAAGGGCCTCGTGGGGCCCGCCGCGAGGGTGGGATCAGCCCAGTTCGAGCACGCGTGCGTGCAGCACCTGGCGCTGCTGGAGCGCGGCGCGCACCGCGCGGTGCAGGCCGTCCTCCAGATAGAGGTCGCCCTGCCACTTCACGACGTGGGCGAAGAGGTCGCCGTAGAAGGTCGAGTCCTCCGCCAGCAGCGTCTCCAGGTCGAGCTGCTGCTTGGTGGTCACCAACTGGTCGAGACGCACCGGGCGGGGGGCGACGTCCGCCCACTGCCGGGTGCTCTCCCGGCCGTGGTCGGGGTACGGCCGCCCGTTTCCGATGCGCTTGAAGATCACACGGAAAGCCTACCGGGCAACCGGCTCCGAGCGCAGCCACGGCGCGGGAGTGCGAAGGCGACAATCGGCCGCATACCGGGAGTGATGCCCGGGCCGAGGGCCGGTTTCCGGCCGCCGTATCGAGCCTGCCGGCCGGTCTGGACGGTGCGTCGGCGCGGCGCGAACCTTATGCACAGGCTGTGGACGGAGGAACCTTCGGCGACGCCGCGGCGCACCGCGTACGAGCCATCACGGTACGAGCACCACGCCCGTGTACTCGACCGGCGCGTCGGTGCGATTGGCGTAGCCGTGCGGATGGTCGCCCGCCATGCGCAGGCCGTGCCCGGGCGGCAGCACCGCCTCCTGGCCGCCGACCGTGACGGTGAGGGTGCCGCGCAGCACATGGAGCAGTTCCACCGTGCCCGCGACGTGCGCCTCACTGTGGTGCTCCTCGCCGGGCGCGAGGCGCCAGTGCCACAGCTCGGCGCCCACCGGCTGCGCGGCGCCGGTCAGGAGCGTGCCCCTGCCGCCCGCGGGCCCGGTCCAGAGCACCGGCTGCTCCTCGGGGGCCGAGGGCTGGAGGAGCGGCGCGGCGGGCTGCTGGAGGAGGTCGGTCAGGGGGACGGCGAAGGCGTCGCAGAGGCGGATGAGGGTGGCGAGGTTGGGGTTGGAGCGCCCGTTCTCCAGCGCGACGAGCATGCCCTTGCTGACATGCGCGCGGGCCGCCAGCGCGTCGAGGCTCCAGCCGCGCTCCTTGCGCAGCGCGCGGGCGCGGGCGGCGACGGCCTCCATGACGGACCGGTCGTCTGTCGTGGACCGGTCGCCAGGTCGACTTGAGGTGCCGCCGTTCATGCCCATCCTCCGCCCGTCATCCCTGCTGATCCGCCGGCTCGCACGAGCCCCGCGATCTTCATGATCTTTCGGGCTCGCCGCCGGTCGGTCGATGCTACCGTCCATCTCATTGAACCGACCGACAGAAGTGGGTGTCCCATGTCCCTGGATCTCGACGCGGTGGCCGCGAGCGTACGGGTCGACGCGGCCGTGCACGAGCTGCGACCCGACTTCGCCGTGCTGGTGATCGCCGCCGACGGCCTGCCGACGGGACCGACGGACGCCTGGTCGCGCGGCCTGCTCAAGGACGCCGCCGCGACCGCCGCCGACCTCGGCGACGTCACCGCCGAGCCGCACATCGCCGCCTGGCGGCAGGCGTACAGCGCCTTCGGCGCCAAGCCCGGCCGTACCCGCAACAGCGCCGAGGCCCTGGCCCGCCGCGCCGCCGCCGGGCTGCCCGAGGTCAATCTGCTCGTCGACGTCTACAACGCCGTCTCCGTCGCCCACCGCCTCCCCATCGGCGGCGAGGACCTCCACGCGTACGCCGGCGCCCCGCGCCTGATCCGGGCGGACGGCACCGAGGCGTTCGACACCGTCGCCGCCGGCGAGCCGGCCGTCGAGCACCCGGAGCCGGGCGAGGTCGTCTGGCGCGACGACCTCGGCGTCACCTGCCGCCGCTGGAACCACCGCCAGTGCGTTCGCACGCGCATCACCGAGGAGTCGACCGGCGCCCTCTTCCTCCTCGAACGGCTCGACCCCATGCCCTTCGAGGCCCTCGACGCGGCGGCCGACGACCTCCTCGCCCGCCTGCGCGAGCGCGCCCCCCAACTGCGCGCGGTGACCCGCCTGGTCCGCTGAGCCCAGGCGGGAAGGCGAGGGTCAGCCCTTCTTCGTGGCCTTCGCCGCCTTGGCCGCCCGCTTCATCTCCTGCTTGTGCTCCCGCACCTTGGTGAGCGACTCGGGGCCGGTGATGTCCGCCACCGAGCGGTACGCACCCTCCTCGCCGTACGCCCCGGCCGCCTCCCGCCAGCCGGGCGGCGTGACGCCGAGCTGTTTGCCCAGCAGCGCCAGGAAGATCCGGGCCTTCTGCTCGCCGAAGCCCGGCAGCGCCTTCAGCCGCTCCAGCAGCTCCTCGCCCGTGCCGGCGTCGCGCCACACGGCGCTCGCGTCACCGCCGTAGTGCTCGACCAGGTACTGGCAGAGCTGCTGGATCCGCTTGGCCATCGACCCGGGGTAGCGGTGCACGGCGGGCTTGTCCGACAGCAGGGCGGCGAAGGCGTCGGGGTCGTGGGCGGCGATCTCGTGCGCGTCCAGGTCGTCGCGCCCCAGCCGCCGCGCGATCGTGTACGGGCCGGAGAACGCCCACTCCATGGGGACCTGCTGGTCCAGCAACATGCCGACCAGCGCCGCGAGCGGGCTGCGGCCGAGCAGTTCGTCGGCCTCGGGCTGCTGGGCGAGGCGAAGGGAGATGTCCATCCCCCGATGATCACCCCGCGTCGGGCGGGCGGCACGCCCCCACGCGGAGGGCCGGCGCCCGGTGCCCCGAGGCCCCCGCGCCCGGGGCACCGACCGGCTCGCGCCCCCTCGCCCTCACGACCAGACGCCCTCCGCCGCCGCGCGAGCGGCATACGTGGCGAAGTCGACCGGCTCCCGGCCGAGCACCTGCCGGACCCCGTCCACCGGCTCCGAGGTGCGGCCCGTGCGGTGGAGCGCGAAGAGGGCGCCCATGGCCTTCACGCCGGGCTCGGGGACGCCGGCGGTGCGGAGCTCCGTCGCGTACTGCTCCGGGGTCAGCTCGGCGTACGTCATGGGGCGGCCCGCCGCCCGGGACATGATCTCGACCGCCGCGGCGAACGTCAGCCCGCGCGGGCCCGACAGCTCGTAGATCCGCCCGGCGTGCCCGTCCCGGGTCAGGAGGACCGCCGCGACCTCCGCGATGTCGTGGACGTCGACGAACGGCTCCGCCACATCACCGATCGGCAGGGCCAGATGGCCGTCCCTGAGCGGCTGGTGCCACAGGTCCTCGTGGAAGTTCTGGTTGAAGTTGTTGGGGCGGATGACCGACCACTCCGCGCCGCTCTCGCGCACGGCCCGCTCCGCCGCGACCATGCCCGCCCCGAAGTCCTTCCCGACGAAGTCGATGCCGCGCCCCGACAGCACCACGAACCGGCGGACGCCGGAGGCCACCGCCAGCGCGGTGAAGTCACCGACGGCGTGCGGGTGTTCGTCGGAGGCGATGAGATAGACCGCCGAGACACCCGTCAGGGCGGCCGCCCAGCCCGCCGGGTCCGCCCAGTCGAAGCGCACCTCGCCGGAGCGGGACGCGGCCCGTACGGCCACGCCGTCCACACGCAGCCGCGCCACCACGCGGCGCCCGGTCTTGCCCGTCGCGCCGAGTACGAGTACGGCGCCCTTGTCCTTCGCGTAAGTCGTCATGTGCCCAGCCAAGCCGCCCGCGGGGCCACGGACCATGGCCGTCCGTCCGCGGCCCATGTGCGTGCGTACGAGCCGCATATCGTGAGGCCATGGACCCGTTTGACGATCTGTTGCGAGGCGTACGCGCCAACGGCGCCCTGTTCAGCGGCTCGGTGCTCCGCCCGCCGTGGGCGCTGCGCTTCACCGGCGACGCGTTCCTGACGCTGTGCGTGCCCCTGCGCGGCGAGGGCTGGATCATCCCGGGCGACGGCGACGGCGCCGGCGGGAACGGCGAGCCGCGCCGCATACGCGTCGGCGACGCGGCGATCGTGCGCGGCCCCGCGCCGTTCGTGTTCGCCGACGACCCCGCCTCCGCGAGCCGCCCCGGGCTGACGCGCGACGTGCGCTGCGCGGCACCACCCGGGCAGGAGGACGTGGACGGCCGGACGGTGCTGATGGCCGGCGCCTATCGCGTACGGGCGGAGGTGCCGCGCCGGCTGTTGCGCGTGCTGCCGCCGGTGGTCGTCGTGCCGGACGACCACGACTGTTCGGGGATGCGCACGTATCTGGAATCGCAGCTGGTCACGCTCCGCCCCGGGCGGCAGATCGTGGTCGACCGGCTGCTGGACTGGCTGCTGGTGTGCACCCTGCGGGACTGGTTCGACCGGGCCGAGGCGGAGCCGCCCGCCTGGTACCGCGCGCTCGGCGACGACGTCGTGGGCCCTGCCCTGCGCGCCATGCACGAGGCACCCGCCCGGCCGTGGACGCTGGCGGAGCTGGCCGGGGAGGCGGGCGTCTCCCGCTCCACCTTCGCCAAGCGCTTCAACGACCTGCTCGGCGAGCCCCCGCTCGGCTACCTCACGGACTGGCGCATGGCCCTGGCCGCGGACCTGCTGGCCGAGCCCGGCGCGAGCGTCGCGGCCGTCGCCCGGCGGGTCGGCTACGCGGACGCCTTCGGCTTCAGCGCGGCCTTCAAGCGCGTACGGGGTACGAGCCCGAGCGCGCACCGGGCCGCGATGACGGCCTCGCCGCCGCCCGGGGAGGGAATTCCCGCGATGACGGTCCCGCCTTCCTCGGAAATGCGGTCCTGAGCACCGGGCCCGCGGCCTTCCTCGCCCCTCACTTGTCGGCGTGCCCGCCGACGTAGAACAAAAGCCAGATGAATCCGGCGAAGAGGTGGGTGATGAAGACGTAGACGAGCACCCGCAGAGCGACCTGTCTCTGCTGCCATTTCTCGCTCTCGGCGGCCACACCGTCTCCCTTGCTCGGAATGCGGCAAGTTTACGGTCCGCGGCCTTTCGTCACGCTCCGCGGATCGTCGTCCGCTTTTCCGTTATCGGGGCGACGCGCTCGCCCGCGCGCATTCGCCGATGACTGGCTAGCGTGACAAACGGGACTGTTCGCCCGATCGGAGGGAGTCAGGGCCATGGCCGTGCAACCAGAGGGCACACCGTGCTGGGCCGACGCGATGTTCACCGACCTGGAGGGGGCCAAGCGTTTCTACGGTGACGTAATGGGCTGGACCTTCGGCGAGAGCGCCTCGGAGTTCGGCAATTACACGCGGGCGTACGCGGACGGCAAGGCGGTCGCCGCCGTCGTCCCGCCGATGCCGGGCCAGGAGGGGCAGCCGTCCTGGTGCCTGTACTTCGCCTCGCCGGACGCAGAGGCGACCGCGCGGAAGATCCGCGACAACGAGGGCGAGGTGCTGATGGGGCCGATGCAGGTCGGCGACTTCGGCTCGATGGTGCTCGCCGGCGACCCCGGCGGCGTCACCTTCGGCGTCTGGCAGGCGGGCACCCACGAGGGCTTCGAGGCGCGCGGCATTCCGGGCTCGGTCGTCTGGGCCGAGATCTTCACCCGCACCCCCGAGAAGTCGGACGCCTTCTTCCCCGCCGTGTTCCCGTACAGGACGCAGCGCATGGACGACGACGCCGTCGACTTCAAGGTCTTCAACCTCGGTGAGAACACCGTCCTCGGCCGCATGGCGATGACGGACGAATTCCCGCCCGAGATCCCTCCGTACATCAACATCTTCTTCGCGGCCGACAACTGCGACCGGACCGTCGAGAAGGCGACGGCGCTCGGCGGCGAGCTGAAGTTCGGGCCCATGGACAGCCCGTTCGGCCGCTTCGCGGCGCTGACCGACTCGCAGGGCGCGGCGTTCTCCGTGATCGACATGAACACGACGGTGGGCGACATGCCGAACATGGCGGACGCGGCCTGACGGCCCCCGGGTCCGGCGGTGCCCCGATCCGGTCGGCGGGTCTACCGTGACCGCCATGACCCGTCTGAGCTTCGAACGCCACCGCGCCGAAATCATCGCCCAGACCGACCTGTTGAGGAACCAGGTCAAGGGTGCGGACCCGGCGACCACGGTGCCCTCCTGCCCCGGCTGGAACCTCGGGCAGCTGCTGCGCCATGTCGGCGCCACCCACCGCTGGACCGAGACGATCGTGGGGACCCGGGCGACCGGGCCCGTCTCCGACGCGCTGGTCGACGACGTCCCCGCCCGTACCGACGAGGACCCCGCCGCCCTCGGCGCCTGGCTCGCCGAGGGCGCCGCGCGGCTGGCGGACACCCTGGGCGCCGCCGGCCCGGACGCGCCGGTGTGGACCGTGGCCCCGGGCGGGACCCCGGCGTTCTGGGCCCGCCGCATGGCGCACGAGACGGCCGTCCACCGGGCCGACGCGACCTGGGCCGTCGGCGCGGAGTACGCCCTGGACGCGGAGGTCGCCGCCGACGCCGTCGACGAGTGGCTGGGGTTCGGCACCCTGCCGCAGGCCTACGCGTCCGAGGAGCGCCGGCGTGAACTGCTCGGGCCGGCCGCACCCTCCACGTCCGGGCCACCGACGCGGCCGTGGGGTGGCTGGTCGACCTCACCGGCGACGCCATCACCTGCCGCCGCGCGGACGAGGAGAGGGCCGCCACGGCCACCGCCCGGGGCCCGCTGACCGACTTGGTGCTCCTCATGTACCGGCGGCGGCCCGCACGCGGAGCGGGCGTCGAGATCCTCGGCGACGCGCGGCTGCTCGACTCCTGGCTGGAGGGCGCCGGCCACTGGCTGCGTAAGTGAGATGAGCGTACGAAAAGGCCCGGACCGCACCGCGATCCGGGCCCGCCCGCGCCGCTACTCGGCGATCTCCGTGCGCTCCCACCACTCGAAGACGATCAACCGGCCCTCGTCGGTGTCGCGATGGCGTGACGTGACCTTGAAGTGCTCGTACCCGCCACGGAACGGGATCTTCAACTCGACCCCGGGCGGGGTGATGTCGACGATCCGGGCGGGCAGGTCGTCCGGCCCGCCCTCGAGAAATGCTCTGGCACCACGGCTCATGGACCCCAGTCTTCCCGTCGGGCGGCCCCGACGGCCGCCCGACGCGCCGAGGGCCGGCCCGGCGGACGGGAATCGGCCGGTTCGAGCTCCCGCACGGAGTGGGCGGCGGGGGACGGGGCGTCCGGCAACGGGTCGTGGCGGATCCGGGTGGCCGGCAGGTGATGGTCGGCGAGGCGGGCCACCGTGGCGCCGACCATCGAGGGCGGACCGCTGACGTAGGCGAGGTGCTCGTACCAGTCGCCGTGCCGCGCCACGGCCTCGGCCAGCGGGCCGTAGGGGTCGGCCCCGGGGCCGACGCCGAGCACGGGGAACACGCGCAGCCACGGGCGGCGGCGCTCCAGGTCCGCCACGGCGTCGGCGTCGTAGAGCCCGGCCCGATCGCGGGCGCCGAGGAAGAGGCTCACGGTCCGGCCGCCCGTGCGGCGGGTGGCCAGCTCCTCCAGCAACGCCTTGACGGCGGCCCAGCCGGTGTCGCCCGCCACCATCAGGAGGTCGCGGGTGAGGTCGCCGTCGAGCGTCGTCGTCCCGCCCGCCGGGCCGAGGCGCAGCGTGTCCCCGGGGCGCGTGTGCGCCACGAGGGCCTCGCTCACCCCGCCCGTGCCCGTCCGCCGTACGTGGAACTCCAGTTCGCCGTCCGGCCGGGGCGCGCGGGCGATCGCGTACTGCCGCCATGCCTGCGGCAGCAGCGGCGAGGCCACGGACGCGAACTGACCGGCGCGGTAGGGGTAGGGCTCGTGCGCACGGACGCGCAGGACGGCGAGGCCGGGGCCCCGTAGTTCGTGCGCGGTGACGGTGGCCTGCCAGGAGGGGGGTTCGGCGAGCGCGGCCTCGGCGCCCTCGACCATGGCCGCCACGGCGAAGCGCAGCATGCGCAGCCAGGCCCGTTCCATGTCCTCGTGCCAGCGCGGCCCCGCCGTGCGGCGCAGGGCCTTGCACAGGGCGGCCTCGAAGGTGCGGAAGTGCGCGGGCCGCACACCGAGCTTGCGGTGGTCGCGGCCGAGGCGGGTGAAGGTCGAGGCCACCTCGTCCGGGCGGTGCAGGTTCTCGATCAGGTACCGGAAGGCGTGGGCCAGGTGCCTGCGCTGGAACTCCATCGACTCGGGGAAGAGCGACCGGAGGAAGGGCCACTGCTCGAACATCGCGTCGTAGAGGTGGGCGATCAAGTCCTCGAAGGGCGAAACCGCTTCGAGGTATTGAGCGATGATCAGCTGGTCGGCGGCGCCGTCGTATGGCCGCGCCACGTCCGCCGCGGCTCCCGGGCTCCTCGCGGCTCCCGGGCTTCCCGGGCCGAGCAGCTGCCGACGGAGCCGCATCGCGTCGTGCCGGGCGAGCAGCGCGTGGTACTTGGCGTTGACGGGGGTCACGGGTCGGCGACTCCTCACGGGGGCGCGGCGCGTTGTGCGGCGCGTCGTGCCGATGGGGGCCCGGCGGGCGGGCCCACACGACGCACCGGTCCCGTCCGGCGGGCGGGACACGTCAGTGTGGCACCGGGGTCCGGGGACCGAACGGCCCTATCCCCAGGGCCGTTCGGCCCTCCCGGCCACGCGCGCGGCGGGTGTGGACTGTCCCCACGGCCCCTGTCTCCCGGGAGTCGTCCGGGCTCGGTGGAGTCAGGCCCTGACCAGGGCGGCCCCGCTCCTGCCGCTCCACCGGGCCCGGACATACTGCGTGTATGGACCCATACACCTCGCCGGCCCCGCCCCTGCGCGTCTTCATCCTCGACGACCACGAGGTCGTGCGCCGAGGGGTGCGCGACCTCCTCGAAGCGGAACAGGACATCGAGGTCGTGGGGGAGGCCGCCAACGCCCGTGAGGCGCTCGCGCGCGTGCCCGCCACCCGCCCCCACGTGGCCGTCCTCGACGTACGGCTCGGGGAGCGGACCGACGACGGCGGGGACCACGAGGGCATCGGGGTGTGCCGCGAACTGCGGGCCCGGATGCCGGAACTGGCCTGCCTGATGCTCACGTCGTTCGACGACGACGAGGCCCTGTTCGACGCCATCATGGCGGGCGCCGCCGGCTATGTGCTCAAGCAGATCAACGGCTCGGAGCTGGTGTCGGCGGTGCGTACGGTCGCCACGGGCCGCTCGACGCTGGACCCCGGCACGACCTCACGGGTGATGGCGCGGCTGCGCGGCCCCGAGCCGTCCGCCCCCACCTCCGAACTCGACCGGCTCTCGCCGCGCGAACGGCAGATCCTGGAGCTGATCGGGGAAGGGCTGACCAACCGGCAGATAGCCGACCGGCTGGGCCTGGCGGAGAAGACGGTCAAGAACCGCATCTCCTCCATCCTGTCCAAGCTGGGCGTGGGCCGCCGGGTGCAGGCGGCGGTGATCGCCGGGCAGGTGCGACAGCGGAAGGGGCGGCACGGCACCGTATGACGACCCGGCCGCACGCCGTCATGCGGGCAGGGGCGCGCGGTCATACGGGCAGGGGCGCACGCCAGACGACGCGGGTGCCGCCCGGCGGCGCCGCGGGGGAGTCGATGGTGAGGCCGCCGCCGTGCAGCTCGGCGCGCGAGCGCATGTTGGCGAGCCCGCCGCCGCGCCGTCCGCCGCCGTCCGCCGCGCCGCCCACGCCGTCGTCCGCCACCGTCAGGGTGACGTGGTCGTCCACGGTGAGGGTGATGTCCACGTGCCGGGCGCGCGCGTGCCGGGCGGCGTTGCTGAGGGCCTCGGCGGTCACGGCCAGCACCTGCTCGGCCAGTTCGCCGGGCACGTTCGTGTCCGCCGGGCCGTCGATCCGTAACGCCGGGGCGAAGCCGAGTGTCCGGGCGGCCGCCTGGGCGGTCTCGGCCATGCTCCGGCGCAGGCTCGGGGCGCCGGTGGCGTCACCGGTGGTGCGCAGGCCGAAGATCGTCGACCGGATGATGCGGATGGTGGTGTCGAGGTCGTTCACCGCGCGGTCGACGCGCTCGGCGGCCTCCGGGCGGTCGATGAGCCGGGTCGCGCTCTGCAGCGTCATGCCCGTGGCGAAGAGCCGCTGGATCGCGAGGTCGTGCAGGTCGCGGGCGATGCGGTCGCGGTCGTGGAGGACGGTCAGCTCCTCGGACTCGGCCCGGCGCCGGGCGAGTTCGAGCGCGACGGCGGCCTGGTCGGCGAAGCCGGATATCAGCTTCACCTCCGTGTCGTCGAACGGCTGCCGGCCGGCCAGCCGGCTCAGCAGCAGGGCGCCGGAGTCCCCGGCGTCGATCTGCAGCGGCACGGCGACGGTGGGACCGCAGACGCCCTGCCCGTGTTCGGGCGCGCCCTGATCGAGGGGGTACGCGCGCGGGTCGGTCCGGATGTCGGGGCTGGTGACGGGCCGGCCCGTACGGGCGGCGAGGCCGGACAGGGAGCCCTCGGCGGGGACGGCCATTCCTTCGACGAGGCCGATGCCGTGGCCGTGGACGACGTCCACGACCAGCCGGTCCGGCGGGGCGGCGCCCGCCGGTCCCGCGGTGGGCGGGAGCAGCACGGCGGCGTGCTCGGCGCCGGCGACCTCCATCGCGCGCTCGGCGGTCAGGCGCAGGACCTCGCCGGCGTCCGTGCCGGACAGCAGGGACCGGGTGATCTCGCCGAGCGCCTCCAGCCAGCGTTCCCGGCGGCGGCTCTCGTAATACATCCGGGCGTTGTCGATGGCCACGCCCGCCGCGAGGGACAAGGTGGTCAGCACGGCCTCGTCGTCCTCGGTGAAGGCGCCGCCGCCGCGCTTCTCGGTGAGGTAGAGGTTCCCGAAGACCTCGTCCCGGACGCGGACCGGCACGCCCAGGAACGTACGCATCGGCGGGTGGTGGGCGGGGAAGCCGTAGCTGTGCGGGTGCCGGGAGAGGTCGGTGAGCCTGAGCGGCGCGGGGTGGGTGATGAGTTCGCCGAGGATGCCCCGGCCGCAGGGCGTCCGGCCGATCCGGGCCGTGAGCTCGTCGGACATGCCGACCGGCAGGAATTCCGACAGTGTCTGCCCGTCGCCGACGACTCCCAGCGCGCCGTACTCGGCGTCGGTGAGGGTGACCGCGGCCTCGACGATGCCGCGCAGGACCTGCGGCAGTTCGAGGCCGTGCCCGAGGCCCATGACGGCGTCGAGGAGGCTGTGCATCCGGTCCGGTTCGCGGAGCCGCGGCCGACGCGCCGCCTGTGCGTGCTGTTCGGATGTGGACATGACTGCTCCCCGGGCGCCCCGTTGCCTGATCAGCAGCGTACGACAGTGATCACTCCCGATCGCCCTCGATCACTCCTGGCCGCTTCGGCAGAGCTCGGCCCCACTGTCGAGGACGGGCCGGATGACCACCGCGTTGTTCTCGGCGCCCTCGGGCCCCGGGCACTGGGTGATGCGCGCCGCGATCTCCGTGACCCGGTCCAGGCTCGCGCAGTCCAGCACCCAGTAGCCGGCGATGACCTCCTTGGTCTCGCTGTACGGGCCGTCCGTGATCACGGTCTTCCCGCTCCTGTCCCTGTCGACGAGGCGGGTACGGGCCGGCTCGGCCAGCCCGTTGCCGTCGACGAGCTCGCCGGACGCGGCCAGATCGTCGTTGATCCGCGACATGAAGGCGAACATCGCCTCCATGTCGCGCTCGCTCCAGGCCGGGCTGTGGGCGGAGCCGTTGCCGCGCATCGCCTCGTAGTCGGCCTGCGTTCCTTGCAGGATCACCATGTATTTCACGACGTCGCTCCCTCGGACCGGGCCGCCACCACCGGTCGGGGGCGGCTCTCACAAGGGACGTCGTACGGGAGCCGCGGATATCGACACCGCGCGGGAGGTTTTCCGGGAACCACCCTCCAGGGCTACGCGGATCGCCCTCCGGGCCGGGCGGGCCGGCCGCTCAGATCGGCTCGGGGTGTCCGAAGAGCAGGTCGTAGTTCGGGGGGAGCTGGAGCAGGACGCGGCGCATCAGCTCCTCGCCGGCCGCGTCGGCCACCACGCTGAGCACGGCGCTGACGTCCCACTTCGCTGTCTCCTCGGTGGCTCCGTCGATCCACGCCGCCGTCGCCCGGACGAAGCGCTGAGGGCTGAGCGGTTCCGCGGCCGGCAGCGGGTTGAGCAGCACCAGCGCGGACTCCTCCGGCAGGCGCGCGGCGAGGCCGGCCTTCTCCGAGCCCACCAGGTGTGCGCCCAGGAGCGCCAGTACGACGCGGGCCGACCGTTCGGCCTCCCGTCGTGAGGGGTATTGCCCGCGTTCCTGAACGGCGGACAGGAACGCGTCCCACATCATCACCATGTCGGCCCCCTTCGGCCGCTGCCCGCTTCGGCCGGGCGACCGCCGTCCGGCCGCCCGGCGCCTTCCGGAGCGCCGGGCCGATCGGGGCGGGGCCGGGGGCAGCGTCACCGGTCCCGCCCCGGCGGGGTCAGCTCCGGATCTCCTTGGGCCGGTCCCCGCCCGTGATCGAGATCTTGCGGGGCTTGGCCTGCTCGGCGACCGGGATGCGCAGCCGGAGCACGCCGGCGTCGTACGTGGCGTCGATGCGCTCGGTGTCCAGGGTCTCGCCGAGGAAGAGCTGGCGGCTGAACGTCCCGGCGGGCCGTTCCGTGATCAGGACCTCGGCGCTCTCGCCCGCGCTCGGGCGGCGCTCGGCCTTGACAGTCAGGACGTTCCGCTCGACGTCGAGGTCGATGCTCTCCGGGTCCACGCCCGGCAGGTCCAGCTCGACGACGAAGGTCTCACCGTCCCGGAAGGCGTCCATCGGCATGGCCGCCGGCCGCGCCGCCGTGCCCAGCACCTGCTGGGTCAGCCGGTCGAGCTCGCGGAAGGGGTCGGTTCGCATGAGCATCATCGGTCACTCCTTTCCCGTGGATGAGGGATGCGCATGTCGACACCATCTATATAGCTCGCCGCAGCAAAGTTGACAAGCCTCCGCTCAACCTGGCCCAGTCGCCCTCCCGCGGCCGCACCCCGGGTCCGGAAACTTCCGTCCCTACTCCCGAAAATCTACTGCGGCGAAGGTAGACATGGCGAGGATGTGTCGTTAGGGTTTTCTCATAGCCAAACGGTGTGAGAGCCGGCGCCCGGATGCCGGTAGATGGTGTTGTAACCCTCGGGGCCCCGGTGCCACTCGGTACCGGGGCCCCTCGACGCGCTCCAGAAAAGGTGCAGATGCCCCGAGAAGCCCAGCCGCCCGCCACCGACCGGCTCGACGACGACGACTACCCCGCCTACACCATGGGCCGCGCGGCCGAGATGATCGGAGCCACGCCCGGCTTCCTCCGCGCCCTCGGTGAGGCCCGGCTGATCACCCCGCTGCGCTCCGAGGGCGGCCACCGCCGGTACTCCCGCTACCAACTGCGCATCGCCGCCCGCGCCCGCGAGCTGGTCGACGGCGGCACGCCCGTCGACGCCGCCTGCCGCATCGTCATCCTCGAGGACCAGCTGGAAGAGGCGCTGCGGCTGAACGAGGAGCTGCGCCGCCCCGGGTCCGGCCCACAGGCTCCGACCGACGCCTGAGGCCCGCCGGCGTACGCGCTGTGCCGCCCGCAGCCGGATATCTCTCCTCGCAGGCACAGAAATAGCCGCCATGCGCGAGGAGGAATTGTGGCACGACGGGCGGAGCCAAATTACTTCTCGTGATCGGCCGCTCGCATCGTGCTACGCTCGATCTCAGTTGCAGTTGTGGTTTCCCAAGGACTTCAAGTGCTCTCCCGGCTATATGTGTCGGTGAGCGCTTTTGTATTTCCGGTGCTTTCCGGCCGGGGCAATCATCACAGCGACACGGGGCCGCACAGTGCGGCCCTCGGGCTATGCCCCGAAGGAGATATGACATGGCTACTGGCACCGTCAAGTGGTTCAACGCGGAAAAGGGCTTCGGCTTCATCGAGCAGGATGGTGGCGGCGCTGACGTCTTCGCCCACTACTCGAACATCGCCACCCAGGGCTTCCGTGAGCTTCAGGAAGGCCAGAAGGTGAACTTCGACGTCACGCAGGGCCAGAAGGGCCCGCAGGCCGAGAACATCGTTCCCGCCTGACCTCGAAGCTCCGAGGCGTATGACGCATGACGCAGCTGGGGCCCGCACCTTGGGTGCGGGCCCCGGCTCGTTGCGTTTTCCAGGGCGCCCACCCGGGCCGCCGGTGAGGTCACCGGCGCGAGCCCGTTCGTACCGTACGGCGGGATGCCCCGCCCTTGGCTCCGGCCGGACGTGGATCCGCCCGAGCTCATTTCCGAAGCGCCGCCCCCGGCCCATCGCCGGCGACCGGACTTCGTATTCGTATTTCTTCGGCTCGTTCTTGCGATCCTCTGTGCGGCCCACCGCCGCCGCCGGGAATTCCTCGATACGTTGCCGCATCGAGGAAGGTTCTGCATGAACCGCACCACTCGCACGAACGACCGCTCCTCCGGCGCCCGCCGGGGCGCCCCCGCCGCCGGCCGCGGCTTCCGTGCGCCGGACCGGAACCGCTCGGCCGCGCCCGGCCGCTCCGGTGGAGGCGGCCGCCCCGGCGGCCCCCGCCGCCGTCCCGCCTCGCTTCAGGGCGAGTTCGCCCTGCCGGTCACCATCACCCCGGCGCTGCCGCCCGTCGCCGCCTTCGCGGAGCTCGACCTGCCGTCGCCGCTGCTGAAGACCCTTGAGGGCCTCGGCATGAACGAGCCGTTCCCGATCCAGGCGGCGACCCTGCCGAACTCCCTGGCCGGCCGGGACGTCCTGGGCCGCGGCCGCACCGGATCGGGCAAGACCCTGGCCTTCGGCCTGGCGCTGCTGGCCCGTACCGCCGGGCAGCGGGCCGAGTCCCGGCAGCCGCTCGCCCTGGTGCTCGTCCCCACCCGTGAGCTCGCCCAGCAGGTCACCGACGCGCTCACCCCGTACGCCCGGGCGCTGAAGCTCCGGCTGGCCACCGTCGTCGGCGGCATGTCGATCGGCCGCCAGGCGAGCGCCCTGCGCGGCGGTGCCGAGGTCGTCGTCGCGACCCCGGGCCGGCTCAAGGACCTCATCGCGCG
Source organism: Streptomyces sp. NPDC023527 (assembly GCF_055560115.1). NCBI lineage: Bacteria > Bacillati > Actinomycetota > Actinomycetes > Kitasatosporales > Streptomycetaceae > Streptomyces > Streptomyces sp. NPDC023527. The sequence continues at coordinate 122,641 of NZ_JBVHJJ010000014.1, forward strand.
CGGCGACTGCCGCCTGGACCGGGTCGCCATCACCGTCCTGGACGAGGCCGACCAGATGGCCGACATGGGCTTCATGCCCCAGGTCACCGAGCTCCTCGACCAGGTGCGCGGCGAGGGTCAGCGGATGCTCTTCTCCGCCACCCTGGACCGCAACGTCGACCTGCTGGTCCGCCGCTACCTCCACGACCCGGTCGTCCACTCGGTCGACCCCTCGGCCGGCGCGGTGACCACCATGGAGCACCACGTCCTGCACGTCCACGGCGCCGACAAGTACGCCACGACGACCGAGATCGCCGCCCGCGACGGCCGGGTGATCATGTTCCTGGACACCAAGCACGCCGTGGACCAGCTCACCCAGCACCTGCTGAGCAGCGGTGTACGGGCCGCCGCGCTGCACGGCGGCAAGTCCCAGCCGCAGCGCACCCGCACGCTCGCCCAGTTCAAGACCGGCCACGTCTCGGTGCTGGTGGCGACCAACGTCGCGGCCCGCGGCATCCACGTCGACAACCTCGACCTCGTCGTCAACGTCGACCCGCCCAGCGACCACAAGGACTACCTGCACCGCGGCGGCCGCACCGCCCGTGCGGGGGAGTCCGGCAGCGTCGTCACCCTGGTCCTGCCCAACCAGCGCCGGGACATGGCCCGCCTGATGGCCGACGCGGGCATCACGCCGCAGATCGCCCAGGTACGGTCCGGGGAAGCCGAACTGAGCCGCATCACCGGTGCCCAGGCGCCCTCGGGCGTCCCCGTCACCATCACGGCCCCGGTGGCGGAGGGCGGCGCCAAGCGCCGCTCCTCCTCCTCGGCCGCCCGTGGCCGCCGCTACGCCGGCCAGAACCGCAGGGCCGCATAAGCCCCCGCTCGTCAATCGGCCTTACCTACAACCCTGTTGAGGCACTATGCGCTGCGTCATCGCCCGCTTTCCCTTCGACCTGGTCAAGAGCGAGGTGGAGCACTCGATGAAGGGCATCAAGCCCGAACCGGTCACGGACGCGTCGGTGACCATCGGCCGCCGCACCTACCCCGTCAAGCAGGTGGGTGAAGTGATCACCAAGCAGGACCGTCGTGACTTCACGGCGTCCGAGGTGACCCGCGCCCTGATCCGCCTGGGCTTCACCTGCCACTCGGTTCCCACCCCGGCCCCGGTCGTCCCCCCGACCCCGCTGGAGACGGCGACGGCGCTGCTGGGTTCCCCCACCATCGCCTGACCCACCGTCATGAACGAGGGCCCCGACCGGAATACCGGTCGGGGCTTTTCTTCGCGCCGGACGGGCTCACGCCGCCCCACGGGCGTCGAGTGTCACGCAGGCGCTCTGGCGTCACGCCTTCCTCCGCCCTACCGTGACCGCGATGGGCTCATCCATCGAACGTCTTGTCATGCTCAGTCCAATGACTTCAGGCAAGAGGTGAGCCGTGTTCCTCCGTCACAGACCCGCCGCCCGCCGGGCGAGCCGCATGCGCAGGCGCCGGGCAGGCGTCGGCGCCGTGCTGCTCGGGCTCCTGGCCGCCGCCGTCGCCGCCGGGCCCGCGCAGGCGTCACCGGATGCCGCGCCCCGCGTACGACCGCCCCTCGTCCAGCCGGTCGACCCGCAGCGCTGGCGCAACCCGGACGACATGACCTGGGCCGAGTACCGCTCGGTGCCCGGCACCGACTGGGCCAACCCCGACGTCAAACCCACGAAGCGCACGTTCAAGGGCGCTCTCGTGCTCCTGGACTACCCGGACGAGGAGTTCTCGGTCAGCAAGGCCGCCGGCACCGCCCGGTTCGGCAACCCGCAGGCCGGCGCCGCCGGCATCCCCCGGGACCGCCTGGCCAAGTTCTACCAGGACTTCCTGAACAAGCCCGGCCCGCTCAACCACGGCCACACCATCAACGAGTACTGGATGGAGGACTCCGGCGGCCGCGTCGGCGTCGACCTGACCGCGTTCGGCGTCTACCGCATGCCGTGGAAGTCCTACCAGTACGGCATCGAGTCCGGCATGAACCCCGACTCCTGTCCGCGCGCCGCCACCTGCGGCAAGGACATCCGCACCGACGGCAAGCGCGCCTGGGTCGCGGACGTGGGCGCCGGAAAGCCCGCGGAGTTCGACTTCGTCTTCTACCTCACCGCCGGAGTGGACGAGTCGTCCGCCTGGCAGGAGTTCGGCCCGATGAAGTTCGCCGGCGCGCAGGACGTACCGGCCGCGTGGGGCCCGCCGTCCGCCACCCCTCTCGGGGGCAACGCGGCGAAGACCCGCTACGTGCCGTGGACGTCCTGGCAGGCGGCCGCCCGTATCTGGCCCAACGCGGCGAACGGCTCGTCCACCCAGGCCGAGAGCTCCGGCATGGCCACGTTCGCCCATGAACTCAGCCACATCCTGGGCATCGGGGACAACTACAACAACCCCTACGGCACGCCCTTGAGCCGCGCCTACACCGGCATCTGGAGCATGCTCTCCCGGGGCTCGTTCAACGGCCCCGGCGGGCCGCACACCCGCTGGCAGATCCCCGCCACCGCCGGCGGCTCGATGGGCTCCCAGCACGTACTGCGGGACAAGATGAAGCTCGGGATCGTCGACGAGAAGAACGTCCTGCGCCTCGACCGCGACGCCCTCAAGAACTCCGGCCTCGTCGTCGCCCGCGTCACCGCCCGCTCCGCGCCCCCCGGCGAGAAGGGCCTCACGGGCGTCAACATCACCATGGGCCGCGACCTGTCCCCGGCGTGCGACCGCGAGACGAACCCCCTGTGCGACGGGGGTGGTTACGACAACTACACCGTCGAGGTCGTCGACCGCATGGGCATGGACTCGTTCACGCCGGACAACGGCGTGCTGCTGAGCAAGACCAAGAACGCGGACCGCGCCCCGTTCGCCTGGGTGATCGACGCCCATCCCGAGGACATCGACCTGGTGGACTTCAAGCGCCCCGACGGCACCCCGCAGAAGATCACCATGGGCGACTACCGGCAGCTCAGCGACGCGCTCTTCCACGCGGGTGCCGACTCCGGCAGCTCGTACGAGTACGTCGACGAGGCCAACCGGCTGCACTTCTACGTCCTCGACGTGCGGCGCGACGCCGCCGGAGTGCTCTCGTACAGCGTCGGCGTGAAGTCCCTGGACGGCGCGGGCCCGCAGGAGCGCGGACTCGCCCTCGGCAAGGGCACGGCGAAGGGCAAGCCCGCGAGCGGCCGCGCCGTGTGCACCTTCGCCCTGGCCAACACCGGCCGCGCGACCCCGCAGGACGGCCCGTACCTGTCCTCCGACGTCTACCGGCTGTCGGCCACGACCACCGCGCGCGGCTGGTCCGCCTGGCTCCCGCAGCGGCTCACCACCGCCGCGTCCGGCGCCTCGGTGCCCGTGGACGTCGCCGTCACGGCGAAGGCGGCCGCCGACCGGAACGCGAAGATCACCCTCACCGCCCGCTCGGAGAGCGACCCGAGCCGGACGGCGGAGGCCACCTGCTCGCTCAAGAAGTAGCGAGCCGTTCGAAGCGGCACCGCGTACGGGCGTCGGCCGGTGCGCGGTGCCCGCTTCGCCTGCTTCCGCGGGTCAGACCTTGGTGAAGCACAGGGTGTAGTCGGTGCCCCGAGAGATCGAGTACTGAATGCCGTAGTCGAACTCCGGCCCGCACTTCTTGTCGGGGCCGTACAGCTTCTGCCCCATCTTGTACTCGGCCTGACCGGAGTCACAGCCGACGATGTCCGGCACCGGCTTGCCCTTGGGGTCCTGGATCTTGACGCAGTCGCCGATGTTCGGACTGTGCTTCTTGTCCTCCTCCACCCGCGCGGCCTGTGCGGCGTCCTTCTTGGCCTTGCCGCCGTTGGGGTCGGTGTTGTAGTCCCACACGTACCAGGCTCCGCCACCGAAGACCGCCAGGACGACGACGATGGGGATCAGCCTCTGCAACGCGGTGGGCCGCCGCGGGGGTTGGGGCGCGGGCGGCTGCGGGTAGCCATGCTGCTGGGGGTAACCGTGCTGCTGCGGAGGCTGGTTCTGGTAGTACGGCGGCGGTGCGGACATGCGGTGATCCCCGTGTTCGACTGCGTGAACGGACGTCAACGTGATGTTGACCGGTGCAGGTTACCGTTCGTAGATCGCTTGTCCGCCGCCCACCGCAACCGTGACGGCCCCCGCTACGTCGCCGGCTTCTTGCGGGCGGTGACCGTCTGGGCCATCCCCGGCAGGAAGTCCGTGAACAGCTCGTGCACCTCGTGGACGAGCGGCCGCAGCACCCGGAAGCGCGCCAGCGAGACGCCGCGGGTGGTCAGCCGGGCCCCGCGCTCGGCCAGGCGGTGGCTGCGCTCGCGGCCGGGGGAGCTGTCGAAGATCCAGTACAGGACGAGCCCCATCTGGGAGAGCCACAGCATCTCCGGGAGCGCGTCGGCGAGCTCCGCGGGCACCTTCGCCTTGGAGCCCGAGAGCACCTCGCGGTGCACGGCGATGGCCGCGTCGCGCGCGTGCTCGGACTCGGGCGAGAAGGGGCTGAGGGGGCTCTCCGGGTCGGCGGCGTTCTTGAAGAACTGCGCCGCGAACTCGTGGTACGGCTCGGCGATGTCCAGCCACGCCCGCAGCACCCCGGAGATCCGCGCCTCCAGATCGGTCTCCCGGTCGAGCACGTCGCGGACCGCCGCCCGGTGCTCCTCGGCGATCCGGTCGTAGAAGCCCTGGATCAGGTGCTCCTTGCCGGCGAAGTAGTAGTACGCGTTGCCGACGGAGACCCCGGCCTCCTTGGCGATGGCCCGCATCGTGGTCTTGTCGTAGCCCCGCTCCTGGAAGAGCCTCATCGCGGTTTCCAGGATCAGGGCGCGCGTCTGCTCGCTCTTGGCCGGTCGGGGCTCGTTCTCTGCTGGCACGGTCCAGAGCCTAATCGGGTGCGGCGCAACCGCTGCCGCAGGCCGGGGGACCGGTGTGGGTCCAACCGGTCGCCGGGTCGTACGACCAGCCGCTCGCCGCGCCGTACGCGCCGCGGCCGGCGCTCCGGGCCCGCTGCGTCTCGCGGATCTTCGCGGCGGTCAGCACCGCGCGGCGCGCGAAGCGCAGACCCGACGGGGTGCTGATCTTGTGCGAGAGCGGCCGGTACTCGGCGAGCGCCCACAGGCACACGACCCAGGCGGCGGCCCCCCGGTACACCTGCCCGCCGTCTCCGACGACGGTGATCTCCTCCAGCGTCGAGACCGGATCGAGGTGCGGGAAGCGCCGCCCGGCCTCGGGCGACCCGGCCGGCACGAGATCGAGCGGTACGAGCTGCCGCTGCTTGGCGAGCCAGTTGCGTACGTACGTGCAGAGCGGGCACTGCGCGTCGTACAGGACGGTGAGCCGGCGAACCGGGACGCGCTGGGCGTCCCGGCCGACGGTGGCGACGGTCTCCATCGGGCTCACTGCCCACCGGCGGGAGCGGCCCAGGTGCCCTGCGGGCCCGTGTACCCCTGCGGCGGGACCGGCGGGTTCTGCTCCCGGTCCATCATCCCGCGCCGGCGGAACCTGCTGAGCGCGAAGACGTTGCCGAGGTGCATGACGCCGAGTACGAGCAGGACGACGCCGATCTTCCGCGACAGCGCCTCGAACACGCCCCGGGAGTCGGCGATCGTGGCGTCGTCCCGCAGGTACAGCGCGACGAACCCGAGGTTCACCAGGTAGAAGCCGACCACCAGCAGGTGGTTGACGGCATCGGCGAGCTTCTCGTTCCCGTGCAGGACGTCGGCGAGGAAGACCCGCCCGTTCCGGCTGAGCGTCCGTGCGACCCAGATCGTGAGGCCCACGCTGCACAGCAGGTAGATGACATACGCGACGACTGTGAGGTCCACGTCCCCACCCCTTCTTGAACGTGTTCAAAACCTTGTGTCGGTGACTGTAGACCTGTTTTTGAACACGTTCAAGCCGGGGAATGCGGCTCAACGAGCAGGGTCTCGCGGGGGTGGGCGGGCGCACCGCCGAGCGCGAGGCCCCGTGATCCCGCGTGCTGGGCCCGGCAGGAGGCGCGTACGACCGCGTACGGCGCCTCCTGCATCAGGAGGTCGAGGATCTCGATGCGGGGTTCCCTCGCCCTCAGGTCGCGGCGCAGTGCGGCCTCCTCGGCGGACGCCGCGGCGTCCGATCGCGGGAGGGGCTGCGCGCGCATCGGGTCCTCGTGCTCCGAGCAGGTCACGGTGCACTGCGCCGCTGTCAGGGTGACCAGAAGCGCGTAGTGCGGCCCGCTGGTGTGCTCCACGACGAACCGGCAGGCCCGGCCGGTGATGTGGCGGGCCGTGGTGGCGAGGTCCTGTTCGGTGCCGACGGCGTGGAGGGCGCCGTTCAGGAGCTGTACGGCGATGTCCTCGCTGCCGGGCTTCCGCTTCAGTGTGAGGGCCCAGTTCAGGGGGCCGTCCATGGCGAAGTGTGCGGAGAGCGGCGGCCCCTGGTGCTGCGGGTTCATTCTTCACCTCGGCTGCGTGCGCGACTTCCGTCGACGGATGGGTGCACGTGCTGCCGGGGTCCGGGGCGACAGTAACCGTAGGGCGGTCGGGGCGGGCCGGACATACGACTGTCGGTCACATCCGGGAGCGTAGGAATGTCGTACACGCGGCGCTCGCCTCTACGGGAGCGCGCCGGCGGTGGCGCGGTACACCTCTCCGCCGTACGAGCAGTACGCCGGGCTCATCCACGGCGAACGCGAAGGCCCCGACCGGTTTCCCGGTCGGGGCCTTCGTCAGCGGCTGTCCGTCGCTATGCGCGGGAGTGCGCGGGAGCCGCCGTGTTCCGCGCGTCGCGCAGCAGCAACACCGCCTCGACCCGTGTGCGTACCCCGAGCTTCGCCAGGGTGTGGGAGACATGGCTCTTGACGGTCGCCGGTGTGATGCGGAGCCGGCCCGCGACCTCCGCGCCGGAGAGGCCCTGCCCGAGCAGCGCGATCACCGTGCGCTCGCGCTCGGAGAGCGTGCGCAGCAGCTCATGGGAGGGGCGGGCGGCGCGTGCCCGGCGCAGCTCGAACAGTTCCGGGGAGATCACCACGCTCCCCGCGGCGACCGCCTCGACCGCCGAGGCCAGCCGCGCGCCCTCGGTCTCCCGGGTCAGGCAGCCGCGCACCCCGGCGGCGAGCGCCGCGTCCAGCCTGCGCGCGGTCCAGCCGGAACCGATGAGGACGACCTGGACGCCCCGGGCGGTCAGGTCCGCGACCGCGTCGGTGAAGTCCTCGTGGCGGTCGATCGACACGACCGCCACGTCCGTACGGCTCGACAGTGTGCTGGGGCTCATCGGCGTTCGTCAGGCTCCGACGAGCTCACCGGCGCCCTTGAACGTCTCGATCAGGCGCTCCTTGAGTACCTCCAGGTCCTCGCAGTCACCGCCGACCCGCTCGGCGATGTGGACCCGGTACAGCTCGGCGACCCGTGCGTCGTCGGCCTCGACGCCGATCTGGTCGAGCAGGTGGCGCAGCACCGCGCGGCCGGAGTGGCGGCCGATCAGGATGGAGCGCTCCCGGCCGAACCGGGCGGGCTCGACGTATTCGTACGTGGCGGGGTTGCGCAGCAGCCCCTGCTGGTGGATGCCCGCCGCCGTGCCGAAGGCGTACGTGCCGAAGATCGCCTTGTTGCGCGGCTCCTCCAGGTGGATCGCCTCGCGCAGGTGGGTGTACGCCTCGTACATGGCCGTGAGGTCGATGTCGGTGTAGATGCCGAGCTGGTCGCGCTTGTAGGCGAGGAGGGCGGCCACCTCTTCCAGCGGGGTGTTGCCCGCGCGCTCGCCGATGCCGCCCAGGGTGGCCTGCACCTCGTCGGCGCCGGCCTGCAGACCGGCCACCGCGTTGGCGAGGGAGAGCCCGAAGTCCTGGTGGCAGTGGGTGGCGATGCGCACCGGGGAGGGTGCCCAGGTGCGGAACGCGCGGATGAGCGCGGCGTACTCGTCGGGGGTGTTGCAGCCGGAGGTGTCGGCGACCACGAAGCAGGTGGCACCGGCTTCGATGCCGCCCTCGACGATGGCGCGCAGCAGCTCGTGCTCGCCCCGGCTGGCGTCCTCGATGCCGACCGAGACGGACTCCACGCCCAGGGAGCGGGCGTACGCGACGGAGTCCACGACCTCGGCGACGGCCTCCTCGCGGGAGATGCCGCGCTTGTGCACCAGGTGCATGTCGCTGCCGGTCGCCATGATCTGCACCTGGTGGTTGGCGGTGCCGCCGGCCTCCACGGCCGTCGCGATGTCCTGGCGGACGGCACGGGCGAAGGTGGTGAACCGGGCCGTTGTCAGGTTCTTGGAGATGAGCTGGGTGGCTCTGAACTCGCTGGACGAGGACGCCGGGAAACCGGCCTCGATGTAGTCGACCCCGAGCGCCTCGATGCGCAGCGCGATGTCCAGCTTCTGCTGGGGCGTCATCGCGTTTCCGGGGGCCTGTTCGCCGTCGCGGAGCGTCGTGTCGAACACGGATATCCGGCGGGCCTCAGCTGTGTTCTGCATTATTCCTGCACTTTCTAGCCTCGAACCATGCGGCCGATGCGGCGCATGGGGACGAACCGGTGCGTGAAAAAAGGAGGGTGAGGGCCGGGCCGGGTCGGGAGCTGACCGGCCCGGCCGGACGACGACCGAACGGTTCAGCCGAGCGACGGCTGGAGGGCCGCGACCCCGGCGAGCGCGTCGCCGGCGATGGCGTCGGCGTCCCGGACGAAGTCGGTCCAGAAACCGGGCCTGCTGCTGCCGCCCTGCATGAACCAGCGGGTGTGCTCGGTGGGGATGCCGAGGACGTACAGCCCGGTCTCGGGCTCACCGTCCCGGCCGACCGGGTGGTACGGGGAGTCGGTGACCGCGACGCCGCCGGTGCGGAAGGCGTCGGGGCCCTCGCCGTTGACGTAGTCGGTCCACAGGCCCCGGTCGATGAGCCGGCGGGTCAGCGGCGCGGGGTCGCGGTGCAGGTCGGGGGAGGGGATGCGGGCGTCGATCACCGTGGTCACCGGCACCGCGGAGCCGGTCACGTGGGGGGAGGAGACCTGGAAGGTGTCGCCTTCCGGATCGGTGGTGAACCGGGTGTGCGGCCCGGCGATCCGCAGCAGCCCGCACTCGATCAGCGCCGCGACCTGGCGGAGCCTGACCCGCGGCGGTCCGGCCGCGAGGAAGGAGCTGCGTGCCGCGTACCAGCCGATGAAGTCGTCCCGGTGCGAGGCCGGGTGGAGGCCCGCGAAGTCCACGAAGGACCGGATGAGCGCGCGGGTGTCGCGCAGCACGTCCAGGGCCGCCTTCAACGGGGAGTCGAAGTTGCCCTGTTCGGCGTGGGCCAGATCCTCGTCGATCGCCCCGAGGAGCGCCTTCTCGAACTCCTCGGGGCCGGTGTAGGACCGGCCCTCGAAGGGCCTGGCCAGCGCCTCGAGGTCGAGGGGCGGCAGCCCGCCGGCCCCGTGCCGGGCCGCGATCCCGGCGACGTCCGGCAGTCCGTCACCGGCGGCCCGCGCGACCTCGGAGCGGAACACCTCGGCCGCTTCGACGCCGTCGCGCCGCCGCAGGGCGGTCGCGTAGTAGACGAGGTGGGACTCGGCGAGCAGCCAGGGAAGAATGTCGGCCCTGAAGTCGACGTCGCGCCCGGGGCGTTCGCGCCGGATGCGTTCGGCGGTGAAGAGCACGGTCTTGTAGGTGAAGTTGGCGTGCTTCTGATTGCGTCCACGAGCGGGCAGCGGCATGCCACTGCGCGAACCGGCGACCAGGAGCGGCTCCTGACCGCTGGGCGAATAGACCAGTCCTCCGGCGCCGTCGTCGGAGAACGTGCCCCCGCGCCCGAGGGTCAGCGCGGACATCACGTCGTAGAAGGACAGCCCGAGGCCGAGCACCCCGACGGCGGACCCGGCCGGGATCGTCTCCAGGGACATGTCCGCGGCGGAATCCCCGCGGATGTAGCGGAGGTGCGGCCGGGTGGCCGCGAAGTCCGCGAGGTCCTTCTGCGGGCCGGCCGGCTCCGGGCGGGCGTGTCCGGTGACGAGGACCACGCGGTCGGCGGCGAGGGACGGGCCGTCCGACATCGCCAGCCGGTATCCGCCGTCGACGCGCTCGACGTCCAGCACCGAGGCCCGTACCTCGCGCAGCCGGACGTTCGCGGGCAGGGCGGCCTTCACCGTGTCCAGGACGAACAGCATGTAACGCCCGTGCAGCGCTCGTGGCGCGTAGCCGTTGTCGCCGGGGCAGTCGGCGTCGACCGTGCTCCACCACTGGGCGAGCGAGGGGCCCGCGCCGGGCCGGGCCGGGCCGCCGTCGGGCGGTCCGGAGAAGGACGAGACCTCGCCCGCCACCGTGTTCATCAGGAAGTACTCGGGCTGGTCCGAACGCCACACCCGGCCGCAGCCGACCTGCACCTCGTCGATGAGGTGGATGTCCACGGGCCGCTCGGGCGGGTTCTCGGCCAGCCGGGCGGCGAGCCGTTCGAGTACGGACAGGCCACGCGGTCCGCTGCCGACGACGGCGATCCGGTACGGGGAACAGCGGTCATCGGCGGGGTGCGTCAAAGCCATATCTCTCTCGGAATTCCCACCGCGGCACACGGGGCCCGTGGCGCGTGGTGAAGGTCGTCTGGACGGACCGGCTCAGATGGTGGTGACGTACCGGTCGGAGTGCTCGCGGCGTACCGCTCAAGTGCCTTCGGCGTACCGGCTCGATTGATTGCGCTCCGAGCGTAGGTCGCCCCGAATCCCCGTTCAATACGCGCTTGTTCATGCTTGGCATGAATTCCGCTCATGCAAAAGTCGGCCAGGTATTGCCCGGGAATCCCGGTGATACTGTGTGCCCCGCCACGAGTTCCCCTACTCGCAATTGGAGAAAAGAGTGGAAAGGCGCCCGGCGCTTCTGGTAATGGATCTCATCAACGAGATCGTGCACCCCGACGGCAAGTACGCGCAGGAGGGTTATCTGGAGCAGGTGACGCGGCGCGGAGTTCTGGAGCGGGCGGCGGAGGCCATCGGTCTGGCCCGTTCGGGCGGTGTCCCCGTGGTCTACGTCGTGGTCGGGTTCTCCCCGGACTACGCGGAGTGGCCGGCGGAGTCGCCCGTCTTCCGTGAGGCGCGGGAGGACAACCGGATCGTCCTGGGGACCTGGGCCACCGAGGTGCACGACGCCCTGAAGCCGGCCGACGGCGAGCCCGTGGTCGCCAAGCACCGGCTCAGCCCCTTCCACGGGACGGACCTGGACCAGCTGCTGCGCGAGCGGAACGTCAACACCCTGCTGCTCACGGGCGTGACGACCGATCTGGTCGTGCTCTCCACCGCCCGCGAGGGCCACGACCGCGACTACCTCGTCGAGGTCCTGGAGGACGCCACCGCCACCTCGGACGACGAGCTGCACGCGGCCGCCCTGAAGGTCCTCGCCCGCACCGCGACGATCACCACCGTCCGGCAGGCGCTGGCCGGCTGACGCCGGGCTCCCTGCGACGCCCCCCCCGCAGTTCGTCCTGTGGACCCCGCAGTTCGCCCTGTGGACCCGCAGTTTCCCCTTGGACCGAGGAAGGCAGCACCGTGCGGAACCGCCGCGTAGCGACCCGGGTATCCGGAATCGAGAATTCAGCAACATTCGCCGTCTTCGACATGGTGCGGAGCCTGCGCGCCCGCGGTGTGGAGGTCCTCGACCTCGGAGGTGGCGAGCCCGACTTCGCGACCGCGCCGCACATCACCGATACGGCCGCTGCCGCCCTGGCCGACGGCGACACGCATTACACGCCGAGCCGCGGAATACCGGACCTTCTCGACGCCATCGGGGAAAAGCTCGGCAAAGACAATGGAATAACCGTCGACCCGGCCCGCGACATCATTGTCACCCCCTCGGCGAAACACGCGCTGTACATTTCCCTGCTGTCGCTCCTCGACCCGGGCGACGAAATCCTCGTTCCCACGCCCAGCTGGGTCAGCTACGCCTCGATGGCCCGCCTCGCGGGCGCCGTACCGGTACTGGCCGAGCTGAGCGCCGCGGACGGCTTCCGCATCACCCGGGACGTTCTGGAAGCGCATGTGACGGACCGCACCAGGGTCCTTCTGGTCAACACGCCGAACAACCCGACGGGACGGTCCCTGACCGACCGGGAGGCCGCGGACATCGCGGCGTTCGCGGCCGAGCACGACCTGTTCGTCGTCGCCGACGAGATCTACGAGCGGATCCGCTACGACGGCACCCCGCACATCAGCCTGGCGAGCCTGCCCGGCTGTGCCGGACGCACCCTCACGGTGAACGGTTTCTCCAAGGGCTACGCGATGACCGGCTGGCGGCTCGGCTACGTCGCGGGCCCCTCCGACGTCATCGCCGAGGTGCTCAAGGTCCAGCAGCACACGGTGGGTTGCGCCGGGTCGTTCGTCCAGCGCGGAGGCGTGGCCGCGCTCACCGGCCCGCAGACCGCCGTGGCGGAGATGGCGGCCGAGTACGCGGCCCGCAGGAGGATCGTCGTCGACGGTCTGAACGCCCTGCCGGGAATCGTGTGCGCCCCGCCGGACGGCGCGTTCTACGCGTTCGCCGATATCCGCGGAACGGGTTTCGGGGGTTCCGCGGAGTTCACCGAATGGCTGCTGCGGGAAGCCGGTGTCGCGGTGACGCCGGGCACCGCCTTCGGCCCCGGCGGCGAGGGGCACGTCCGGCTCTCCTTCGCGACGTCCCGAGCGGTCATCGAACAGGCGCTGGACCGTATGGGCGCCGCTCTGGCGGAGCGCGGCTGACCCTTCGGGGGCCGGCCTCGCGGCGCGTATCACGACCGACAACACCGATATCAGGAGCGGGAATTCACATGGGTTCGACACTGGCGCAGAAGGTGTGGGACGCGCACGTCGTACGGCACGGCGGGGCCGGGGAAGACCTGCTCTACGTCGACCTCCAACTGCTGCACGAGGTGAACACCCCGCAGGCGTTCGACGCCCTGCGCGCGGCGGGGCGCACCGTGCGCAGGCCCGACCTCACCATGGGCACCGAGGACCACAACACCCCCACCCTCGCCCTCGACCGGATCATCGCCGATCCGTCCGGGCGGCGGCAGGCCCGGCTGATGCGGGAGAACTGCGCGGAGTTCGAGATTCCGCTGCACCGCCTGGGCGACCCCGGCCAGGGCATCGTGCACGTCATCGGCCCGGAGATGGGGCTCACCCGGCCGGGCATGACGATCGTGTGCTGCGACTCGCACACCACGACCCTCGGCGCGTTCGGCGCGCTCGCCTTCGGCATCGGCGCCAGCCAGGTGGAGCACGTGCTCGCCACCCAGACGCTGCGCATGCGGCGGATGAGGAGCATGCTCGTCGAGATCACCGGCCGGCTCCCGCTGGGCGTGACCGCCAAGGACCTCATCCTCGCCCTGATCGCCCGGATCGGCACCGCGGGCGGGCAGGGGCACATCATCGAATACCGGGGCGAGGCCATCGACGCGCTGTCGATGGAGGCCCGGATGACCCTGTGCAACATGTCGGTCGAGGCGGGCTCCCGCGCCGGGATGATCGCACCCGACGAGACCACCTTCGCGTATCTGGAGCAGCGCCCCGGCATGCCGCGGGGCGCGGCGTGGGACGCCGAGGTGGCGTACTGGAAGACGCTGCGCAGCGACGACGACGCGGTGTTCGACACCACGGTGACCCTGGACGCGAGCACGATCGGCCCGTACGTCTCGTGGGGCACCAACCCCGCCCAGGCCATCCCGCTGGACGGCCGCGTGCCGGCCCACACCGACTTCGCCGACGAGGCCGAGCGGACCGCCGCCGAGCGCGCCCTGGCCTATATGGACCTGCGGCCCGGCACCCCGATGAAGGACGTGGGAGTCGACGCCGTCTTCCTCGGCTCCTGCACCAACGGCCGGATCGAGGACCTGCGCGCGGCCGCCGAGGTCCTGCGGGGCCGACGGGTCGCCGACGGCCTCCACATGATGATCGTCCCCGGCTCGGCGCGGGTCCGGAAGCAGGCGGTCGACGAGGGCCTGGACCGTGTCTTCGCCGAGGCGGGCGCCGACTTCCGGGCGGGCGCGGGCTGCTCGATGTGCGCCGCGCTCAACGAGGACCGGCTGCTCCCCGGACAGCGCGCCGCCTCCACCAACAACCGCAACTTCGAAGGCCGGCAGGGCAAGGGGTCGCGCACCCACATCGTCTCGCCGCCCGTCGCCGCCGCCACGGCCGTGGCCGGCCGGCTCGCCGCCCCCGCCGATCTGTGAGGTCGTAGAAGTCATGGAGAAGTTCACCGTCCACACCGGCACGGCGGTCCCGTTGCGGCGCAGCGACGTCGACACCGACCAGATCATCCCGGCGCGTTTCTGCGTCAGTTCCAGCCGGACCGGGCACGCCGGTTCGTTGTTCGCCGACTGGCGCGACGACCCGTCGTTCGTCCTCAACCGGCCCGCGCACCAGGGCGCGACGGTGCTGGTCGCGGGCAACGACTTCGGCACCGGTTCGTCACGCGAGTACGCGGTCTGGGCGCTCCAGGACTACGGCTTCCGGGCCGTGATCGCGCCGCGCTACGGCGACATCTTCCGTGGCAACTCACTGCTGAACGGGCTGCTCACGGTCGTCGTCCCGGACGGCGTCGTCGAGCGGCTGTGGCGGGCGATCGAGGAGGATCCGGCCGTCGAGGTCACCGTCGACCTCGAACGGCTGGAAGTGCGCTGCGCCGACGTGGTCCAGCCGTTCGCCCTCGACGAGGACGTCCGCGCCCGGCTGCTGGCCGGGCATGATCTGATCGCCGCCACCTTGCAGTACGAGGACGAGATCGCGGCGTACGAGCGCGGCCGCCGCCCCGCCCTGCCCACCACCGGCTGAACCGGCGGCGCGTAGCCCAGGGCGCGTCACGCACGGCGCGGGGCCCGGACGAGGACGACGTCCGGGCCCCGCGCCGTCACGCGTCCACGGCCAGCCCGAAGGTCCGCCGCAATCCGTCCGCCCCCGCGTCCGTCAGGTGCACCACGCGGGGGCTCACGCCGTAGCGCAGCCAGCCCAGGTCGAAGAGGCGGGCGGTGATCGCCGCGCCCAGCGCGCCCGCGAGGTGGTGCTGGTGCTCGCTCCAGTCCACGCAGTAGCGGATGGCCGGCCGCCGTTTGGGCAGTCGCTCCGGATCGACGCCGAAGGCGACGAGCGCGCCGCGGCCGGAATCGGTCAGCCGGTAGTCGGTGTCGTGCCCGTAGGCCGACGGCCGGTCCCGTACGGCCTCCTCGGGGCGGTGGACGCCGTCGTGCCCGGTGAGGACGCGCCCGTCGAGCAGGGCCCGCATCAGGGCGACCCCGAGCTGTCCGGCGAGATGGTCGTAGCAGGTCCGGGAGCGGTACAGCGCGTTGGTGACACCGCTCTCGCGCAGCGAAGTGACCGGCAGCGGCGGCGCGATGAGGGCGAGCGCCTCCAGCGCGGTGCTGATCTCCGGGCCCGCGAGCCGGTAGTAGCGGTGCCGGCCGTCGCGTACGGCGGTGATCAGGCCGCCCTCCACGAGCTTGGCCAGATGGGCGCTGACCGTCGGGGCACTGACCCCGGCCTCGGTGGCGAGGGCACTGGCGGGCAGGGCCCGCCCGTCGCAGAGGGCCTTGAGGATCCGCGCCCGGGAGGGGTCCGCGATGAGGGCGGCGGTACGGGCGATGTCGGTCTGACGGTTCAGGCGGTCGGCCGTCCGGTCGGGGAGCCGGCCGTCGTCCCGGGGGCCCGGCCGGCCGCCGGTCCCGCTGTCCCGCGCCCCGCTCGTCCCCACGTTCCTGTCGCTCATGCCACCACCGTACGCCGACAACACTTCGCCACCGGACGAAGTGTCCGGACCTGAGACTGCTGGTATGACCGTCACCGATTCCACGGCATCCGCCGCCGATCGCCGGCAAGACGCCGCACCCGACGCGGCGCCCCCGCGCCCGCCCCTCGCCCTCACCCCCCTGATCGCGCTGAGCCTCGGCTACTTCCTCGTGATGCTGGACGTCACGGTCGTGACCGTGGCGGTGCCGGACATCCGCACGTCACTGCACGCCGGCCCGTCGGCCCTGCAGTGGATCGTCGACGGTTACAGCACGCTCTTCGCCGGACTGCTGCTCCTCGGCGGCGGCCTGGGAGACCGGCTCGGACACCGCCGGATGTTCCTCACCGGGCTCGCCGTCTTCACCGTCGCCTCGATCGCCTGCGGTCTGGCCGGTACGACGGCCGTCCTGGTGGTGGGCCGCCTGGCGCAGGGCGCGGGAGCCGCGTTCCTCGTCCCGGCCTCACTCGCGCTGCTCCAGGCCACCTATCCCGACAAGGCCGTCCGGGCGCGGGCGATCGGCATCTGGGGGGCGGTCGCCGCGATCGCGTTCGGCGCCGGTCCTGTGGTCGGCGGTCTGCTGATCTCCGGCCTGGACTGGCGGGCCGTGTTCTGGCTGAACCTGCCGGTGGGCGCGCTCGCCGTCCTGCTGACGATGCGCCACCTCCCGGCGGCCACCCGGAAGCCCGCCACCCACCGGATGGACCCCGCGGGTCAGATCCTCGGCGTCGTGGGCCTGATCGCCCTGGCCGGCGGCATCAACGAGGCCGGTTCGAAGGGCTGGACCGCTCCGCTCGTCCTCGGCTGCTTCGCCGTGGGCGTGGTGACCCTGGCCCTGTTCATCGCGGTCGAGCGCCGTCTGGAGACCACGGTGAGGACCCGGCCGAACGGCCGGGCCCCGCTGCTGCGCCTGTCGCTCTTCCGCACCGGCGCCTTCTCCGCCACCGCCGTGATCGGCCTGCTGATCAGCCTGGGCTACTACGGCATGCTCTTCCTCTCCACCCTCTACTTCCAGCAGGAGCGCGGCTACGACGCGCTGACCACCGGCCTGGCCCTGCTGCCGTCGGTCTGCATGGGGCTGATCGCCGCCCCCGTCTTCAGCCGCGTCGCCGCCCGCACCGGCCCGTACGTCCCCATGACCCTCGGTCTCTTCCTGGGCGCCGTCGGATTCCTCGGCTGGCTGCTCGCCGGCTCCGACACCGCCTACCCGGTGCTGCTCTTCGCCCTGATCGCCACCGGCCTCGGCCAGACCATGACGGCACTGGCCTCCATGGCGGCCATCATCGAGTCGGCCCCGGCGGACGGGGCGGGCGTCGCCTCGGCGGTCTTCAACGTGTCCCGCCAGGTGGGCAGCGCCGTCGGCGTCGCCCTCTTCGGCACCCTCGTCGCCACCTCCGACCGGCTCACCGACGGTCTCCACCTCTCCGCGGCCCTCGCCGCCGCCGCCTTCCTGATCGGCGGCCTGCTCGCCATCGGCGCCCGGCGCAAGACCGCCGCCGCGGCGAAGACCGCGTAACTCTCGTACTCCGCTCCGGCTCCGCCCTTCCCACCCCACCACCGCACCCGGGAGAAGAACGCCATGACCGCCGCACCCGCGCAGACCGACGACACCCCCCAGACCCCCCGGACGCACGAGGCGACCGTGCTGCGCGGCCTCCTGACCCCCGGCGGCCTCGACGCGCTCGAGTGGACGAGCTGGGTCGAGCCCGGCCGCGCCGGCGTCGAGGTCGTACGGCTCTACACCACCGAAGGCCCCCGGCCCGCCTCCGGCCTCATCACGCGCATGAGCCCCGGTGCACACGGCGACCTGCACGAACACCTCGGCTACGAGGCGATGTTCGTGCTTCAGGGCGAGCTGCGCGACGACAGCGGCGCCCGGTACACCACCGGCGACCTGGTCGTCGTGGAGCCGGGCAGCGTCCACCAGGTGAGCACGGAATCCGGGTGCGTCGTCCTCGGCTTCCGCGACGCGCCGACCGCGCCGCTGCGCTGACCCACCGCCGCGCCGACCTGTTGCCGCGCCGACAGACCGGGCGGAGCACGTGCGCGTACCCCCGACCCGCGTGCTCCGCCCTTTCCTTTCCCACCCTCACCCTCTTCTCTCGCCTTTCCTCCATCGGACGATGCCAAGACCCCCCGGACCGGCCGAAACTGAGCAGGACCACAAGTCGGCTGTCCCGGGGAAAGCGAAAATGGAACCCTTTTACGTCCTGACCCACGCCGAGCGCGACGATCTGCACGCGGTCCTCGAAGCCGTGGGCAAGAGCCCGTACGAGGACTACGCGGCCTTCTCCCGCGCCGTGGCGGACGTGGTGGACCGGGGCGAGGTCCCGGCCTTCTTCCGCGAGGTGTGCGCGCGGATCCGCGCCGAGCGGGAATCCGGCGTCTCCGACGCCCACGTCCTGCGCAACTGCCCTCTGGACAACGAGATTCCGGTCCTCGACCTGGACGACCCGGTCGCCGACAAGCACGCGAAGAAGAAGACCTTCATCGGCGAGAGCTTCCTGGAGCTGTTCGGTCAGCTCGTCGGTACGCCGCTCCTGTCGTACGCGACGCGCTTCAACGGCGACTTCTTCACGGACGTCATCGCGATCAACCGGTACAGCGGAATGCAGACGGGATTCAGCGACAGCGAACTCGTCTACCACAACGACCGTACGGCCCACCCGGTCCGCGCCGACTTCATCTCGCTGCTCGGCATGCGCAGCCCGGAAGGCGACTACATCTACACGGGATTCGTCGACGGCCGCAGCCTGCTGGCCCACCTCACCGAGGAGGAGCAGGCCACCCTGCGGCAGCCGTTCTTCATCACCCCCTTCGACGTCCTGTCCCGGGACAACAACGGGGATCTGACGGACTCCGGCGAGCACCCGATCCTGGAGAACCACCACAGCTTCCGCTATCTCGACACCAGCACCACGGTGGTGCCCGGTGGCCCGGAGAAGGCGAAGGACGCGCTCCTCGCGCTGAAGAACGCGCTGGTCAAGGCAGAGAAGAAGCGGCACCGGGTGCTGACCGGCGATCTGTTCACCTTCGCCAACCAGGACGGTCTGCACAGCCGGGACAAGATGGAGATCAACGACCCCGAGCGAGCCCGTCAGCGCTGGCTGCTCAAGACCTACGCCTTCCGCGACCAGGCGGCGGCCGACCGGCACGGCCACCGTTGGATCGACGGCGTCCAGGGCCGGGTCGGCGACTGATCGTCCCCGCACACCGCCGTACCGTCACGGCGGCCGCATGCCCGCACCGGCGTACGGGCATGCGGCCGCCTCCCCTCAGCCGCCGGCGGCGCCGCAGCCCTCCAGGGCCAGGCTCCGCCGCACGGGTCGTGCGCGCCAGTCGCTGCCGCGAGCGAGCGCCTGCGCGGTCGTGATGAACGCCATGACCGCCGAGGACTCCTCGGGAGTTCCCCGGACCGCGATCGCGAGCTGACGCTCGACGCGGGGCTCGAACGGCACGGCACGCAGGTGCGGCAGGACGGGCGGCAGGGCCAGCGACGGCAGCACCGTCACGCCGATCCCCGCGGCGACCATGCCGAGCAGCACCTGGAGGTCCTGGATGCGGTGGGCGACCTTGAGCGTGCTGCCGGCCGCCCGGAACAGGGTTCGGAGGATGGGTTCCACGCCGTCCGCGGGGACGAGGATCTCTTCCTCCGCGAGTCTTCGGACGGACAGACTCGGCGCGGCGGCCCACGGATGCCGGTCGGGCAGGACCACGCACATCTCGTCCCGCAACAGCGGGAAGGTCCGGAGGCCGGCTTTCGGGAGCGTCACGATGCCGACATCGACCGTCCGCTCCCGGACCATCTCCGCGATGGTGCTGTCGTTCCCCTCACGCAGCACGATCTCCAGGTCGTGGAAACGCGACCGGAATTCCGCGATCAGCCGTGGCAGCAGATGGAGCGAGAAACTCTGGCTCGTTCCGATGACAATCTTCCGGTCGAGCGCGGTGGGGGCGGAATGCGCCTCCGTGCGTATGTTCTCGACATTGCGCAGCACGGCGCGGGCATGCTCGATGATGCGCTGTCCGGCCCGGGTGAGATCCACCCCGCCGCGATCGCGCACCATGATTCCCACCCCCAGTTCGGATTCGAGTCCGGCCATGGCATGGCTGATCGCCGATTGGGTCACGCCCAGCATGTCGGCCGCCTTCGTAAAACTTCCGGTGTCAGCGATCGCCACGAATGCGGCCAACTGTGAAAGCTTCATTAATTTTTCCCGTTCCATCGGCCGGATCAGCCGCTCAGCGATGGTTGCCCGATCGGGCAGCCGGCACCTGCTGCATCAACAACACGGCTTCCAGTCGGCTGCGCGCGCCGAGTTTGGTGAGCACATGCGAGATATGACTTTTGACCGTGCTGGGGGACACGCTGAGCGAGGACGCGGCCTCGGCGGTGGAGAGCCCCGCCGCCAGCAGGGCGAAGACTTCGCGTTCCCGGCGGGTGAGGGCGGGCCGGAGGTCCCCCGGGGCGTGCCTGCCGCCCGGCGGCCCGGGGCCGGGGCCCGGGTCGGGGGCGGGACGGGGCGCGGAAGTCGCGGCCGGCGTGGTCGCGGTGAGTTCGAGCAGCTCCGGAGAGAGCAGCCGGTGCCCGGCGGCCACGGCCAGGACCGCCGCGACCAGGCCCCCGGGCACCCCTTCCGCGGCCATGCACCCCGCCGCGCCCGCGGCGAAGGCGGCGTCGAGAGCGCCCCGGGTCCAGCCCGCGCCCAGCACCAGCACCCGGACGCCCCGGGCCGTCAGGGCCTGTACGGCAGCGCCGGGGAATTTTTCCGGAGAGTCGGCGAATGTCCCTGGATCGACCACCAGAATGGCCGCTTCCACTTCTTCCAGCGGCCATCGGGAAAGCGGCCACCGGCTGTCGACGGCACGCACGGTGCGCAACCGCACGCCCTTGCGCAGAACGTCGGAGAGTAATTGCCGGGAGTCCTGATCCTGATCGGCCAGCAATACGGTGAGGCCGGCGGGAGGGGCCGCTTCGGCGGCAGGCTGCCTATCGCGCGGCGGGAACATGGCCATCGACCACTTCGCACAAGGAGCGCATGACGCCTTTCTGCCCCTCTCTCAGGTCATGGAGGAGGTAAGAAAGGAAAAGGACAGCGCGTAACCGCAGTCGAACATCCCCCGTGTCGACTCGGCGCAGACCTTATCCGTAACGTACATTCAGCCACCACAGACAGCAAGGTCCTTCCGACCCCGGTTCCTCAAGAGCTTCCCGGGGGTCGGCTCCTACCACCTGACGACGGTGCCACGTCGGCGGCCCGTCCGCTCTCGGTGCTGCCCGGGTGCGGGGCCTGTGCCGGCCTGCACCCGGGCGGCGGTGTCCATGTCGTTGAGCGCGGCGGTTCCCGGGACGACGGCAGCGGTGCGACGCATGGCGAAGTGCCGTTCGGAGAAGGGGGGTTGCGGCGGTCGACTCGGCAATCGGAGCGAGTCGTTCCTCCAACTGCCCAAGGCGATGGCCGAAAACGCGCCCTCACTCATACGAGCGGACGAACGCGAGCCACCCAGGCCGTCATCATCATCCTCGGTGGTCCCCAGCGGTCCCCGCGTCTGTCCCGTCACCGACGGCACCGGTCATCGTGAGCGGCTTCACTCCGAGTGGCTCCTGCTCGCGCTCTGTCACCCGGAGAAGAAGGCGGTGCAGCTGGAAGACCTCGTGCTGTCGAGCGCGGCGGGGGACAGCGTGCCGATCCAGAACCGGGGCGGCGGCCGGGGCCGCCGGCCACCGCCCTGACGGGCGTGCCGGTCGGGGCGGCGAAGTCCTCGCCGGTGTGGTTCGCGAATGCAGAAGACCCCGACCGGTTTCCCGGTCGGGGTCTTCTTAGTGCCCGGTGAGGCACTGTGCGGAGGATACGAGATTCGAACTCGTGAGGGGTTGCCCCCAACACGCTTTCCAAGCGTGCGCCCTAGGCCACTAGGCGAATCCTCCGCCGCAAACAATACAAGACGTTGGGGGGTGCTCGCGAACGTCTTCGTCCGAGGTGGGGTCGGGATGGGGTCGGGGCGGGGGAGGGGGCACGAGCACCGCCCGGGATCGGCTAGGCTGAGGGCAAGCCCCTCACGTGGCGCTATCTCACCGAACTCCCCCAGGGCCGGAAGGCAGCAAGGGTAAGTGGGCTCTGGCGGGTGCGTGGGGGGCCCTTGTGTTTCCCGGGGAGCCCGTGGAAGGCCCGCCGCCGGGGCCGGTCGCCCCGTCGATGTGATCGAGACCACTTATCGCGAGACCGCTTGTCGGTGGGGCCCGATAACCTCGTAGATGTGTCGTCCCTCGCGCTCTACCGCCGCTACCGTCCCGAGTCCTTCGCCGAGGTCATCGGTCAGGAGCATGTCACCACCCCGTTGCAGCAGGCGCTGCGCAACAACCGGGTCAACCACGCGTATCTGTTCAGCGGGCCGCGCGGCTGTGGAAAGACGACCAGCGCGCGCATCCTCGCGCGCTGTCTGAACTGCGAGGAGGGCCCCACGCCCACCCCCTGCGGCCAGTGCCAGTCCTGCCAGGACCTCGCGCGCAACGGCCGCGGTTCGATCGATGTGATCGAGATCGACGCCGCGTCGCACGGCGGCGTGGACGACGCCCGTGACCTGCGCGAGAAGGCGTTCTTCGGCCCCGCCTCCAGCCGCTACAAGATCTACATCATCGACGAGGCCCACATGGTCACCTCGGCGGGCTTCAACGCCCTCCTGAAGGTGGTCGAGGAGCCCCCGGAGCACCTCAAGTTCATCTTCGCGACCACCGAGCCCGAGAAGGTCATCGGCACGATCCGGTCGCGTACGCACCACTACCCCTTCCGCCTCGTCCCGCCCGGCACCCTGCGTGACTATCTCGGCGAGGTCTGCGGCCAGGAGAAGATCCCCGTCGAGGACGGCGTCCTGCCGCTCGTCGTGCGGGCCGGTGCCGGTTCCGTGCGTGACTCCATGTCCGTGATGGACCAGCTCCTCGCCGGCGCCGCCGAGGACGGTGTGACATACGCCATGGCGACGTCCCTCCTCGGCTATACGGACAGCTCTCTCCTCGACTCCGTCGTCGACGCCTTCGCCGCGAGCGACGGTGCCGCCGCCTTCGAGATCGTCGACCGCGTCATCGAGGGCGGCAACGACCCCCGCCGCTTCGTCGCGGACCTCCTGGAGCGGCTGCGCGACCTCGTCATCCTCGCCGCCGTCCCGGACGCCGTGGACAAGGGCCTCATCGACGCCCCCGCCGACCTCATCGAGCGCATGCAGGCCCAGGCGTCCGTCTTCGGCGCCGCCGAGCTCAGCCGCGCCGCCGACCTCGTCAACGAGGGCCTCACCGAGATGCGCGGCGCCACCTCCCCGCGCCTCCAGCTGGAGCTGATCTGCGCGCGCGTCCTGCTGCCTGCGGCCTTCGACGACGAGCGTTCCGTACGGGCCCGGCTCGACAAGCTGGAGCGCGGCGCCCTCGCCGGTGGCGGCGGCCTCGTCACGGCGCCCATGGCTCCGGCCGCCGGTTACGCCGGTCCGCCTGCTCACGGCCAGGCCGCCGGCGGGTACGTCCCCGGCCCGGACGCCCACGCCGCGCCCCAGGTCGCGCCCCCCGCCGGTCCCGCCGCCGCCCGCGCGGCCGTCTCCGGCCCGCCCGCCGCCGCCCCGGCACAGGCCGCCCCGGAGCCCCAGGCGCCCCAGGCCGAGGCTCCCGCCCCGGCCGCCGGCTCCTGGCCCACCACGAGCGCCTCTGCCGCCCCCGCAGCCCCCACGAGCCCGGCACCCGCCGCCGCCCGCCCCGCCGGCGCCTGGCCCACGGCCGCCGCCCCGGGCTCGGGCCAGGCAGCCGCCAAGCCCGCCGGAGCCTGGCCCTCCGCCGCGACCCCCGGCCAGGGCCCGGCCCCCGCCCCGGCGCAGCCGCAGCCCACCCCCGCCGCAGGAGCCGCCGCCCCCCTCGGCGATGCCTCCCAGGTGCGCCAGATGTGGCCCAACATCCTGGAAGCGGTCAAGAACCGCCGCCGCTTCACCTGGATCGTCCTCAGCCAGAACGCCGACATCGTCGGCTTCGACGGCACCACCCTCCAGATCGGCTTCGCCAACGCCGGCGCCCGCGACAGCTTCGCCAACAGCGGCAGCGAGGACGTCCTCCGCCAGGCGATCACCGACGCCCTGAACGTCCAGTGGAAGGTCGACCTGGTCGTCAGCCCCGGCGGAGGCGGCGCCGCCACAGGCGGCTTCGGCGGTACGAGCGGTACGGGCGCCCCGGGCGGCACGTACAGCCCCGGCGGCTACGGCGGGACCTCCGGCGCCCCCGGTGGCTACGGCAGCGCCCCAGCCGCCCCCAGCGCCCCGCAGGCGCCCCGCCCGCCCCAGGCGTCCGCGCCGTCGTCGCAGCCCCGGCAGGCCCCGCCCGCGCCCCCGCAGCAGGGGTCCCAGGGGTATCGCGAGCCCGAGCCGCCGCCGGTCGCGCCCGAGGACGACATGCCCGCCGAGGACGACCCCGATCTCGTCGATTCCGCCCTCACGGGCCACGACCTGATCGTCCGCGAGCTCGGCGCCACGGTCATCGAAGAGATCGCCAACGAGTAGACCGGGCAAGCGCTCGCCGACCGGCGGGACGTAGTCGTACGGCTACGTCCCGGATGCGCCGCGTACGCCCCCAGGCGCCTCCCGTACTTCTTGCTACGGCATAGGGCGCGCCGCCCTGCGAACACGTAGGCTCGGGCTACCGAGATTTAGCAGTCGACAGCAGGAGCGAAACCGTGATTCCCGGTGGTGGCCAGCCCAACATGCAGCAGCTGCTCCAGCAGGCCCAGAAGATGCAGCAGGATCTCGCCGCGGCCCAGGAAGAGCTCGCGCGCACGCCGGTCGACGGCACATCCGGCGGCGGTCTGGTGAAGGCCACGGTGACCGGCGCCGGCGAGCTCCAGAACCTCGTGATCGACCCCAAGGCCGTGGACCCCGAGGACACCGAGACCCTCGCCGACCTCATCGTCGCCGCCGTCCGCGACGCCAACGCCGCCGCGCAGCAGCTCCAGGAGCAGAAGCTCGGCCCGCTCGCCCAGGGCCTGGGCGGCGGAGGCATCCCGGGCCTCCCGTTCTAGCCGACGCGACGCGAGCCCCGAGGCGAAGCAAGTCCCGGCACAAATCAACAAGCACGACGCAGAAGGAGCATTCGATCCGTGTATGAAGGCGTGATCCAGGACCTCATCGACGAACTGGGCAGGCTGCCCGGCGTCGGTCCCAAGAGCGCGCAGCGGATCGCTTTCCACATCCTCCAGGCCGAGCCGACCGACGTCCGTCGGCTCGCCCACGCCCTGACCGAGGTCAAGGCGAAGGTCCGGTTCTGCGCGGTCTGCGGCAACGTCGCCCAGGAGGAGCGCTGCCGGGTCTGCCTGGACCCGCGCCGCGACCCCGCGGTGATCTGCGTCGTGGAGGAATCCAAGGACGTCGTCGCGATCGAGCGGACCCGCGAGTTCCGCGGTCGCTATCACGTGCTCGGCGGGGCCATCAGCCCCATCGAAGGCGTCGGTCCGGATGATCTGCGCATCCGCGAGCTGCTCGCGCGGCTCGCGGACGGCACCGTCACCGAGCTGATCCTCGCCACAGACCCCAACCTGGAGGGAGAGGCCACCGCCACGTACCTCGCACGCATGGTGAAGCCCATGGGTTTGAAGGTCACGAGGCTGGCCAGTGGTCTGCCTGTAGGTGGAGATCTTGAATACGCCGACGAGGTCACGCTCGGGCGTGCCTTCGAAGGGAGACGACTTCTCGATGTCTGACGCAACGCTTCACGACGCCAAACGCGATCCTGATGACTTCGCGGTACAGATGGCGGACTCGATCGAGAGCTTCATCGTTGCCGTCGCCGAGGTGTCCCGCGGTGACGAGCCCGACAGCGCCGTGCCCTTCCTGCTGCTGGAGCTCTCCCAGCTCCTGCTGACCGGCGGCCGGCTCGGCGCCCACGAGGACTTCCTCCCCGACGAGCGCTACGAGCCCGACGTCGGCCCGGAACCGGACGTCGACGAGCTCCGCGAGCGGTTCGCCCGCCTCCTCGACCCGGTGGACGTCTATTCCGAGGTCTTCGACCCGTACGCCCGCAGCGCCCCCGTCGCCTGCCGCATCTCCGACGACCTCGCCGACATCATCACCGACCTCCGCCACGGCATGGCCCACTACCGCGACGGCCGCGTCAGCGAGGCCCTGTGGTGGTGGCAGTTCTCCTACCTCTCCAACTGGGGCCCCACCGCCTCGGCCGCCATGCGCGCCCTCCAGTCCCTCGTCGCCCACGTACGCCTCGACCAGCCGCTCGACGAACTCGACGGCCTCGACACGGACGCCGACGCCACGGACGAGCAGCTCGCGGAGGAGGCCGGGAAGGTCATGGCAGCGGAGATCGCCGGCCCGCTCGGTCTGCGCAGCGTGTGACACCGGGCGGCGGGCGCCGGGCGGGTACGGGCGTGATCCATCCCTAGCCCTCTTCGCAGCCGATGCCGTCGTTGTCACGGTCCAGACGGTGCGGGTCGGAGGGTCCCACCTGGACGGGACCGGGAAGTTCCGAGCAGTCGACGTCGGGAACGCCTGGGGGAGGGCCAGGGGGGTACGGGCTTGTCGATCCACCGCCGCCTGTCGGTCGAATGTCGGCACCGACTATGAGCCCGTCCCTGACGGTGTACGTGCCCGCGAACGACTGAAGGGCTCCGTCCGCCTGCATGGCGTCGAGCGTGACCGTCACGGTCTCACCGTCGACAGCGACGATGCGCACGGTGTCCTGGACGGTGTTCGCGAACCCTGCCTGGAAGGCGGAGTAGGACCCGCCGAGATTCTTTCCTCCCAGATCCCACGCCTGCCGGTAGTCGCGCGCGTTGATGGCGGCGTAGTAGGCCAGGACGGTGGAGGCGGCGTCATGAGCGGGAGTGACGGCCGGCGCCGGTGAGGTGGGCGAGAGCGACGGCTCCGCCGTGACCGTCTGGGTGCTCGTGACCGTCGGAACCGTTCCTTTCGGCTTCCCCTCCCCGGCAGGCCCGCAGCCACTGACCCCAGTCACAGTCAATGTCCCCACCAGGACGAGGGCGGAGCCGGCGGAAAGGACGCGGCTCATTCGGCATCACCCATCACTTCGCGAAGCGGATTGCTCACTCAGCCCCAGTGTGCGCCGCGCGGCAGGGCCGCGTGCCGTCTCGGCCGATGAAGGCCCCTAGCACTCCCGTGCGCGGGAAGTTCGCCCCTCTTCGACTCATAAGCGGCTGGCCGTGATCAGCCTCTGCCGTGACCATGCGGGTACGGACCGTGAGGTGGGTACGGTGATGGGCGGACTGCTTTCCAATCCCCCGACGGCGTGGCGGTACTGCGGGGATCAGGTCAAGTTGTGGCGGAACCGGGCGGGCGTCAGCCGCGAGGAATTGGCCAAAGAGGCCAACTACGGTGCCGAGACGGTCAAGTCGATGGAGCAGGGTCGGCGGCGGCCGACGCGGCGGTTGCTCGAGGTCGCGGATCAGATGTGTCGGGCGGGTGGGTTGTTGCTCGCGGCGGAGGAGTATTTGCTCCCGGAGCGGTTCGCTCCGCGTGTACACGAATTCCTTGCGGCCGAGGCCGAGGCGATCGTGCTGCACTCGTATCAGCCATTGCTCGTTCCGGGCCTCCTCCAGACCGAGGCGTACGCGCGAGCGTTGATGCGCAGTTGCTGTCCACCGTTGGACGACGAAACGATCGAGCAGCGAGTGGCCGCCCGTGTGTGCTGCACGCGGACCCGGAGAAAGTCAGTGTTCTCGGGAAGCGCCATGCCATGATCCGCATGCACGCCCTTGATGCCGAGGAGTCGGCGCAGTTCATCGAGAAGGTGGTGGCAGAGCTATGAGCGATGAGCTGGCATGGTTCAAGTCCAGCTACAGCGGCCCTGATGGCAGCGAGTGTGCTGAAGTCGCAGTATCTGTCCCCACCATCCACGTCCGAGACTCGAAGCTCGGGCAGAGCCCCCAACTCACCATCCCCGCCCACGCCTGGGCCGAGTTCATAACCTACGCGTCCGCCGCGCGCTGAGCGCCACGCGTCGAGCTTCGGACGTCGGGATTCGAGCTTCCTTTTCAAGGAATGGGTGGTTCGGTAGAACCCACCCACCCTCCCAACCCCCGCGTAGCACAACCGACATGACTTTTGGTAGTCGGGTCGCGACCGTATGCGGTTGCCGTGTAGCGTGCGCAGCAATAGAACGGCCCCCGCCGGTGTTGGAGCACCGAACGAGGGCCTGACCACCGAGATCGACAAGGCCCGATCCCCATGGCTGTTGCCAACCCTAGCGCCGACGCGCGCCCGTACGCTCCCCCCATGGCCGCCCCCGGTTACGGAAAACGCTCCGCACCCGGCCAAGCGCCCCGCCGCAAGGACGACTTCGCACACCTGCCCGCCCGTGAGGCGTCCATCGCGGCGTACATCGACCGGCTGCCGGAGGGCGCGGCGATGGACATCAAGACCCTGGCGAAGGAGATCGCCGCGTACGGGCAGCAGGCCGTACGGGCCGCGCTCGACGCGCTGACCAGGGCCGGTTACCTGTGGCGGGGACGCCAACCCGTGGGGGAGGGGCGTACGCAGTGGGTGTTCCGGACGTACTTCTCGCGCACCGCACGTGATGACGCCTGGTGGAAGACGTTTTTGAAGGGTGACGTACCGCCGGAGGAGGAGCCGGGCGAGCCGGAGCGGACGGCTCCGCGACCCGAGCCCGTACGGGCCGCCCGGCCGCCCCGCTCCCGCGCGTACAACGTCCTGGCCGCGCTCGGCCGGATCGCGGACCCGCGCATGACGCTGTCGGCGGCGGAGTGCGGGCAGTTGGAGGGGCTGGTGGAGGAGTGGTTCGCGCGGGGGGCGGGCGAGTCCGACGTCGTACGGGCGCTCGCGGCCGGCCTGCCGCCGGAGGTGCACTGCGCGGGCGCGCTGGCCCGTAAGCGACTCACGGACAAGCTGCCGCCGACCCAGGAGTACGAGCCGGACCGTACGCCCGTGCCCCGACGCCTCCGGGAATGCAGGTCCTGCCGCGCCCCCGGCCGCCCGGAAGCGCTGCCGGACGGCCTGTGCCGGGCCTGCCGGGGCGAGCGCTCGTACGACGAGGAGGCGGGCGCCGCCCACGCGGAGGAGATCCGCCGCCGGGCGGCCACGATCAGGGCGGCGATGCGGTCGGACACGGCGCGGCAGGTCTGCCGCGCATGAACCCACGGAGACTGGAGACCGAGATGCCCCCTGAGCCCGTCGCATTCCGGGTGATCACCCGCCGGATGCTCGTATGCACGTGCTGCGACGAACCCGGAAGCCTCACATACCTGCCCGGCGGGGTGTGCCTCGATTGCCGCCTGGACGAGATCCCGGCCACCTTCCGGCCAACCGTGCGGGAGGAGGACCGTAGCCGCTTCCTCGCCGGGATCGACGAGTTCGCCGACCACTGGGACTACTTCCAGGAGCGCTTCGGGAGGTAGGCGCGCGATATCCGAATGGCAAGGCAATCGATATCATGAGGAGGGATCTTTCTTGAGCTGTACAACCGAGGAGGCCACCGTGGCCCGCACTGTGATCGACCTCGACGACGAGCTTCTGGCCGAGGCCATGGAGGCGCTCGGCACCACGACGAAGGTGGCCACGGTCAACGCCGCTCTGCTGGAGGTCGTGAAGCGGCAGCGGCGGCAGGAGTTCATCGACGCCATCAAGTCCGGCGCCGTCGACCTCACCTACGACGTACGCGATGAGGGTCGGCAGGAGAATCAGGGGAAGCCGGCGGCGTGAGAGAGCGCTATCTCATCGACAAGTCGGCTCTCTCCAGGTGGCGTCAGCCATCCGTGGCCGAGATCCTCGACCCCCTCCACGATCGGGGACTCCTGTGCGTCACCGGAGCCGTGCGGATCGAGGTCCTCTACTCCGCCCGTAATGCGGACCAGGCTCATCAGATGCAGCGATGGCTGACCGGTTTCGACTATCTGCCCTGCCCTGATGAGGTCTGGGACGCGGCACTGGCCATCCAGCGGCAGGCCACCCTCAAGGGCAACCACCGAGCGCTCTCCACGGCCGATCTCATCATCGCGGCCACCGCGCACCGCCACGGCGCCACCGTTCTCCACTACGACGGTGACTACGACCAAATCGCCGACATCACCGGCCATCCGTCCCGCTGGGTCGTCGAGCCCGGCACTGCCGACCGAGGTGAACCGGCGAGCAGGGGCGCCGCCCCCCTGTGACCTGCCCCACCTTCGCGCGTGCCCGCCCCGGAACAGGGCAGGGGTCGTCGCGGTGCGGCGCGAGGACGCGTCGTGGACAGCCGTAGACGATCGACGATCATGAGGCGGGCGGCCGGATGTCTCACCATGCGATATCGGCATGGCTGATTCCGGCCGCTCGTTAGACTGAGTCGACCGCATTACACATAGTTGCGAGGAGCGCACGTGGGCCTTGTCGTGCAGAAGTACGGAGGCTCCTCCGTTGCCGATGCCGAAGGCATCAAGCGGGTTGCCAAGCGAATCGTGGAAGCCAAGAAGAACGGCCACCGTGTGGTCGTCGTGGTTTCCGCGATGGGTGACACGACGGACGAGTTGATCGACCTCGCCGGGCAGGTATCGCCGATTCCTGCCGGGCGCGAGTTCGACATGCTGCTGACCGCCGGAGAGCGGATCTCCATGGCGCTGCTGGCCATGGCGATCAAAAACCTCGGTCACGAGGCGCAGTCGTTCACCGGTAGCCAGGCCGGGGTCATCACCGACTCGGTCCACAACAAAGCGCGGATCATCGATGTCACGCCGGGGCGGATCCAGCAGTCCGTCGACGCGGGCAACATCGCGATCGTCGCCGGCTTCCAGGGTGTGTCCCAGGACAAGAAGGACATCACCACGCTGGGGCGGGGCGGCAGCGACACGACCGCCGTCGCGCTGGCCGCCGCGCTGAACGCCGAGGTGTGCGAGATCTACACCGACGTCGACGGGGTCTTCACCGCCGATCCGCGGGTCGTGAAGAAGGCTCGCAAGATCGACTGGATCTCGTTCGAGGACATGCTGGAGCTGGCGAGCTCCGGGTCCAAGGTGCTGCTGCACCGCTGTGTCGAATACGCACGCCGTTACAACATCCCGATCCACGTGCGCTCGTCCTTCTCGGGGCTCCAGGGCACCTGGGTCAGCAACGAACCGCGAGGGGACCAGCCGATGGAGCAGGCGATCATTTCGGGTGTTGCCCACGACACGTCCGAGGCCAAGGTCACGGTCGTCGGGGTGCCGGACAAGCCGGGCGAGGCCGCGACGATCTTCCGTGCGATCTCGGACGCCCAGATCAACATCGACATGATCGTGCAGAACGTCTCGGCGGCCTCCACGGGCCTGACGGACATCTCCTTCACGCTTCCCAAGACCGAGGGCCGCAAGGCCATCGAGGCCCTGGAGAAGACGAAGGCGCGCGTGGGCTTCGACTCGCTCCGCTACGACGACCAGATCGCGAAGATCTCCCTGGTCGGCGCGGGGATGAAGACGAACCCGGGCGTCACGGCGACGTTCTTCGAGGCGCTGTCGGACGCCGGGGTGAACATCGAGCTGATCTCGACCTCCGAGATCCGCATCTCGGTGGTCACGCGGGCCGACGACGTGAACGAGGCCGTGCGCGCGGTGCACACCGCCTTCGGCCTGGACAGCGAGAGCGACGAGGCGGTCGTTTACGGCGGCACCGGGCGATGACCGGCGGCTTCGCGGCCCGTACCGCGTCCGCCACTGAGGTGGAGCGCGGTACGGGCCGCAAGCCGACCCTCGCCGTCGTCGGCGCCACGGGCGCCGTCGGAACGGTTCTGCTGGAGATCATTTCGCAGCACAAGGACGTCTGGGGCGAGATCCGCCTCGTCGCGTCCGCCCGCTCGGCCGGTCGGCGGCTGACCGTGCGGGGCGAGGAGGTCGAGGTCGTCGCGCTGGGCGAGGGGGCCTTCGACGGGGTCGACGTCGCGATGTTCGACGTGCCCGACGACGTCGCCGCGCGGTGGGCGCCGATCGCCGCCGCCAAGGGCGTGGTGGTCGTGGACAACTCCGCGGCCTTCCGGATGGACCCCGACGTACCGCTGG
This sequence comes from Streptomyces sp. NPDC023527, assembly GCF_055560115.1. Classification (NCBI taxonomy): domain Bacteria; kingdom Bacillati; phylum Actinomycetota; class Actinomycetes; order Kitasatosporales; family Streptomycetaceae; genus Streptomyces; species Streptomyces sp. NPDC023527. The sequence goes on from NZ_JBVHJJ010000014.1 coordinate 154,281, forward strand.
TCGTCCCCGAGGTCAACGCGCACGCGGCGCGGGTGCGGCCGCGCGGAATCATCTCCAACCCCAACTGCACCACGCTGTCGATGATCGCCGCGGTGGGCGCGCTGCACGCCGAGTTCGGGCTGAGCGAGCTGATCGTCTCCTCGTACCAGGCGGCGTCCGGGGCGGGGAAGGCCGGCGTCGACGCGCTGCGGGCGCAGCTGGCCGTGGTGGCGGGAGCCTCGGCCCCGGGTGGCGCTGCGGGTGGTTTCCCGGCTGCCTCATCGGCTGTTTCCTCGGGTGGTTCTCTTGGCACGCACCCCGGTGACGTGCGAAGAGCCGTCGGGGACGCCCTGGGGCCCTTCCCGGCGCCGCTGGCGCTGAACGTGGTGCCGTGGGTCGGCTCGCTGATGGAGGACGGCTGGTCCTCCGAGGAGCTGAAGATCCGCGACGAGTCCCGCAAGATCCTGGGACTGCCGAACCTGCGGGTGAGCGCGACCTGCGTGCGCGTACCGGTGATCACGACGCACTCGCTGACCGTGCACGCGCGGTTCGAGAACGAGGTGTCCGTGCAGCAGGCGCACGAAATCCTGGCCAATGCCCCGGGCGTCGTGCTCGTCGACAACCCCGCGGAGGGGGAGTTCCCCACGCCCGCCGACGCGGTGGGCACCGACCCGACATGGGTGGGCCGGGTGCGGCGCGCGCTGGACGATCCGAAGGCGCTGGAGCTCTTTGTGTGCGGTGACAATCTGCGCAAGGGAGCGGCCCTCAATACGGCGCAGATCGCGGAATTCGTGGCGGCGGAGCGGTCCACTCCCTAATCTGAAGGACCCGTGAAGGTCCTGTGATCAAGTCGTTGGTCCAGACCTCTTGAGCTGGGCAGACGGTCTGTTCGACTATTTCACTCGCTGCCCACTGCAACCGCCGGCCGGACGGGGAGCGTCTTTGCTGCCGTCTCTCGAGGCGGTGCCAAAACCGGGGCATTGAGGAAGAGCTGGTACGCATGAGGGCATATGACGCATCGTCACGCGGCGCAACGTCAAACGCGATGCCTGGCGCGTACAACCCTGATGGGGGGAAGCGTGTCCAACAGGCGTGGCAGAGGTCATCAGCATCGCAACCGTCCCGCGGCGTGGCAGCGGCGCAGTGCGTCCGCGTTCTCGCGCGTCGGGCGGCATGCCGGTGATCGCCCCCTGGGCGACCACCCGCTCCGCCGCGCAGCTCCCATCCCAGCGCGGGGACGCTGACGAGGCGATGGCAGCGGGCACCACAGTCGACCACCTCACCGAGACCTACCGCGCTCATTACCGGTCGCTGCTCGGGCTCGCCGCGCTGCTCCTGGACGACACCGCGTCGTGCGAGGACGTCGTGCAGGAAGCGTTCATACGGGTCCATTCGGCACGCAATCGTGTCCGGGATCCGGAGAAGACTCTGGCCTATTTGAGGCAGACTGTCGTCAATCTGTCCCGATCCGCGCTGCGCCGCCGCATTCTCGGGCTGAAGCTTCTCTCCAAGCCGATGCCCGACATGGCGAGCGCGGAAGAGGGTGCGTACGAACAGCTGGAGCGCGACCAATTGATCACTGCGATGCGCGGACTGCAGCGCCGCCAGCGTGAGGTGCTCGTCCTCCGCTATTTCGCCGACATGACCGAGGCCCAGGTCGCCGAGACCCTGGGCCTCTCGCTCGGGTCGGTCAAGGCCTACGGCTCCCGGGGCATCGCCGCGCTCCGTGTCGCCATGGAGGCTCCGGCATGAACCAGCGGCACCCGGACGGTTTCCGTCCTGATGACGAGGTGTTCGGCGGGGGGGCTTCCGGTGAGAGCGCTTCCGGTGGTGGGCCGGGCGGCGACGCGGAGCTTCCCGAGCCGCCTGAGCCGTCCGCGTTCCCTGAGCTGTCCGCGTTCCCCGAGCCGTCCGAACTGGGCGCGCAGTCCGAGCGGCCTGAGCTGCCCGATCTGCCTGAGCTGTCCGAGCGGCTTGAGCTGTCCGATCTGCCTGAGCTGTCCGAGAGCGAGGAGCAGGCGCTGAGGCGGCTGCTGCACGGCGTCGTCGACGAGCTCGAACCCTCTCCCGACGCGCTGGAGCACCTCCGGCGCGCGGTCCCCGCCCGGCGTACGCGCCGTCGGCAGGTCGCCATCGGCGTCGCGGCCGCGCTGCTCCTGGGCGGTACGGCCCTGCCCGCGCTCGTCCGGGTCGCCGCCACCCAGGACGCCGCCGACGAGCGGCACACCAACGCCGCCAGCAGCCAGCGCAGCGAGGACGAGGCCGGCGAGGAGGGTGGTGACGGCCTCGACGGCGGCGGCCGTACGGAGGAGAGATCCTCGGACAGCAAGGACGCCCCGGGCGAGGACCGCAAGGACGAGCGCCGGAAGGGCAACGAGCCCAAGCCGTCCGGCGCCCCCGCCGGCAGCCTGCCCGACCCCACCAACACCTTCGCGGCGATATCGCCGACCTGCGACCGCGACCAGCTCGGCCAGGGCGCCAACACGGTCGGCGCGCCCGACAAGGACGGCCGCGTCTACGGCGCCTTCCGGGTCGTCAACGTCTCGCACTCCGTCTGTACGGTCGCGGGGCCCGGCAGCGTCGCCGTCAGCGCGCGCGGCAGCGCCGAGTCGACGCGCGTCAACGTCGTGGACCACACGCAGGGCGACGCCGCGACCGGGCTGCCCAGCCCGACCACCGAGCCCAGCGAGGTCATCCTCCAACCGGGGCAGGCGTACGAGGTGCAGTTCGCCTGGATCCCGGCACCGGACGGCGGCCGCACCGGCTGCGCCAAGACCACCGCCCCGGCGAGCCCGTCACCGGACCCCAGCCCTTCCGGGGCCACCGCCGCCTCGTCCGAGCGCGCGCCCAGCGCCGTCGAGGCCACCCCGCCGCCCAAGCCGCCGCCGAGCGTCGTGCTCAGCCACACCCCGGACGTCGGCGAGCCCGCCATAGCGAACGCCAAGATCGACGAGGCCTGCGCCGGAACGGTTTACCGCACGGGCCCCCTGACACCGACCGCGCCGTAGGCCGGTGACACCGACCGCGCCGTAGGCCGGTGCCGGTGACGTCGAGCCGTGCCCGTACCGTGGTGGTGTGTATCGGTTCCTGCTGACCTCCCGCTGGTGGGCGATCAACCTCTTCGCCGTGCTGTCCATCCCCGTGTGCCTGTTCATGGGCAGCTGGCAGCTCGGCCGTTTCGAAACGCGCGTCGACTCCCACCGTGAGCAGCAGACGCAGGCCGACGACGCCAAGGCTGCCGCCGCCGAGCCGCTGAGCGAGCTGCTGCCGGTGAGCACCGAGACCGTCGGCCGCCGGGCCACGGCCGCCGGGCGCTACGACACCGGGCACCAGCTGCTCGTACCGCAGCGGAGCCTGGAGGACCGCCAGGGCTTCTACGTCCTGACCCTGCTGCGCACCGACGGTGGCAAGGCCGTCCCCGTCGTCCGCGGCTGGCTGCCCGGCGACGCGAACTCCAAGGACGACACCGCCAAGGTGCCCGCCCCGCCCACCGGTCACGTCACCGTCACCGGCGCCCTCCAGGCCACGGAGAGCGCGGGCTCCAAGGGCGTCCACGCCGGTGGCGGGCTGCCCCAGGGACAGCTCGGCGTCATCAGCGCCGCCTCGCTGGTCAACCTCGTGCCGTACGAGGTGTACGACGCGTGGCTGACCACTCCCAAGGCGGAGGGCGCCCTGACCCCGGTGCCCCCGGCCGCCGCCCCCAACAGCGGCCTGGACCTCAAGGCCTTCCAGAACCTCGGCTACACCGGCGAGTGGTTCGTCTTCGCGGGCTTCGTCGTCTTCATGTGGTTCCGGCTCTTCCGCCGGGAGGTCGAGGCCGCCAAGGACCTGGCGCTGGGCATCACCCCCGACCAGTCGGATCAGCGGAACCAGCCGGATCAGCCGGACGGGCCGGACGGGGCAGAGCGGCCGGGCGGGGCTGACCGGCCGGAGCAGCCGGACCAGCCGGACGGTTCGTCCGGCCCAGATGACGCTCCGCAAAAGCGATCTCCAGCCGGAGCTGCTTGACCCGCTCCTCCACCACCAGCGAGCCGTGCCCGGCGTCGAAGCGGTAGACCTCCAGCGGGTGGCCGCGCCCCTCCAGCCGGTCGACGTAGTTCTCCACCTGCTGGATCGGGCAGCGCGGGTCGTTCATGCCGGCCGAGATGTAGACAGGGGCGCGCACGGCGTCGACGTACGTCAGCGGTGACGACGCGGCGAAGCGCTCCGGCACCTCCTCCGGGGTACCGCCCAGAAGCGTGCGGTCCAGGGCCTTCAGCGCCTCCATCTCGTCGTGGTAAGCCGTGACGTAGTCCGCCACGGGCACCGCCGCCACGCCCACCGCCCAGGCGTCCGGCTGGGTGCCGAGCCCCAGCAGCGTCAGATAGCCGCCCCACGAGCCGCCCGACAGGACCAGCTGCTCCGGGTCCGCGAGGCCCGATGCCACGGCCCAGTCCCGGACCGCCGCGATGTCCTCCAGCTCGATCAGCCCCACCCGGTGCTTGAGCGCGTCCGTCCACGCCCGGCCGTAGCCGGTCGAGCCGCGGTAGTTGACCCGCACGACCGCATAACCGTGGTCGACCCAGGCCGCGGGGCCGGAGGCGAAGGCGTCGCTGTCGTGAGCGGTCGGACCGCCGTGGATGTCGAAGACCGTCGGGAACGGGCCCTCGCCCTCGGGCTTCTGCACCAGCGCGTGCACCTTGCCGCCCGGCCCGTCCACCCACACATCGGTGACCGGCACCGAGTCCGGTGCCCGGCCGACGCCCGGCAGCGCCGGCGGGTCGAGCACGACCTGGCCGCTCGTGGACCGTACGACCGGCGGCTTCGCGGCCGAGGACCACAGGAACTCCACCGTCCCGTCCGGGCGCGGCAGGGCACCGGAGACCGTGCCCTCGGGGGTGTCGACGCGGGTGAGGGTGGCGTCGGACAGCTCGTACCGCCACAGCTCGCTGCGTGCCTGATAGCTGTGCTCGATCAGCAGCGCGGTTCCGTCCGGATACCAGTCCGCGTCCAGGTCGCCGGGCAGGTCTATGGCGAGCGTCGTCTCCTCGCCCGTCGCGGCGTCCCACAGCATCGGCTCCCAGCGGCCGCGCCGCTGGTGGCCGACGAGCAGCCGGGAGTCCCCGTGGACGGGTGCGAAGCCCATGATGGCCAGGCCCAGTTCCTCGGTCCCGCCACGGGTGTCGTCCAGCTCGGCGACGGTGGTGCCGTCCGCCCGTACGATCCGGATCGCCGAGTGCATCGCGTCGCCGTGCTCGGTGTGCTCGATCGCGATCAGGGTGCTGTCGCGCGAGAGGTCACCGACGCCCGCCGACTCCTCGTGCCGATAGATCTCCACCGGCTCGGCCCCGGGGCGCGCGATGTGAATGGTGGAGCCACCCTTGTCCGTGGACCTTCCCACGACCGCCGTGCCGTCCCGGCCCAGGGCCAGGCCGCCCGGGTAGGAGGGGTCGAGGCCGGGCGTGGCCGGCTCGTCCGGCCCGCCGTGGAAGGGCTGGCGCATCCACACACCGAACTCGTCGCCGTCGGTGTCGGAGAACCACCAGATCCATTCGCCGTCCGGCGAGAGGACCCCGCCCGTCGTGCCGTTCGGCCGGTCGGTCGCCTGGCGCTGCTCGCCCGTCGTGCGGTCCCAGGCGTAGAGCTCGAAGGTGCCCGTCACATTCGAGACGAACAGCGAGCGCTCGGGGGCGTCCTCCGCCCATCTGGGCAGCCCCACCCGCGGCGCCCGGAAGCGCTTCTCCCAGTCCGGCATGGCCGCGTCCGCGGCGGCCGTCCCGTCCACCGTGTGCGGCACTGCCGCCTCGTCCGACGCGGACCCCTGTGCGGTCCCGTCGCTCAGCTTGGACCCGTTGCTCTCAGTCATGGGCCCCATTCTGCGCCGCCGGACCGACATCGCGTCGAGGAGTGCCACAGCCTGTGGATAACTCCCGGCCGCCGGTGCGCGCCAGACCGATTGCCGAGGCGCTTCGGACCGACCGCCGGTACGCCCTGGGTCCGGCCGTCGGCACGCTCTGGGCCAGCCGCCGGTGCGCCCTAAGACCGGTCGCCGGGGCTGGCGACGGCCGCGAGGCGCGCGGCCTTCTCGTCGTCGAACCCCTCCAGGAAGTCCGTCAACGTCTCCGCGAGGTGGGCCGGCGAACGCGCGTCGAACAGCACCGGCTGATAGCCCGAGACCCGGTAATGCGTCCTGATCATGTCCTGGACGTCCAGCTCACGGATCTCGCACCGGTCCAGTCGGCCGAGCTCGCCGTACGAGGAGAGCAGCGCCGCGCCGTACGCCTTGACCTCGCCGTCCTCCGCCATGACGCCGAATTCGAGCGTGAACCAGTACACGCGGCTGACCAGGTCCAACGCCTCGCGGGTGCCCAGCCGCGCCGCCGTTCGCCCGAAGAGTCGATAGAGCTCGGCGAACCGGGGCGACGACAGGTGGATGCCATGCCCGAACACATCGTGGATCGCATCCGGCTCAGGGGTGTACAGCGGTATCGCGGGATGGCGGACGAACTGCACCGCGTGGAAGTACCCGCGCTCCATCGACCCCAGGAAGCGCCGGTTCTCCACAAAGCCGCCGGCGAGCGTCAGATCGAACCCCGTCAGCCGCCGCAGCCCGGCCCCGACCTCCGCGTGCTGCGGCACGTGATCCGCGGGGATCGGCGCCTCCGCCGCGGCCTCCAGCACGGCACGGCACGCGTACTTCCGGTGCGCGCCGGCCAGCGCCGCATGGACCGTGCGCCACGTCGCGTGCTCGGCCTCGCTGTACTCCACCACCGGCGACGGGTCCCCCACCCGATGCCCCCGAGCCGGCCCCACCAGCGCGTCCCGCCTGGCCAGATACCCGCCGTCACACCGCCCCGGATGCCGCGCGGCAGGCCCGAGCCTCCCGTCTGCCGTCACCGGCGTCCGTGCCCACGCATCACTCATGCCACATGGAGTGCCCACACGAATTCGAACAGTAACGCACATATTCAGGTCGCCGGTGGCCGGGGGTTTTCCCCACCACCCACCGGGGATCCAGGGCCATGGCCCGCCGCGTCCCCCGCTGATTGGCTGGTCAGCGGTCGGCCCGTACAGGGGCCCGGTAGGGGAGACGGAAGATGCGCGCGTACGTACGGACGAGCCGTTGGGCCGGAGCGAGCCGGGCGGGGGCGGCGGTGGCACTGGTCCTGGCCGCCGTCGCGAGCGGGATCGCGACGGCTCCGTACGCCACCGCTTCGGGCGCGGGCGGGCGCGGGCGCTACGACCGGAGCGTGCTGGAGGCGGACGTGCGCGCGGTTGAGGCGGCGGGCGGTGACGTGAGCGTCCTGGCCGAGGTGGACACCGGCCGCGGCGCCCTGCGCGCCAGGTCGGCCACGGGGGAGCAGGTGCCGTGGGACGCCCGGTTCCGTGCGGCGAGCACGACCAAGACGTTCACGGCCACCGTCGCGCTGCAACTGGCCGCCGAAGGCAAGCTGTCGCTGGACGACACCGTCGAGAAATGGCTGCCCGGCGTCGTGTCCGGCAACGGCAACGACGGAACGAAGATCACCGTTCGGGATCTGCTGCGGCAGACCAGTGGACTGTTCGATTATGTGGACGACCCCGAGCTCTCCCGCGCGCTCATGGCGGACTTCGAGAAGCACCGCTTCGACGCCACCCCGGCGCGGGAATGGGTGGCGGTCGCGATGCGCCACCGCCCCCTCTTCACCCCCGACAGCCGGAAGCCCCGCTGGGCCTACTCCAACACCAACTACCTCCTCGCCGGCATGATCATCGAGAAGGCGGGCGGCCTCCCCTGGCGAGAGGCCGTCGAGCACCGCGTCATCGCCCCGCTCGGCCTGCGGAACACCTCCGTCACGGGTGCCGACCCGTACCTGACCGGCCCCCACGCCCGGGTTTTCCTGCGCGCCCCCGACGGCGGGCGGTTGGACGTGACCGACCACAGCCTCCAGCACACCGCCGACTCGGCCGTCGTGAGCACCACCGCCGATCTGAACACCTTCTTCCGTGCCCTGGTCACCGGCAAGCTGCTTCCGGAGGCCCAGCTGAGCGAGATGCGGCGCACCGTCTCCCGGGCCGGCGACGCCGACGACCTCGCCGAGTGGCCGCAGGGCGGGTACGGCCTCGGAATCCGCTGGGTACCCCTGTCCTGCGGCAGCGGCTACTGGCACCACGAGGGTGACGGCTTCGGCTCGTACACCCGCACCGGAGTCACCCCGGACGGCCGCCGCTCCGTCGCCGTATCGATCACCAACGCGGGCAGCACCCCGGACCTCGCGACGTTCAACGCGGCCACCCGCACTCTCGTCGATCACGCCCTGTGCGTGGGCGGAGGCCGCTGACGGACCGGGCGCTACTCCTGCTCCAGGGGCCCCTTGGGGGCCCCTCCCTCGTAACCCGTCACATTGGTGACGTCCAGCGCGGAGCGCAGGGCCTTGGCGAGCTTGACGGCGTCGTCCACGCCCCAGAAGTGGATGAAGAACAGGCGGGGCTCTTCCCTCAGGCCGTGGTTGTGGAGTTCGACGATCTTGATGCCGCCGCGCCACAGCGCCTTGAGCACCTTCTGGACCTCCCGGCCCACTATGACGAAGTCGCCGTTCACGGCGGCCCGGCCGCCGCCCAGGGCCTGGAAGCTGAAGGCGGAGGTCGAGCCGAGCCCCGGGGGGAGCACGTATCCGCTGTCGACGACGGTCTCGCGGCGGGTGAAGGTGCACTTGTAGACGCCGTCGTAATGGGACCCCTTGGTGCCCATCGCGGCGTCGATGCCCTCGGTGTCCAGGTCGGCCTTCGCCCGACTGCGGGGCTGGGGAGGCGGGGTGCCGGTGCGGTTCAGAGCCGCGCGAATACCGCGGGCCATGTCCACGGGGTCGTGTCCGTGGCCGTGCACATGGGTCCACCAGACGTCGGGGGAGTGGGCGAGCAGGTGCTTGTGGATCGCGCTCTGCTCGATCCCGTACCGCTGGAGCTCCCCAGTCACCAGCTGCAACTCGTCCTCGGTGACGACGAGATCGCCCATCATCATCGTGCTGTCGTCGGCATAGCGGACGAAAGCCACATGCGATCCCAGGGCGAGCCCCGAGGAGACGGTGACGCCGTAGGAGACCACGTGCAGATCACGGCGCGGGAAGTCCGTGTGGTAGATCATTCCGCGGGCCACGTTCCCTTCGCGGCCCAGCGCGGTCGCGACGCTCTTCCACTCCGCTTTGGTGGTGGCCACGGCGTCGACCGTCGTACGGCCCCCGCCCCCGACGGCCTCCGCGCGGACCGCGGCCACTCCGGCCGCCCCGCCCCACGTCAGTGCGGTACCCGCGGCCAGCAGCCGCCGTCTCGACGGGAGGTCCCGTGCCGCCTCGCCCCGCTTTTGGTCTTTTCTCATGGATGAGCGCCTCCGCAGAGCAGACGGAATCACGAGCGGGTCGCCGGGATGCGTGGTCGGTCACGACCGGTTCTCCCGGCCTCCCCAATACATCACATTGTCTGTATATATGCCCAACGACGCATGAACCGGCACACAGGTCACCTGTCTGGGCTAAACGGGATACGAGGGGACATACCTTCTAAGGGGGTGGGCATGTACGAGCCACCGGCCCGTCCAGGAGCCGGACACCTGGCGCACCACCCCGTCTGGAGTACCCACAATGGAATCCGACGTTCGGACATGCCCTTTCGACTTCGCCCAGGCCCTCGAATTCGACCCCATGCTCAAGCGCTTGCTGGCGGACGAGCCCGTCGCCCGCATCCGCATGCCCTACGGCGAGGGCGAGGCATGGCTTGTCACCCGCTACGACGACGTACGCACCGTCACCACGGACCGGCGCTTCAGCCGCAGCGCCGTCGTCGGCCGTGACTATCCGCGGATGACGCCCGAGCCGATCATCCAGGCCGAGGCCATCAATGTGATGGACCCCCCGGCCAGCAGCCGGCTGCGCAGCCTGATCGCCAAGGGCTTCGCGGCGCGCCATGTGGACCGGATGCGGGTCCGCACCCAGCGCGTCGTGGACGAGCTCCTGGACCGGATGAAGGAACACGGCACCCCCGCCGACCTGGTCGCGCACGTGGCCTCGCCGCTGCCCATGACGACGATCTGCGAGGTCCTCGACATCCCCGAGGCCGACCGCTCCCAACTGCGCTCCAACGCCTGGACGATGATGGGCATCGGCGCGAGCGGCCGGGAAGCGGCGGTCCGGGCCAAAGCCGAGCTCCGCGCCTACTTCAACACCCTGACGGCGGAGCGCCGCCGTGACCCCGGCGACGACCTGATCAGCACCCTGGCCCTCGCCCGTGACGGCGACGAGGTCCTCAACGACCAGGAACTGGCCGTCATGGCCATGGTCCTGCTCATCACCGGCCAGGACACGACCTCCTACGAGATCGGCAACATCTCCTACACCCTCCTCACCCGGCCCGACGTGGCCGCCGAGCTGCGCGACCATCCCGAGAAGCTGCCACAGGCGATCGAGGAGCTGCTGCGGTTCATCCCCTTCCGCAAGGGGGTCGGCATCCCGCGCGTCGCCCTGGAGGACGTCGAGCTGAGCGGCGTCACGATCAAAGCCGGCGACATGGTGCACGTCTCGTACCTGACCGCCAACCGCGACGAACGCAAGTTCCAGCGATCCGACGAACTCGACCTGAGCCGCAAGTCCCCACCCCACATGGCCTTCGGCTGGGGCTCCCACCACTGCCTCGGCGCCCCCCTGGCAGCCATGGAACTCCAGGTCGCCCTGGGCAGCCTGCTGGAGCGCTTCCCGGACATGACACTGGCCGTCCCGAGCGAGGAGATCCGCTGGAACACCACATCGATCTGGCGCTATCCGCTGGCGCTGCCGGTGGTGTGGTGAGGTCGATGGGGATCGGGGCGGGGAGCTTCGGCTCCATGAGCCCGGAAACCACTCAGGGGCCTGATCCACTGAGTGGATCAGGCCCCTGACCTGGTATTTCAGCTGTCGGGGTGGCGGGATTTGAACCCACGACCTCTTCGTCCCGAATCAGGTTCAGGCGTGATCGACACCGGGCGGTTTGGTGTTTGCCTGTTCAGAGCGTTGGGGTGCGGTGGTCTTGGGTGGTCTGGGAGGGCTTGGGGAGCAGGTTGGCTCCCAGATGGCTCCCAGCGGGACCTCAGCCAACGGCCGCTGAGTCCGAGTTTCGCGCCGTGTCCACGGAGGCCGACGAGGCGAGCAGTTCGACGTTCGGCGAGCCACGCGGAGCAGGTCCAGCATTCTGCAGCAGGCGACCACGCGACACACGGCGCATGGAACAATCTTGTCAGCCCCTGACCTGCCTTGGACCGGGGTCTGCGCTATGTCCGTTACCCAACGCCATTCCCGGTCGCGCTTACGGATCTACGTGTCACAGAGGGTGATGCTCCTGGGCGGCTGATTGCCGGACCGGTCAGGACAGCCGAGTCCACCTGGAGACTGGCAGACTGCGATTGTGATACGCGAACCAGCAGAACTGCAGATCGATGACGACGGCCGTGTGTCCCTGCCGCTGGGGCTCCTCGCGGAGGCGGGCCTGGATGCAGGCGGCCGGATCCTGGCGTTCAGCGACGGCGACGGGCGCATTATGCTGCAGCGAGAGGCAGACGCCTTCAAGGCACTGCTGCAGGACGGGATTTTGTGAGTGGAGATCCCGCCGCCGCTAGACCACTCCCGTCGCAGCGGTCGGGGATCGTCGGCGTGCGACCGGGTAGCGTCGGTGAGTGCGAGGCTTGCGGCTGCCCGCCCTCACCACAGGGAAGCGCCGAGAATAGAGCTGGACGGATAGGAATGGGTCCTCGCCAGGCGGGACGACCCGGAGGAAGCTGTCCCTAAGCTGTTGGAGATATGAGCGAGCTACGACTACCAGAAGCGCCGGCCGAGCCGTGGACACCGCCGGAGGGGTCGTGGGCGTCGTCGGCCGCGAGCCGACGGAGCATGCTTGGCAACCGGAATCGCGATACTGCGCCCGAGCTGCTCCTCCGCTCGCTTGTCCACGCCGCCGGACTGCGCTACCGGGTGGCTGCAAAGCCGCTCCCGAAGATGCGCCGCACGGCCGACATGGTCTTCCGCCCTGTGAAAGTCGCAGTCTTCATCGACGGCTGCTTCTGGCACGGCTGCCCGGAGCACTTCGTGATGCCCAAGACGAACCGGCCGTACTGGGAAGAAAAGATCGGCCGGAACATCCAGCGCGACCGGGACACAGACAACCGCCTCGCGGAGGCAGGCTGGCTGGTGCTCCGCTTCTGGGAACACCTCGAACCAGAGGCGTGTGCCGCGACTGTCATTGAGGCAGTGGCCGCCCGGCGGCAGGGGGTCCAAGCCTCGAAGCATCCGAGGAAGACCTCCTGACCGTCGCGTCGCTGGCGGCAGCGGTCATCTGATCTTCGCCGGGTTCAGCGGGAAGGGCTCGTGCCGCTGGTGGCCTTCTTGGCCCCTCTACGAGATGGAGTTGATCAAACATGGCGGGGCCTGGTCAGCTCCCGTCGTAGGCCACCTGCAGTCGTATGGTGCCCTTAGCCGTGTGCAGAAAGGCGTCGCCCTGTCCGGCCAGAGCTTCGGCTCCGGTCTCGTCCAGAATGATGCGGCTGTCGGTCGCCGTCTTGACCCGCAGGGCGAGTTGGGCAGGGAAGTTGGAGCGGATGGTCGTCGAGATAACATCCGCACTCGGGCGCTGCGTGGCTGCGATGACGTGGATGCCTGCAGCGCGGGCCTTCTGCGTCAGGCGCTTGAGCAGCGCTTCGATTTGCTTCTTCTCTTCGGGATCGCTGGTGAGATCTGCGTACTCGTCCAGGACGATGACGATCCAGGGCTTTCGATCTGCTTTGTCGACCTTGGCGTTGTACTCGACGAGCTTGCGTGTGCGGATCGCCTTCATGTCCTTGTAGCGCACGGCCATCTCTTCGACGGTTTCCTCAAGAATCTCGATGGCGTCGGCGGCGTCCATACCGATCATGCCGTCAAGGTGAGGGTCGTCCTCGAAGTCGACAAGCTCGGTGCCCTTGGGATCGACGAGGCGGAGTCGCAGGGTGCTCTTGTCGTACCGGACCAAGCCCTTGAGGATCGTGTCCAGGGCGACGGACTTTCCTGATCCGGTAGTGCCGGCCACCAGCAAGTGCGGTGAGTCCGCGGAGGACAGGTCAATGGTGACGGGGTTGCCTTCGATGTCGGAGCCCAGCGGGGCGATAAGGCTCTCGGGATCGGCCGGGCACCGCTGCCACAGCGCCTTGGCGTCGACCCCGTACTTCTCGTCGTCGATCTTGGGGATCTCGAAGAGCACGGAGCCGCGATCGCTGCGGGTGCGAATGCTGAACCCGGAGGGCAATGCCAGGGCTAGGAAGATCTCGTCGCGTCGGTTGGTCAGCTTATCCACGGTGACCCCAGGATTGGGGATGAACCGGAAGATGTAGAAGCCGGGTCCTTCCTGCCACTTGCCGACTTCCGGGGCGGTGACCGCGACCTTGTGGCGGGCGAAGACGTCAACGACCTTGTTGTATCGGAGCCTCAGCTCCTCCTCGGAGAGCCCACCGCGGTGAACCTTCAAAGGGACAGGATCTACCTCTGCGGCGGGGCGACGCGCAACTACCGGTCCCGGCAGAGACGTTGGCGCGGCCATCCGGACAACCTCGACAGGTGCCGTCGGTTTTTCCGGGGTAGGCAGTTCGGCGGGAATGCCCATTGAGGAGGTCTTGACGACATCGTCGGGGACCTGAACGGTCCCACTGAGGTGCCCAGAGACAACAAGGGGGTCGGCATTGGTGGGGTCCTGATTGGCGCGCAGAGCGCCGATGAGGTTCAGCAATTCCTGCTTGTTCAGCCTCACCAGGGTGTGCTTGCCGAGGCTTCCGACCGCGGGTGCCGGCTGGTCGTCCTCGGCTGAGATGGCCACGGCAACGCCGGTGACTTGACCGAGCTGGACATCCTCGGAGCGTAGGGCGTCAAGGACCTTCGCCTCGACCTGACGGTGGTCGTCATTACCGATCAGGGTGCGAGCTGGAAGCTCTGCGGCCTGCAGGGCGTTTCCACGGGTCTGAGCAATCGCGGCGGCAAGCTCGTCCAGCCAGAAGGGACGGTCGTGGCGAGCCTCGCCGTCCGAACGGAAGGCATCCTCACACAGGTCGGTGGTGCGGTTGAGCTGTTCCTCAGCCGAGCCGACGTCGAAGGTCTGGCGGAACTTGGACTCAGCGACCAGGACATCCAGGCGAACCGTGCCGTCGTCCTGGACGGTCAGCACGAACCGGCCCAGGTCAGCACGGGTTTTGTGTCCGCGGCCGAACCAGCGGTGGTGCTCGTCGAAGCTGATCCAGTTGACCAGGCTCGTGCCCTGCCGAGAGACGGGAAACTGCTGGTCGATGACAAACCGCGTGGCGACCAGGCCGACGACTTCGTTGACCGTGGTGCCGATACCGAGGGAGCGCAGCACGGCGCCAGGGGCCACGTTGCGGCCGACCTCGTAGATTCGCTTAGCGGTGCCTTCGGAGTCCTGCGGGGTGACGACGCCGATCTGCTCCAGGCGGCGCCGCAGTCGCTGGACGACGAACTGCCGACCGGTCTGCGAGCTGACAATGAGGGTGTACGACTCGTTCTTGCCGACACTGGGCTTAACGAGGATGACGTCAGGGCGGCTGCGCAGGACATCGATCTGCTCACGGCCGATGAAGCTGTCAAGAGTGACGACCCAGTGAGCCACACGGTGCAGAGTGGCGAACAAGTCCTGGTGCTGGTCGAACTGCACCTGCATCTCGAAGTAATCGATGCCGTCGACACTCTCCCGGGAGACCGGGGAACGGCGGTCGTAGCGCACGCACAAGGTTGACCAGGACTCGAGAGTCTCGTCGGCGGTCTCAGGCAACAGTGCTCTCACGACGTTCTCGCTGGTCTGAGCCAGGTTATGTGAGGCTGGGTGCTTCCAGGGGTTGAAGGAGCCCGACAATGACTCCTTCTTGGTGCTCTCCTTGATACTGGTCTGGGTGCCGAACAGCGCCGGAGCCAAGGCGAGGTCGATGGAGTCTTCTAGCCCTGACAAGTCTGCTTCCTGGTCGGGCTCCCATGCCTGCAGGATGAGTTGGACGTCGGGCAGGAAGCTGTCCTCGGACATCTCCGCACCGGAGAACTGCAGGTCGAAACCCTGGATGATCTCGTGATGGGTGGCCTGGGGAGCCAGCACAACCAGATCAACTTTCAGACGAGGGTTCTTGGCCCGCATCTGCTTGGCCACGCGCATCGGCAGAACAGGGTCGCCGTTGCGGTCCAGAAGCAGTACGCGTAGGCCGTCAAGTTTGTGGGGGTAGGTCGTCAAGTAGTCGGTGATGACGCGGACCATCTCGTCGATCGCGGTCTCGTCGACGCTGGAGAGCCAGTCCTTGGATTCGTTTCCGCCGTAACGGACCGGCGCGTACTCCTCGTGCCCGGCCGATTCCCGCATCGGAATGGCGATCGTGCCGCCGGGCCCGACGAGGACCGCCGGTGTCCCATGTGGGGAGATGCGGTCGATGGCGTCGAAGAAGAGGTCCTCGTTTTCCTGGTTGAGGCTCAGACCTCCCTCCTTGTTCAGGGCGGTCTCGATGCTGCTGGCGGCCTCCGCATAGTTCCTAGCCAGCCAGCGCAGCTTCAGCGGGTGGGTGGCCAGCATCATCATGCGGTGATCGGCCAGACCGACGACATCGGTCAGGACGACGGCCTCAAGGTCTGTGTTCGGAGCGTTGTCGGGAACCAGAGTGGTGCGAGCTTCGCGGAGTACGCCTTCCCACTCGCGTACATAATCCTTGATCTTCCCGGCGTCAAGCCCGTCGTAGAACCGCTCGAAGTGCTCCAGCTTGAGGCGCTCCAGCTGAGTGGCGAAATGCGATGCGGGAACAGGCACAGGCTCGTCGACCTGCCACTGCCGGGGGTCATTGAACTTCTCGAGGAAGGTGTCAAAGGTCAGATTGCTGGCATGGCCAGGGGGATTCCGCCAGCCGTGGATGAGGGCCGCCAGTGCGATCTGCCCCGGGATGCCCAGGGGGTCCCAGCGAAAGCGTCGCTGGGCGGCGCCCTCCATCTCGACCAGGATGCGCAGCGGGGCCCACTCGGTGTTCGGGTCAAACGGCTCGTCCTCCTCCGGTAGGGGCGGCATGGTCAGGTCCAACAGGCAGTCCTTGACCTCCAGGGTCAGGCGAAGACCGGTGGAGTCCTGGACATCACGCAAGGTGCGTGCATACAGGAAAGCGAACAGCCAGCGGCTCCACCGCCCGGCTTCCTGGTTGCCTTCAAGCCCGACGACGACGGAGCCTTCCTCTTCGTCGGAGAAGTAGGTCAGCTCGCGCAGCAGGGCACGCAGTGGGTCCTGGACGAACTGAGAGTCCGGGAAGGCAAGCTTCTCGACTTTGCGGCGCGACCGCTTCGACAGCAGGTCGGCCAACGGCTCGACCCCACCAACGGGAGCCTCGTCAAGGAATCGCTGTGCGGCTTCCTGGTCTCCGCGGTCGAGCGCATCTTCGATCACCATGGCGTCGAACTCGTCGACCCGATCTGCGTCGGTCCTCTCGATCTCCTGCCGGACCTGCTGGCCTAGACCGATCTTCTTGGACTTCTGCTCGAAGACCTCGAGCCAGAGGGTAAGGTCCTGCTCGCGGCGTAGCTGACGAGAATCCTGCGGGGTAGAGCCACTGCGATTGAGGTTGAGTACGAGGCTGCGCATACGCGTTTTGGCAGTCTCGGAGTCCGTACCGATGTGGTCCAGGGACTCCTCGCTGAACTCGGTCGTGGTGATGCGGTCTATCAGGTCGTCATCGGTGATCTCCTTGCCTGTGGGTTGCTTGAAGGCACTGACCGAGACGTTCTTCTTGATCCGGGCCGGCAGCGCGGCGGGCTTGATGAAGAGTCCTCGGTCCGGGAAGAGGTCAAGAGCGGGCAGGGCTGCAGAGATCTCGGGGTAGACCACGTCAGGGGTGTGGACTTGAGTTGCTGCAACCTTCTGCGCGGTCTCGACCAGGAAGGCCGCCCAGCGGTGCAAGGACCGGGGCTCCTCATCAGTGATGGCACGCCAGATCTCCGGCAGAATGGTGTCCATCAGGGCCGGAACGGTGCCGATGCCACCCGCCTCGCGCCATGCTTCTGCCATGAACCTGTCGAACCCGCGCTCGCCGGAGGCGTCGTGGTAGTCGCCCAGGATCGTGGCATCGTCGAGGGCGTTCATGGCCGCCAGCCCCTGTGCGTCCGGAGACTGCCCCCACTCGAAGAGCAAGACCGCCTTACCCTGTCCCGAATTCCGCCACTTGGTCAGCTGATCCTGCGGTTCCAGCAGGAATTCAACAGGTACGCCTTCGATTGGCTCTGAGGTGCCGACCTTGACGACAACCTGACGATCCGGCGACTCCAACAGCCTCTGGGCCGTGCGACGGAGAGCCTCGGCCACGGTCGGCCGGTCGAACCCGCTGACTCGCAGGACGGCACGGGCTCCGTTGATTTCAGTGACCTTGCGGAGTGCTTCGTCGGCGACGAACCGACCGAGCGCTCGGATGCTGCTGTCGGTCACCGGGGCTCCCCTCGAACCATGCTGGTTGCATCTGAATACTGAGTGAGCAGACCGATAGCGGCCAGCTTCTCCCGGAACGCCTTGCCGTTGTGGTCAAGGACCGATGGGTCGACCTCATAGGCCAATGGGCTCGCAGCCGCGACCTTGTTCTCCACCACGAGCCCGTACCTTTCGTACAGCAGTGCGCAGAATTGGTCGAACTCCATCTCCGTGCCCTGCGGGACGGTGGCAGATACCAGACCCTCAAGCATCGGGGGCTTCATGGTGAAGTGTCGGCGCCCGACCGTCGCGTTCAGGGCTCCCACAGCGGCGAGGGTCTCGCTGAAGAACGCTCGGGGCGAGTGGACCGCGTTGCCGGCCTCCTTGGTGAATCTTTCGTAGCGGCGCTTCCTGACCTCGTCGCCTTCGACTTCGATTTCGTCGATCATTTCCCGAGCCTGGACGTTGATCGCGTTGACGATGTCATTGCGGAAGCCGGTGAGGTTCTTCTGCGACTCCCTGCGCAGCGGGGTTGCCTCGTTGCCGAAGTCCAACAGGATCGACTCGCGATTGGTAGCACCGAGCTTCGTGCGTGCGAGGTGCAGCTGGTGGCGTGCCAAGCAGTAGGGGACCCAGTGCATGAGGCTCTCGGTGCGCTTGGCCCGGGGGACCGTCGCGATCCGAGTGACGATGTTGCGGGTCCCTTCCCTCAGCAGGTCAGGCCACGGGCTGAGGTCCTCGTGCAGCTTGACTTCTGCGTCTGAGCCCTCCACGGGCGCTTCGTCGTAGTCGAAGTCGTGCGCGCTGAGGGCCTTGGCAAGGTTGCCCAGCGGGGTGCCGCTGTCCTGCACGAGGTCGCGCAGGCCCTGTCGGGTCGCTTCCTTGCGGTCAGGATCAGGGTCGGTGCGCAGAACTTTGTAGGCCCAGCTCCCACCATCGCGGAAGAGGTAGCGCTCGATACTCGGAGCGTTGATGCCAGCAGCGACCTTGCTGGCCTGCTTGCGCTTCTTGGCGCTCTTCTTGGGGGAGGCGTCGATTTGCTTGATTCGTCGTTCGACTGCGTCGTAGTGGATGAGCTCACCGACGAACGGATAGATGTGCGCGCCGAACCAACTGGGCTGGCTACGACGTCCTGGGATCTCAACCAACAGGGACGAAAACAGGGCGTGGAGCGTTTCCATCGTCTCGGGAGAGTCCAGCTCGACGGCCCTGCCGAGTTCCTCGTCGCCCTCAACGATGCGGGCCTTAGTCGCGATCCGCCTGGCCAGGTCGTGCGAGGTCCTCTTGTAAGACGTGTCGGCTCTGTTGTCCAGGAGCCCTGGGAACTTCTCCGGGTCTTCCTGATGCGCCAGGTAGACGCCGCGGGCGATCGCGAGCATCTCAAGCGGGACGTAGAAACCACGGCCCTGCTGTTCGAGATTCACCCCGAAGAGGCGAAGGACGACCTCGGCCTTGGAACGATCAGCCATCACGCACGCACCGACCTGATCTTGTCACCGACGTCGATCATGAGCTTCCTCATGACGTTGCCCACCAGTACCTGGATCTCGTCCTCCTTGTTCGACGAGTCAGCCAGCTCTGCCAGGGATCCACTCAGGCCGCGGATCTCTGCCTCGTGCTGGACCTCGCTACGCAGGCCCGCGGCCCACCGCGTCAGCAACTCGAAGCGCAGAAGGTCCGCCTCCACCGAGACTGCGCCCTGGTCAGGTGCGACGGCCGGGATACGAATGTAGATGGCTCGGTTGAGCCACTCGACGGCGTTCTGCATCTCGGGGGCTGCGCCCGCGCCGGCTTCCCTTTGCCACTGGGTGACCTGGTCGACGACCTCGACGCCCTTGCTGGGCACTCGCCGGGAGATCACGGCCGCGCGGGCACGGTGGGTGAAGAAGGCGGGGTCAAGTATGAAGAAGTCAGGGTTGCTCCCCGCCCGGTGGATTCCCTGGACGGCCTCCAGGCCCTTGAGAAAGTGGTCTCGCACCCTGGTGTCTGCGGGGTCCCGGTTCTTGTCCTGGACACGGACGAAGTCGTCGCCGGCCTGCAGGCCCATGCGGGCGAACCGGTCCGTGTCGTCGCCGCTGTTGAAGAAGTCAGCTCGTCGCAGGAACGTGTACAAGCCCCGCAACTGTTCGGCCTGCTTCTGGACGTCCCGATTCGTACGGACCTTCTGCAGGTAGCTACTGGCGTCCGCGGGAGGGAAGTCGCCAGCCGTGTCTGGGTCCAGTCGGTCGTCGACCTGGCGACGGGAGACCTTGCCCGGGTCCAGCTTTCGTAGGGCGAAAAAGGCAGGAACCAGATGGCGCTGTTGCTGGGTCAGCCGGTCACCGAAGAGCGCCTGGTGGTACAAGTGGGGAGCCTGCCACAACCTGTTCGAGTGCGACCGCTGGTACTTGGCATGGACGTTCTCGCAGGACAGGCCGCCGGTGAGCATGTAGCTGGTCACCGAAAGCGCCTGACGGGTAGTGACTACGGACCCAGTGCGCTCGGCCGCGGCGAACACGTCCCGGATCGCGTCCCGGCGCTGAGGTCCGTGGGTGGGATCGCTTAGCTCGTTGCGGTTGGCCAGGATTGGGCAGACCTTCCGTGCATCACAGGTCTCGCAGGGCTTCCAGCGCCCCCATTGGGTTGTCGTCCACTGCTTCAGGACCCAAGGGAGGAGCCCACCGTTGGGGCTGTCGGCGGCTACAGACTGGTAGTTGAGGTTGATAACAGTGACTGTGCCATCGGGGTCGCTGACCTGCCCCCGGACTATGCCTACCGTGAGGGTCTTCACCAGAATCTTGGCGCGCCCGGTGCCGCCTTTGCCCAGGTCGTCGTCTTCGGCGACGCACTTGCGTAGTTGGCCCTCGTTTGCGCAGATGATCGCGATGCCCTCGTCCGGAGGGTCAAGAAGCTCCACGAGCTTGTGAGCGCCCGCCTGCGGGCTGAGCTCGCTGAGATCGCTGAGGATGTACAGCGGGCGTCCGCTACGGGTCCGGCCTATAGAGCGGCGGGCGTCTCCGGCCCCGGACAGCTCAAGGAAAACTGCCTTCCGGACATCTGGTGTGATCGGCTCGGCGTCGACCCGCAGCTCGGCCAGAAGACTGGCGCACAGACTCGTCTTGCCATGCCCGGCATCCCCGGTGAGGACGATGGTCTTCGTGGTTGGCCGTTCAATGGCGTCCAACAGGTATTTCAGCGTCACGACGGGGAACAGCGACTGCGTCCAGTCTGCCTGCAGCTCGTAGATCATCTCAGAGGTGTCGGCGTCGAACGGCTGGAAACGACGTATCCGTTGGACGTGCTTGTTGACCTCTAGCGGCATGCTGCTGTCCTTCGTCGACCGGGCCGGGAGCGCTGCAAGATTTTAGCCGCCAGCGCTTCTGACGGTAGATCAAATGGCCCGTCTCGGCGCCTAGATCCGTCTGGCTCGCCAGCGCGCCACTGTGTCGCGGACCCTGGGGGTCCGTCATGGCCTCGCTTGGTGCTGCGGTGCTCGATGTTGACTGCGATTGCGTTGAGGAAGCGCGGGACGTCGGCCTTGTCGACGCCGTGGTAGCGGCAGCGCCGCAGCTGATGGCGGTTGATGAGCCGGCTTAGGTGCCCGTGATGCTGGAAGGTGAGGCGTAGAACCATCGTGATCGGCACCTCAGGCGGCACTTAGGTGCCGGTGTACCGCGTGGGCTCACCCTTGATCGAGTACGATGACCGCTCGTTCCGCCGGTTCTACAAGCAAGCGCAGAGGGGGGCAAACGTGGGTGAGCGGCACCCCTTGCGGGCCAAGCGGCGGCCGAAGTTTGAGCAGGGTTTCGGCTCCCTGAGAGTCGTGGACCTCTTCGCCGGCTGCGGTGGCCTCACCCTCGGTATTGCCCAGGGAGCCCGCAAGCATGACGTCTCGCTCGATGTTCGTCTCGCGGTTGACTTTGAGGCAGCTCCCACGAAGGTGTTCAAAGCTAACTTTCCCAAGGCCAACGTCCAACAGGGAGCCGTCGAGTCCTACTTCGACGGTGACCTTGGCGCCCCGTTGACCGCTCAGGAGGCCGAGACTCTCTCGATGGTGGGTGAGGTGGAGCTCCTGATCGGCGGGCCGCCGTGTCAGGGGCACAGCAACCTCAACAACCACACCCGCCGCGATGATCCCAAGAACCGGCTGTACCTGCGTATGGCTCGCGCCGCAGAGGTTCTGCGTCCCAGTGTAGTCGTCATTGAGAACGTGCTGGCCGTTGTCAATGACAAGCAGCAGGTGGTCTCCCGCGCCATCGTTCACCTCAAGAAGCTTGGATACGATGTTGCCACCAGTCGTATCGACCTACTCAAGCTCGGGGTCGCTCAGACACGCAAGCGCCACATATTGCTGGCCGTCCGCGAAGACGCGCTGCCTTTTGGCTTTTCTGCTGCTGACCTGCTAAAGATCGAAAACTACAATGCCGCACCCCATGACCTGCATTGGGCGATCGGCGACCTGCTCGACGTTCGGCCTAAGTCATTCTTCGATGAAGCTGCCGTACCCAACCCGGACAACGAGCGGCGTATGAAGTATCTCTTCGAGAACGACGAGCATAATCTGCCGAACGAAGAGCGCCCCGAATGTCACCAGGGCAAACATAATTACACCTCAATGTATGGCCGTTTGTGGTGGGACCGCCCGTCTCAGACCATTACCAGCGGTTTTGCGACGATGGGTCGCGGACGGTTTGTCCATCCCGGTGTCCCTCGATGTCTGACCGCCCACGAGGCCGCGCGTATCCAGGGCTTTCCGGACTATTTCAAGTTCGTCGATGAGAGGGCCAAGCCTCGCTACGAGCTGACTCGCACCGAGGTTCAGGTCATCATCGGCAACGCCGTACCTCCGCCTCTGACCGAGGCGCTGACCTCCAAGCTCTTCGACGCTGACGTTCTGCAGGCGAAGAACGACGCTACCCAGCTGCTTGAGGACGACTATGCTGCCTCTGCTGTCGACCTCGCCTGCTGAGCTGGCAACGGGCTGATTTCCATCCAGGGGAGTGTCTTTCTTCTCAGCCCCAATGCTCACTGTTAGATCCGCTGGCGATTCCGGTGGCCAGTGCGCGCATCGCCGTCGTTGAGAAGAGCAACGGCCCACGGCTATGTCCTTGGAGTCGCGCGCTGCAGCGATTTCGCCCAATTCCGCGACTTCCACGCAGTCATTTGCACCGCCGTTGTATGTGCTCTTCCGCCACCGCGCGTGCGCGAGATCGACGTCGTACTGGGCTGTCGTGACGTCGTGCGGGGCGGCCATGCTGGGCGTGCTCACTCTTCGAGCTCCTTGCTGATGCGTGTGATGCGGGTGCAGGTCTCCGACGGGTCAAGGGCGCTGTCTCTCAACTGATCGAAGATTTCTGCGTAGTTGCCCAGGTCCTCCGGGGACTTGAGATACACGGAGTTCCTGGGTTCTCCGGCCACACAAGGTCCGGCGTGGGGTGCGGGAAGGTCAGGATGACAAACGGGCCGTACAGCCCGGGATGCGCGCCGAGCGAGAACGGCAGCAGCGGCACGGTGACGTTGGGCCGCTCGCTCGTCTCCACCAGCTTCCGCATCTGGTCGCGCATCACGTCAAGGGAGCCGACCGTCCTGCGCAGCACGGCTTCGTCGAGGATCGCCCAGAGCCTGGCGGGGGCCTCACCGCCCAGGCGGCTGTTCTGCCGCTCCGTGCGGACCTTGACCAGGGACTCGACCTGCGGCGGGGACAGGTCCTTCCTCATCTGGGAGATCACGGCGCGCGCGTAGTCATCGGTCTGGAGCAGCCCCGGCACGAGCATCGGCTGGTAGCTGGCGAGGTGCGTCGCGCCGGCCTCCAGCGCGAGGTACCCGTCGTAGCGCGTCGGGGTGAGCACCGTTGAGTACTTCCGCCACCAGGGCTTCTGCCGCTCCTTGTCCGCCCGTACGAGGTCGAGCACGTCGGCCCGCCGATGCTCGTCGTCGACGCTGTACAGGTCCAGCAGTGCCCGGACGAGGACCGGCGTCGTACCGCGTTCGCCGTTCTCGATCCGGCTCAGTGACCCCCGGTTGACATCCAGTTGGTCGGCGACCTCGGTGAGGGTGAGCCCGGTCGCGTCACGTAGCTCCTTCAGCCGTGCCGCGAGCTGTCGCCGGTACACCGCCTGCGGGACCAGGCTTCTCTTCAAGGCCATGCCGGAAGTCTCTCCGTATTGGCGACACCTCTACGGCCCATACGGGTCAACTTCACCAGAGATGGTGCCTAGTTGGACCTGGCCGCCTCGGCCATGCAGAACTACAAGCGCCACATCAAGGAGTACCTGCTCCCCGACTTCGAGGACAAGGCGCTCGTCGGCATCCTGCGCACGGACGTCGACCTGTGGGAGAGGAAGGAGAAGGTCGTCTACGCGGCCTCCAGCGTCAAGACCTGGCGTTCAGCGCTCCACTTGATCTGCGAGGACGCGATCGACGAGGGGTTGATCACGTCCAACCCGGCCGCGCGACGGCGTGGGCGCGGCAAGCGGGACGGCCGTTCCCGTGACCGCGGCCCTGAGAAGGTCATCACCGACCCGCTTGGCATCCTGCTGACCGCTGAACGGGCGGCCCTGCTCTCCGGCCGCGACGACGAGTTCGTGGCCGTCGTCTTCAAGGGGTACACCGGAATGCGCTGGGGAAATCGTTGGCCTGGAGACGGAGTTCGCCCACCCAGGCTCCGTCCGCGTCGAGTGGCAGCTGTACGAGCTCGACTCCGGCGAGCTGGTTCGCTGCCCGCCCAAGGACGACAGCTACCGCAAGATCGATGCGATGGACTGGTTGTCGGCCCTCGTAGCCAACCACGTCGCCCGAGTCGCCAACCAGACGGCCCGAGTCGCGTCATGGAACGTCGAGCCCGGACGCTTGCAGTTCGTCAACGGTCTGCTGAGCGTCCCGGGCACGCACATGCTCCGCCCCCACGGCATCGTGTTGGGCCAGCTCCATGAACTGTGCAGGGCCCACCAGCACGGCGTCGCGGACCTGTACGAGAACATGGCGCGCGCGTACGCCTACGGAACGGCCGCGGCCCTGCTGTCCGTCCTCAGGGGCGAGCAGCCGCAGTTCGTCGAACTCTGCCGTGATGAGGCCGGCCGATACGCCGTCTCGTCCGATCTGCTGCCCGACATGCGCGAAGCCCTCGGTGACTGGGTCGGAAACGATCGCCTCACCACCCTGCGGCACGAGGTGCATCTCCGTGAACGCGCCGTCGACGTAGTCCACGCGTTCGCTCCGTGCGAGGACCTGGCCGACTACGAAGTCGCCGAACTGTCCCACGCGCGCGCCCTCGCCGCCGGTTTGGCGGACAGCTGCTTCGCCTACGGCGAGCAGGCCGAGACCGCCCTCCACTTCCTGCTCACTTCCGGAGAGAAGCTGTGACGACCGAGCCCAACACCGCTAATCCCGCCGTCGCGTACGCCGACGCGCCGAGCATCATCGCGGAGATCTGCTGGGTGGCCCAGCAGACCAGCCGTTCCGTCTGCGGGGGAGCGGACCGCGAGTTCCGGCTCCGTAAGGCCGCGGTGCTCGACCGGATCGCGCTCAAGGGCACGGCCATGTACGTACCGGAGTTGGCCGCCGAGACGGTCGAGACCGCCGTTCAGGCCGCGCGGGGACTGGTCGAGTACGACGCCACGCAGTCCGGCTTGAGCCTCAAGGGGTACGAGCTGGTCACCGGCGAGGACCACCGCGAGTACGTGCGCCACGAGTACTTCGAATGGCGCCTCACGCGGCGCTTTTGATCTCACCCGGGGCAGCGGTCAACCCGTCAAAGTAGCCCGCTGCCCCGGCCTCCCCATCCCTCGAGGAAAGAGGAGACAACCAGCATGACAGCTCGGGCCTCACGCCCGCCCGAACAGGTCACATCGGCCGGCCCCCTGCTCTATCGCGTGACGGAGGCCATGAGGGTTCTCGGTCTCGGCCGGACCGCCATCTATGACCTCATCCGCACCAGGCGTATCCGCTCCGTCAAACAAGGGCGCAGCCGACTCATCCCTGCATCGGCCCTCGTCGATTACGTCGTGCTCCTGGAGCGCGAGGCAGGAGAAGAGCAGTGACCAAGCGCCGGAGCAGAGGAGACGGCGGGCTGCACTGGGACGACAAGCGGCAACGCTGGATTGCCACGGCCAGTCTCGGGTTCGACGCCGCCGGCAAGAGGATCACCAAGCGCGCGAGCGGCAAGACCAAGACCGCGGCCAAGGACAAGCTGAAGGAAGTCCTGCGCGACTACGAGGACGGTCTTGCCATCGCGCCCACCGGCTACACGGTCAAGGACGCGGTGACTGACTGGCTTGCCTACGGTCTCGCCGGCCGGGACCAGGGGACCATCACCACGAACACCATTCTGTGCAACACCCACGTAATCCCTGCCCTGGGGGCGAGGAAACTTCGAGACCTCAGCGCTGATGATGTGGACAAGTGGCTCGCCACCAAGGCGCAGGTGCTGAGCACCCGCTCCCTGGAGGCGATTCGCTCGTGTCTGAACCGCGCTGTCAAAAGGGCCATGGCGCGGGACAAGGTGAAGCGCAACGTCGTAGAGCTGTGTGCGGTCCCTGCTGGTCGCCCCGGACGACCGTCGAAGTCCCTGACGCTCAAGCAGGCAGAAGCCGTACTGAGCGCTGCGGGGGATTCCCCGCTCTACGCGTACATCGTGGTATCGCTCCTCACCGGCGGCCGTACGGAGGAGATGCGCCCTCTCCGGTGGGACCACGTCCACCTGGAGGGGGACCCGAGTGCGATTCCGGAGATCCCGCCGCACATCGCCGTGTGGCGTTCGGTCCGCCGTTCGGGTGACACGAAGACGAAGAAGTCCCGCCGTACGCTCGCATTACCCGGTCGGGCTGTCGACGCGCTCAAGATCCAGTGGGAGCGTCAGGGCTGGCAGCGGGTTGCGGCCGGTGATCAGTGGCAGGAGAACGGGCTCGTCTTCACGTCGGCAGTCGGCACGGAGCTGGACGCCGCGAATGTGCGCCGCGAGTTCCGCAAGGTCATCGCGCAGGCCGCACGGGTGCCCGACATCGACCTCACTCCTCATGAGTGGACGACTCGGGAGACGCGCACGTCCTTCGTCTCGATCTTGTCGGACCGGGGGATCCCGCTCGAAGAGATCTCGCGACTGGTCGGTCACTCCAGCACGGCCGTAACGGAGGAGGTCTACCGGAAGCAGATCCGCCCGGTGATCCAGACCGGAGCGGTTGTGATGGACGACATCTTCCCGGAGCGCTAGTCGCGCAGATAGTCACGCAGCAAAAGCCAGAAGCAGTGCACCACGTGGTGCACTGCTTCTGACCTGCTACTTAGCTGTCGGGGTGGCGGGATTTGAACCCACGACCTCTTCGTCCCGAACGAAGCGCGCTGCCAAGCTGCGCTACACCCCGATCGCTGCTCCAGGACCCGTTTTCGCAGGTCCTCGGCGCAACGAGCTCTACTTTAGCGGACCGGGGCCCAGAGACGAAATCCGATTCCGGGGGCCGCGCAGGTGGGGGCGTATCCGGTCGAGGAAGGTGAGGGCCAGGGCCAGTACGTAGAAGGCCAGGCCGAAGGTGACGGCGTTGCCGAGGACGCCGGCGTAGCCCTGGAGGTCGACATCCAGGAAGGGGTACGGGTAGCGGCCCTCGGTGTCGGGGTCGAGGAGGGCGCCGCGGATCAGGGCGAAGGGGAAGTAGAGGAAGGGGTAGGCCAGCCACTGCCAGGCGTGGCGCAGGAGGAAGCCGCCGGGCGCGGTGAGCACGAGCCAGTCGAACGCGGCCGCGAGGGGGGTCACGGTGTGCAGGAGCTGGTTGGCGATCGATTCGAGGGGCGTGCGCTCGCTGGTCATGGAGAAGCCGCTGGAGTCGTTCGACAGCACAAAGTGAAATACGAGACCCGTGATGCTGATGTAGAGCAGTGCTCCACCCGTGACCCGTGGGGAGAGGGCGGGGCGCGCGGTCCAGGCGCGGTGGGCGGACCAGGCGAAGGCGAGGGCCACCAGGATGTTGGACTGGATCGTGAAATAGCTGAAGAGCCGGCCCAGGTCGTCGGAGTCGATGGTGTCCAGGACGATGCCGGTGAGCGCGGCGAGGGCCACGAGCGCGCGGAAGGCCGCCGCGACGGGGCGGCGGCCGGTGGGGACGACTGCCGAGGCGGGGACGCCCGCCGCGCCGGGTGGGCCCAGCCGGGTGGTGGAGGAGGTGGGGTCGATCATCCCTCCACCGTACGGGCGCCCTCCGGAAACCCTTCCCGGGTCAGTCGCGATCGCGGGCGGTGAGGGTGAGGAGGGTGGCCTCGGGGGGGCAGGCGAAGCGGACCGGGGTGTAGCGGTTGGTGCCGCAGCCGGCCGAGACGTGGAGGTAGGAGCGGTGACCGCCGGCCCGGTGGGTGGAGAGGCCCTTGACCCGCTGGGTGTCGATGTCGCAGTTGGTGACCAGGGCGCCGTAGAAGGGGATGCACAGCTGGCCGCCGTGGGTGTGGCCCGCGAGGATCAGGGGATAGCGGTCGGCGGTGAAGGCGTCGAGCACCCGCAGATACGGGGCGTGGACGACGGCCATGGAGAAGTCGGCGTCCTCCTGGGGGCCGCCGGTGACCTCGGCGTACCGGTCGCGCTTGATGTGCGGGTCGTCGAGGCCGGTGAGGGCGATGTCATAGCCCTCGACCTTGAGGTTGCCGCGGGTGTTGGTGAGGTTGACCCAGCCCGCCGAGTCGAAGCCGTCGCGCAGCTCCTCCCAGGGGTTGTGGATCACGCCGACGGCCGGGGCGTTGCCGTTGAGGCCGTGCCGTCCGCTGGCCTTCTCCAGCAGATAGCGGGCGGGGTTGCGCAGCTTCGGGCCGTAGTAGTCGTTCGAGCCGAAGACGTACGCGCCGGGGAACTCCATCAGCGGTCCGAGCGCGTCCAGGGTCTCCGGCACGCCCTCGGGGTCGGAGAGATTGTCACCGGTGTTGATCACGAAGTCCGGGCGCAGCCCGGCCAGCGACTGGAGCCAGCGCTGCTTCTTGCGCTGGCCGCCGACCATGTGGATGTCCGAGACCTGGAGCACCCTCAGCGGCCGCATCCCCGGCGGCAGCACGGGCACGCTGATCCGCCGCAGCCGGAAGGAGCGGACTTCGAAGCCGGCGGCGTAGGCGATGCCGGCCGCACCGACCGCCGTGATTCCCAGGGGTACTCCGTATCGCGCGCGCATGCTGTCCATCGTCGCAGACCGCCGCGGCCCTCGGTCACACCGGCCCGTTCCTGTGGATAACGTGGATGAGGTGGACAACCCCAAAGGGGCGGGGAGTTGCCGCCCACGGACTCCCTTCCCCCGCCGCACCGTCCGTTAATACGGGGCACACGCCACTTCGGGGTGCGAAGATTGCGCCATGACCACGCTCAAGTCCACGCTTCACGACGACCTCACGACCGCCATCAAGGCGCGTGACGAGCTGCGCTCCTCCACGCTCCGCCTCACCCTCTCCGCCATCGCGTACGAGGAGACGTCGGGCAAGACCTCCCGTGAGCTCTCCGACGACGAGGTGCTGAAGGTCATCACGCGTGAGGTGAAGAAGCGCCGTGAGGCCGCGGAGGCGTTCGCCAAGGGCGGCCGCGCCGAATCGGCCGAGCGGGAGCGCGCGGAGGGCGAGCTGCTCTCCACCTACCTGCCGGCTCAGATGTCGGACGAGGAGCTGTCCGCGATCGTCGCCGGCGCGGTGGCCGAGGCCAGGGCCGCCGGTGCCGAGGGCCCGCGGGCCATGGGCGCCGTCATGAAGATCGTGAACCCGAAGGTGGCCGGCCGCGCCGACGGCGGCCGGGTCGCCGCCGAGGTGAAGAAGCTCCTCGCGGGCTGACCCCTCACGCAGCGCACACGACAGGGGCGCCCGGACCGCGAAGGTCCGGGCGCCCCTGTTCGTACGTACGGCGGTCCCTGAGGGGATCCCGCCCGCGCGGTCAGCGACCGCCCACGATGCCCGGGCCCGGAGGGTTCCGCTTGCCCGGCTTGTCGCCGCCCTTGCCCCGGCCCTGGCCCTTGCCCGGCTTGCCGGAGTTCTTACCCTGCTCCGGCTCGGCGACCGGCACGGTGTCGAAGGTCGGCGCCGGCTTGCCCTCCAGCGCGCCCGCCATGGCGTCGCGCCAGATGGGGCCGGGGGTGTCACCGCCGTAGACCTTGTCGTGGTAGACGCCGCCGATGCTGATGTTCTCCATCTCGACGTTCTTGCCCGGGCCGCCGACCCAGACGGCGCCCGCCATGTTCGGGGTGTAGCCGACGAACCAGGCGGCCTTGCGCTCGTCCGTCGTACCGGTCTTGCCCGCGCTGTCCCGGCCGTCGAGTCCGGCCTCCTTGCCGGTGCCGTCCTCGACCACGCCCCGCAGCAGGGTGTTGACGGTGTCGGCGGTCTCCTCGGACATGGCCCGCGAGCACTGCGTCTTGGGGACGGTGATGCTCTTGCCGTTGGGGCCGGTGGCCGAGTTGATGAGGACGGGCGTGCAGTACTTGCCCTGGTTGGCGAAGGCGGCGTAGGCGGCCGCCATCTTCAGCGGGGACATGCCCTGGGTGCCGAGGGCGATCGAGGGCACCTGGTCCATCTTCTTGCCCGAGGCCGGCTTGAGGCCCAGCTTGGAGGCCATCTTCGTCACCGGGCAGACGCCGACGTCACCGATCATCTGGATGAAGTAGGTGTTGACCGACTTCGCGGTCGCCTCCCGCATCCCGTAGGGGCCGACCTCGCTCTTGTTCTCGTTGTTGACCATCTCGCCGCCGCCGTTGCGCCACGTGCCGTCGCACGTCTCGACCGAGTCCGGGTAGGCCATCCGGAACGGCGAGGAGTAGGACTTGTTCGGCGAGATGCCCTCTTCCAGGGCGGCCGCCGCCAGGATGGGCTTGAAGGTCGAGCCGGTCTGGAAGCCGTAGTTCGAGCCGCCCTGGGCGTGGTCGGCGGAGAAGTTGATCTGGGTCTGGTTCTCGCCGAAGCCGTACGGCCGCGACTGCCCCATGCCGAGCACCTTGCCGGTGCCGGGCTCGACGATCGATACCGCGGTGGCCACTGAGTCGTTCTGATAGACGTGATCGCTGATCGACTTCTGCACGGACTTCTGGGTCTGCGGGTCCAGAGTCGTACGGATCGTCATGCCGCCTTCGTTCCAGCGCTTGGCCCGCGCTTCCTTCGTCTTGCCGAAGGCGGGGTCCTGGAGGAAGGTCTCGCGGACGTAGTCGCAGAAGAAGCCCGCGCCGTCGACGGCCGTGATGCAGCCGCTCTTGGGTCGGGTGATCTTGAGCTTGAGGGGCTTGGCCTGGGCGGCGGTGGCCTCGGCCGGGGTGATGTTCTTGAGGTCGGCCATCCGCTGCAGCACGGTGTTGCGCCGCTTGGTGGCCTCCTTCGGGGCGTTGACCGGGTCGAAGCGGCTGGGCGACTGGACGATGCCGGCCAGCAGCGCGGACTCGTCCAGGGTGAGGTCCTTGGCGTGCTTGCTGAAGTAGCGCTGGGCGGCGGCCTCGACGCCGTAGGACTGCTGCCCGAAGAAGGTGATGTTCAGGTAGTTGTTGAGGATGCGCTTCTTGCCCAGCTCCTTCTCGACCTGGATGGCGTACTTCAGCTCCTTGACCTTGCGGCCCAGGGTCTGCTGTGTGGCGACGGCGACCTTGTCGGGGTCGTCGCCCGCCTCCTCCACGAAGATGTTCTTGACGTACTGCTGAGTGAGCGTGGACGCACCCTCGGAGACGCCGCCGGACTGCGCGTTCTTGTTGAGGGCGCGGAGCACGCCCTTGAGGTCCACCGCCCCGTGCTCGTAGAAGCGCGCGTCCTCGATCGCGACGATCGCCTGCTGCATGTAGGGCGAGATGTCGCTGAGCGGTATGACCGTGCGGTCACGGGAGTACACCTTGGCGATCTCGCCGCCCTTGGCGTCGAGGATGGTGGTGCGCTGACTGAGCGGTGGGGTCTTGAGACTGGCGGGGATCTCGTCGAACCCCTCGACGGATCCCTTCGCCGCGAGTCCGAAGGCGCCGACGGCCGGCAGGGCAAGGCCCGCCAGAACCGCTCCGGAGAGCACGCTGACACCGAGGAACTTCGCGGCCTGCCGGGTCACGTTGGGACCCTCGCCGGAGCGCTTCTTACCCATGAGGGGAAGCCTACGTTCTCATTCGGCGGACAGACGCCCGTGTGTTCGCCTACGCTGTTTCACGCCAGTAACAGCGGTGCCCTTCAGCACCACCTCCGACATCACTCTTGTGAGTGATGAGACGTGTCCGTATTGCCGCCCGTGTCACCCCGTGACCGTCGTTGCCCGGGTGAACTGCCCCAATATGCTGGCATTGGTCGCTGATGTCGTCAGGTCACTCCGTTGGGTGATCTGCCGCGTACGCATAGTCCGTTCGGGCCATCCAAGATTGGGCCCGAAGGGGGTGTTGTCCCCTGCCTGCCTTCCGTAACGTCCTCAACTGGCAACGGTGAATATGCCGCTGCCGCCGTGGGGGAGCCTCAATTCGGGAGAGGACGGCGCCAGCATGGGCTGGGTAACCGACTGGAGTGCGCAGGCAGCCTGCCGCACTACCGATCCGGATGAACTATTCGTTCAGGGCGCAGCGCAGAACAGGGCCAAGGCGGTCTGCACCGGGTGCCCGGTGCGCACGGAGTGCCTGGCCGACGCGCTGGACAACCGCGTCGAGTTCGGTGTGTGGGGCGGGATGACCGAGCGCGAGCGGCGGGCGCTGCTCAGGCGCCGACCGACGGTCACGTCGTGGCGCAGGCTCCTGGAGACCGCCCGTACGGAATACGAGCGCGGTGCGGGGATCCTGCCGCTGGGCGACGAGGACTTCGACGCGTACGCGGCGGTCGGCTAGGCGCGATCGCGCGCAGGCCGGCGCAGGCCAGTGGGGTACGGCGTGGGGGCGCCCGTATCCGCTCGTACGCGCCCTCGTGCGCGTCCTGCACCCTCGCCGACGTCTCCGGCAGGCGTTCCCACGGAGCCGCCGGTGACTTTTCGGCGCCCTCCAGCAGCGTGCCCTTCAGCAGCGTGCTCGCCATGCTGAGCGTGCTCTCCATGCTGCCGGTGCCGGTCGTGCTGCCGTGCCGCCAAGCGCGCGCGGACTGTCGTGGCGTCAGGCGTCCGCCGTGATGTGCGCGGCGGCGGTGATCTCTGTCTTCGTCCTCGCAGTGCCTTTCAAGATGCGCTTACAGGTGTGCCTACGGGTGTGCTTGCGACTGCGCTTACAGACGTCGCGCTAAGCGTTCTCCCCGGTGGCCACAGCGGGCTGGACGGCGAGGCGTTCGCCGATGGCCCGTAGCCCCGCCAGATCGTGCACATCACCCGGCAGGGCGGTGACCTCCGCCACCGCGACCTCGGGATGCAGCGCGGTGAAGCGGTCGCGTGTGCGGCGCTCGCGGGTGAGCACCTGCATCCGCTCGGCATGCAAACGCAACAGACCCGCGGTCAGCCGCGCGGTGGAGTCTCCTGAGGAGGCCGGCTGGGGGATGCCGCCGCTCTCGGGAGGGGACGGGACCGTGGGAGTGCCGGTGCCCGGGGCGTCAACGGTACGTGAGCCAGCTTGCCCGCTGTCACGATCCACAATGCCGCTTCCGTCAAGATTTTCTGATGGTTCCATCGCGTCTCCGCCGGAACCGTCCAGCAGGGCCTCCGCGGCGGCCAGGGCCCGCTCCGCGGGGAGCCGCGCGGCCGCGCTGTCGTGCACGCGGTTGAGGACGAGACCGGCCAGCGGCATCCGCTCCGCGGCCAGCCGCTCCACGAAGTACGCCGCCTCGCGCAGGGCGTCCCGCTCGGGCGCGGCGACGACCAGGAAGGCCGTCCCCGGCGCCTGGAGCAGCCGGTACGTGGCGTCGGCGCGGGTGCGGAAGCCGCCGAACATGGTGTCCATGGCGGCCACGAAGGTCTGGACGTCGCGCAGGAGCTGGGCCCCCATCAGCTTGTTGAGCGGGCCGCTCATCACCGACATCCCGACGCCGAGGAACTTCATCCCGGCCCGCCCGCCGATCTTCGCGGGCGCCATCAGCACCTTGATGAACTTTCCGTCCAGGAACGAACCCAGGCGCCCCGGAGCGTCCAGGAAGTCCAGGGCGGAGCGGCTCGGCGGGGTGTCCACGACGATCAGGTCCCACTCGTCGCGGGCGCGGAGCTGGCCGAGCTTCTCCATGGCCATGTACTCCTGCGTGCCCGCGAAACCGGCCGACAGGGATTGGTAGAAGGGGTTCTCCAGGATGGCGCGGGCGCGTTCCTTGTCGGCGTGCGCCTCGACTATCTCGTCGAAGGTCCGCTTCATGTCGAGCATCATGGCGTGCAGCTCGCCACCGGCGGAGGAGTCGATCCCGGGCACCCGGCGCGGCACGTTGTCGAGCTCGTCGATGCCCATGGACTGCGCGAGCCTGCGAGCCGGGTCGATGGTGAGGACGACGACCTTCCGCCCGCGCTCCGCCGCCCGTACGCCCAGCGCGGCCGCGGTCGTGGTCTTGCCGACGCCGCCCGAGCCGCAGCACACCACGATGCGGGTGCGGGGGTTGTCCAGGACGGGGTCGATGTCGAGGACGGTGGCGGTGTCGAGTCCGTTCGCCTGCACGCTCAACGCGCCACTCCTTGCTTCCGCAGTTCGCGCGCCATCCGGTAGAGGCCCGCCAGGTCCACGCCGTCGCCGAGCAGTTCCAGTTCGTACGTGGGCAGGCCGAGGCCGGATATCTCGCCGCGGCCGCGGTGCTCCAGGGCGAGCCGCTCGGTGTGCTCGCGGGCCTGCGCCACCAGGGGGTCTACCAGCTGCTCGGCGATGCCCGCGTGGCGCCCGCCGCCGAAACCCGTCCGCTCCAGGGCCTGCGAGAGGGTCCGGGCGACGGCCTCGCGGCCGCCGTTCGCGGCGACCTCCACGGCCGCCTCGTCCAGTATCTCCGGCCGCACCATATTGATCACGACACCGCCCACCGGCAGCGCGGCGGCGCGCAGCTCCGCTATGCCGTCCACGGTCTCCTGGACCGGCATCTCCTCCAGGAGCGTCACCAAGTGCACGGCCGTCTCGGGCGACTTGAGCACCCGCATCACGGCCTGCGCCTGATTGTGGATCGGGCCGATCCGGGCCAGCCCGGCGACCTCGTCGTTGACGTTGAGGAAGCGGGTGATCCGGCCGGTGGGCGGGGCGTCCATGACCACGTGGTCGTAGACGAACCCGCCCGCACGGTCCTTGCGGCGCACGGCCTCGCACGCCTTGCCGGTCAACAGGACGTCCCGTAGACCGGGGGCGATGGTCGTCGCGAAATCGATCGCGCCGAGCTTCTTCAGCGCGCGGCCGGCGCTGCCGAGCTTGTAGAACATCTGGAGGTAGTCGAGGAGGGCCCGCTCGGCGTCGATGGCCAGCGCGTACACCTCACCGCCCCCGCCGGGAGCGACCGCGATCTTGCGTTCCTCATAGGGCAGCGCTTCGGTCTCGAAGAGCTGCGCGATGCCCTGCCGCCCTTCCACCTCGACCAGAAGAGTGCGCTTGCCCTCGGCTGCGAGGGCGAGCGCGAGTGCCGCGGCGACCGTGGTCTTGCCGGTTCCGCCCTTGCCGCTGACGACATGGAGCCTGCTCATGATTTGGAGCCTAACCAGTCGGCGGGCGGGCTACGCACGAGGCTGTCGGTGTCAGGCATTACAGTCGGGCCCATGACGAAGTGGGAATACGCGACGGTGCCGCTCCTCGTGCACGCGACCAAGCAGATTCTGGACACCTGGGGCGAGGACGGCTGGGAGCTCGTCCAGGTCGTCCCGGGTCCCAACAACCCCGAGCAGCTCGTGGCCTACCTCAAGCGGGAGAAGGCATGAGCGCGGTCGAGGACCGGATCGGTGAGCTCGGGCTGACGCTGCCGGAGGTCGTGCCGCCGCTGGCCGCCTATCAGCCGGCCGTGCGCAGTGGCGCGTATGTGTACACCGCGGGCCAGCTGCCGATGGTCAAGGGCGCCGTGCCGGCGACCGGCAAGGTCGGTGCCGAGGTCAGCGCGGAGCAGGCCAAGGAGCTGGCGGCGGTCTGCGCGCTGAACGCCCTGGCCGCCGTGAAGTCGGTCATCGGCGACCTCGACAAGATCGTTCGGGTCGTGAAGGTCGTGGGCTTCGTCGCCTCCGCGCCGGACTTCACCGCCCAGCCGGGCGTCCTCAACGGCGCCAGCGAGCTGCTGGGCGAGGTGCTGGGCGACAAGGGTGTCCACGCGCGCTCGGCCGTCGGCGTGGCCGTGCTGCCGCTGGACGCCCCGGTCGAGGTCGAGATCATGGTCGAGGTCCGGGACTGATCCCGGGTTCGGGGGCATGGCCGTCCTGCGGATGTCCCCCTCGAACATCCACGCGTGAGCGCATAGCATCCGGCCATGTCGACTTCGAACGGCCAGTGGTACCCGCCGGAGTGGCCGGACCGGATCAGGGCGCTCACCAGCGGTGCGCTCCAGCCCGTGGCTCCCCGCCGCGCGGCGACCGTACTGCTGCTGCGCGACGGAGCCGCCGGGCCCGCCGTGCACATGCTGCGCAGACGCGCCTCCATGGCCTTCGCCGGAGGCGCGTACGCGTATCCGGGCGGCTCAGTCGACCCGCGCGACGCCCGCGACGTGCCCTGGGCCGGCCCCTCCCGTGCGGACTGGGCCGCGCGGCTCGGCGTCGACGCGGCCTCGGCCCAGGCCATCGTCTGCGCGGCCGTCCGCGAGACCTTCGAGGAGGCGGGCGTGCTGCTGGCCGGCCCGGCGCCCGACACCGTCGTCGCGGACACCACGGGGGACGAGTGGGAGGCCGACCGCGCCGCCCTCGTCAGCCGCGAGCTGTCCTTCGCCGACTTCCTCGAACGGCGCGGCCTGCTCCTGCGCAGCGACCTCCTGGGCGGCTGGGCCCGCTGGATCACCCCCGAGTTCGAGCCGCGCCGCTACGACACCTGGTTCTTCGTCGCGGCCCTGCCCGAAGGCCAGCGGACCCGCAACGCCTCCACGGAGGCGGACCGCGCCGAGTGGATCGGCCCGGCCGCGGCGGCGGACGGCTACGACCGGGGCGAGCTGCTGATGATGCCGCCCACCATCTCCACCCTGCGGGCCCTGCGCCCGTACGCGCGCGTGGCCGAGGTGCTGGCCGCGGCGGGTGACCGGGATCTCACGCCCGTACTCGCCCAGGCGCGCCTCGTCGCGGGCGAGATCGTGCTGAGCTGGCCGGGGCACGACGAATTCACCAAGCACGTGTCCGCACAGTCCACCCCCGCGGGACCTTCGGAGGCCGACTCATGACATCCGCGACCGATCTCCCCGGCCGCCCGAGCGACGGCACCCCCGGCGGCCCCGCCACCGACCGCGCGACGTGCGTGCTCGCCCCCAACCCCTCCGCGATGACGCTGGACGGCACCAACACCTGGATCGTCTCCGAACCGGACTCCGACCTCGCCGTGGTCGTCGACCCCGGCCCCCTGGACGAGGCCCACCTCCAGGCGGTCATCGCCGCCACCGAGGCCGCCGGTAAGCGTGTCGCCCTGACGCTCCTCACGCACGGCCACCCCGATCACTCGGGCGGCGCGGCGCGCTTCGCCGAGCTGACGGGGACGCGCGTACGGGCCCTGGACCCGGCGCTGCGCCTCGGCGGCGAGGGGCTGGGTGTCGGGGACGTCATCACCACCGGCGGCCTGGAGATGCACGTCCTGTCCACCCCCGGCCACACCGCCGACTCGCTGTGCTTCCACCTGCCCGCCGACGGCGCGGTGCTCACCGGCGACACGGTTCTGGGCCGGGGCACCACGGTCGTCGCCCATCCCGACGGCCGGCTCGGCGACTACCTGGACTCGCTGCGGCGGCTGCGCTCGCTCACGGTCGACGAGGGCGTGGAGAGGGTGCTGCCCGGGCACGGCCCGGTGCTGAACGACGCCCAGGGCGCCATCGACTTCTACCTCATCCACCGGGCGAAGCGCCTCGCGCAGGTCGAGACGGCGGTGGAGAACGGTTACCGCACGCCGTCGGAGGTGGTCGCGCACGTCTACGCGGACGTCGACCGCTCACTGTGGCCGGCGGCGGAGCTGTCGGTGCGGGCGCAGCTGGACTATCTGGAGGAGCACGGGCTGATCTGAGGGGCGCGCCGACCGGTGACCGCGGGTTGCTACGAGGGGCGCAGACCGGTGTCGACGGGCTGACCCGCGGGCGTGAATGGATCGCGGGGCGGCGCGCACGCCGCCACCGGGAGCGCCCTCCCGGTCTTTCGCGCCGGCTCAACCCGAGCGCTGGTCGCCCCCCGGCTTGCGTTTGCGATGCGGCATCAGCGGCTCCTGTGCGCGCAGATCACTGGCGCGCGGGGACGGCAGCGGCGCGTCGATGAGGGCGATGACATCGGCGAGGGTGGTGCCCTGGGGGTCGGCCGCGCCCTGCTCGGCGACATAGCGCATGGCGTCCTGCCAGCCCTGCGCATAGCCCGACTCCCGGGCGCGGTCGAGCTCGTCGCGGGCATAGACGCCGAGGTCGCCGTCGGTCGCCGCGCGGCCCATCTCCAGCAGCAGGCCGGCCAGTTCGCCGGAGTCGAGGGTGATGGGCCGGGGGCGGCTGAGGCCGTCGTCCGGCCCCTCGGCGGGGCGGTGGTGTTCCGACGTCCCCTGATCGCTGCCCATGCGTACCCCCTGCTTTCCCCTCAGCCGTGGCCCGCTGCCTTCCGTCGCTGAGCGTTCCCCTCCTCCGACGGCAGGAACGGAGCCGCCACTTGGAGGAAGAGCGCACGCCGGTCATCGGGAATCCCGAGGAGGTCGGCGGCTTCTTCCAGAGTGATCGTCCGGCTGCCCGTAGCCCTGTTCTGAGCGTACGTCACGGGTAGCGGCAGGTCGGCTTCGGTGAGCTTGCCGGACTTGATCAGCACATCCCGTACGGGCACGTCGAGCGCGCGTGCCAGGCCCCGCATGGTCGCCAGGTCCGGCATGCTCTGGCGCTGCAACAGCCGGGTGACGGCCGCGCGGTGCACCCCCGCGTCGTCGGCGATCCTGGACCTGCCGCCGCCTCTGGGGTGATCGATGTCGTAGCCGCGGGACCTCAAGAGGTCCTCCATCCAGGCCGCGAACTCCTCCAGGGTGTTCTTCATCGCAAACCCGCTCCCTCCATCCGCGCACCAGACTAACGCGCGTGCGCGAGCGAAATGTTCGGGAAGGTTTGCGCCGGAGTGCGGCTCCCCTGGGGCTGTGTAGGGCCTGTGGAGAAAATGGGTGTTGCGTGCGTGCGCGCAACGTGGAAAAATTCATCCGAGCTCGCAAGTGTGTTCGAAGTATTGCTCGCCATCCTTCCCTGGTCCCGCTCACTTCATCCGTGTCATCCGCACCTGGTTCCGGCCCGTCGGCACTCCCGGCTCCCTCCCGCCGACCCGCCGGGGCACGGCAGGCGTTGCGTGTCTGCAATTACCGCGGGCGCCTACGCGCCATCCGTACGTCGAGTACGCACTATCCGAACGTCGAGCACCGGCCATCGGGCCACGGACCTCGCCACCCCTGGTTCGACGGCGTCCGCGGCGGCCGGCTCGGAAGCAACGGCCGTGAGGTGTCTCCGCCATGAACGACATCAGCACCGCAGCTGTCCACGCCCGCGTCTGGCTCGACCTGCTGGGACGTCAGTTCCCCGAGCTCCTCGCCGAACTGGCACCGGGCCGCACGGGGCCGCGCCCCTCGCGCACCCCGCGCTCCGGCGGCGGGTCGGCGCCCATCCGGCTGGAGGTCTCCGATGCCATCCGGGACGTCACCGACGGCGTCATCGAACTGGAGGAGGCGGTGCGCGAGCGCCTCGGCCAGGGCCGCCCGCGCAAGGCCCAGGTGCCCGAACGGCTCGGCCGCATCGTCGGGTTGCTGGAACGCATCGGCGCGGACGCCGTGCTCGCCGACCATGTGTTGAGCGAGGCGCGGCGCATGGCGCGCCGCTGCGGCCGTGCCCTCGGCGAAGCGGAGCCGCTCGTACGGATGGGTGGCCGCTGCCCCTGGTGCGACTCCGTCTCCCTGCGCGCCTTCCCCGCGCGACAGGCCGTCCTCTGCGTCAACCCGGCCTGCCGGTGCGACGACGAGAGCTGCGGCTGCGCGAACGGGACCGGGCACCGGCACAGCTGGCCGGAGGAGCGGTGGGGCGAGCCGGCGGAACGGGCCGGGCTGCCGCTCGCCGAATTGCCGCTCGCCGAGCTGTCGGCCGCCGAGCTGTCGGCCCCGGCGCCCGGCGAGGAGGCGCGATGATCAACGGACTGCTGCCGGCGACGCTCGCCGCTCTGGAGGTCGGCGTGTCCACCGCGACCGTACGCAAGTGGGTTCAGCAGGGGCACCTGAGACCTGTGGGCAAGCAGGGGCGGGCGCAGCTCTTCCGGCTGGAGGACATCTTCGCCGCCGAAAGGAATACGCGCCGCGCACACGAACTGACCCGGTAGCGCCGCCGCCCGGGAGTCGTTCGGGGAGTCGAACGCCCCGAACCAGCCCCCTCCACATCGCTGGATGCGGAGGGGGCTTTTCGCTGCTCCGGAAGTTGTACGCGATTACTGGTTGCGCGCTCGCACGTTGTCGTTCACACTTGTCGCAGCGGCGGAGCTGCGCCCAACTGCGGTTGGCGCCCCGCCGTTTCGCATGTGCGCGGCGCGTCCGCCCGTACCCCTTCCTTCCATCCGTACGGACGGACGCCCACGGCACAGCGCACCCCGCTTCACCCACCGCACCACCCCGCTTCACCCATCCCCGAAGCCACGCGGCAAGGAGCACGCATGTGAGTGATGCCCCGATCAACTTCCCCGACGTGGAACGCCTCGTCGTGGACCACCTCAAGAACCGGGCCGAGCTCGCCGGCGTGGTCGTCGACAACCGGCCGCCCGGCGGCTTCGACGGCACGCAGAAGGCCGTCCTGGTCTCCCGCACCGGTGGCGCCTGGATCGACGACCTCCACCTCGACCAGCCACTGGTCGACCTGGAGGTCTACGGCCCCGACAAGACCACCGCGCACGGCGTCGCCCTCGTCGCCCGCGCCGCGCTCCTCCAGGCGCGCGGGACGAGCTACGGCACCGCGTACGTCACCGAC
Source organism: Streptomyces sp. NPDC023527 (assembly GCF_055560115.1). Taxonomy (NCBI): domain Bacteria; kingdom Bacillati; phylum Actinomycetota; class Actinomycetes; order Kitasatosporales; family Streptomycetaceae; genus Streptomyces; species Streptomyces sp. NPDC023527. Next base: position 194,595 of record NZ_JBVHJJ010000014.1, read on the forward strand.
GTCGTCGAGGCGGACGGGCCGCGCTGGCTGCCCGACTACAACCGCCCGGCGGGCAACCGCTACCTCTCGACGGTGCGGCTGCTGATCCGCACCACCTGAGGCCCGCGCCTCACCTCTTTCCCAGGCCCTGCCGGCTGTCGGCGGGGCCTTCGTCATCCCCATCCACTGTTTTGAGGAGTTCGCATGGCAGGCAGCAAGGGTTCCGAGATCCGCGTCGCCGGTACCGGCCGCATCCTGGTGGCCGACCTGGGCAAGGCGGCGCCGGCCACCATCGACGCCCAGTGGGGCGCCGACTGGGTGGACCTCGGCTACACCACCACCGACGGCATCAAGTTCAACAAGAAGGACAAGATCGACCCGGTGGACACCTGGCAGTCGGTGAGCCCGGCGCGGTTCATCTTCTCCGACCGGGACCTGACCGTGAAGTTCCAGCTGCTCCAGATGAACAAGGACACGCTGTCGTTCTTCATGGGCGGTGACAAGGCCGCTCCGCTGACGGGCACCCCGGCCCCGGTCGACCAGTACAGCTTCGGTCTCCAGGCCAGCCCGCGACAGGACGAGCGGCAGCTGGGCATCGAGTTCGTCGACGGCAAGGACGTCACGTACCGCTTCGTCATCCCGCGCGGTCAGGTGACCGAGACGGAGGAGATCGCGCTGACCCGCACCGGGGCGATCAAGCTCGGCGTCACCTTCACCGCGCTGGCCGTCGAGGACGGCAAGACGCCGCTCGCGACGATCCTGATGAAGGACAAGGCGTACGCGTAGTCGGCTGTCGCACCCAGGTGCCGTCCCCCGCTGTGACGCGTCGCGTCAGGGCGGGGGACGGCGCCCCCTCATCCCATCCACGGCTTCCATTCAGAGGGGTTGACCACCATGGCTTCCTTCGACGTCAACGCGGCCCGCGCGCAGCGGCTGGAGGCGCTCGGCCGCGCCTGGACGTTCCAGCTCGACGACGACACCTTCGAGCTGCCGACGGAACTCACCCGGCAGACGGCCGGTGAGCTGCGCGAGCTGGACGACAACGACATCGACGGCCTGCTGAAACTGCTCCTGGGGGAGCAGCAGTTCGCCCGTTTCGGTCGGCACGACGTGACGATGCAGGACATCGCCGCGATCCTGGAGGCGTACGGCAAGGAAACCGGGCTCGGCCTGGGGGAAGGCTGAGCCTCGACGCGTTCGTCGACGAACACGCCGAGGCTCTCGAAGCGGACCTGCTCCGTCACTACGGCGTGGACGTGCTCGACTGGCACCGCGGCCGGCTCACCTCGCGCCGGCTCGCGGTGCTGATCGCGCACCTTCCGCGCGACAGCTCGGTCAATAGGGGCCTGCACGGCGAGGCCGTCGAATGGGGCACCGCGGAGCATTTGCTGGCCGCGATCACGGACCACCTGGCGGCGGCCAACTGGATGACCTCGGTCGTCAACGGCGATCCCGACGCGGAACAGCCGGATTACCCGGAGCCGGTGCCACGGCCGGGGGGCGAGGGAACGACGGGTGACGAGGGCCCGGGCCCGGAAGCCGTGCGGCAGGCGGAGATTCTGCGCTTCTTCGCGTGAGGGGGGCTCAGCGGCCGGTGGTGGAAATGGCCGTCCGGCTCGTCTCAGGAGATCCAGCCCGCCACGAGGGACGACAGAACGCCGACGAGGCTCAACGCGCCGAAGAGGAACAGGCAGAGCCAGTACAGCCGGTACCGGTACTCGAAGTCGTCCAGGATGACCGCGTCCTTCGGGTTGTCCGGATCGTAGATCACGGTCATCTCGTCCCCGGGGGAGTGCGTCGGGGCGGAGCGCAGGGACCCTTCTACGCGTATGCGTTTCTTGCCGTCCGCGGTGAAATAACAGACGCTCGCGGCATTGCCTTCGTCCCACTTTATGAAGTCGCACACGGTGCTGATGCGTGATCCGTCGCTTTTGAGGAATCGTAACTTCGCTATCCGGACGGCGAACCACAGCGTCGGTATCGCGAACAATGCCGAAAATCCCCAGCCGTTCACTGTGCCTCGATTCCTTGGCCTCGTGTGAAGCCGAAGTCTAGGGAGTCGCCGTCAGGCGGACAAGCCTGTCGGCAAGCGATCGATACTTCTTCGCGTTAGGCGGCAGACATGACACAACCGATAACCCCGCCATGGGGGCCGTCCGGTCCCCTTCCCGTGCCCGACTGGGCGGGACTCATCGAGAAGGTGAGGCAAACCGCCGCCGATACGGCGACGCAAACCTGGGAGACCCTCAAGCCGACGCTGCTGAAACAGGCGGGTGTGCAGGCGGCCTCCATGGGCGGTCAGGTGCTCAAAATCGACCCGAGCCTCATCAAGTACGACGAGAAGGGGCTGACCGTCGCCGGCGTGGCGATTCCCGGGGTGCCGTCCCTCAACAGCATCGTGGGCCCTTATGTCGAGAACGTGGTGAAGAAATTCAATCCGGAGGACCCCAATAAACTCACCCTGAGCAAACTGGGCACGAGGGTCACGGATGTCGAGAACCGGCTGCGCCAAGTCGCGACCGCCGCGGGACGAGGGTCCGCCGACCGAGGATCGCCCGCGACGCGCCAGGGGCGCACCCCGGCCGGCCGCCGACCGGGCTGGCTCCCTGAATTGCCGTCGCCGCGGACGAGGCGGGAACTCGAAGAGGTCAAGAAAGAAGTCGATCACCTCCGCAGAGCGCTTTCCGGCCTTTCCGCGGAGCTCGCCTAGACAGTAGGCGCGGCAATCGCATGAGCCGGTGCGCGCGCCGCGCGAGGTGACGTCTATCGATTGGATTTTCCGTGTCTCTAGTGCAGTCACTCGGAAGGGCATCAGGATCCCTTCGGAATTTCAAGACCCAGGCCCAGGGCGCCGAACGCGCCGCCCGAGGTCTCGGTCAGAAGGCCGGCGGCGCCGGCTCCGGGCTCGGGCGGGTCAGGAGCGGGTCGCAGCAGGCGGCGAGGGAGCTCAAGCAGCTCAGGACCGCCGCCGACCAATCCGCGAGATCCGTCTCCAAGGTCGGCCGTGAGGCAGGCAAGGGCGGCGGCTCGATGGGGAGGTTCCAGGGCGGACTGAAGAACGCCGCCGGGGGTTTCAAGGGGCTCAACAAGGAGATGAAGGGCAACTTCATCGGCATCATGTACGGGACGGAGGTCTCGGGCGTACGGCGCACCCGTACGTTCGAACTGACGGACCTCGCCCGCGGCCGGGAGATCATCGACGGCCTGGCCGCCATGGAGAACGGCTTCGAGTGGCGCGTCCACTGCTACCGCGACGCCGAGACGGGCCGGCGCGTCAAACTGCTCCAGCTCGGCCGTCCGGTCATCACGGTGGGCGAGACGGACATCGTCCTGGACCGGCCAGGGCCGCTGCTGTCCTACAGCCTCCCCGAGGACGCCACCGTCCAGGCCAACTTCTGGGTGGCGCGCGGCGAGTCGACCAACCGCAATCAGACGGCCAAGTCCATTCCGACGATCTCCAAGGTGCCGCCGGACGAGGACGACCTCAAGGCCGGCTGGCCCCGCCTCGACGGCACGTCCGACCACAGCTCCATCACCGATGTGAACGTCCTGAACGAACTCGCCAGGGCGGAGCTCGGCCGCGCGCGCAGGCCGCAGACCATCCCCGAGATCACCATCCGAGTCGACGGCCGAGTGACACCCGCCCTGCTCGGTTCGGCCGTGCGGCTGCGCATCCACGACCTGTGGCACGCGGAGGGCACGGACGACCGCTACCGCATCGTCGGCCTCGCCGTCACACCACCCGCGCGCGGGCAGGCCGAAACCGCGAAGCTCTACCTGGAGAGGCTCTGATGGCAGCGATACCGACCGACCTGCTGGACCGCATCAGGGAGCTGGAACGCCAGGTCCGCGCGCTGATGGGCAGCGCCAACACCCGGCCCGCCATGGACGAGGTCCTCGGCGGGCCGGTCAAGATCGGCGACGGTGGCACCCTCGACGTCAGGGAGCCGGGCGGAAACCAGATCCTGGGCGTGGGGTTCTTCCGCGGCACCGACCCGCCCGAGTACGGCATGAACATCAGACGCCGCAGCGGCAAGGCCGCGGTCACCGTGTGGAACGGCAACAAGCCCAACGAGGAACAGCCGTTCCGGATCTACGACCCGTACGGCACGGAGATCTTCTCCGACGACATCGCCGCGGGCGGGATCGGCGCCACCGCGGAGGTCCACATGGCCACACCCCTCACCCCGGACGGCTTTCTCGCCGCCCTGCGCACCGAAGGCGTCCACGTCGTCGAGCACGGCGACTGGCGCACCCACAACCGCGACCACGTCGGCCCCTGGGGGCCCGTCAACGGCGTGATGCTGCATCACACCGCCGGGAGCGACAGCGTCGAGCTCTGCTACGACGGCATGGACGACCTGCCCGGACCGCTGTGCATCGGAGTCCTCACCAAGGACGGCGCCGTCCACCTCGTCGGCTACGGCCGGACCAACCACGCCGGCCGGGGCTCCATGGCCGCCTACCGGGCGGTGTGCGCCGAGTCCGCGACGCCGAGCCGGCCCGGGCCGGACGCCGTCGACGGCAACGTCCACTTCTACGGCTTCGAGATCGAGAACCTCGGCGACGGCGACGACCCCTATCCGGACGCCCAACTGGCCACCGTCGAGCGTGTCGCGGCCGCCCTGTGCCGGGCGCACGGCTGGAGCGCGGCGAGCGTCATCGGCCACAAGGAGTGGACCGGCCGGAAGATCGACCCGTCGTTCTCCATGCCGGGGATGCGCGAGCGGATCGAGCGCCGCCTGGGCGGGGCTCCGGCTCCGGCGCCGGAGCCCGGCTCGTACGAACCCTTCCCGGGTGCCGCCTTCTTCGGCGAGGGGCGCGAGAGCGCGGTGATCACGGCGATGGGGCGGCGACTGGTCGCCGAGGGCTGCGGTCGGTACGCGGTCGGGCCGGGCCCCCGGTGGACGGACGCCGACCGGTCCTCGTACGCCGCCTGGCAGCGCCGGCTCGGCTTCACGGGCGCGGACGCCGACGGGATACCGGGGCGCGTCAGCTGGGACCGGCTGCAGGTCCCGCGTTCGTTCTGACGCCGTTCCTGCGCCGCTTTCCGCTTCCGCCTCCGTTCTGTCCGCTTCTTTCCTGCCCCCGCGCTGCCGATAACCGCTCTACGACAGCGATCACCGCTCTACGACAACAAGGACCGCACCATGTCTGAAGCCGCCAAGCGCACCGCCCGCACCGTCCTGCAGACCGCGATCGGTATCGCGCTCGTCCTGCCCGCCGTCGTCCAGGCGTCGGGCGTCCCGGCCGCCCTGCCCTGGGTGGCCGGCGCGCTCGCCGTGGCGGGCGGGCTGACGCGGATCATGGCCCTGCCGGGTGTCCAGGGGCTGCTGCCCCGATGGCTGCGCACCGCTCCCGCGGTCGGCCGCGACGCGGAGCTGCTCGCCCTGGCCGGCAGGGGCCGGGGCCGCCGATGACGCACTCGTCCCACTCGCCCCACCATTCCCATCCGTCCACCTCGGACGCCGCGGCCGTCGCCCTGGAGCTGGAGCGGCTGCGCGGCACGGTCGAGGCCGGGTTCGCGCGGGTGGACGGCTCGCTCGCCCTGCTCGTCCAGCGCAGCGACCAGAGCGACCGTCAGCTCGCGGACCACGAGAGCCGCCTCGACGCCCTGGAGCGCACCCGCTGGCCCCTGCCATCGCTGGCGGCGCTCTCGGGCCTGCTGGCCCTGCTGACGGCCCTCTACGGCACGTTCGCGAAGTGACCCCCTGTCACGCGCCGGCCGCGCCGGAACGCGAGAGGCCCCCGCCATCCCCGGCGGGGGCCTCTCGTGCGTTCGCGGGCCGGTGGGGCCGCTCGCTCAGCGGGAGCGCTTGGCGAGACGCTCCACGTCCAGCAGGATCACCGCGCGGGCCTCCAGGCGGAGCCAGCCGCGGCCGGCGAAGTCCGCGAGGGCCTTGTTGACCGTCTCGCGGGAGGCGCCGACCAGCTGGGCGAGCTCCTCCTGGGTGAGGTCGTGCACCACGTGGATGCCCTCCTCGGACTGCACGCCGAAGCGGCGGGAGAGGTCCAGGAGAGCCTTGGCGACACGGCCGGGCACGTCCGAGAAGACGAGGTCCGACATCGAGTCGTTGGTGCGGCGCAGCCGGCGGGCGACGGCGCGCAGCAGAGCGGTGGCCACCTCCGGGCGGGCGTTGAGCCACGGCTGGAGGTCGCCGTGGCCGAGGCCGAGCAGCTTGACCTCGGTGAGGGCGGTGGCGGTGGCCGTGCGCGGGCCGGGGTCGAAGAGCGACAGCTCCCCGATGAGCTCACCCGGGCCGAGGACCGCCAGCATGTTCTCGCGGCCGTCCGGGGAGGTGCGGTGAAGCTTCACCTTGCCCTCGGTCACCACGTAGAGGCGGTCACCTGGGTCCCCTTCGTGGAACAGGGCGTCGCCCCTCGCGAGGGTGGCCTCGCCCATGGAGGCGCGCAGCTCAGCGGCCTGCTCGTCATCGAGCGCCGCGAAAAGCGGGGCGCGCCGCAGAACGTCGTCCACGAGTTCTCTCCTTGTCGACATGCACAGAGGACCGTGGTCCCCATGATGCCCGTCGGTAAAACTGTGTGATCAAACACAAGTGTCGCGCATCGTCGCCCGGAGCCCTACGGCAGGGGTCCGATTGGGCTGCGGTTTTCCTGCGCAAGGGCCGGATGTCAGTGGCGGGCTCTAGTCTGGCCGGGTGTCCAATACGCCGGTGAGAGCACAGGGCAAGGGGGCCGGGAGGGTGAGTCGGGTTCGCGATTCCGCTGTGGGCGAACGCCCGCCTGCGAGGAAGACGAAAGCCATGACGGAGGACAAAGCGCCGGTCGAGCAGGCGCCCGAACGAGCGGGCGGAGCCGATTATTCCGCTCATGCCCAGGTCACGGCCGAAAACCGGGCCCCGGGCGGGCCGAAAGTGAAGGCCGGGCCGAAGGGCCCGACGAAGAGCCCGGCGAAGAAGGCCGAGCCCAAGAGCCGGCCGAAAGCTCAGCCCAAGGCCCCGTCGAAGCCCGAGACGCGGACCGCGCTCGTCCGCCGCGCGCGTCGCATCAACCGCGAGCTCGCCGAGGTGTATCCCTACGCACACCCCGAGCTCGATTTCGAGAACCCCTTCGAGCTCCTGGTCGCGACGGTCCTCTCCGCCCAGACGACCGACCTGCGGGTCAACCAGACCACCCCGGCCCTCTTCGCCGCGTTCCCGACGCCCGAGGACATGGCCGCCGCCGATCCGGAGGCGCTGGAGCAGCTGATCCGGCCGACCGGGTTCTTCCGGGCCAAGGCCAAGTCGCTCATAGGGCTCTCCACCGCGCTGCGTGACCGCTTCGGCGGCGAGGTGCCCGGCCGGCTGGAGGACCTGGTCTCCCTGCCGGGTGTCGGCCGCAAGACGGCCAACGTCGTGCTGGGCAACGCCTACGGCGTCCCCGGGATCACCGTGGACACCCATTTCGGGCGACTCGTCCGGCGCTGGAAGTGGACCGCCGAGACGGACCCGGAGAAGGTCGAGGCCGTGGTCTGCGACCTCTTCCCGAAGAGCGAGTGGACGATGCTCTCGCACCGCGTCGTCTTCCACGGCCGCCGCATCTGCCACTCCCGCAAGCCCGCTTGCGGCGCCTGCCCGATCGCCCCGCTCTGCCCGTCGTACGGCGAGGGTGAGACGGACCCGGAGAAGGCGAAGAAGCTCCTGAAGTACGAGAAGGGCGGGCTGCCCGGTCAGCGGCTCAAGCCCCCGCCGGACTATCCGGGCCTGCCCGCGAGCCCCATAGGAGCCGAATGACCGCCCGTCCGCCCGCCGGACGACCCCGCTCGCCCGCCCACTGACCGCACCGATGCCTAGGGGAACGCATGACGAGCACGTACGGCCGAGGGGCCGCTATCACCGCCGAGGGGCTGCCCGAGTGGCTGGAGCCCGTCGCGCGCGCCTCGGAGACGATCGAGCCGCACCAGCTCAGCCGTTTCCTGCCGCCCGACACGGGCGGTCGGCAGTCCGCCGTGCTCATCCTCTTCGGCGACGGCCCCAAGGGCCCGGAGCTGCTGCTCCTGGAGCGGGCCGGCACGCTGCGCGCGCACGCGGGGCAGCCGTCGTTCCCCGGCGGTGCCCTCGACCCCGAGGACGGTGACCCGGCCGGCGGCGGGCTGGTGCGGGCCGCGCTGCGCGAGGCCCAGGAGGAGACCGGGGTCGACCCCGCCGCCGTCCAGATCTTCGGCGTGCTGCCGCAGCTCTACATCCCCGTCAGCGGCTTCGTCGTGACGCCGGTGCTCGGCTGGTGGCGCGAGCCGGGCCCGGTCGCCGCCGTCGACCAGGCCGAGACGGCCCGCGTCTTCACCGTGCCGGTGGCCGACCTGACCGACCCGGGGAACCGCGCGACGGCCATCCACCCAAGCGGCCACAGCGGGCCCGCCTTCCGGGTCGGCGGCGCGCTCGTATGGGGGTTCACCGCAGGCGTGATCGACCGGATCCTGCACTACGCCGGCTGGGAGCGGCCATGGGACCGCGAACGGCGGGTACCGCTGGACTGGCGGGCCTGAAGGGCATGAGACGGTGATCCCGGCCCCACCGCACGCGGGGGCGACGACACCGCTGACAACATCATTGCGAGGCATTTCCCGGTGAACGTGCTGGACATCGTGCTGCTGATCGCCGCCGTGTGGTTCGCCGTCGTCGGCTACCGCCAAGGCTTCGTCGTCGGGATCCTGTCCGTGATCGGCTTCGTCGGCGGCGGCCTGGTCGCGGTGTATCTGCTCCCGCTGATCTGGGACAGCGCCACCGGCGAGGCCGAACCGGGCACATGGGCCGCCGTCGCGGCCGTCGTCATCATCATCGTCTGCGCCTCGATCGGCCAGGCCGCGACCACCCACCTGGGCAACAAACTCCGCCGCCACATCACCTGGTCCCCGGCCCGCGCGCTGGACGCCACGGGCGGCGCGCTCGTCAACGTCATGGCGATGCTGCTGGTCGCCTGGCTGATCGGCTCCGCCCTGGCCGGCACGTCCCTGCCGACCCTCGGCAAGGAGGTGCGCAACTCCAAGGTGCTGCTCGGTGTCGCCCGGGTCGTACCGGACCAGGCCAACAGCTGGTTCGCGGACTTCAGCACCGCCCTCGCGCAGAACGGCTTCCCGCAGGTCTTCGCGCCGTTCTCCACCGAGCCCATCACCAACGTGCCGCCGCCCGACCCCCGGCTCGCCGCCGGCCCCGTCGCCACGGCCTCCCAGCGCAGCATCGTCAAGGTCGTCGGCACCGCGCCCAGCTGCGGCAAGGTCCTGGAAGGCACCGGCTTCGTCTTCGCGCCCCACCGGGTGATGACCAATGCCCACGTCGTCGGCGGGGTGGACGAGCCGACCGTACAGATCGGCGGCCAGGGCCGGCAGTACGACGCGAAGGTCGTCCTCTACGACTGGAAGCGCGACATCGCCGTCCTGGACGTGCCGCAGCTCCAGGCACCCGTCCTGAGCTTCACCGACGCCGACGCCGAGACCGGCAAGAGCGCCATCGTCGCCGGCTTCCCCGAGAACGGCTCGTACGACGTGCGCGCCGCCCGCGTCCGCAGCCGCGTCCAGGCCAACGGCCCGGACATCTACCACCGCGGCAACGTCCGCCGCGATGTCTACTCCCTCTACGCGACCGTGCGCCAGGGCAACTCCGGCGGCCCGCTGCTCACCCCGGACGGCAGGGTCTACGGCGTGGTCTTCGCGAAGTCCCTCGACGACGCGGACACCGGCTACGCCCTCACGGCCGACGAAGTGCGGGAGGACGTCCTCAGCGGACGTACGGCCACGGCCAGGGTGAACACCCAGGGCTGCGCCCTCTGAGGCCCGGGGCGGGCGCCTGTGGGCGCCCCCGGGGCCTCAGCGGCCGCGCGGATGGTGGCGCAGCCGGGCCGACACCCATCGGGCGCGGCGGCGGATGATCCGAGGAATGCCGATGAGGGGGTCGTGCCCGGCCGCCGGCCGATGCTCACCCCTCTCGGCGACCTCGCTCACAGCCAGTGCGGCGTCGCCCTCGGCGCGCCGCTCCTGAGTCACGTCACGGTAGTCGTGCGTCCAGCCCATACCGAGGTCTGTGCCCGGGCCCAAAGGTCGGTAATCGCTCGGGGGTCCCTCAATTGGCCTATGCGCCGGGCAATTGGCCGTTCGAGGAACGGACGTTCCGGCCCGCCGACCGCCTCCCGCCCAAGGGGCGGGCGGCCGGGTCCGGGGCTCCGGGGCCGGGCCCGCTAGCGGTCCGGTTCCGGGTCCTTCAGCCAGTTGATCAGCTCCGTCGAGAACGCCACCGGATCCTCCTCATGGGGGAAGTGGCCGAGCCCGTCGAACAGCCGCCAGCGGTACGGCGCCTCCACGTACTCCCCGGACCCCGCCGCGCTGCGGGTACGCATCACCGGATCGAGGGAACCGTGCAGATGCAGCGTGGGCACCCGCACCGGACGCTTCATCCGGCGGTTGAACTGGATGCCGTCCGGCCGCGCCATCGACCGCACCATCCAGCGGTACGGCTCGATCGAACAGTGGGCCGTCGAGGGGATCGACATGGCACGGCGGTACGCGTCGACCGCCTCGTCCTCCGGCAGTCGCGGCCCCGACCACTCCCTCACCAGCCGCCCCACCAGCGCCGCGTCATCCGCGACCAGCCGGCGCTCCGGCAGCCACGGCCGCTGGAAGCCCCAGATGTACGAGCCCGCCGCGCTCTGCTTGACGTCGGCCAGCATCGCCGAGCGCCAGCGGCGCGGGTGCGGCATCGAGGAGACCGCGAGCCTGCGCACCAGCTTCGGCCGCATCACGGCCGCCGTCCACGCCAGATAGCCACCGAGGTCATGGCCGACCAGCGCGGCGTCCGGCTCGCCGAGGGAGCGGATCACGCCGGTGATGTCGAGGGCGAGGTTCGCCGGGTCGTAACCACGCGGCGTACGGTCACTGCCGCCCACCCCGCGCAGGTCCATCGCGACCGCGCGGAACCCCGCGTCCGCGAGCGCCGGCAGCTGGTGCCGCCACGCCCACCAGAACTGCGGGAAGCCGTGCAACAGCAGCACCAGCGGCCCCTCGCCCATCTCGGCGATGTGGAACCGCGCCCCGTTCGCCGCGACGTCCCGGTGGGTCCAGGGCCCCTCGGCACGTACGACCGACGTCGCCGAGGGCACCGCGGGCGGCACCGGCGACGACGCCCCCGCGGTCACCGCCGGGGCCTCCCGGCCGGGCGGAGTCGCGGGATCTGGCTCGGACGCGGGCACTGCGTTGGTATCGGGCACCGTCATACGGTCGAGCGTGTCACAGATGCGTCGGCACGGCCCGTGTCCTTCAGCGGACGGGGATGCGGCTTGACGGTGCCCAGCACGGCAGCGGTCTCCTTCGCGGAGGCGATGCTCTTCTCCGGCTTGCTGACCTTCTTGAACTTGCTCACCGCCAGCAGCCCCAGCACCGCCGCGATCAGCAGGAACGCGCCGCCGACGATCAGGAACGACCAGGCCAGGCCGAGACCGAGGTTGTGGATCCCGTACGCCGCCGCGAAGCTCAGCACCGGCAGCGAGAACAGCGCCAGCGTCCCCGCCGCGGCGATCGCGCCACCGCCGATGCCGACCCGCTTCGCGTCCTGCCGCAGTTCCGCCTTGGCCAGCGCGATCTCGTCGTGCACCAGCGCGGACAGCTCGGTCGTCGCCGTCGCCATCAGCTGGCCGAGGCTGCGCTCCGAGCCACCCGAACCGGCCGCCGCACCGTTCGCCGCACTGTCGTCGGCTGCGCTCATCGCTGCTCCCTCATCCTCTTCAGCTCCGTCGTCCGCGGGTTTTCAGCGGATGTAAAGACTCTCAGATCATGCCGGACCATCGTCGCCGGTGGTGCGTTCGGAGGCGACTTCCGCCAGGCGTCGGTGCTCGGCGGCCTTGGCCTCCAGGATCACCGCCATCCGAAGGTGGTATTCCGGATTGTCCTGCTCGTAGATGTCGGGGATGCCGTCCTGGTCCTCGTCGCGCTCCTCGTCGGCGCACAGCTTCTTGTACTTGTTGTCCCGCAGCTTGAGAAGAATGCTCGCCAGCACGGCCGCTATCAGCGAGCCGACCAGCACCGCCGCCTTGATCTCGTCGGTGAGCAGCGGGTCCCCGGCGAAGGCGAGCTCGCCGATCAGCAGGGACACCGTGAAGCCGATGCCGGCGAGCGAGGCGACGGCCAGCACGTCCGGCCACCTGAGGTCGGGGTTGAGCTCGGCCCGGGTGAACCGCGCGGCCAGCCACGTACCGCCGAACACGCCGATCGCCTTGCCGACGACCAGGCCGAGTACGACACCCAGAGTTTCGGGCCTGCTGAAGACATCCGACAGGGCACCGCCGGAGATCGCGACGCCCGCCGAGAACAGCGCGAACAGCGGCACCGCCAGGCCCGCCGACAGGGGGCGCACGATGTGCTCGATGTGCTCGCCGGGGGAGTGGCGCTCGCCCTCGTGGCGGTGGCAGCGCAGCATCAGGCCCATGGCGACACCGGCGATGGTCGCGTGGACGCCGCTGTTGTACATCAGCGCCCAGTTGGCGATGCCGAGCGGTACGTAGACGTACCAGCTGCGCACGCCCTTGCGGAGCAGCAGCCAGAAGACGGCCAGGCCGGCGACGGCGAAGCCGAGGGCGGCGAAGTCGAGCTTCTGGGTGAAGAAGATCGCGATGATGAGGATCGCGAAGAGGTCGTCGACGACGGCGAGGGTCAGCAGGAACGCCCGCAGCGCCGAGGGCAGGGCCGTGCCGATGACCGCCAGGACGGCGAGCGCGAAGGCGATGTCGGTCGCGGTGGGCACGGCCCAGCCGGCCGTCGAGCCGTTGCCCGCCGTGGTGACCGAGAAGTAGACGAGGGCGGGCGCGGCCATGCCGCAGACGGCCGCGACCACGGGCAGGGCGGCGGCCTTCGGGTCGCGCAGCTCCCCCGCGACCAGCTCGCGCTTGAGCTCGATGCCCGCGACGAAGAAGAAGACGGCGAGCAGCCCGTCGGCGGCCCAGTGCTGGACGGAGAGGTTCAGGCCCAGCGCGCCGGGGCCGAAGTGGAAGGAGCGGACCGACTCGTAGCTGTCGCGGATCGGGGTGTTCGCCCAGATCAGCGCGGCGAGGGCGGCCACGAGCAGCAGCACACCGCCCACGGTCTCGGTGCGCAGGGCGTCGGCGAGGTAATTGCGCTCGGGCAGCGGCAGACGGCCGAGGAAGACGGAGCGGCGGTTCTTGGGCGCGGCCACGGCGGAGGACCTCCTGGGGTCGACTGGATACACGTGTGGTGTGTGCCGACCAGACTTCCCGGCGCGCCTTTGATTCTTGTCGCGATCTTTACGCGACAAGTACTTACCTTAGCCGGAAAGGGTGAGAGGCACCCGGCGCGTCACCGGGTGCCTCTCGTTCGTACCGCCTGTGAGCTGGGCTTCTGTCGGATCAGTCCTCGCTGCCGGCGGCCGGGAGCTGGGACTGGATGAGGTCCATGACCGAGGAATCGGTCAGCGTCGTCACGTCGCCGAGGGTGCGGTTCTCGGCCACGTCGCGCAGCAGCCGGCGCATGATCTTCCCCGAGCGGGTCTTGGGCAGCTCGGCCACCGGCAGGATCCGCTTGGGCTTGGCGATCGGACCGAGCTGCTTGGCGACGTGGGCGCGCAGCTCCTCGACCAGCCCCTCTTCCTTCGCGTCGGCGTTGCCGCGCAGGATGACGAAGGCGCAGATCGCCTGGGTGGTCTGCGGGTCGTTCGCGCCGACGACGGCCGCCTCGGCGACCTTGGGGTGGGAGACGAGCGCGGACTCGACCTCGGTGGTGGAGATGTTGTGACCGGAGACGAGCATGACGTCGTCGACCCGGCCGAGCAGCCAGATGTCGCCGTCCTCGTCCTTCTTGGCGCCGTCGCCCGCGAAGTACTTGTGCTCGAAGCGGGACCAGTAGGTGTCGAGGTAGCGCTGGTCGTCACCCCAGATCGTGCGGAGCATGGACGGCCACGGCTCGGTGAGGACGAGATAGCCGCCGGAGCCGTCGGGCACCTCGCGGGCGTCGTCGTCCACGACGGTCGCCGCGATGCCGGGCAGCGGCACCTGCGCCGAACCGGGCTTGGTCTCGGTGACCCCTGGCAGCGGGCTGATCATGATGCCGCCGGTCTCGGTCTGCCACCACGTGTCGACCACCGGGGTCCGGTCGGCGCCGATGTGCTTGCGGTACCAGACCCACGCCTCGGGGTTGATGGGCTCGCCGACCGAGCCCAGGATGCGCAGGCTGCTCAGGTCGAACTTGGCCGGGATGTCGTCGCCCCACTTCATCGCGGCGCGGATCGCGGTCGGCGCGGTGTAGAGGATCGTGACGCCGTACTTCTGGACGATCTCCCACCAACGGCCCTGGTGGGGGCTGTCCGGGGTGCCCTCGTAGAGCACCTCGGTCGCGCCGTTGCTCAGCGGCCCGTAGACGATGTACGAGTGGCCGGTCACCCAGCCGACGTCGGCCGTGCACCAGAAGACGTCCGTCTCCGGCTTGAGGTCGAAGACGGCGTGATGGGTGTACGAGGTCTGGGTGAGGTAGCCACCGGTGGTGTGCAGGATGCCCTTCGGCTTACCCGTGGTGCCCGAGGTGTAGAGGATGAACAGCGGGTGCTCGGCGTCGAACGCCTGCGGGGTGTGCTGGTCGGACTGGCGCTCGACCAGGTCGTGCCACCACACGTCGCGGCCCTCGGTCCAGGCCACGTCCTCCTGGCCGGTGCGGCGGACGACGAGGACGCTGCGGACGTTCTCGGTGCCGGGGCGGGTGAGGGCCTCGTCGACGGCGGGCTTGAGCGCGGAGGGCTTGCCGCGCCGGAAGCCGCCGTCGGCGGTGATGACGACGCGGGCGTCGGCGTCGTTGATGCGGGTGGCGAGGGCGTCCGCGGAGAAGCCGCCGAAGACGAGCGAGTGCGGGGCGCCGATGCGCGCGCAGGCGAGCATCGAGACGACGGCCTCGGGGATCATCGGCAGATAGATCGCGACACGGTCGCCCGCCTGGACGCCCAGCTCGATCAGGGCGTTGGCGGCCTTGGAGACCTCGCGCTGGAGCTCGGCGTAGGTGATGGCGCGGGTGTCGCCGGGCTCGCCCTCGAAGTGGAGGGCGACCCGGTCGCCCAGGCCGTTCTCCACGTGGCGGTCCACGCAGTTGTACGCCACGTTGAGCCGGCCGTCGGCGAACCACTTGGCGAACGGCGGGTTCGACCAGTCGAGGGTCTCGGTCGGCTCGGTCTCCCAGCTCAGGCGGCGGGCCTGCGCGGCCCAGAAGCCCAGCCGGTCAGCCCGCGCCTGCTCGTACGCCTCCGCCGTGACATTGGCGCTCGCGGCCAGGTCGGCAGGCGGTGCGAAGCGGCGCTCCTCCTTCAAGAGGTTGGCCAGGCTTTCGTTGCTCACGACATCTCCCTTTCCCAGGGTGCCCGTTGTGTCCCGGGCCATAGCTCATCAGCCCGGGGCACACCCTGACAAGGGTTGTCGGCAAAAATTGGTTTAGACCTGTAGATGCGGTGTTGCGGGAGGTCGGGGTGGGTGCCGGGACGCCTGGTGCCCGGTATCTCCGCTCAGACCGCGTCGAGGACCTCCGGGCGTACGGCCTTGAAGGTGCGCGAACGCCGGTCGAGCACATACGCCTGTGCCTCGGCCACGTGGAAATACATCCCCTGCAGCTGGAGCGTCCCCTCGGCCACCCGGCGGGCGACACAGGGGTGCGCCATCAGGTGGTCGAGCTGCTGCATCACATTGACGAGCGCGAGCCGCTCGACGTCGTCCGCCACGGGCCGGTCGACGAGCGCGACCTCGCCGCGCCCCAGCCGCCCGATCCGGTGCATCCGGGCCACGCTCGGCCGGCCGTGCCGCAGCCAGCGCGTGAGCGGTGTCTGCGGACCGCTGGGGGCCTGGTCGAGGGAGTTCAGCAGGGCCTGCATCGCACCGCAGCTGGAGTGCCCGCACACGGTGATGCTGCCGACCTTGAGGACCTCCACCGCGTACTCCACGGCGGCGCCGACCGAATCGCAGGCACCGTCACTGCCGGGCGGCGGCATCAGATTGCCGACATTGCGCACGGTGAACAGGTCGCCCGGACCGCTGGAGGTGATCATGCTGGTGACCAGGCGGGAGTCCGCGCAGGTCAGAAAGAGCTGGGTGGGGCGCTGTCCCTCCCGGGCGAGCCGCGCCAGCTCCTCCCGCACGAGCGGGGCGGTGTTGCGCTGGAACGCGCTGACGCCGCCGAGGAGCTGCTCGCCACCCGCCGCCGCACCGTCGGCCGCGGTGTGCCGGGTGCAGTGGTGGTTGCGCCAGGGCGTCCAGGGGCGGCAGGTGTGCGCGCTGGCCGGCTCGGCGATCGGCTGTCCGGCACGGCCCCTGACCGTCACCCAACCACCGCGCGACCGATGCGCGTTGGTCCATGACTGCAGGGCGTCGTAGGCGGCGTGGTCCATGAACGATCCGCCCAGCTCGACCACCACGGTCGCCTTCTCGGGGACCTGCGCGAGCGCCCGGCTCAGCCGGGGGACCGCGAGAAACGTCAACTGCCCGTTGACCCGCACCAGGTGGGAGTCCTGCCGGGCGTCGACGGTGATGCGCGTACGGGTGAGCCGCCGCAAGGAAAGGAAGGCGGTGACCACGATGCCGACCGTGAGCCCCTGCAACACGCCGAACAGCACCACCGCGCCGAGGGTGGCCGCGTACATCGGGAACTCCCGGTGGCGCTGCACATGCTTGATGTGCGCGAAGCTCACCATCTTCACGCCGGCCACCATGACCAGGGCGGCCAGCGCGGCGAGCGGGATCAGCTCCAGGACGCTGACGAGGAGCCCCGCGCAGACCAGCACCCATACGCCGTGCAGCACCGTGGACTTACGGGTCGCGGCGCCCGCCTGGACGTTCGCCGCGCCGCGGATCGCCCCGCCGGCGATCGGCAGCCCGCCGAGCAGCCCGGACACGACGTTCGCGGCGCCCTGACCGGCGAGCTCGCGGTCCAGGTCGGCCGGGCCGCGCCAGGCGTCCGGCCGCTCGGCGCGCAGCCGGTCCACCGCCACGGCGGACAGCAGCGACTCCATGCTCGCGACGAGCGTGACCGTCAGGACCGCCGCGAACACCCCGAGCACCGGGCCCTCCGGCAGGGCGGGCAGCGCCTGCAACTCCCAGCTGGGCAGGGAGACCCGGGGCACGACCAGGCCGGAGCCGGCCGCGGTGGCCACGGCCACGGCCGCCAGGGGGGCGGGGATCGTCCGTAGTCGGCGCCCCGTACGGCCGGGCAGCCGCGGCCAGGCAGCCAGGACGGCCACGGTGATGGCGCCGACCAGCAGGGCCGACGGATGCGGGTGTGCCAGCTGCGAGGGGAGCGCCGCGAGGTTCGCCAGCGCGGAACTGTTGGGGCTGTCGCCCAGGACGACATGCAGCTGGCCGAGCGCGATCGTGGCGCCGATGCCGGCGAGCATTCCGTGCACGATGGCCGGGCTGACGGCCAGCGCGGCACGGGCCACACGCGCCGCGCCGAGCGCGAGTTGGACCAGTCCGGCGAGCGCCGTGATCGCGCATGTGGCCCGCCAGCCGTACCGCTGGACCAGCTCGGCGGTCACTACGACGAGACCCGTCGCGGCACCGCTGACCTGGAGCGGCGCGCCACCCAGCAGCCCCGCGACGATGCCTCCGGCGGCCGCCGCGACAAGGCCGGCCTGGAGCGGGGCGCCGGTGGCGAGCGCGATGCCCAGGGAGAGCGGGACCGCGATCAGGAAGATGACGACGGAGGCGGCGAGGTCCCGGCTCCAGGACGCGTCATCGTGTGGACGGTCCTGCGAGCCCTGGCGGCGTTTTTGTCGTTGCTCTTGTGGGGGTGGCTGCGTGCGGTGATGCGTCGGCGACGACTGAGGCTGCATGGTCGTTCCCGTCTTCGTCGGGGCGGCGCGGCCGCGGCTGGCGCGGTCGGGGTCACGGCGTGCAGCGGCGGGAGCGGCTGCGATGGCGGGTTTCTCAACTCTCGGTAAACGAATCGTAATGGAGAGTAAAGGAATGAGGGAAGGGTGCTTGGTCGAATAAAGGCGCGGTTCCTTCGATCGAGTGAATTTGTATTTCTATCGTCTTGGCATCCGTCCTTTGCCCTTCTTCCGAGCGGGAGTGAGGAGGCGCAGGGTGGACCGGCGTGCGTTCGGCCCGTCTCAACGGCGACCCGGGGCCGCGCGGGCGGGGCGGGCGGAGGCTGTGGCGTGGCGCGTGGGACGCGCGAAAGTGGACGAGCGAAATCCGGCGGGCGGAGTCAGTCGTCAAGCACTGGAAGGCCGTTGCCGGTCTGAAGGGTCTGAAGGGCCTGAAGGGTAGGGGCCGCGCCGAGGGCGGTGTGCGCTGCGTGCTCTTCAAGCAGCTCACCGACTGGCTCGACGCGCAGGACCCGAAGGTGCTCGCCGAACTCCGTGGGCGGGTCGGCGGCGGGAGGGGGATGGGGGCCGGGTAAAGCTCAAGGGCGGCCGGGAACGTTTCCCCACCGCCCAAGAGGTCAGGCGGGCTGCGGGGTGGAGATCCGCTCCTCGCTCAGGACGAAGGCCGGATCCACCTGAGCCGCCAGATCGGCGCCCGTCTTCGCGTTGCCCCAGCTCTCCGCGTTCTTGAGGTGGAAGTGCACCATCTGGCGGGTGTATCGCTGCCAGTCCCGCCGCTCGTACGCACGGTCCGCCGTCCGTCGCAGCGTGCGCAGCGCCGCCCGGTTGGACTCCTCCAGCAGCCCGAAGCGGGGCGGCCGCCCCTTCTCCATGGCGCGCACCCAGTCGGAGTGGCCGACCGTCACCAGCAGGTCGTCCCCGACCTCGTCGCGCAGGAAGTCCAGGTCGTCCGGGCCCTGCACCTTGTTGCCGACGACCTTCAGGCTGACGCCGAAGTCCCGGGCGTACTCCTTGTACTGGCGATAGACGGAGACCCCCTTGCGGGTGGGCTCGGCGACCAGGAATGTCATATCGAAGCGGGTGAACATCCCGGACGCGAAGGAGTCGCTGCCCGCCGTCATGTCGACGACGACGTACTCGCCCGGCCCGTCGACAAGGTGGTTGAGGCACAGCTCGACCGCGCCGACCTTCGAGTGGTAGCAGGCGACCCCGAGGTCGGAGTCGGTGAAGGGGCCGGTCGCCATCAGCCGGACCGTCTCGCCGTCGTCCAGCGGAACGTTTCTGGCGCATGCCTCGTAGACGGGATTGTCCTCGCCGACCCGCAACAGCCGGGAGCCCTCGCCCGGCGGAGTCGTCTTGATCATGGTCTCGGCGGAGGCGATACGGGGATTGGAGCCGCGCAGATACTCCTTGATCAGGGGTAGCTGGGCACCCATCGCGGGCAGCGCGGCGGCCTCGTCGTCGTCCAGCCCCAGTGCCGCGCCGAGGTGCTGATTGATATCGGCGTCCACGGCGACGACGGGGACGCGCTCTGCTGCGAGATGGCGAATGAACAGGGAGGACAGCGTGGTCTTGCCGCTGCCGCCCTTGCCTACGAAAGCGATCTTCATGTTCACCAAGCGTAGGGTGACGGACGCGGAAAGTGAGAGCTCGGCGTGAGGAAGACCACTCCTTCGAGGGGTGTGAAGCTGAAGTGCGTACTGTCTTACCCATGAGTACGACAGCCGATCCGCTCGCCGCCCTGGGCACCCTGCCCGGCGTCGCCGACTCCGTGGACTCCGTGCGCAAAGCGGTGGACCGCGTCTACGGCCACCGAGTGATGCGCCGCCGGAGCAACGAGATCACCTCCGAGGCCGCGCTGCGCGGCGCTCGCGGTTCGGCGGCGCTGTCCGGCGCCGACTGGGCGCTCGAAGAGGTGCGCCGACGCACCGACTTCAGCGCCGGTGACGAACCGCGGACGGTGGGCGCGGCGCTGCGGCTGACCGCCGAGGCGGGGCAGCTGCTGAGCGTGTGGCGGCAGTCGCCGCTTCGAGTCCTGGCCCGGCTGCACCTGGTGGCCGCGGGCGGGAGCCGCCCGGACGAGGCGGTGGGGCGTCCCCGGCTGGAGGGCGAGTCCGTCGACGAGCCGCTGATCGGTCTGGAGCTGCCCAGCGCGTCCGAGGTGGCGGGACGGCTGGAGGGGCTGGCCGGTCTGCTCATCGCGGGCAGCGAGGCGCCGGCGCTGGTGACGGCGGCCGTGGTGCACGGTGAGCTGCTCGCGCTGCAGCCCTTCGGCTCGTGCAACGGCCTCGTCGCGCGAGCCGCCGAGCGGATCGTGCTGGTCGGCAGCGGTCTCGATCCGAAGTCGATCTGTCCGGCCGAGGTGGGACACGCCGAGCTGGGCCGAGTGGCCTATACGACGGCGCTGGAGGGCTATACCTCCGGGACTCCGCAAGGGGTCGCCGCCTGGATAGCGCACTGCGCCCGCGCGGTCGAGCTGGGCGTACGGGAGAGCACGGCCGTGTGCGAGGCGCTCCAGCGCGGAGCCGCCTGACGCCGTTCGTCATGGGCAGGCCGAGGCCGCCCCGGGCGAAAACGGGTCCGACAGGGTTGCGGCGGTACCGGTCAATTCCGGTACCGCCGCTGGCATGTTCGCCGAGTTACCATGCGTGCACGATATTTGCCCATCAGGCCGGGAACCTTGCCCGTCCCTGGTGCGGCTGGCCCGTAATCGACGGGTCGGCGTCGCGTGGGTGCCCGACGTTCATGCGCGGTCCGTGGGCCTTGGTGCGTGATGGGCATCCTCCCGGATGTCCCTGGTCTCGCGGGCCGTTGATTCCTTTCTACTCCTGTGGCAGTCGAAGTGGAAGGCCGAGCTGTAGTTCTTTGCTTTTGGCTTCAAAGCCGGGCAATGCGGGCGATGGGCTCGCGGCGGCGGCTGGCGAACCAGACCAGCCCCGCGGTCGCGGCGGCGGCACCGACCGCGGCGGCCGCGACGAGTGCCGGGCGTGAGGGCATGGACAGGGACGCCACCCGCTGCTTGAGCCGCACCGGGTGGCTGAAGGAGAGGACCGGCCAGTCGCGGGCGACGGCCTCCCGGCGCAGCGCGCGGTCGGGGTTGACCGCGTGCGGATGCCCGACCGCCTCCAGCATGGGCACATCCGTCGCCGAGTCGCTGTAGGCGTAGCACCGCGCCAGGTCGTACCCCTCGGATTCGGCGAGCTCCCGGATGGCCTCGGCCTTGGTCGGGCCGTAGGCGTAGTACTCGACCTCACCGGTGAAGGCGCCGTCCTCGACGACCATGCGGGTGGCGATCACGCGGTCGGCGCCCAGGAGTTCGCCGATGGGCTCGACGACCTCGGCGCCGGAGGTGCTGACAATGACCACATCGCGTCCGGCGGTGTGGTGTGCTTCGATGAGAGAGGCTGCTTCGTCGTAAATGATCGGGTCGATGAGTTCGTGCAAGGTCTCCGCGACGATCTCGCGGACCTGCTGGACATTCCAGCCCCGGCAGAGTGCGGAGAGATACTCGCGCATCCGCTCCATCTGGTCATGATCGGCTCCGCCGGCGAGGAACACGAACTGCGCATACGCGGTGCGCAGGACGGCTCGCCGGTTGATCAGTCCGCCTTGGTAGAAGGACTTGCTGAAGGTGAGCGTGCTCGACTTCGCAATGACCGTCTTGTCCAGATCAAAGAACGCGGCTGTCCGAGACAACGAGTGGTTTTCCACGGTGCCGAGCATAAGGCGCCCTCCATTCGGCGTAAGCTGAGGCGTGTGGGTTTGCCTGAGAAGGCTCTCGGGTACACCATGGAAGTCACGGATCGTTCGCGACCGTGTCTAACCCGGTCCGACTCCTCCCCCCCCGAGTCGGCCGTGGGGACGACCCCCGCTCTCCCCCCCGGCGGGGGTCGTCGCATGTCCGGATGCCTTTTGGGTTTCCTCATCAGCTCCCCCTCATCCCGTTCAGCCCCGTGCGGCTTGTCCCGCGCCTGCGTCACATCCTTCATACACGTCACGCTGCGTAATCGCGATGCTGCTCTCCGGAAGTCACCGGTATAGGTGACCGGGATATTCACAACGGTTGAGTTGTCCACAGTTTTCAACCAAGATCCACATGATTTTCCAGTTCCGTGCACGGTGATTCCCCGCGATGTTCGCGGAAGTGAGAGCGCGTAGTGACACGGGGAGGACACTGTGGCCGGATCCAGTACTTCCGAATGGCCGGCGGTCGACGGAGGAAGACGTGGCGGACCGCTGATCGTCACCGAGGACGAAGGGCTGCTCGATGATCTGCTGCGCCTGTGCGCGGCAGCCGGGGCCCTGCCCGAAGTGGCTCATGGCACGCCCCCGCCCGGAGGCCCCGGGGAAGGGGCGCAGCTGCTCCTCATCGGGGACGACTGCGCCCACCGGTTCCCCGGCCCGGGCCGCGGCGCCCTCGGCGAGGGCGCCGTGCTCGTCGGCAACGACCCGGACGACCCCGGCATCTGGCGGCGGGCCGTGGAAATCGGCGCCCGCAATGTGACGGTGCTCCCCGAGGGCGAGGCATGGCTCGTCGACCGCATCGCCGACGCCGTGGAAGGGGTCGGACGACCCGCCCGCACGGTAGGGGTGATCGGCGGCCGGGGTGGCGCGGGCGCGAGCACGCTGGCCTGCGCTCTGGCCGTCGGAGCCGCCCGCGCGGGGCGGCGCACCATGCTCATCGACGCGGACCCGCTGGGTGGCGGCCTCGATGTCCTGCTCGGTGGCGAGCGGACCGAGGGTCTGCGCTGGCCCGCCTTCGCCGACTCCCGGGGCCGGGTGGCGGGCCGGGCGCTGGAAGAGGCCCTGCCCGAGCTCCACTCGCTGCGCCTGCTCAGTTGGGATCGCGGCGACTGCGCGAGCGTGCCGCCCGACGCCATGCGGGCCGTGCTGGCGGCGGCCCGCCGACGCGGCGGTGTGGTCGTCGTCGACCTTCCGCGCCGACTGGACGAAGCCGCCGTCGAGGCCCTGGGGCAGCTGGACATGGGTCTGTTGGTGGTGCCCGCCGAGCTCCGGGCCGTCGCCGCGGCACATCGTGTCGCCACGACGGTGGGCACCGCGCTCGGCGACCTCCGGGCGGTGGTGCGCGGCCCCTGCGGCTCCGGGCTCGACGGCGCCGAGGTCGCCCGACTCCTCGGGCTCCCCCTGGCCGGAGAGCTCTCACCGGACAGCGGTCTGCCGGCCGCGCTGGCGGCCGGCAGACCGCCGGGCGCCACCGACCGCGGACCGCTCGCCAGGTTCTGTGCCGAGTTCTGGGCCCAGGTGCCCGCCGAAGGCAGCGGAGTCCCGGCATGAGCGCCGAACTGCTGGACGCCGTGCGCCTGCGACTGGCCGAGAGCGGCGCCGAGCCGACGCCCGCCAGGGTCGCGGAGGCCCTGCGCCGGGAAGGACGGCTGCTCGGGGACGCCGAAGTCCTCGGCGTCGTGACCCGGCTGCGCTCCGAACTCATCGGCGCCGGCCCCCTGGAACGGCTGCTCGCCGCACCCGACGTCACCGACGTCCTGGTCACCGCGCCCGACCAGGTGTGGGTGGACCGTGGGTCGGGCCTGGAGCGCGCGGATGTGGCCTTCCCCGATGCCGCGGCGGTCCGCAGACTCGCCCAGCGGCTCGCCGCTGTCGCCGGGCGCAGGCTCGACGACGCCCGGCCCTGGGTGGACGCCCGGCTTCCGGACGGGACCCGGCTGCACGCCGTGCTGCCTCCGGTGGCCGTCGGATCGACGTGCCTCTCGCTGCGGGTGGTGCGGCCCCGCGCCTTCACCCTGGACGAGCTCGTGGCCGCCGGCACGGTCCCGCCGGGCGGTCAACGGCTGCTGCGGGCCGTGCTGGACGCCCGGCTCTCCTTCGTCATCAGCGGAGGCACCGGCTCGGGCAAGACCACCTTGCTCACGACGCTGCTGGGGCTGGTCGCGCGGAACGAGCGGATCGTCCTCGCCGAGGACTCGGCCGAGCTGCGCCCGGACCACCCGCACGTGGTGCGGCTGGAGACGAGGCCGGCGAACCAGGAGGGCATGGGCCTGGTCACACTGCGGGACCTGGTGCGGCAGGCGCTGCGCATGAGACCCGACCGGCTGGTCGTCGGAGAGGTCCGCGGACCTGAGGTCACCGACCTTCTGGCCGCACTCAATACGGGCCATGAGGGCGGATGCGGCACGGTGCACGCCAACGCCGCGGCGGATGTCCCGGCCCGACTGGAGGCGCTGGGATCGACGGCGGGGCTCGACCGGGCGGCGCTGCACAGCCAATTGGCGGCCGGCCTGTCGGTGGTGATCCACCTGGCGCGGGAGCGCGGCGGTCGTCGGCGCGTCGCCGAGATCCATGTGCTGGACCGTGACGCGGCCGGGTTCGTGACGACCCTTCCGGCCGCCGTATGGGGGTCGCGGGGCTTCGAGCGGGCGCCCGGATGGGCCCGGCTGACGGAGCTGTGCGAGCGCGGCGGGGCCACGCCATGACGGCCACCGGAGCGGTGTCCCAGGCCACGATGGTGGGCGCGGCGGCACTGGGGGCGATGGCCGTGGTCTGGTCGCTGACGCGGCCGGGCCAGGAACTGCGGCGGGCCCGGCTGCTCTTCGCGGGCGGTGGTGCCGTGGCCCCCGGAGGACCGTGGCCGCCCGCCCGGATCGTCGAGTGGGCAGTCCGGACGCGGCGGTGGGCGGGGCGGCGGCGTGAGCTGCTGTGCCTTCCGGTCGGCTGTGCCGTGGCCTTGATGGGGGAGTCCGTGCTGCCGCTGTTCGTCGCGGTGGCGGCCGTGCCGCTCGTGCGGCGATGGCTCGCCACCCGGCGCGCGGGGCGGGAGCGGGAGAGATGCGAGGCGGCGGTCATCGAGCTCTGCGGGGCCGTCGCGGGTGATCTGCGAGCCGGCAGACAGCCCCATGAGGCCCTGGTGTGCGTGTCGGCGGGCGAACTGGAGCCGGGCTGGGCCGTGGTGCCCGCGGCCGCGAGATTCGGCGGGGACGTGCCGGACGCGCTGAGGGCCGTCGGCCGGCGGCCGGGGGCGGAGGGGCTGCACGGAGTGGCCGCGTGCTGGCAGGTCGCGGTCGACGGCGGCGCCGGCCTCGCGGCAGGGCTCGAGAGGGTGGCCGCGTCCCTCAGCGCCGAGCGGGATCAACGCGAGGAGCTGCACGCCCAGTTGGCCGGTATGAGATCCACCGCCATGATGCTGGCACTCCTCCCCGTCCTCGCCCTCCTGATGGGCAGTGCGCTCGGGGCCGCGCCGCTGCGGGTGCTGTTGCACACCACCGCGGGGCTCGGATGTCTGGTCCTCGGCGGACTGCTGGAGTGCGCCGGGCTCGCGTGGACGCGGCGGATCGTGCGGACGGCGACCGGGCGGGGGAGTGAAGTGTGAGCGCGAATGTTATCCACAGCCTGTGGACAATGATTTCGTTCGGCATCGCCTTTGTGGTTGCGGTGGCGACGGTCCGGGGCCGCCGGAAGCGGGTGGCGCGCCGACGAGTCGCCTCTCTGTTCGCGGCGCGTGGGTCGGCGCGGCCGCCGGTCGCGGTGGGTCTGCTGCGGGCGTGCGCCGGGCGGTTGCCGGTCGTTCGCGACTGGTTGCCCTCGGCCGGGGCAGGAGCCGCTGGGCTCATCCTCGTCGGAGGGATCGCCGGGTGGGTAGCGGGACTCGCCGCCGCGTACGGCATGTGGCGGTGGCGGCAACGCTCGAAGGGTGCCGGGCGCCTGGTGGACAGGGCGTCAGGAGACGCCCCACCGAGTGAAGTGGAACGCCAACTTCCGGTTGCTGTGGACCTCATGGCCGCCTGCCTCGCGGCCGGCGCCGGGCCCAGACACGCGGCGGAGGTCGTGGGCGGTTCGCTGGGTGGACCCGTGGGAGGGCGGCTGGCCCAGGCGGCCGCGGAGGTACGGCTCGGTGGTGATCCGGCGACGGCTTGGAGCCGACTGGGGGAACTCCCCGGCGCCCAGGGGCTGGCGCGCTGCCTGGAGCGGGCCCAGGCGACGGGCGTCCCCGCAGTGGAGCCCATGTCCCGGCTCGCGGGCCGCCTGCGTGCCGAGCGCAGCCGGACGGCAGGCATACGGGCCCGGCGCGCGGGCGTCCTGGCCACGGCTCCGCTGGGGCTGTGCTTCCTGCCCGCGTTCCTGACGGTCGGTGTGGTGCCCGTGGTGATCGGACTGGCGAGCGGACTGATGAAGGGGAATTGACGATGCGTGAAGCACGAGCGGGGGAGGCCGTGATGGTGATGCGGTGGTGGTGGTCGTGGGCTGGGGCCAGGCGCTGGACGCGGGTGAGGGCGGGCGGCGACGCCGGGATGTCGACGGCCGAATACGCCGTCGGAACCCTGGCGGCGTGCGCGCTGGCAGCGGTGCTCTACAAGGTGGTCACAAGTGGCCCCGTCAGTACGGCGTTGCAGTCACTGATCACGAGGGCTCTCCATGCGCCGTTCTGACGGCCCTGGACCACGCCGTTCCGACCGTGGCTATGTGACCGCGGAGGCCGCGGTGGTGCTGCCCACGCTGACGGTGTTCGCCATGGCGCTGCTCTGGGGCTTGATGGCCGCGTCCGCGCAGATCCAGTGCGTGGACGCGGCCAGGGCCGGCGCCCGTGCGGCGGCCCGGTCCGACCCCGCCCCGGTCGCGGTGGCCGCGGCCCGGTCCGCCGCGCCAGAGGGGGCCCGGATCGCGCTGGCGCGAGAAGGGGACCTGGTTCGGGTCAGGGTCGACGCGCAGACGGCCGGGCCGGGGCCGCTGACGGTCCGGCTTCGAGGAGAGGCGGTGGCCCTTGCGGAGGAGACCGTGGAATGACCAGGGAATGGCGACGGTGTGGGTGGCGGTGGCCGCGACGGCGTTCTGCGCGGTGTTCGCGGTGATGCTGGCCATGGGCCAGGCCGTGGTGGCCCGGCACCGCGCCGGGGGAGCTGCGGACCTGGCGGCCCTGGCGGCCGCGGACCACGCCCTGCAGGGCGAGGGGACCGCCTGCGGGTTGGCCCGGAGGGTGGCCGGGGCCCAGGGCGTGCGGGTGGTGCGCTGTGCCGTGAGCGGTGAGTTCGCCGAAGTGTCGGCGGCGGCGCGCGCGGGCCCGTACACCGCCCGGGCCCGCTCCCGGGCCGGGCCCGCCGCCGCGGTGCCGGAGCCGTGGCCGTGACGGGGCCGGAGCGGGCCGAGGGGAGAGGGCCGAGGCGAGGTGAGGGGGCTGGCTCTTTCGTCCACGGAGCGGCCGCCCGGGCACGGCGCGGCGGTGGGCCGCCCGCGTCCCGCGCTCCGCGTCCCGCGCGGAGGCGGCGCCTCCGACCCCACGACGTGCAGCACGAGCGGTGTGCGTCCGAGCCAGGAGCAGCCCGGGGGCCGACGCCCAAGGCCTAGTCCATCCCGGCTGTTCCGGGGCCGCATCTCTGAGGCTCACCCGGTCCCGTTCCCAGGCGGAGCATGCGGGCGCACAGTGCACGGGCTGCGACGAGCCGACTGGGAGTGGGCCTGAGCGGGGACTCACCGGGCCCCGGACCGCAGGGCAGGCGGTGGAGGGATCGCCTCCTCCCAGGGCCCTGCGGCCGCTCAGGGGGACCGGACGGCTCTCAAGCTCGGGCTTACCCCTCGGAGCGTCCACAAGCCCCTACGGGCCCTCCTGGGGCGGTTCTGGTGGTGCTCCGGCGAGGAGGCGGGTCAGGAGGCGGATGGCGGCCTTCTTGTCGAGAGGGTCGTTGCCGTTGCCGCACTTGGGGGACTGGACGCAGGAAGGGCAGCCGGACGCGCACTCGCAGGCGGCGATCGCCTCGCGGGTGGCGGTGAGCCAGCGGGCGGCGGTGTGGAAGGCGCGCTCGGCGAAGCCGGCGCCGCCGGAGTGGCCGTCGTAGACGAAGACGGTCGGCAGGAGCGTGTCGGGGTGGAGGGGGATGGAGACGCCGCCGATGTCCCAGCGGTCGCAGGTGGCGAAGAGCGGCAGCATGCCGATGGAGGCGTGTTCCGCGGCGTGCAGGGCACCGCCGAGGGCCTCGGGGTCGACGCGGGCGTCGTCGAGCTGGTCCTCGGTGACGGTCCACCACACGGCACGGGTGCGCAGCGTACGGGGCGGCAGGTCCAGCTTGGACTCGCCGAGGACCTCGCCGGTGATGAGCCGGCGACGGAGGAAGGAGACGACCTGATTGGTGACCTCGACGGAGCCGAAGCACAGCCGCGCGTCCCCCCAGGGGACCTCGGCGCTGGTCTCCAGGATGGAGACGGTGGTGGTGTCGCGGGCCGTCGTCGAATACGGCGGGTCGGCCTGCTCGACGAGGGCGACGGAGCCCTCCAGGTCGAGGTGGCGGACAAGATAGCTCTGCCCCTGGTGGAGGTGGACGGCACCCTCGTGGACGGTGGTGTGGGCCGCGGCCGCGTCCACCGTGCCCAGCAGCCGCCCGGTGCCCTCCTCCACCACCTGGACGGGCCTGCCGCCCCC
The DNA here is from genome assembly GCF_055560115.1 of Streptomyces sp. NPDC023527. NCBI lineage: Bacteria > Bacillati > Actinomycetota > Actinomycetes > Kitasatosporales > Streptomycetaceae > Streptomyces > Streptomyces sp. NPDC023527. Next base: position 222,744 of record NZ_JBVHJJ010000014.1, read on the forward strand.
GCCCCGGATGTCGGTGAGGTCGACGGCGCGTTCACGGCGGGTCCAGTGCCAGGCCGCGCCCCGGCGGCGGAGCAGCTTGCGGCCCTCCAGTTGGGAGAGGAGACCAGGTGTCTCGGGGCCGAACAGGGACAGGTCGGCCTCGGTGAGCGGCAGCTCGGCGGCCGCGGCGCACAGATGGGGGGCGAGGACGTAGGGGTTGTCGGGATCGAGCACGGTGGACTCCACCGGCTGCTGGAAGAGCGCCTCCGGGTGGTGGACGAGGTAGGTGTCCAGGGGGTCGTCCCGGGCGATGAGGATGGCGAGGGAGCCCTGGCCCGTACGGCCCGCGCGGCCGGCCTGCTGCCACAGCGAGGCGCGGGTGCCGGGATAGCCGGAGAGGAGGACGGCGTCGAGGCCGGCGACGTCGACGCCGAGTTCCAGGGCGCTGGTGGCGGACAGGCCCAGCAGCTCGCCGGAGTGCAGGGCGCGCTCGATGGCGCGGCGTTCCTCGGGGAGGTAGCCGCCCCGGTAGGCGGCGACGCGGGAGGGGAGGGAGCGGTCGACGGCGGCCAGGCGTTCCTGGGCGATCAGGGCAACGAGCTCGGCGCCGCGCCGTGAGCGGACGAACGCGACCGTGCGGACGCCCTGGACCGCCAGGTCGGTGAGGAGGTCGGCGGTCTCGGCGGTGGCGGTACGGCGGACCGGGGCGCCCTTCTCGCCGTGGAGCTCGGTGAGCGGCGGCTCCCAGAGGGCGAAGACCAGCTCGCCGCGCGGCGAGGAGTCCTCGGTGATTTCCGCCACCGGCACGCCGGTCAGCCGGGTGGCGGCCGTGGCCGGGTCGGACGCGGTCGCGGAGGCGAGGAGGAAGACGGGTTCGGAGCCGTAGCGGGCGCAGACACGCCGAAGGCGACGCAGCACTTGGGCGACGTGCGAGCCGAAGACGCCGCGGTAGGTGTGGCACTCGTCGATGACGACATAGCGCAGGGCGCGCAGGAAGGAGGACCACTTGGGGTGGGCGGGCAGGATCGAGCGGTGGAGCATGTCGGGGTTGGTGAGCGCGTAATTGGCGTACTGCCGCACCCACTCCCGCTCCTCGACGGGTGTGTCGCCGTCGTAGACGGCGGGCCGGATGCCCTTGCCCAGCGGGGCGGCCAGGGCCCGTACGGCGCGTCGCTGGTCGGCCGCCAGGGCCTTGGTGGGGGCCAGGTAGAGGGCCGTCGCGCCGCGTCCGTTCGGGGCCTCGGAGCCGTCCAGGAGGGCGCTCAGGACCGGGGCGAGGTAGGCGAGGGACTTCCCGGAGGCGGTGCCGGTGGCCACGACCACCGACTCGCCGCGCAGGGCGTACTCGGCGGTGAGCGCCTGGTGGGCCCACGGCCGCTCGATGCCGGCCGTCCGGATGGCGTCGACCACTTCCGGACGGATCTTCTCCGGCCAGGGGGCATGACGACCCGGACGCGGGGGCAAGTGCTCCGTATGAGTGATGCGTGCAGCCCGGTCGGCCCCGGCGGTCAGTCGGTCGAGGACTGTCCGGGGAGCGGGATGTACGCCCGCCTCCGGCGGGAGTTGATCGTTGGCCATCGACATCGAGTGTGTCACTGGCGTGACGGACAATGGCGTCAAGGCGTCGTGCACGCCTGCCGGTAAGTGATTGAATGCCATCGCGGCTGCCGATCCATGGGGGGCGACCGCTCGATGCAAGGTGCTGGAGGATCCGTGGACCTGTCCCTGTCGACCGAGACCGTAGGCGACCGTACGGTTGTCCGGGTCGGTGGCGAGATTGATGTGTACACCGCGCCCAAGCTGCGTGAGCAGTTGGTCGAGCTTGTCAACGACGGCAGCTATCACCTCGTCGTGGACATGGAGGGCGTCGACTTCCTCGACTCCACCGGGCTCGGCGTGCTGGTCGGCGGCCTCAAGCGGGTGCGAGCCCACGAGGGCTCGCTGCGCCTGGTCTGCAACCAGGAGCGCATTCTGAAGATTTTCCGTATCACCGGTCTGACCAAGGTGTTCCCGATTCACACCTCGGTCGAGGACGCGGTGCAGGCGACCGACTGACGGTCGTCGCAGGAAAACTGCCACGCGGGGGGTACCGGGCCTGAGGGCCCGGCCCTCTCGCGAGTCAGCCCTTTTCCGGAAGAGGGGAAGGGGGCACGTGCGACCGAGGGGGATGGCATGGCCACCGTCGAACTGCTCTTCAGTGCCCTTCCCGAGCACGTCCGGACCGCCCGCCTGGTGGCGGCCGCGGTGGCGCGCCGGGCCGGTGTCGACGAGGCCGTGCTGGACGAGCTCCGCCTCGCCGTGGGTGAGGCGTGCTCGCGTGCCGTCGGACTGCACGTCAGCCATGGCGTGACCACCCCGGTGCGGGTCGTGCTGGTCGAGGACGAGAAGAAGTTCTCCATCGAGGTGGGGGACGACGCGCCGCACGCCATGCCCGCCGAGATCACCGCCGCGATCGGCCGGGACCGGCCCATCCCCGCCCACGACGACGGCGGTGCCGACGCCGAGGACGACATGGGCCTCGCCGTGATCAGCGGGCTCGTCGACGACGTCGAGGTGACCGCCGACGAGTCCGGTGGCCTCATCAGGATGAGCTGGCCGACGACATCGGCCGCCGTGCTTCCGTAGCCGGACCTCCCCCCGTCGCCGTAGTGCGGCGTCCCCCGCCTGGCGTAACTGTTCTGCGCGGGCGCCGATCCGGCAGTCGTCCCCCGAATGGCCGAATTCATCGGTGCCCGTCGAAGGCGGGCGGCAATTCCGATCTCCGACCGGCGATCTCCGCTTTCGGATCTTCCTCGGCGATCGTTTATCCGGCCGATCATTCACTCGATCTTCACCGGTCCCCGGCTCATTCGCTTTGCCGCGCTCTGTTTTGATCTCGCCATGCTCCCTACAATCCGTCCATCTTGAGCTCAGGTCGCCTGAGCGTGGCGGCTGTTCCGCGGTCGCGGATCGGTCGCGCGCCCATGTGCCAAACGTCAAGGAGGACGAATGGCGGGGCCCCTTACCCCTGAACAGGTGGACTTCACCCGGAATCTCGCAGCCGAGCTGACGCAGGGCAATCGCACCCTGGTGATGGTGATCGGGGCCGTCGCGCTCGCGGCGCTCGCGGTGGCCGTGGTGCTCGTACGGCAGGTCCTCGCCGCCGGCGAGGGCACCGAGCGCATGAAAGAGATCGCCGCGGCCGTGCAGGAAGGCGCGAACGCCTATCTCGCCCGGCAGTTGCGCACCCTGAGCGTATTCGCCGTGGCGGTGTTCTTCCTGCTCATGCTGTTGCCCGCGGACAACTGGTCACAGCGTGCGGGTCGTTCGGCCTTCTTTTTGATCGGCGCGCTCTTCTCCGCGGCCACCGGCTATATCGGCATGTGGCTCGCCGTGCGCAGCAATGTGCGGGTCGCCGCGGCCGCGCGCGAGGCCACGCCCGCCGAGGGCGAGCCCGAGAAGGATCTGACGGCCGTCTCGCACAAGGCCATGAAGATCGCGTTCCGTACGGGCGGTGTCGTCGGGATGTTCACGGTCGGGCTCGGCCTGCTGGGCGCCTCATGCGTGGTCCTCGTCTACGCCGCCGACGCGCCCAAGGTCCTGGAGGGCTTCGGCTTCGGCGCGGCGCTCCTCGCGATGTTCATGCGGGTCGGCGGCGGCATCTTCACCAAGGCCGCCGACGTCGGCGCCGACCTGGTCGGCAAGGTGGAAAAGGGCATCCCCGAGGACGACCCGCGCAACGCCGCCACCATCGCCGACAACGTGGGCGACAACGTCGGCGACTGCGCGGGCATGGCCGCGGACCTCTTCGAGTCCTACGCCGTGACACTCGTCGCCGCGCTGATCCTCGGCAAGGCCGCGTTCGGCGACGCCGGCCTGGCCTTCCCGCTGCTCGTCCCCGCCATCGGCGTGCTCACCGCGATGATCGGCATCTTCGCGGTCGCCCCGCGCCGCAGCGACCGCAGCGGCATGACGGCCATCAACCGCGGCTTCTTCATCTCGGCCGTCGTCTCGCTCGTGCTGGTGGCCGTCGCCGTGTTCGTCTACCTGCCGTCCAGCTACGCGGACTTGAAGGGCATCGGCGACGAGGCCATCCGCGGCCACGGCGGCGACCCGCGCGTCCTCGCGCTCGTCGCGGTGGCCATCGGCATCGTGCTCGCCGCCCTCATCCAGCAGCTCACGGGCTACTTCACGGAGACCAGCCGGCGGCCCGTGCGCGACATCGGCAAGACCTCCCTGACCGGCCCCGCCACCGTCATCCTCGCGGGCATCTCCATCGGCCTGGAGTCGGCGGTCTACTCGGCCGTCCTGATCGCCCTCAGCGTCTACGGCGCGTTCCTGCTCGGCGGCACGTCCATCATGCTCGCCCTGTTCGCCGTCGCGCTCGCCGGTACGGGCCTGCTGACCACCGTCGGCGTCATCGTCGCCATGGACACCTTCGGGCCGGTCTCCGACAACGCGCAGGGCATCGCCGAGATGTCCGGCGACGTCCAGGGCGCGGGCGCGCAGGTCCTCACCGACCTCGACGCCGTGGGCAACACCACCAAGGCGATCACCAAGGGCATAGCCATCGCCACGGCCGTGCTGGCCGCGTCGGCGCTCTTCGGCTCGTACCGCGACGCCATCGCCACCGCCGTCCAGGACGTGCACGCCAAGTCCGGTGAGCTGGGCCTGAGCCTGGACATCTCCCAGCCCAACAACCTGGTCGGCCTGGTCCTCGGCGCCGCCGTCGTCTTCCTCTTCTCGGGGCTGGCCATCAACGCCGTCTCGCGCTCGGCCGGCTCGGTGGTCTACGAGGTGCGGCGGCAGTTCCGCGAGCACCCCGGGATCATGGACTACACCGAAAAGCCGGAGTACGGGCGCGTGGTGGACATCTGCACCAAGGACGCGCTGCGGGAGCTCGCCACGCCCGGCCTGCTGGCCGTGATGGCACCGATCGCGGTCGGGTTCGCGCTCGGCGTCGGCGCGCTCGGTTCGTACCTCGCGGGCGCCATCGGCACCGGCACGCTCATGGCGGTCTTCCTGGCCAACTCCGGTGGCGCCTGGGACAACGCCAAGAAGCTGGTGGAGGACGGGCACCACGGCGGCAAGGGCAGCGAGGCGCACGCCGCCACGGTCATCGGCGACACGGTGGGCGACCCGTTCAAGGACACCGCGGGCCCCGCCATCAACCCGCTGCTGAAGGTGATGAACCTCGTCGCACTACTGATCGCACCGGCGGTGGTGAAGTTCTCCTACGGCGACGACGCCAACAACGGCCTGCGGATCGGCGTCGCGGTGCTGGCCACCGTCGTCATCGTCGGCGCGGTCTACGTCTCCAAGCGGCGCGGCGTGGCCGTCGACGGCGACGACGGCAACCCCGAGCCGGCGGCGCGGCCGGTCGACCCGGCGGTGGTCTCCTAGCGTCCGGGGCACGCTGACCGACAGTCAGGGGCAGGGCGCACTGACCGGACGTCAGGAGTACGGGTGGGCGGAGCGCACGGGCGCGCCGCCCACCCGTGTGCGCCGCCGGGGCGCGTGACGCCGATCATGTGCGGCGAACACCACGCCTTGCTTGGTGCAAATGGCTTCAAAAGGGGGCGAACAGGGTACTCGGCTCTCAGGCGGTACCGCCCGGACGTGTAAGTTCCGGGGCCGAGAGCCATCGAAGGGACCAATCCGGTGAACAAGAAGCTTGTGGCTGCACTGTCCGGCGGTGCGGCACTTGTCCTGGCACTGTCGGGCTGTGGCGGAGACGACGAAGGCAACAAGAAGCTCGACGACTGGTCCAAGAAGGTCTGCGACCAGATGCAGCCCCAGGTGAAGAAGATCCAGGACGCCAACCACTCCATCGCCGGCGTCCAGACGGAGGAGGACTCCAAGAAGGTCCAGCAGACCGACTCGGCCGCCTTCCAGGCCAACGCGGACGCCTACAAGGCGCTGGCCAAGAGCGTTCAGGACGCGGGCGCGCCGCCCGTCAAGGACGGCGAGAACAGCCAGAAGAACGCCGTCAAGGCCCTCAACGACCTCTCCGGGGCGTACACCGGCCTCAAGAAGCGCATCGACGGCCTCGACACCGGTGACAAGGCGAAGTTCGCCGACGGGCTCAAGGGCATCGGCGGGGACATCGGCAAGCTCAGCAGCCAGAGCGACGAGGCCCTCAAGAAGCTCCAGTCCGGCGACGTCGGCAAGGCCATGGCGAAGCAGCCCGGCTGCCAGAAGACGCCGGGCGGGCCCACGCCCACCAATACGAAGAAGTAACCGGCGGCGGGAAGAAGCGGCCGACACACGGAAACCGCCCGGTCGCCTCGCCCGGTGCCACGCCCCCAGGCGGCGTGGCACCGGGCGTTCGCCGTCCCGGCCCGCGCCGCCGCTGTTGTCATCCGCCGACGCGCATCTGCCGATGCGTATTCGCCGGTGGCGTCATTTGTCAGTGGTGCCCCCGACAATGGTCGGGTGAGTACGCTCCTTCCCGCCGCCGACCGCGCGCGCATCGCCCGACTGCGCGACGCCCTGCTCGCCGCCGACTTCACCGCCGACGGCCTCCTCGACCTGCTGGGCGCGCCCGCCTACGCCGCCCTCGCCCGCAGCGAGACCGTCCCCGCACTGCGCGCCACCCGTGGCGACGGCCCGCTGGAGACGCTGGTCCGCCTCTTCCTGCTCCAGCGCCCCGTCGCGTACGGGCGGGCCGCCGCCGCGCTGCCCATGGACGAGAGCCTGGCCGCCGGCTGGCTGGTCCGGGACGGCGACGATGTACGGGCGACCGTCGACGTGCGCCCCTACGGCGGCCCCGACGGGCAGGACTGGTGGATCGTCTCCGACCTGGGCTGCGCCGTCGGCGGCGCCGGCGGCATCGCCGGTGGTGCCGCGGGCCCGGCCGGCGTCGAGCGCTCGCAGCTCGTCCTCGGCGTCGGCGGCGCCTCCACCACACTGGCCGGGATCACCGTCCGTACGCCCGTGGCGAGCGCCCTCGACCTCGGCACCGGCTCCGGTATCCAGGCACTGCACGCCGCCCAGCACGCCACCAAGGTCACCGCCACCGACCTCAACCCGCGCGCCCTGCACTTCGCGCGCCTGACGCTCGCCCTGTCCGGCGCGGCCGAGCCCGACCTGCGCGAGGGCTCGCTCTTCGAGCCGGTCGCCCAGGACACGTACGACCTGATCGTCTCCAACCCGCCGTTCGTGATCTCCCCCGGAGCCCGGCTGACCTACCGCGACGGCGGCATGGGCGGCGACGACCTGTGCCGGAGCCTCGTCCAGCAGGCCGCCGACCGGCTGAACGACGGCGGATATTGCCAGCTGCTCGCCAATTGGCAGCACGTCGAGGGCGAGGACTGGCGGGACCGGCTCTCCTCCTGGGTGCCGCGCGGCTGCGACGCCTGGATCGTCCAGCGCGAGGTGCAGGACGTCGCGCAGTACGCCGAGCTGTGGCTGCGCGACGGCGGCGATCACCTGACCGACCCCGCGCAGTACGCGGCCCGCTATGACGCGTGGCTGGACGAGTTCGAGGCGCGCAAGACCAAAGCCGTCGGATTTGGCTGGATCACGCTGCGTAAATCGGGCGCGGAGCGGCCTTCCGTCACCGCGGAGGAGTGGCCCCACCCGGTCGAGCAGCCGCTCGGTGCCTCCGTTCGGGCCCATTTCGAGCGACAGGACTTCCTGCGCGCGCATGACGACGCGTCGCTGCTGGGCGTCCGCTTCCGGCTGGCCGAGGAGGTCGTGCAGGAGCAGGTCGGGCTGCCCGGCGCGGAGGACCCCGAGCACGTGGTGCTCCGCCAGAACCGCGGAATGCGGCGGGCCACCAAGGTGGACACGGTCGGCGCGGGCTTCGCCGGGGTGTGTGACGGCTCTCTCAGCGCCGGCCGCATCCTCGACGCCATCGCGCAGCTGGTCGGAGAGGATCCGGTGCTGCTGCGCGACCGCACCCCGGAGGCGATCCGGCTGCTGGTCGAGCAGGGTTTCCTGACCCCGGTGGAGGGCTGACGGCACGCCGAGGAGGGTCGGGTTCGCGACACCCGGCACACACGGCCGGAACAGGGCGGCGCGGCGCCCCGGCAACCCCTCCTCTCCCACGGTGTGCCGGTCCGGGCGGCAGACAGGACGCTTGTCGGGTTACCGTTCGAGTGGCGTTGCGGGCTTTTTCCGTTTGACACGGGGGCGGGATGTACCGTCACACTCCGCAGCGTCACCGCAGCGCCTACACCGAGTGCCGACCGGAAGAAGAGCGAAGTTGTCCCCGACCAGCGAGACCGCACAGGGCGGCCGCCGACTCGTCATCGTCGAGTCGCCTGCCAAGGCGAAGACGATCAAGGGCTACCTCGGCCCCGGATACGTCGTCGAGGCGAGCGTCGGGCACATCCGTGACCTGCCGAACGGGGCCGCCGAGGTCCCGGCCAAGTACAAGGGCGAGTCCTGGGCCCGCCTCGGCGTGAACGTCGATGCCGACTTCCAGCCCATCTATGTCGTCAACCACGACAAGAAGGACCAGGTCAAGAAGCTCAAGCAGCTGCTGGCCGAGTCCGACGAGCTCTTCCTCGCCACCGATGAGGACCGCGAGGGCGAAGCCATCGCGTGGCACCTCCAGGAAGTCCTCAAGCCCAAGGTCCCCGTCCGCCGGATGGTCTTCCACGAGATCACCAAGGACGCGATCCGCGAGGCCGTCGCCAACCCCCGCGAGCTCAACAAGAAGCTCGTCGACGCCCAGGAGACCCGCCGCATCCTCGACCGCCTCTACGGCTACGAGGTCTCGCCGGTCCTGTGGAAGAAGGTCATGCCCCGGCTGTCGGCCGGCCGGGTGCAGTCCGTCGCCACGCGCCTCGTCGTCGAGCGGGAGCGCGAGCGCATCGCCTTCCGCTCCGCCGAGTACTGGGACCTGACCGGCACCTTCGCCACCGGCCGCGGCGGCGACGCGACCGACCCGGGCACCCTGTCCGCCCGCCTGTCCGCCGTCGACGGCCGCCGCGTGGCGCAGGGCCGCGACTTCGGCTCGACCGGTGTGCTCAAGGACAACTCCACCGTCCTGCACCTGGACGAGGCGAACGCCCGTGCCCTCGCCGCCGCCCTGGCGGACTCGGCGTTCTCGGTGCGCTCCGTCGAGTCCAAGCCGTACCGCCGCTCGCCGTACGCGCCGTTCCGGACGACCACGCTCCAGCAGGAGGCCTCGCGCAAGCTGGGCTTCGGTGCGAAGGCCACCATGCAGGTGGCGCAGAAGCTGTACGAAAACGGCTTCATCACCTATATGCGTACGGACTCCACTACGCTGTCCGACACGGCCGTGCAGGCCGCGCGGGCCCAGGTGACGCAGCTGTACGGCGCCGACTATCTGCCGGACAAGCCGCGGACGTACGCCGGCAAGGTCAAGAACGCCCAGGAGGCGCACGAGGCGATCCGCCCGTCGGGTGACCGTTTCCGTACGCCCGCCGAGACCGGCCTGACCGGCGACCAGTTCCGCCTCTACGAGCTGATCTGGAAGCGGACCGTCGCCTCCCAGATGAAGGACGCGACCGGCAACTCCGTCACCGTCAAGATCGGCGGCCGGGCGAGCGACGGCCGGGACGCCGAGTTCAGCGCCTCCGGCAAGACGATCACCTTCCACGGCTTCATGAAGGCCTACGTCGAGGGTGCCGACGACCCGAACGCCGAGCTCGACGACCGCGAGCGCCGCCTCCCGCAGGTCACCGAGGGCGACCCGCTGACCGCCGAGGAGATCACGGCCGACGGCCACGCCACCAAGCCCCCGGCCCGCTACACCGAGGCGTCGCTGGTCAAGGAGCTGGAGGAGCGGGAGATCGGCCGCCCGTCGACGTACGCGTCGATCATCGGCACGATCCTCGACCGCGGCTACGTCTTCAAGAAGGGCACGGCACTCGTCCCGTCCTTCCTGTCCTTCGCGGTCGTCAACCTGCTGGAGAAGCACTTCGGCCGGCTCGTCGACTACGACTTCACCGCCTCCATGGAGGACGACCTCGACCGCATCGCCCGCGGCGAGGCCCAGGCCGTGCCGTGGCTGCGCCGCTTCTACTTCGGCGAGGGCACCGAGGGCTCGGCCGGCGGCGCCGCCGAGGCCGGCAACGGCGACGGCGACCACCTCGGCGGCCTCAAGGAGCTCGTCACCGACCTCGGCGCGATCGACGCCCGTGAGGTGTCCTCGTTCCCGGTCGGCAACGACATCATGCTGCGCGTCGGCCGCTACGGCCCGTACGTCGAGCGCGGCGAGAAGGACACCGACGGCCACCAGCGCGCCGACGTGCCGGAAGACCTCGCTCCGGACGAGCTGACGGTGGAGCACGCGGAGGAGCTGCTGGCGAAGCCGAGCGGCGACTTCGAGCTGGGCACCGACCCGGCCACCGGCCACGAGATCGTCGCCAAGGACGGCCGCTACGGCCCGTACGTCACCGAGATCCTCCCCGAGGGCACCCCGAAGACCGGCAAGAACGCGGTCAAGCCGCGCACCGCCTCGCTCTTCAAGACCATGTCCCTCGACACGGTCACCCTCGACGACGCGCTCAAGCTGATGTCGCTGCCCCGCGTCGTCGGCAAGGACGCCGAAGGCGTCGAGATCACCGCCCAGAACGGCCGCTACGGCCCGTATCTGAAGAAGGGCACCGACTCGCGGTCGCTGGAGACCGAGGACCAGCTCTTCACGATCACGCTCGACGAGGCCCTGGCGATCTACGCCCAGCCCAAGCAGCGCGGCCGGGCCGCGGCCAAGCCGCCGCTGAAGGAACTGGGCACCGACCCGGTCAGCGAGCGACCCGTCGTGGTCAAGGACGGTCGCTTCGGTCCGTACGTGACGGACGGCGAGACCAACGCCACGCTGCGCCGTGACGACGACGTCGAGACGATCACGCCGGAGCGCGGCTACGAGCTCCTCGCCGAGAAGCGCGCCAAGGCACCGGCGAAGAAGACCGCCAAGAAGGCGCCGGCGAAGAAGGCGACGACGGCCAAGAAGGCGACGGCCAAGAAGACCGCCGCGAAGAAGACGGCCGCCAAGAAGACGACGACCGCGAAGAAGACCACCGCGGCGAAGAAGACGACGGCGGCGAAGAAGACCGCTGCCGCGTCGCAGGCGTCGGCGGCTTCCGCGGAGTAGCGCGCGGACGCCGATGTGACGCCTACCGGCGTCGCGACGAACGTCGAGAAGGGCTTCGAGAAGGGCGGAGGGCCGGATACCGGTTCTCCGCCCTTCTCCTCTTCCCGCGTCGTCCCGTGTTTGAATCCCGACACCTCGACTCGCTCAGACGTTCGGGACGGCGATTGATGGCCGGTCACTCCGGATAGGCTGGCAGGATGACGCGAGCCGAGCAGCCAACAGTGGAAACCCCCACATCCGGCGCCCTAGCCGCGGACTCCCGCGAGCGCGCCGTACGGGCCCTGCTGCGCATCCCGCCGCTCCGGCGGTTGTGGAGCGCCCAGTTCGTCGGCGGGGCCGGGGACTCCCTCGCCCTCCTGGTCCTCCTGTCGCTGGCGCTGCAGGCGTCGGTCGTGGCCGGGTCGTTCGGGGGCGGTTACCGCGGTGCCGCCCTCGCGGTCGCCGCGGTCCTCGGCGCACGCCTGCTCGCGACCCTGCTCTTCGGCGCCGTCCTGCTCGGCCCGGTCGCCTCGCTCATCGCGCCGGCCGGACCGCTCGACCGCCGCTGGACCATGATCGGCGCGGACGGCGTACGGCTCGCCCTGCTGGTCGTCGCCCCCCTGTGGATCGACTGGACCGAGAGCAGGGCGCTCGGCCTGCTGCTGGTCTCGGCGTTCCTCCTGGGCGTCGCCGAACGCTTCTGGACCGTCGCCAAGGACGGCGCGGCCCCCGCGCTGCTGCCCGCGCCGCCCGCCGAGGGCGCGAGCGTACGGCCGCTGCCGGACCACTACGACGCCCTGCGCCGGCTCTCCCTGCGGACGAACTTCGTCGCGCTGCCCGTCGCCGCGGCCGCGCTCGTCGCCATCACGCTCGTCAGCAATCTCTTCGGCTCCGGCATCGACTGGTTCCACGAGCACCAGGTGGCGATGGGGTCCTTCCTCTCCGCCGCGCTCTTCGCGACCTCCATCGCGATCCTCCACTCCCTCGAACTCCCCGGCGCGCGGTCCCCGCGCGTGCGCTCCCCCCTTGAGGGTCTGCGCCGCCCCAGGACGCCCGCCCAAGGACCCGACACGGGCCGCACGGGCGCGATCCCGGTGCTCGTCCTGGCCTGCGCGGCGGTCGCGGGCGCCATCGCGGCGGCCGTCGGCGTCGCCGCGCTCCAGGCCATCGACCTCGGCGGCGGCCCGGTCGCCTTCGGGCTGCTGGTGCTCGCCCTCGGCGGCGGCCCGGTCGTCGGCATCCGCTGCGCGCGCAAGGTGCTGCCCGGCTTCTCCCGCCGCCGCCTGCTCGCCCTCGCCCTCGCCCTGACCGGCCTCGCGCTGCTGGCGGCCGGGCTGGTGCCCGACCCCACCACGGTGCTGCTGCTCATCCTCGTGGCAGGCGTCGGCGCGGGCATCGTCGCCAACACCGGGCACTCCCTGCTCGACCAGGAGACCGAGGAGAGCCGCCGGGCCCGCACGACCGACCACCTGCACGCCGTCGTCCGCGTCAGCACGGCCCTCGGCGCGGTCGCGGCGCCGCTGCTCGCCGCCGCCATCGGGCCGCACCGCCTGGAGAGCGGCAGCTTCGTCTTCGCGCACGGCGGGGCGGCCTTCACGCTGATGCTCGTCGGCGCGCTGCTGCTGCCCGTCGGCGCGATCGTCCTCGGCAAGACCGACGACCGCCACGGGGTGCCGTTCCGCCGCGATCTGATGGACGTGCTGCGGGGCGGCGACCCCGACCAGGCCCCCTCGGACACCGGCTTCTTCATCGCCTTCGAGGGCGGTGACGGCGCCGGCAAGTCCACCCAGGTGCAGGCGGTCGCCGACTGGATCCGCGCCAAGGGCCACGAGGTCGTCGTCACCCGCGAGCCCGGCGCGACCGCCATCGGCAAGCGGCTGCGCGCCATCCTGCTCGACGTCGGCTCCGCCGGCCTCTCCGACCGCGCCGAGGCCCTGCTGTACGCGGCCGACCGCGCCCAGCACGTCGACTCCGTCGTCCGGCCCGCCCTGGAGCGCGGCGCGGTCGTCATCACCGACCGCTACATCGACTCGTCCGTCGCCTACCAGGGCGCCGGGCGCGACCTCTCGCCGACCGAGATCGCCCGGATCTCGCGCTGGGCCACGGCCGGGCTCGTACCGCATCTGACGGTGCTGCTCGACGTCTCGCCCGAGACCGCGAGGGAACGGTTCACCGAGGCCCCCGACCGCCTGGAGTCCGAGCCGGCGGAGTTCCACCAGCGCGTACGGACCGGCTTCCTGACCCTGGCCGCCGCGGACCCGTCGCGCTATCTCGTCGTGGACGCCGGCCAGGAGCCGGAGGCCGTCTCCACCGTCGTACGCCACCGCCTCGACCAGGTCCTTCCCCTCTCCGCGGCCGAGATCGAGCGCCGCGAGCAGGCCCGCAGGGCCGCCGAGGAAGAGGCCCGGCGCCGGGCCGAGGAAGAGGCCGCGCGCAAGGCGGAGGAGGAGCGGCTGGAGCGCGAGCGCCAGGCGATGCTCGCCAAGCTGCGCGCGGAGGAAGAGGAGCGCAAGCGCCGCGAGCTGGAGGAAGCCCGCCGACGCGAGGAGGAGCGCCTCGCGGAGGAGGCCCGACAGCGGGCCGAGGAGGCACGCCGCCTGGCCGAGGAGGAGCGCAAGCGCCGCGAGGCGGAGGAGCGTGCGCGCGCCGCCGAGCAGGAGCGGCTCCGCAAGCAGGCCGAGGAAGAGGCGCGGCTGCGGGCGGAGGCCGAGGAGCGGCGCCGCGAGAAGCAGCGCAAGGCGGAGGAAGCGCTGCTGCGGGCGGAGCAGGCGCGGATCGAGGCGGCGCGGGCGGCCGAGGAGGCGGAGGCGGTTTCCGCGGCCGCGGCTGCCGCGGCGGCCGCGGATGAGGCTCCGACGGTCGAGCGGCCGTCGCTCGCCGAGCGGGAGTCCGGCGTCGACGCCGACTCCCAGGAGACGCAGACGGTAGAGCCGCCGAAGCCGGCGTCCGAGCCGGACGCGGGCCGCCGCTCGGAGGAGACGCGGACGCTGCGCAGGCCGGTGCTCGGCCGGCCCGATCCGCGCACGGTGGACCGCGCGCCGGACGCGGCACCGGACCAGACACCGACCGTCGAACGGCCGCGGATCGACCCGCGCACGGTGTCGCGTGCCGCGCAGCCCGTCGCGCCTCAGGGCGCGGAGGACGAGACGGCGGTGCTGCCGCCGGTGCGCGGTGCGACGCCGGTGGCGCGGCCGGAGACGCCGCGGATCACGTGGGGGATGGAGAAGGGGAAGCGTTCGGAGGGCGAGGGCGCGTCCTCTGGCGTCGGCTCCGGCTCCGGTTCCGATTCCGAGGAGACGACGGTGCTGCCGCAGCCGTCCGCCGGGTCGCCTTCGGCGGGTGATGCGGAGGAGACCGCGGTTCTTCCGCCGGTACGGGCGGAGTCGACCGGCTCGCCCGCGCCGGGTGATGCGGAGGAGACTGCCGTGCTGCCGCCCGTACGGGATGAGTCGACCGGCTCGTCTTCGCCGGGTGACGCGGAAGAGACGGCCGTGCTGCCGCCCGTACGGTCCGAGCGGCCCGCGCGTGCCGGCCGCGTCGAGCGCCCGGCGAACCCGACGGACCGGGTGCCGGGCTGGCTCTTCCGGCCGGAGGACGCCGAAGCCGGCGGTCGGAACCGGGCCCCGGCGGACTCCGACAGCGAGATCACGCGCGAGCTGCCCCAGCTGAACGAGGACCGGACCGGGCCCGCCGACCGCAGGTCCCGGAACCGCCCGGGCTGGGCGGACGACGCCCCGACGCTCGCGGACGAGCTCCTCGGCCCGCGCGAGGCCGACCGCCGAGGCGGCACCGACCGACAGGACGACGCCGGCCGGGACGGCGGCGAGGACGATGCAAGCCGCCGGCGAGGCTGACGGCCGGCGGGTTGACGGCCGACGGGGCTGACGGCTCGTGGGGCTGACGGTGGCTGTGGCGCGGGTCTGAGTACCCGGGCTTGCGGGGCGCCTCTACTGGTGGGCGGCCCAGCCGCCTCCGGGCGGAGGTCTGTGAAGGCCGGCACGGCCGCGATGTGGCAGTACGGGCCGGCGTGCCCGTAACCCCCGGTTCGGCGCGTGGGCGCCCGACGGCGGGGTCGGCAGCGGTGATGCCAGGCGGACCCGGGGGATTCGGGCCTGCTGTGCCCCTGAGCCGGTGGTCGGCGCGCCGGACCGTCAGCAGGTCGGCAGCACCGGACCCGTACGGGGCTGGGTGTTCGGGTTTGCCGTGCATAAGCGAGTGGACGCCCGCGGTGGTGTCGTACGGGCGTGAGTGCCCGGCGGCCAGGGCGCTCTCCCAGGCGCCTTCCCGCCCCGCACGCCCCCTCGTGAGCCGCCCGGCCGGGCCCCGGCGGCCGATCGCGGCGGGTGTTGTCAGTGCCGTGTCCCACAATGGGTAATCGCAGGACAACCAGCGTGGAGGACAGCCATGGCGGTGTGGGACGACGTGGTCGGCCAGGAGCGGGTGACGGAGCAGCTCTCCGCCGCCGCGCGGGACGCGGACGCGCTGGTCACGGCTGCGGCGACCCGTGAGACGGACGGTGAGGTGTCCGCGGCGGCCGGCGGTGGGTCGATGACGCACGCGTGGTTGTTCACCGGTCCGCCCGGCTCCGGCCGGTCCACCGCCGCCCGTGCCTTCGCGGCGGCGCTCCAGTGCACCAGCCCGGACCGTGCCATGGGCGCGCCCCCCGGCTGCGGGTTCTGCGACGGCTGTCACACCACGCTCGTGGGCACCCACGCGGACGTCGAGATCGTCCGCACGGATCAGCTGTCGATCGGTGTGAAGGAGACCCGCGAACTGGTCCGCCGGGCCCAGCTGTCCCCGGCCGTCGGCCGCTGGCAGGTCATCGTCCTGGAGGACGCCGACCGCCTGACCGAGGGCGCCGGGAACGTCCTCCTCAAGGCCGTCGAGGAGCCCGCGCCGCGCACCGTGTGGCTGCTGTGCGCGCCCTCCCTGGAGGACGTGCTGCCGACGATCCGTTCGCGCTGCCGCCTGCTCACCCTGCGGACGCCCCCCGTCGACGCGGTCGCGGACATCCTCGTCCGCCGCGACGGCATCGACCCCGAGCTCGCCGCGCAGTCGGCCCGCGCCACCCAGGGCCACATCGGCCGGGCCCGCCGTCTGGCCACGGACGAGCGCGCCCGCGCCCGCCGCGCGGCCGTCCTGAAGGTGCCGCTGCGCGTCGACGACATCGGCGGCTGCCTGAAGGCGGCCCAGGAGCTCATCGACGCGGCGGCCGAGGACGCCAAGCAGGTCGCCGAGGAGGTCGACACCAAGGAGACCGAGGCGCTGCGCTCGGCGCTCGGCGCCGCGGCCGGCACCGGCGGCCGGCTCCCGCGCGGCACCGCGGGCGCCATGAAGGAGCTCCAGGACCGCCAGAAGCGCCGCGGCACCCGCACCCAGCGCGACAGCCTCGACCTCGCCCTGGTCGACCTGACCGGCTTCTACCGCGACGTCCTGGCGATGCAGCTCGGCTCCCGCGTGCCGATCGCCAACACCGACGCGCGCGACGCCCTCCAGCGCGTCGCCGCGGGCTCGGGCCCGGAGCGGACGCTGCGCCGTATCGAGGCGATCATCGCCTGTCGCCAGGCACTCGACAGAAACGTGGCGCCGCTGCTCGCGGTCGAGGCGATGACGGTGGCGCTCCGGGCGGGATAGCGCCGCCTACGCGCCAAGCCCCTCGCGGTTACGCGCTCTCACTCATACGAGGCCAATGACGCTCTGCGGCTGGCCATGGCACACACCCATCCGGATACGCTCCGTCCGGGCGTCGTCCTTATCCGTAACTCCCTGTGACGATCGCAGGACTGAGTGCGTCCCGGGGGCCCGCACCTGCCATGCCCGTGCACTCCACGTAGAGGGACCAGCCGATGGACACCAGCCGTCTGCTCCGCACCTCCGGCGCCGTCATCGCGACCGCGGCCCTGCTGATCTCCGGCTGCGCCATGGGCGGCGCCTCGCCGAGGGCGTCCGCGGCGCCACGTCCGCAGGACCGGGACAGCGGGCGGGCGTCGGACCTCACCACGGGGCTGGGGGTGCTCGGCGCCCCCCACAGCCCGTACGCCTCCTCCTTCACCTCTCCGTACCACTCGGCCACCGGCCGCCTCCTCGCCCCGCTGCCGGCCGAGGCGCCGGCCAACCTCCGCCCGTACTACAAACAAAAGTTGACCTGGCGCCCCTGCGGCACGTCCGGCTTCGAGTGCGCCACGCTGATCGCCCCGCTGGACTACGCCAGGCCGCAGGCGGAGGACGACGTCAAGCTGGCGGTCTCCCGCAAGAAGGCCACCGGCTCCGGCAAACGCCTCGGCTCCCTGATGGTCAACCCCGGCGGCCCGGGCGGCTCGGCGATCGGCTATCTCCAGCAGTTCGCCGCCGGCGGCTATCCCGCCGCCGTCCGCGCCCGGTACGACATGGTGGCGATGGACCCGCGCGGCGTGGCCGCCAGCGAACCGATCACCTGCCTGTCCGACGCCGACATGGACGCCTACACCCAGGTCGACCAGACCCCGGACGACGCCGGCGAGGTCGGCGAACTGGTCGACACGTACATCAAGTTCGCGGAGGGCTGCGCCGGCCGGGCCGGCAAGCTCCTCGGCCACGTCTCGACCATCGAGGCCGCCCGCGACATGGACGTCCTGCGCGCGGCCCTGGGCGACGAGAAGCTGGCGTACGTCGGCGCCTCGTACGGCACGTTCCTCGGCGCCACCTACGCCGGGCTCTTCCCGGCCCGCGTCGGCCGCCTCGTCCTCGACGGGGCCCTCGATCCCTCGCTCGACGCGCAGCGGATCAACCGCGACCAGACCGCCGGCTTCCAGACCGCCTTCACCTCCTTCGCCGAGGACTGCGTCAAGCGCAGGGACTGCCCGCTGGGCACCACCACCGCCACGGCCGCGGGGCATCGCCTGAAGGCCCTCTTCAAGCAGCTCGACGCCCAGCCCCTGCCCGCCACCAAGCCGCGCCGCCTCACCGAGAGCCTCGCCACCACCGGTGTGATCTCCGCCATGTACGACGAGGCCGCCTGGGGTCTGCTGCGCAAGGCACTGCACTCCGCGACGAGGGGGGACGGCACCCCGCTGCTGAAGCTCTCCGACGCCTACTACGAGCGATCGGGCGCCGGCCACTACGCCAATCTGATGTACGCCAACGCCGCCGTGAACTGCCTGGACCTCCCGCCGGCCTTCCGCAATCCCGGCGAGGTCCGCGCGGCCGTCCCCGCCTTCGAGAAGGCCTCACCCGTCTTCGGTACGAGCCTCGCCTGGTCGGCCCTGACCTGCGGATACTGGTCCGTCCCGGCCACCGGCCGCCCGCACCGCATCCCGGCCCCGGGAGCCGACCCCATCCTCGTCGTCGGCACCACCCGCGACCCCGCGACCCCCTACCCCTGGGCCCGCGCCCTGGCCTCCCAGCTCTCCTCCGGCCGCCTCCTGACCTACGACGGCGACGGTCACACCGCGTACACCCGGGGCAGCGCCTGCATCGACACCGCGATCAACAACTACCTCCTCACCACGACCCCGCCCCCCGCCTCCCAGAAGTGCTCCTGACCTGCTGCTCTCCCCTCCCGGTCGGCGTGTACGGAGCACCCCTGGAACCTGTGTAGACTTGGGCGCGCTGCTGATGCCGAACCGGCCCCGGCAGCTTGCCGCCTTAGCTCAGTTGGCCAGAGCAACGCACTCGTAATGCGTAGGTCTCGGGTTCGAATCCCGAAGGCGGCTCTGTAGAAGCCTCAGGACTCACTCGCCGTGACCTGGGGCTTTTGCTTTTACCGGATGCGTCTGCGACGGCGGGCGCGTGCCGATCGGGTGTCCTCGGTCTCAGTTCTGGTCTCAGTGGTGGGTTTCGGTGAGGGCATGAAGGCGTCCCCCATACGGCGCATGGCGTCCTTAGAGAGCGACGAGCGCCCCTTGACGTACCGGCGGGTCTGACTGATCTGCGTATGCCGGAGTATCTCCATGATCGTGGGCATGTCCACGCCCAGTTCATTCAGGATCGTGCCGGCCGTGTGTCGGCTGCCGTCGTAGAGGCGGCGGTCACTGATGCCGGACTCCTCCAGCAGCTCCTTGAATTCCTGCCAGTCCTGCCGGGGGTCGAGCGGCCGTCCGTCCGGCCGGGTGAAGACCGCCCCGCACTCCTGCCACGCTTCGCCGGCCGCAGCCCGGTCCTCGTCCTGCTGTGCTTTGTGCTCGCGCAGGTACGGGATGAAGGGCGGTGGGATAGGCACGGGCTCCCAGCTCTTCTTGGTCTTGGGGCGGGTGAAGACCAAGCCCCCACCCTTGCGGAGCGGGCATGCGCTGGCATGTCTCTTGCAGGTCTTCGTGCACGGCCTGGGGCAGCCACGCTTGTACCCCTTGTGCGTCGTGCAGCCGGGCGGGCACGGCTCGAACCTGTGAAGGCGGTCACCGCAGGCGTGCGGGTCTGAGCAGCCATGTCGCCAGGTGAGGCGCTGAAGCTGCCAGCGAGGGTGGAAGAGCTCCTGTTCGAGGTCGACGTACGGCCACCGGAGTCCGAGGGTCTCCCCCTGCCGGAAGCCCATGCCGACGCCGACGGTCCACCGCATGAAGGTGGGCCGTTTTGCGGCAGCCTCCAAAAAGGCTTTGGCCTGTTCCTTCGTGAAGGGATTCGCCTCGGTCTCGTCGACGGACGGAGGGTCTACGAGCGTGGCGACGTTCTCCCCGATCACCCTGCGCCGGTGCGCGATCTTGAGGGCCCGCGACAGGATGCGGTGCACTTTGAGCACGTGGGACGGTGCGTGACCTTCCGCGAGCATGGCCGCATACATCCGCTCCAAATGCTCCGGCTGGAGCTTGTCCAGGCGGTGTCCACCGACGCCCGGGATGATGTCGTTGCGTGTCTTGGACCAGTAGTCGTCGAGCGAGCGCGGCTTGAGCTTCAGGCTTGCGATGGTGGTCAGGTATGTCTCCATCCACTGAGCCACGGTGGGGATGCGGCCGGCCTTCGGTGCGCGCTTCTCGTCCCTGAGCTTCTCCAGCTCCCGGACCTTCCGGCGCACTGCGGGTTCCGTCCTGGCCCTCCGGTGGCGCCGGTCGGGGCTGCCGTTGTTCTTGACGCCCATCGTGACGCGACCGTGCCACCAACCGTCACTGCCCAGGTAGATGGTCGACTCCATGTTCGGCTTGCGGGGACCCACGTGTTCCTCCATACAGAGGTGGGGGCGCGCCCGAAGCGCCGGGCCCCCCCAAGAAAGTTGGGGGGGGGTGGGGGGGGGGGGGTGTCGTGGGTGGGTGGGCTGAGATAATCCAACACAGGACACCCCAATATGTGG